>CAVSVC010000065.1:0-154150 GCA_963731045.1 uncultured delta proteobacterium | reverse complement strand
TCTTTTCCTATGGCAAAAAGAATCTTGAGGCGATTCGGATCGTTCAAGAGTTTGAAGAGTCTCGACAGTGACTCTAAGACCTTCTCATTCATAATAATATGAGTTTCCTCTCATATGAGCTTTTACTCATATTAAGATGCTGAAAAAGCTTTGTCAAGGGAAAAAGGTGAAAAAAGTGTGACCGGAAACAACCACGATTCGACCCCTGGATTTGAACTCTTATCTTGGCGCTATGAACTTGATATTTCTGACGAAAACCATCGCTTTCCCCTCACCTCGGAATTCGAAGAGGGTCTGATCCACATAATGACCCGCAGTTGGGTTGACATTTTTCATGCTCTGATGTAATAATTCATAGCCGTTTCTTGGAAGGCTCAAGAGTTTTCCCGGCGTCCTGATGAAGCGGGAGACGACGGCGGTACTTCAACGCAACTGTAACAGGAAGGATCGGTCCAATGACGACAATGCAGGGAATTCCGAAAGGCGCTGCGGTAGCCATCGGCGACATGCTGGATCACTGTGCCAGGATTCAGCCGGGCCAGGAGGTCCTACTGCTGGCCCATCTTGACGGGCTCTATGGAGGAGACAACCTGGTCGACGAAGCAGGCCATCTCCTGGATTCAGGCCGCAATCCAGGCCCGGGGAGCGAATCCTTCCGTTCTCTGGATCGACGAACCGGTGAAACCTCACGCCTGGCGATTCCCCCCGGTCCTCAAGGCCGCCCTGACCGCTTGCGATATCTTTATCAACAACTCCTTTGATATCGTGTTTGAAGAGATCGTGGAGTTCAAGCAGTTTCTGTGGGAGAGCAAGATCATCATGGTGCGTAATTTCGCCACGACGGCGCCGCTTCTCTGCACTGCCTGGGCTCAAACCCCTCATGAACTGGTGAGCGAAATCCGTTACCAGGCGGCCGTCCCCTTGAAGGAGGGTCTGTCCTGGCAGTTGACGGACGACAACGGGACCCATCTGGAGGGCGTCATCAATCCCCCTTTCACCCCGAATCACCCCTGGTTTACCACTTACACGATACGACGCGAAGAGGCCGGCCCCTATCGGCCGTGGCCGGAATGGGTCGTTCCTCCCATCCGTCTGTCGAACACCTCCGGTATCTTCATCTTCGACCGGATGCTCAGCTGGTGGTCGCGGTATATCGGCATCTCTCCCTGGTTTAGCAAACCGATCCGGGTCACAGTGGAAAAGAGCCGAATGATCAAGATCGAAGGCGGGAACCGAGGCAGAGGCCTTGCGCCGGTTCTTAGGTTCGGTGCATGAAAGACTCGGGGAGAAGGCCTACGATTTTAACTGTCTGCATTTCGGCGTCCACCCGCTGTCGAAAAGTGTCGCACCACAGCAATGCCCGCATCCCATTTATCGTCGGCTCCTCGACCATTCACACAGCTCCAACATCCACGTCCATATCGGGGCGCCGCCAGCCGACGGCTGCCTATCCTTACTGGGTGCATTGCACAGGTGACATTCAGACCGCAACGTTTCGAGTGGGAGACACCCTGGTCCATGACCGGGGACATCTGACAGCCCTGGATCATCCGAGTGTCCTTGCCGTAGCGGAAAAGTATCCGGGCCGTCCGGGACTCAATCCGGAACCAAGATCCTATTGACCTTAAAGTAGATCCAGAGGATGCACTGAAAAGGCAGTTCAGGCCGGGGAAATGGCATGAGACGGATTCTTATTTACTGTAATCTCTTTTGGCTTCTCTTCTCGCTGATCGTCTGTATTGAGTCCTCACGCTTGAAACTGGGCGCCATCAATCAACCCGGACCGGGTTTTTTCCCCTTCAGCGCCGGTTTCGTCATGCTCATCCTCTCTCTGGTTGCCCTTCTTCAGTCCATCGTGAAAAAGAAAAAGAAGAATCGGACCGCCCGGAGCCATTTCGATGGTGGAGTATCGTCGTCATCCTGGCAGCCATCATCGCTTATGCCCTTTCCCTTGAGAGGATCGGTTTTCTCATCAACACCTTTCTCTTCATCTGCCTCCTCCTCAAGGTCGTGGAACCCCAGAGCTGGAAGACGTCTATCCTTGGAGGATTGATCACGGCAATCGCCGCCAATCTCGTCTTTAATGTCATCTTTCGGGCCCAAATTCCCTCCGGAATTTTGGGGTTCTGAGAAGAAGGGAAGCATGGACATCTTCAAAGACCTTCTCTTTGGCTTCGGTGTTGCCCTCCAGCCCCGGAAATCTGCTTTACTGTTTCTTCGGTGTCCTGATCGGAACGCTCATCGGAGTTCTTCCGGGTGTAGGGCCCGCAGCCGCCCTCTCCCTGCTTCTCCCCGTGACATTTTATGTGCCTCCTGTCTCGACCATCATTCTCCTGGCAGGGATCACGTACGGCGCCATGTACGGAGGATCCACAACGTCCATCCTCGTCAACATCCCGGGAGAGGCTGCCTCGGTGGTCACCTGCCTGGACGGTTACCAGATGGCGCGCAAGGGCAGGGCCGGACCGGCCCTCGGCATCTCCGCCTTTGGCTCCTTCATCGCAGGAACGATCACCATTTTTATGCTCGATCTTCCTCGCGCCCACCCTGGCCGGTTTTGCCCTCAAGTTCGGTCCTCCTGAGTACTTCTGCCTCATGGTGCTGGGGCTGAGCATCATGGTCTACCTGGCCAGGGGATCGATCATCAACGCCCTGATCATGGTCTGCTTCGGGCTGATCCTGGGAACCATCGGGCTGGACCAGATGACCGGTTCGCCCCGGTTTGTTTACGAGATCATCACCCTCATGGATGGGGTCGGACTCATCCAGGTCGTCATCGGTCTTTTCGGTGTTTCTGAAGTCCTCATCAACGTTGAGACAACCTTCAAGCAGGAGATCTTTGAGACGAAGATCAAAGGGCTTCTGCCGAACCGGGAAGACTGGAAACGGAGCATCGGACCCATCGGGAGGGGAACGATCCTCGGATTCTTCCTGGGGATCATCCCCGGGATGAGCGTCGTGATTCCGACCTTTGTCTCCTATGTCATTGAGAAGAAACTTTCGAAACATCCGGAGAAGTTTGGTACCGGGGTGATTGAGGGGGTCGCAGGTCCCGAAGCGGCCAACAATGCCGCCTCCACAGGGACCCTTGTCCCCATGCTCAGCCTGGGAATTCCTACCGGCGCTTCGACGGCACTGCTTCTGGGGGCCCTGATGATCCACGGGATACGGCCCGGGCCCTCTCCTCATCAAGGAAGCCCCCGAAGTCTTCTGGGGTTTGGTGGCCAGCCTCTACGTGGGAAATGCCATGCTCCTCGTCCTCAACCTTCCCGTTGATCGGCCTCTGGGTCAAGATCCTGAAGATCCCCTATCACTTCCTGTTTTCGCTGATCCTGCTGCTCTGCATCATCGGTTCCTATATCACCAACAACAATCCTTACGATGTCATCATCATGGTCATTTTCGGTTTGATCGGCTATCTGATGAAGAAGTTCAACTATGAGGCAGCCCCGCTTGTGCTGGCTTTGGTCCTGGGTCCCATGATGGAGAAGGCCTTCCAGCGCTCATTGATGATTTCGGATGGGGGATTCGGTATCTTTTTTTCACGACCCATCTCCGCCTCATTCCTGATCCTGGCTTTACTGATCCTGCTCTCCCCGTTTTTCTTGAGAAAGAAAAGACTGAGGGAAGACCTCAGAGCAGGAGATTAAAAAGGAGGGCATTATGCAGAAGAGAATCGGAACAAAAATGGGATTGATCCTGTTTGTCGCCCTGACCTGTCTTTTGTGGGTCGGCGGTTCGCAGGCCCAGGATTACCCGAAGGGCCCGGTGCAGGTCATCATTCCCTTCGGTCCGGGAGGACTCACCGATATCCTCTGGAGGAGTGTCTCCGACTTTATCGGCAGCAATCTGAAAGGAACGATCGTCCTGGTGAACAAGCCAGGAGGAGGGGGCGTAGTGGGTACGGCCTTTGCCGCGGTCGCAAAACCGGACGGATACACGCTCGTGTCGGCCAATTCCGACCCGCTGACCATCTCGCCCGTATTCACGGCCAATGTTCCCTACAATCCTGAGAAAGACTTCACTTATATCGCCAAACTGGCCGCTTTTGCCCAGACCATCTCCGTACGGTCGGACTCCCCCTTCAAAACACTTGAAGAGCTGGTCGCTTTTGCCAGGGCCAATCCCAGGAAGCTGAAATCCGCTGTCATGGGCGTGGGGAGCACCCCCCACACGATCCTCGGGGTGTTCAATCAGGAGGCAAAGATTGAAATCAATTTCGTGCCTTTCGACAGCGGCGGAGAGACCGTCACCAACCTGATCGGCGGCCACACCGACATCTGCGTCGTCTCCGTCTCGGCGATCAACTCCCAGGTCCAGGCGGGAAAGGCCCGAATCCTCGGCATGTGTTCACCCAAACGAATCCCCGGTTTTCCTGATGTTCCAACGCTTGCGGAAAAAGGGTTTCAGGAAATCGTCCATTGCAACCGGAGTTGGGCTGGCCGGCCCCAAGGGACTGGCCCCTGCAATCGTCACCAAATTCGATGAGGCAATCGAAAAGACCCTGAAGGATCCCAAGGTGATCGGCATCATCGAAAAGCTGGGCGGGGCGATCGTCGACTTCAAGAGCGGAGAAGAGTACAAAAAGGAGCTTCTGGCCGATATGGTTACGTTCAAACAGGTTCTTCCAACATTGGGTGGAAAGAAGTAGTGAAGCTCTCCCATTAAGGAAAGTGGAAAGGGGGTTCACCCCCTTTCCACCTTCGACATGGAACGATTCCGTCATAACCACTTCTCGCCTGCTCCGACCGTCGAAATGCAATACCTTATCCATAACCATTCAGAAAGGACCAAACCATGGTGAAGCCAGCCGAACAGGTCATGAGACCAATTTCAGACCAGGAACTCCAGCGCCGGTGGGCGACTGTTCGTAAGGGCATGGAGGAGCGCAAGATCGACGTGCTTCTCATGCAGAACAACAACGACTTCATGGGCGGCAACGTCAAATATTTCACCGACCTTCCCGCCGTCACAGGCTATCCGATCACGGTGACGTTTCCCCGTGAAGGCGGCATGTCGGTCGTCTGCCAGGGGGCGTTGGGATTCGAACGCAAACTGTCACTCGAAGGCGACGGCATTTGGCGCGGCGTCACGACGGTGTACGGCGCTCCGAGTTATGCCAGCGCCGGTTACTCCCTGGAATACGAAACGGATGCTGTCGAGAAGGCACTCCACCCCTATGCCGGTGGAACGATCGGCCTGATCGGTCTCGGCACGCTGCCGATTTCGATGGTGGATCGCCTCAGGCGCACCTTCTCGAAGGCGACGTTCATGGACGCAACCGAGATGGTCGATCAGATCAAGGCCATCAAGAGCGAAGAGGAGCTTGGATGTGTCCGCGAGTGCTGCAAGTGGCAGGAGGCGGCAATGCAAGCCGTCTTCAAGGCAATCAAGCCTGGCATGCGCCAGATCGAACTCGCCGCGCTCGCCGAGTATGAAATCGTCCGTCGCGGCGGCGAGCAGGGGCTGTACCTGATCTGCTCCTACCAGCCCGGACATCCCTACGGTCACGAACACCGCCACTTCCAGAACAAAATCATCCAAAAAGGCGACATGTTCACGCTGCTCATCGAGACCAGCGGACCCGGCGGCATGTACGGTGAACTCAGCCGAACCTGCGTCGTCGGCAAGGCGACGGATGAGATGAAGGAAGAGGCAGCGTTCATGCTCGAAGCGCGAAATCACGCGCTCAAGCTGATGACGCCCGGAGCATCCTGCAAGACGATCTGGGATTCCTACAACGAGTTCATGCGCAGGAACGGACGGCCGGAGGAGAAAAGGCTCTTCTGCCATGGACAGGGCTGCGATCTGGTCGAACGGCCGCTGATCCGGTTCGATGAGACCATGACGATCCAGAAGAACATGAACATCACGTGCCATCCGACCTATGTCACCCACCGGCTGTACGGAAACATCACCGACAACTACTTCATCGGCGATACCGGTGTGGTCGAGCGCGTGCACAAATTCACCGAAGAGCTCGTGGAGATCGTGTAGATTCTGGCACGGCCTAATCTAAGAATTTATCTCTGTCAGTTGGGGGCGAGTCCTGTCTATCTTCGATCCTTAGCCTCAACCTGAACCTTAGGTTGTTAGCCTTATACCATCGCAGGAGTGACATCATGGCACATAGGCCAGTCGTGTTCATCGGGCGGGACTACGCCCTCAATGCCGTCCTCGACAAGATCGCCGATGCCCTTCAGCAGCAGGGCTGCCAGATCCTCCGAGGCCGGCCGCACAAGCCGCCGCAGCCAACCGAGTATCCGCCGGAGTCCTGGCCGGAATTGTTCGGCCCAGCGGACGTCATGCTGATCTCGTCGCGAACGCGCTGCCCGCGTCCGCTGCTCGAATCCGCTCCGCGGCTGCGTGCTGTCATTTTTCCTACGATCGGCACAGATTCCATAGACCTTGCCGACGCAAGAGATCTTGGGCTTGTGGTTGGCAATGGTGCGACACCCGAGAATTTCTTAGGCATGGCGGAGGCGAACGTCTTGCTGATCGTCACCCTGATACTCAATCTTCCGTACAAGGAGCGTCTCACCCGGTTGAACCTGCCCAGACCGGGGCCGCTGGAAATCCCGGCTCGCGCGGTACGTGGCAAGACGATCGGATTCGTCGGGTTCGGCCGGATCTCCCGCGCCACGGTTGACCGACTTGCCGGCTGGGGGACGAAGTTCCTCACGACGGATCCGTACGTGGCTCCGGACACGCTTCCGGAGGGCGTCAGACCGGTGGACCTGCCGACCTTGCTCGCCGAAAGCGACGTGGTCGACGTTCAGGTGACTTTAACCCAAGAGACGCGTCATATGATCGGTGCACCCGAACTCGCTCGCATGAAGCCGACGGCGTATCTGATCAATACGTCCCGGGGAGGCGTCATCGATGAACAGGCTCTTCATGAAGCGTTGAAGGCACGACGGATCGCCGGTGCGGCACTCGACGTCTTCGAGCAGGAGCCTCTGCAAATCGACCATCCGCTGCGTGAGTTGGACAACATCATTCTCACGTCTCATATCGTTGGACATTCGATAGAGACCAACGAGTCGTTCGTCCCCGCCGCAATCGAGAACGTCAAACGCGTGCTGCGCGGCGAGCCCCCTCTCTATCTCCGCAATCCCGACGTCCTTCCGGCATGGCGGGAACGCGTTGCACGCCTCGATCGGGAAGATCCGTGCAGGGGTTGATCAAACCAGGGAGCGAATAATACCGAGGCTGGTGCTGTTCCCTGTGTTCCTTGTTAGAATTCATTGAAGTGGGCGTCCTCAAGGGGGATCACCTCTTCCGGTCTTATCTCTCTCATTGCGCCGCGAGACGGCCCCGTCCCCGAATCTTTCTTCCCAGAAGGAATCAGAGCACGTACGGCCTTGCCTTTTCCCCTTGGAGAATTTGAAACACCTGAAGATTCAACTCGGGTCTTGAACATGGCCATGATCGATGCCAGTTCCTCCGCTCCCGCCGCGTTCTGCTGGGTCACACTGTTCATCTCCGCCACGGCCTTGTTGACCTGGTCGATCCCCTCCGATTGTTCTCTGGAAGCCCCGGCAATCTCTCCGATCAGTTTCACCACCTTCGTCGAGCTCTCCGTGATCTGGCGGAAGGCCCCATTGGTCACCCCCACGAGCTGTTCCCCGTTCTTGACCTTCCGGACGATATCCTCCATCAACCCAGACGTATTCTTGGCCGCCTCTGCCGCACGCAGAGCCAGATTTCGAACCTCGTCGGCCACCACCGCAAACCCCGCCCCTGCCTCCCCCGCACGGGCCGCCTCCACGGCCGCATTCAGGGCCAGCAGGTTCGTCTGAAAGGCGATCTCATCGATCGTCTTGACGATCTTCTGGGTCTGCTCGCTCGCTTTGGCGATCTCGTGCATGGATCCCGTCAGTTCCCCCATCGACCCGTCGGCCTTTTGAATCACCCCCTGGGCCATATTCATGAGACGGTTGGCCTCTGTCGCGTTGCCTGCATTCTGTTTCGTCATGGAAGTCATCTCCTCCAGGGAAGATGTGGTCTCTTCCAGGGAAGCCGCCTGTTCCGAAGCCGCCTCCGAAAGGCTCTGGGACATGGCCACCGACTGCCCCACCGCATCGCCCATCTTCACACGCATGGTATTGACCGACTCGGCCAGTTCCCCGATCTCGTCCCTCGATCTGATCTCCAATTCCTGGGTCAGATCGCCCTCCGCAATCCGCTTGACGATGTCCATCGTCCGGCGGACGGGTCGGCTGATTCTCCGGGACATGAGAAGACTGATCAGAATGGAGACACCGATGGCAATTCCCGTGATCACGATCAGGATTCTGAAGGAGGACCCGTAAGTCATCATGGACAGATCATACCCCTCCTGGCTCAGCTTGTTTTCAAGGGACAGGAGGTCGTGGAGACTTTTGTTCAACGTCTGAAACTTGGTGTCCGCATTCTCCATATACATGGTAGCCATGTTCAGGTCGGAAGTGGCCAGATCGATGGCGGAAAAGCCTGTCTTTCGATACTCCGCAAGTTGGCCTGCAACGGCCCCATAGACGTCCTTCTCCTCCCGGCTCAGGCCCGAAGATTCAAGGGCCTTTCCCACCACGGCGGCAGTGCGGTCCATGACAGCAATCTGGTCTTTGCCCAGTTGGTCGATCTTCTTCTCGTCATATTTTGCATTGGCCCAGCTGATCACCTTATAGAGACTGGCGTGTACACCCGCGAGGTCCTTCAGCACCGTCGCGCTCGTCTGGTATTTCTTGAAGCGGTTGTTGAAGACGTCCTCCATGGCGTTCTTCTGCTTGAAGAGACCCTGGTAAGCCACCCACCCGAGGATCAGAAGAAAGACGATGACGGCGGAAGGCGCAACCATCAGTTTCATGGACATCTTCATGTTCGCAAAAACCTGCATGAATTTCATATTCAGATTCCCTCCTCAACCGGATAAAGAGAAACTGGGATGATGGACTTTCCACGAAAGTGAGACAGCCACCGGACGGACAGGGTTTCCGTTCTCTCTGCCCCTCTTTCGTGGAAGAACGTCACCCTGTTTGAGCTGTACGTTCAACCTTTCCGGTGATCTGTCCATCCTCCGAAGCCAGACGGCATTACCTTTTGTAGATGCCGCAACCGACAATCAGGTCGTCAACCTTTTCGATATAAGCAGACTTCGGCTCAAGCTTTTTGGAAACAGGGTCCGTAAACTTATAGTCCTGCCAGCCCTTTCCCTTTGTCTTTGCAATTTCGATTCTTTCTTTGACGTAGAACTTCCCATCCGGATCTTTCATCTCAACGAGGTCTTTTCCGATCATCTTCTGATTAAATCCGTGGGCAACACACTTGCCGGTCATATCGTAAATGAAGATGTAAAGGTCCCGATCTATGAACTTTCCTTTCGGGTTGCTGATTTCAGCAAATGCCTTCTCTTTACCATCGCTCTTGATGGATTGGATGGCCTTCTTGACCATTCCCTCTGCCTCCGCTGCCGTACCGAATTCCGCAGCATACGTGACGCTTCCCACCGTCAGAATAAAAAGACTTGCCCAGACCGCTACCATCAGCTTTTTCATGGATACACCTCCTGTTTGGATTGGGTTAAGTGTGTTCAGGTTCTGGTTCCTCCTCTTCCCCCGCCGTTTATACTTCTCTCATTATCCCGCGAACCAACTCCTGCTTCGATGTCATTCTCTTTCTTCTTTTGCACGAGAGCCCCTGCGGAAGCAGACGGACCGGGCTTTATTCCGGTTCTGATAGAACTCCTTAAAATGAGCGTCCTCAAGGGGGACACTGCTTTCACTACGCTGCCTGGTCCAGGAGAGCCGCATCCTCCGTACCCAGCACCTTGTCGATATCGAGAAGGATCTTCACTCCCCCGTTCATCTTCGCCATCCCAAGGATATAGTCCGTATCCAGGCGGGCCCCAAAAGCTGGGGTTTCTTCGATATCAGCGCCTTTGATACTCAATACCTCTGACACGGAATCCACCACAGTGCCGACCAGGACTGAGCTCTTCTGACCTCGAATCTCCACCACGATGATGCAGGTCCGCTCCGTATACCCTATCTCTTCCATCCCGAACTTGAGTCTCAGGTCCACGACCGGAATCACTTTCCCACGGAGGTTGATGACCCCCTTCACATAGGAAGGTGTCCTGGGAATTGTCGTAATCGGCATCATTCCGATGATCTCCTTCACTTTTAGAATACCGATCCCGTATTCTTCCCCCGCCAGTGAAAAGGTCAGATACTTACCTTCCTTCACCGCCATCACCTTCACCGCCTGATCCATTGTTTTCGTCAAATCGGGCATGTTCTCCATCCTCCCCCGGACCGCAGTCCTATCTTTGTTTTTCCCTGCTTCATTTCTTCCGGATCCGCTCCGGATCTCAATCACGTTCCGCTGCGGGACTTCTTCAATTCTCATAGTGATACTTTCGGCATTTTCAGGGGAAACCTTAAGAATAAGTGTGAAGCTCTCGCCCTAAGGGCGGAGCCGTTCGACGTCCTAAGTGTGTTGAAGGACTTCCCGGTAAGAATTTATATTGTGTCCCTTCCCCGGCTGAGACCAGCTGGGGACGGGCCGGTCAAGGGATTCAGGGTGAAAAAATGGAATAGACCGTTCAATCGTCATCAGACCGATGGAAACAACTCGATCCGGGGAGCAAATTCCGTTCGGTTTCAAAGACTTGAGGTGTTATGAACAGGGGGATGTGGACCATTTCGGCGATTCAGGCAGGTCGGAACTGAAGATCATGACAGGAGATACAACGAAGATGAAACGAATCTCTATCGAGGAGCACTGGGCTGCCCCTGGAATGCCACTTCCGGCGACTTTAAGGTTGTTTCTCTATTCCAGGACTTCTTCCAGCTTCTTTCTTTTTCGTGCAATCCCTGAAAAGATCGGCGAAAAGATCAGGAAAAGGCTGAGGATCAGAAGGACCATCGAGATGGGCCGCTTGAACAGGATGAGAGGATCTCCGTAAAGCATGGACTGGCGGAATGCGGTTTCCATTAAGGGCCCGAGGACCATGGCCAGGAGAAACGGAGCCCCTTCAAAACCGAATTTTCTCATGAAGTATCCGAAGACGCCAAAACCCACCATGATCACGATCTCATAGAAATTATTGTTCAGACTGTAGACCCCCAGAAAACAGAAGAGGAGGATAAGCGGAAAAAGGATGTTGTAAGGAACTTTCAGAATCTTCACCCAGACACCGATCAACGGCAGGTTGAGAACGATCAGCATCGCGTTTCCGATGTACATGCTGGCGATCGTTCCCCAGAAGAGTTGGGGGTGCTTGGTGATCAGCAGGGGACCGGGCTGGATACCATGGATGATAAAGGCCCCGAGAAGGACGGCCATTCCGATATTCGCAGGAATGCCAAGAGACAGAAGCGTCACCAGCGAACCTCCGGTGGCTGCGTTGTTTGCCGTCTCAGGACCTGCCACTCCTTCGATGGCCCCTTTCCCGAACTTCTCCGGATGGCGGGAGAAACGCTTTTCCGCCGCATAAGACATAAAGGTGGGAATCACAACCCCCGCCCCCGGAAGAATTCCCATGAAAAACCCGATGAGCGTTCCGCGGATAATCGGCCATTTACAGTCTATCCAGTCCTTCAATGTCGGAAAGAGCCCTTTGATCTTTGCCGAAAAGATCTCCTGCTTGATGTTCTCTTCGATATTCGTCAGAACCTCGCCAATGCCGAAAACCCCCATGGCCACCGGCACCAGTCCCACACCGTCCATGAAGGTGATGCTTCCCATCGTGAAGCGGGTGGTCCCTGTCACCGGATCCTGTCCGACCATCGACAGGGCAAGACCGGCCACGGCCATGATCAATCCTTTTGTGAGGGACCCCACACAGAGATAGATCACCATGGTCAAACCGAAACACATCAGGGCAAAATACTCCGGAGGCCCGAACTTGAGGGCGGCCCTGGCAAGGATGGGTGCAAGGAGCATCAGTCCGATGATGCTGACGGTGCCCCCGATAAAGGAGCCAAATGCGGCCATTCCGAGGGCGGGCCCCGCTCTTCCCTGTCGGGCCATCTGATAGCCGTCCAGGCAGGTCACAATCGACGAGGCTTCGCCCGGAATATTGACCAGGACAGAGGTCGTGGACCCTCCGTATTGGGCCCCGTAATAGACCCCCGCAAGCATAATGATCGAAGTGACCGGGTCCATCCCGAACGTAACGGGCAAAAGCAATGAGATGGTTGCGACGGGCCCGATTCCCGGGAGAACGCCGATGAGCGTCCCGATCAGGACCCCCAGGAAACAGAAAAGGAGATTGTTCAGCGTCAGCGCGACACCGAAACCCAGAACCAGATGATCTAAAATACCCATAGGCTAAACTCCGAGGAAACCGCGCGGCAGCGGCTGCTCCAGCAAAAGGACAAAGACGACGTAAACCCCTGCCGTCGTCAGAAACGCGGTGAGAAGAATCTTTCTCCAGCTCTGATGCTCGGCTCCTTTCATCAAGAGACCGATCATGAAAAAGAAGGTGAGCAGATAACCCAGAGTCTCAAAGAAAAAGGCCGCAAGGCCCAGGACCACGACCGTGTAGACCACCTTCTTCCATCCACCGGTGGAGGATGAAAACGAGATAGACCGTTTTGGGTGTGATCCTTTTCTTCTCTGGCCGACCAATAGAATCACGGAAAGGAGAAGCAGAAGAATCCCCAGCGCCAGAGGGAGATAGCCCGGCCCCGGCTGGGTCAGACTCCCGATCTGATAGGTCAGTGACCAGAGGGTCAGCAAGAGGCCGATCAGGAGCCAGAATAATCCGCTGATCAAATCAGGATATTTCATCATTCCCCTCGTTCACAAATACTGTCGTCATTTCAGCCCATGGCCCGGTAAGGGAGATCGCTCCCCCGATTCGAATCGGGGCCGTACCCGGTCCCGAGGGTTTGGACGTCTGGCCAAGAACAGAAGACGCACACAACATTAACGCAAATAAAACGGTAAGGATGGTCACGATTCCTTTTCTCATTTGGCATCCTCCCCCTTCTTTTCTGATGTATCGAACTCTCCCTTGCGACGAAACACCCGTTTATATAATTGTCCTCCCGGAAAGTCAATATATTTTTGAAAGTCCGTTTCGTAATAGCTCAGTTACCGGAATTTTTCCTTGCCTCTCTTCTTTACGGAAGCGCCCAGTGGCCCCTCTTCGAGAATTCACCGGAGAACCTCGCGTTCAATGACAGGAAAACCGATTGTTATCTGAAGTATGCCCGCCATGCGGACCATGAAATACGGCGGGTCGAAATTCCTTTCGGTGAAAAGTCCCTGCCCGGGTACCTTCACCTGCCCGCGAAAAGGCCCTCAGGCAGGTTACCCTGTATCCTCTCCATTGACGGGATGGACGGGTTCAAGGAGATGATGCACTCCCTTTACGGTGACCGGTTTCTTGAGCGCGGGATCGCCAGCCTTGCGATCGACGGCCCGGGACAAGGTGAATGCACCGTGCGGGACATCCACATTACAGCCATCGAATTTCAAGGACGCAGGCCGTGCAGCCCTCGCATGGATGCGGAGCCGGCCGGAGCTTGACCCGGACCGCATCGCCGTCTTTGCCGTGAGCTTTGGCTCCTTCGTCGGAACTCAGGTGGCCTCCATAGATGAAAGGATCAAGGGCTGTGCCGTCGCATATGTGTGTCACGAACCCGGGTTTAATACCCTTTTCAACATGGCCTCTCCGACGTTCAAGCTCCGGTTCATGTACATGGCGGGGTACGAGGATGAAGCGGAGTTTGATCGGTTTGCTCAAACCCTGACCCTGGAGGGCGTGGCCGAGCAGATCAAGTGTCCCTACCTGGTCATCGCCGGGGAAGACGATGAATTGAGCCCCATTGAATACACCTACGATCTCCTCGACAGGATCAAGGCGCCCAAACAGCTCGTTCTCTACCAGGCCGAAAAACACGCCCTTCATTCGGCCAGTTCCAGCGCCCTGGGACCCAATTGGGGCGTCACGGTCGCGGAGTGGATCAAAGACCGTCTCGACGGGAAACCCATGGAATCGAAGATACCTCTTCGTGGACCTGACTGGGCAGACCCGTACCTTTGAACCACCCCGCCAGGTAGCGTGAAAACCGGGGTAACGGAACGGGAACACTGCCGATCCAGTTCTGACGGGAGGCCACGAGATTGGGTTTGATCATCACCGTGTCATCCGGGCGTAAACGATCCAGGGCGCCCGTTCTTTCCAGCAACTGCTCGACCATTCGCAAAACCTGGTTCCCGTAAATGACGGCAACCTCACCCATGCCCGGCCTCTCCTTCCCGAAAGCAGTTCGCTGTAATCATATCACGTGGATTCGTCTGATTCCAAGCCTGCTGAGCCGGACCGCTTCTCCTGAAGACCGGAATGAATTCAAAGAAGACACTTTGAATCTCAAAAAACCGGTTGACAACCTTCCGGAGTTATCGTAAAAAGGTCTCTGGAAATAGGACCTACTCTCGCATCAAGGAGGCGCAGGATGACAGGAATACGGCTTTGGAAGAGACTGGTGACGCGATGCTCTTTATTCCTTTTCGTGTCGGTTCTGTCGATAACGGGACCCGCCGGCGCAGCGGCGCCGTCTTCCCACCCTGAATTCAAACTGACGATTATCAGCGCCACCTCCGGGCAGCCCCAGTTCGTTCTTTCCCAGGCTCTGACGGAGATCATCAACAAGGATCACCCCTGGCTCAGGGTCTCCAACGTCGCATCCCTGGGCTTCATCGACAACCTCAAGCAGCTGGCCAGGAGCCAGGAGATGAGAAAGAATACGCTGATCATCAGCGACAATGCCGCCTCCTGGCTTGCGAGCATGGGGGAAGAACCCTTCCAGAAGTTCAAGTACGGCAGCTGGAAGGTCGCCTCCGTATTGAGCCAAGCAGGCATTACGCTCATCGCCCGGGACCCTAAAATCAAGACCTGGCGCGACCTGAAGGGAAAGAGGGTCAACGTCGCCCAGGTTGAATCCATGTTGTGGATTTATACGAAGCTTGTAGGAGAGAACGGATGGGGCAAGGAGGCCTTTGACAGTTTCAAGAAAGAGCGGATGATGGCTGCCCAGGCAAAAGACGCCTTCCTGGACAGGCTGATCGATGCCACGATCATGGCCATGTCTTCCGCAGGTCCGAACTGGGTGCCTTCTCCTCAGATGAATGAGATCCTGAGCGCATTTCCCGTCTACGGCATCGACTGGGGCAAGGAGGCGATCGAAGCGGCGAACAAGAAGCTCGGCGTACCCATTCTGAGAAGCGTGGAAGTCCCGCCTGGCGCCTACAAGTTTGCCAATAAGGAACCTCACTCTGCGCTGCTTGCGACCAACTTCTGGCTCGCGGATGAGAGCATGCCCGAAGAAGTGGTCTTTGAGGTGGTCAAGGCCATTTACGAAAACATCGGCAAGTTTGGAGAATACCATGCCATAGGCAAGTTCATGACCCGGGAGAATATGACCGACATTCCCGGAGGAGAACAGGTCTGGCATCCCGGGGCCCTGAAGCTATTCAAAGAAAAGGGATTGAAAGTCAAACCGTGAGAGGACAGGGGGCATGAACTCGGACAAAACGATCAACCTGGCCATCGCCATCCTGGGCGTGGCAATGGCGATCTTTCAGCTCGCGAGCACGCAGTATCTGTTCGTCAGTGTCTATCAATTCTATAACATTCATTTAGGCTTTTCCCTGTCGCTGGTATTCCTGCTCCTTCTGAAGAAGACGACGAAGAAAGGGACAAGGATTTCAACCCTGGTCCTCCTCGTCCTTTCCTTGGGCATCGTCGGATATATGGGGATCTATTCGGAGGACCTGGCCGCCCGCATGGGATATCCGGAGGGGTTGGATTTTGCCTTCTGCATCGTCTTGATTATCGTTGTCGTCGAGGCAACAAGACGCAGTTTCGGATATGTCTTCCCGATCCTCGCGGCCATCTTCACGCTCTATGCGTTCTGGGGGTACAAGCTCCCCCATCCCATGACATCGGCCTACCTGCCCTGGGATTCGGTTCTGTCAAGGCTCTCTCTGTTCACGGGGATTTACGGCCTTGGCATTTCGGTCTCCTCGAATTACATCTTTCTCTTCATCATGTTCGGGGCTCTGATTCAGATCACCGGGGCCCCCCGTTTCTTTGAAGAATTCAGCAAGCTCGTCGGATCCCGCCTTCGAGGGGGCGGCGCCATGACAGCCGTCGTCAGCAGCTGCGCCTTCGGAATGGTTTCCGGATCGGCAACCTCCAATGTGGCAACGACAGGCGCCTTTACGATCCCGCTGATGAAGAGGCTCGGCTATAAGCCCCACCAGGCAGGCGCCATCGAAGCCGCTGCCTCGTCGGGAGGCCAGATCATGCCGCCTGTATTAGGGACCGCCGCCTTCCTGATGGCGGACCTGACGGGGATTCCTTACATCCGAATCGCCATCGCTTCCATCATTCCCGCACTTCTCTATTACCTTTCCTGCGGTGTCTATGTCCAGCTTCAGGCCATCCGTCTGGGCATTGAACCCATGAAAGAAAAAACGGATTACCGAGAGCTGCTGCTGTCCGCCCCTTCCTTTCTGGTCCCGCTCGGCGTCCTGACGGTCTTTCTCGTTCTGAGGTTCAGCGTCCAGTTCAGCATCTTCTGGACGATCCTCATGGTCATCCTCATCAGTCTCCTCCGGAAGAAGGACCGCCGACCTCTCAAAACATGGCTTCAGGCCGCTGCCGGCGGATCGGTCACAGGGGCCCAGATCGCGGTCACCTGTGCGCTCCTCGGTCTGGTCATCGGTCCCATCGAAATGACCGGGCTCGGGATCAAGCTTCCTGTCCAGATTGCAAAACTCGGGGGCGGAGACGTAGGAGTCATCCTGTTCCTGACGATGATCGTCTCCCTCATTCTGGGTTGCGGGGTGCCCTCCCCGGTCGCCTACATGCTTGTCGGCATGACCGCCGCCCCGGCTCTGGTCAGAGTGGGGGTGGATCTCCTGCAGGCACACTACTTTGTCTTTTACTTTGCCTGCCTGAGCATGGTCACCCCTCCCGTCGCCATGGCAGCCTTCGTCGCCTCAGGGTTGGCCGGGTCAGGCTATTTTGAGACCGGAGTGGAGGCGACGAAGATCACCATCGGCGCCTTCATCATCCCCTACCTTGCGGTCTTTGCCCCGATTCTGCTCCTGATGGACCAGGATCCCCTGACATCCAGCATGGCCATTGCCAGCAGTATCTTCATGGTTGTCCTTCTTCAGCTGGTCATTTGCGGCTATTACCTCAATCGCCTGTCCGTTGTGGAAAGGCTTCTCATTTTAATCCCCGTTATCCTCTTCATTGTTTGTATCGTCACACAGAGCTATCTCGTGTTCGGGACAGGTTTCGTTTTGACCCTGATCGCAACGATCCAGCAGGTGGCGAAACGTCGAAAAGCGTCTCCCGCCACAGCGCAAGGTTAGAAGGAGACCCGGAGGATGTCTCTCATGAAACTTCAGCCGAAGCAGGAAATCAGAACGGACGTACTCATCGTCGGAGGCGGTCTTGCCGGGCTGAACGCCGCCATGGCCGCAGCAGAAGAAGGGGTGTCCGTCCTCGTGATAGACAAAGGGGGGATTGCCCGGAGCGGATCGATCGGCGGAGGCGTAGACCACTTCATGGCCTATCTGAACGAAGGAGAACCGTGGGACACGAAGGAAGCTTATCTCAAGTACTGTGTCGAAATTGGAAAAGGGACGGTGGATCTCAACATTCAGGAAGCGGTCTTCTGCAATGAGTTAAGCGATGCCATGAAACGGATCGAGGGGTTAGGAATCCCCCTCCGCAATCAGGAAGGCAGGTATTACCGGACGCGGGCGATGGGACAGCCCGGTCCTTATTTGATCAATTTCAACGGCAAACAGCTGAAGCCGAACATGGCCAAAAAGGTCACCCGGCTGGGCGTCAGGGCCCTCGAGAAGACCACAGCGACGAAGGTTTTTACCAGAGACGGAATGGCTTGCGGGGCTGCTGCATTCAATATCCGGACCGGGGAGTATGATGTCATTCACGCGAAGGCGATCATCGGGGCAACCGGCGAGACCAACCGGCTCTTTCAAAGCCCGACGAACATGCCCTTCAATACTTGGCACTGCCCTTATGATACGGGAGATTTCCAGTCCATGGCCCTGGATGCCGGTGCGGAATTGGCCAACATGGAATACGTGTGGATGAATCTCGTGCCCAAGGGATTTTCAGCCCCGGGGTTCGGTGCTTTCTTCAGCATGGGGTGTAAATTGATCAATGGAGCTGGCGAACCTTACATGGAGCGGATTCACACGTTGGCAACAAAGGCTCCACGAAGCATGGTCGTCTGGGCCACCCTGAAGGAGATTCGAGAAGGAAGAGGACCTATCTTCGTTGATGCGAGGCATCTCGACTCCGAAAAGCGGGAACACCTCTTCATGACCCTCGGGTACGACAAAGATACCCTGCCTGACTTTCTCAAGGCAAAGGGAGAAGCGGCCTTCGAAAAGGGGCTCATCGAGGTCATGGTTTCCGAGGCCCTTCAGTGCGGTCCCTCGGAAGTCAGCGGGGCTGGAATCCGTATCGATAAGAATTGCGCCTCCTCCCTCCCCGGGTTATACGCGGCCGGAGACTGTGCGGACCAGCAGGCAAGTTTTCATATCAGCGTCACCGGAGGGTACCTGGCGGGAAAGAAGGCGGCCGCCTATGCTTCGCAGACTCAGCTCATGAACGTGAGCCCGGAGCAGGCCGGAGAAGAGATGAAACGGGTCTTCGCCCCCCTGGATCGGAAAACCGGGGTAACACATTATGAGTTTGAAGAGGTGGTCCGGAAGATCATGACCGACCATTTGATTCCTGTCAGAAATGAAACGAGTCTGAAAACAGCCATGGGCAAGCTCAGGGGAATGAACGCGTACAAGGATCGGCTCAAGGCGGGAAATTACCATGAACTGATGCGGGTCCATGAAGCGCAGGACCTGCTGAACGTGGGGATGATCTGCTGCACGGCATCCTTGGTCAGGAAAGAGAGCAGATTCATACCGTACTTCTATCGAAGTGATTACCCGGACCAGAACGACAGGGATTTTTGCGGGCTGATCGTCGTGAAAAAAGAGAATGATTCAGAGATCAGAACGAGGTTCCATCCGCTGGAATACAATATCTAAGATGAGAGGAATAAGATGCCACCCGTCATTGACGAGGAAAAATGCACATGCTGCGGAACCTGTGACAGGCACTGTCCCGGGGATGTCATTCTTCAGGAGGGAAAAAAGAAACCCGTTGTCTTGTATCCCTTGGAATGCTGGCATTGCGGATGCTGCCGTCTGGACTGCCCGGACGGGGCTGTCACGATCACCTTTCCTCCGCAGATGCTCAATATCTGACGGACGCAAGTACCAGTGATCAGTAATCAGTGACCAGTCATCAGTAAACAGCAAACAATAAAATGCCAGCGATTCCCACGGGTGCGAGAGCTGCCCCGTCTCCCGGGAAGAAGGGATATGGGACCGTCTTCCTTTTGCATCTTCTGAGCTTATTCCGTCATCCCCTGCTTCTTCATCGCCCAGTAGACCCTCTCCGGCGTCAGTGGAACCTGGTTCACCCTGACGCCGACGGCGTCGAAGACCGCGTTGGCGACAGCCGCCGCAGTCGGAATGGTGGTCGGCTCTCCGACCCCCCGGATGTCCTCCGGGCTCCTGGCATCCTCTTTCTCGACAATAACCGGAATGATCTCCGGAACGTCCATGATGGTGGGCAGGCGGTAGTCGAGAAAGGAGTCATTCACCGGTCTTCCGTTCGAGAAGATCACCTCTTCGCTCAGGGCGAATCCCAGTCCCATGGCCACTCCACCCTCGAATCTGACCTTCAATTCCCGGTCTGAAGACGGCCTTGCCCACGTTGTGAGCTGCCACCACTTTCAACACATCCACCTTTCCCGTCGCCCTGTCCACCTGTACGGCAACGGCCTGGGCCCCGTAGGCAAAAAAGGGCCGGCTCGCCGCCGTCATATTTTCAGCGCACTCAGGATTGAACGGCGGCACGGCTGCGGCATTGCTTCCCGTTGCCACGACGGGCCCTCTGGCCATGGTAATGATCTGAGCAGCCTTGGCGATGGGAATTGCGACCTCGGGCTTTTCGCTGACGTAGATCTTCCCCCCGCCGACGACCAGGGATTCTTTCGGGATCTTCAGGTGGTTTGCCGCAAAGCCAAGAAGCTGCTTCTTCACCCCCTCGACGGCCTGACAGACAGCCACACCCATCGCCTGCGTGGTGCGGCTCCCTATGGCGCCGAAGTCGTAAGGACAGGTCTCCGTGTCACCGCTGACCACCCGGATGCGATCGAGGGGAATGCCCAGCTCCTCTGAAATCAGCAGGGCCATGGCCGTATCGGAGCCAGCACCGATCTCCACGGCCCCCATTGAAAGAATGACCGTCCCGTCCTCGTTCAATCTCACCGTTGCGCTCGAACCGGCCCCGCCCATTCCCCAGAACCCACCTGCCACACCAATACCAAGGGCCTTTCCCTCGTCCACCTCCGGCAGCACCGTCAGATGTTCCTCCATATATTTCTTCAACTGGGCAAGGGCGTCCTGATAGCCACCCTCGGTCAGGACCTGTCCGATGGCCGTCAGGTCATTGGTCTTGGATGCGTTTTTCATCCGGAGCTCAATGGGATCCATCCCCAGCTTACGGGCGATTTGATCCAGCTGAGTTTCTGCGGCGAAATGAACCTGGGGCGCGCCGGGGCCCCGGCAGGGGCCGCAGGAGATTTTGTTCGTGTAGGCGCAGGTCCCCTCCAGCAGGACATTGGGAATATTGTAAGGTCCGTGAATGAGGAGCACAGCGTTTGACGTCGTATTGGGCCCGAAGAAGGCAAAGGCGCCGGTATCCACTTTGATGCGCGCCTGCCGGGCAACTAAGGTGCCGTCTTTCTTCGCACCGGTCTTGATCCAGATCTCCATGGAATGACGCGGTGTGGCCGACAGAAAATCCTCCTGGCGGGTCAGTTCGATTCTCACCGGCCGTTTCGTCTTCAAGGCCAGCATGGCTGCGATGGGTTCGATGGCGATCTCGCCTTTGCCGCCGAAACCGCCGCCGATTCTCGCTCCTGTGACGCGGATGTTCGACATGGGAAGGCCCAGGACCTCAGAGAGGCCCGATCGGATATTGAACGACCGGGCCGTACTGCACCAGATATGAATCCTTCCGTAGGGATCCGGCTCGGCGAGGACGGCACGGGGTTCCAGCGGGGCCTGGTGAACCACCGGCATGACATAGGTGTCTTCAACAACCACATCGCACTCCGCAAAACCCTTTTGGACATCGCCTTTCCTGGCTCGGGTCTGGTGGCAGATGTTCCCATGCCATTTTCGCGGCACCTTGGACGTATACTCCTTCAGCTTTTCATGAATAAGGGTAGCATGGGCCTCGACGCTCTGATCAAAGGTCAAGACAGCCGGAAGCTCCTCCAAATCCAGTTCGATCAGATCCAGCGCCTGCCGGGCCGTTTCCAGGTCTGCGGCCGCAACCGCTGCCACGGGCTGGCCGATGTACCGGACTTTGTCTCTGGCCAACACCGTCTCATCCTGAACGACCAGCCCGAACCGGACATCCGGAAAGTCCTGTGCCGTGATGACAGCTGCCACGCCTGGGAGGGAGCGGGCTTTTTCCGTCTTAATCCCCTTGATGCGGGCATGAGGAACCTCGCTTCGAAGGATCATGCCTTTCAGCATCCCCGGCCGTTTCATGTCACCCGCAAATGCGGCGTCGCCTGTGGTCTTCTCAGGGGCTTCCAGCCGTCTTACTTCCGCCTTGGTGGGCCGCACCTCCTCTTTGCAGGAAGACCGACCGGCAGCCGCCTGAATGGCACGGATGATCTTGCCATAACCCGTGCAGCGGCAGAGATTTCCTCCCAGATACTGGCGAATCTCTTCCGGGGTAGGATCGGGATTTTCCTTGAGCAGGGCGACCCCCGTCAAAATCATGCCCGGAGTGCAAAACCCGCATTGAACGGCGTTGAAATCGACAAAAGCCTGCTGCACCGGATGGAGTCTTCCGTCCCGGCTCAAGCCTTCGATGGTGGTTACCTCCCTGCCTGCCACCTCTGAAACGAGGACCAGACAAGCATTCACCGGCTGACCATCCAAGAGCACCGTACAAGCTCCGCAATCGCCCTGGTCACAACCCCTCTTGGTTCCTGTGAGGTCGAGCTCTTCTCGCAAGAACGTTAAAAGGGTCTGGCTCCCGTCCACAGACACCTGTACCTCCCGACCGTTCACTCTCATTTCAATGGCTTGTTTCATCCGTTCTTCCCTTTCGTCAAAGTCGTTGCCAGGACATAGGCCTCGTGCAATCCTTTCTCACAGAGTTCCCTGACCATTTCCCTCCGGTATTCCGCGCTGGCCCGATGATCCGAAATCGGTTTACAGGCCTGAACCGCCAGTTCCGCAGATTCTCGGGCCGCCTCAGGGCTGAGCACCATGCCCTCCAACCGCTTTTCCGCCAACGGCGCCCGGATCGGCGTCGGCGCGACCGCGCCCAGGGCGATCCGAGCCTTCGTGATGTGATTGTCACTTCCCACTTCAAGCAGGACCGCCACACCCACAAACGCCAGATCCATGGCCCTCCGCGTGGAAAGTTTATAGTAGACAGCCCCCCGGCGGGACCCGCTCAAAGGGATCTTCAATTCCGTCAGGATCTCACCCTCGGTCAAGACCGTGGCACCCGGACCTGAAAAAAACCGATCAAGCTCAACGACCCTCGTGCCCGCCTTTCCACAGATCACTGCCTGCGCATCCAGGACCAGAAGCGCCGGGGCCGTTTCCGCAGAAGGGGAAGCATTGCAGAGGTTGCCTCCGATCGTCGCCCTGTACCTGACCTGAACCGAGCCCAGTTTCGCCGAGGCCTGTGCGAGGAGGGACGCGTTTTTTAACACAAGAGCGGAGGTTTCGATCGTCCTGATCCGTGTGAGGGCGCCGATGAACAACTCATTTCCAGTGAGCTTGAGCCCTTCTATCTCCTGAATCCCCTTCAGGTCAACGACGCATTGGGGTTTTCTCTTTCCTCCCTTGATCTGGACCAGCAAGTCCGTCCCTCCGGCCATGAAAGAGAATAGGCCCTGTCGGGCTGCGGCCAGATCTAACGCGTCCTGCACACTGCAGGCTTTTTGATAGTCGAAAGATTGCATCGGTAGCCTCCGAAGTCTTTTTTCCGCCGGGCCGGAACTTGGATTGAGTGAAGAATCCCCGGCAACGTCCTTCTCTTTCAAGTGAGGCTCTCCGCCCTAATGAGCGGGGCCCATCCCGGTCAGATTCTCACCTTAAGAACTTACCTAATCGTGTCCTCTCAGTCAAGACCCACCCTGAGAGACGTGTCTGCATCCAGGCAAAATCAGACAGACCATTGACAGGAAAACGAGAGAAGTATAAGATTAGGTCCCGATGGAAAACATCATCCTGAAAAGATTCAAGGAAAGCTCAGAGGTCAAGACCCGTTTCCTCAAGGAAAACCTTCCCAGACTTCTCGAAGCCATCAACCTCATTTCTCATGCCTTCGAAGCGGGAAACAAACTTTTCTTCTTCGGGAACGGGGGAAGCGCAGCCGACGCTCAGCATCTTGCCGCGGAGTTCGTCAACCGGTACATCATGGACCGTCCTCCTCTCCCGGCGATTGCCCTCACGACCGATACGTCCATTCTCACCAGTGTCTCGAACGACTTCACGTTTAACGAGATTTTCTCCAAACAGTTGAGAGCCCTCGGACGGGAAGGCGATGTCGCACTCGGCCTGAGTACAAGCGGGTCCTCACCAAATGTGGTCAAGGGATTTGAAGTGGCAAAAGAGATTGGAATGAAGACCGTCGCTTTCACCGGGAATGACGGCGGTCCCCTCGCGAGAATGGCGGATGTCTCTCTCGTGGTTCCCTCCACCAGCACTCCCCGTATCCAGGAGGCTCACATTCTCGTCGGCCATATCCTCTGCGAGATGGTAGAGCACCAGCTCTTCTATAAAGTCAATCCCTGACCCGTGGCAGTTCACGCTGGGAAAAGCCCTAACCATGAACAGACTCGCTTCCATTGACATCGGGACAAACACCATCCTTCTTCTGATCGCTCAGGTGGAAGGAAAAGAGATCAAACCCCTGGTCGAAGTGGAAACGATTGTCCGTCTCGGGGAAGGCCTTCAAAAGAACGGTGTCCTCTCCCGGGAGGCTATGGAAAGGGGGCTTCGGACACTTTCCCAGTATCTGGACCGGTGCAGACAGATGGAAGTTCAACAAATCCTTGCCGTCGGAACGAGCGCCCTCCGGGAGGCCAGGAACTCCAAGGATTTTCTCGAATGGATTGAACGGGAGTTCCACCTCCCCGTTGAGGTCATCTCGGGCGATGAAGAGGCCCATCTCTCCTTTCTGTCGGTGGCAAGAGATCTGAAAGAGACGAGTCGGGAGATCCTTGTTGTCGATGTGGGAGGAGGCAGTACGGAGTTCATCCTGGGCAAGAGCAATCAGGTTCGGGAATGGATGAGTCTCCCTCTTGGATCGGTCCGTTTTACGGAGCAATTCCTTGCCTCGGACCCCGTTCGGGAAGAAGAATGGTTAACGATGGAGACTGAAATCCGGCAATGGCTTGTCCGGATTCCTCGTCCCCGGGAAGGGGTATGGATGGTCGCTGTTGGAGGGACCGCAACCACCCTGGCATCCGTCGAGCAGAGGCTCCAGGAATTCATCCCCGAAAGAATACATCATTTCACGCTGACCGGAGAAGCACTCCGTCGCCAGTTGGACCTTTATCGATCCAAACCTCTCAGCGAACGGAAGAAGATCCCAGGCCTGCCCCCGCCCGGGCAGACGTCATCTTAGCCGGGGGGGCCATTCTCTCTCTGGCCATGGAGAAGACGGGATGTCCCTCGGTCCTGATCAGCTGCCACGGGATAAGATACGGTCTCCTCTACAAGAAACTATCGGATTCCAGGGTTTAGACGGCGGGTTGAAAGATTGAGACTTGGGGCAACTCCGTCAGAAACAACAGAAGGCAGTAAGCAGTAGGCAGAAAGCAGTAAAAGGCAAGACATGCCGAAAATGAATCTCTACCAGCTGTTTTTGATCTTCTCCTTCCCACTTTCTGCCTCGTTACTTATTTTGATCTCTGTTTATTGTCCTCCGGATTCTGCTTTCTGCCTTCTCTTGCTTAACTGATGACGGGTCACTGATCACTGCTTACTCTTTCTTCATACGAAGTAGTGATACAGCAGATCCACCCGCCCGTGCTTCACCAGATACATCCCGGAAAATTTCATCACTTCCCGGATCTTCTCTTTGTACTCACCATGGTAACACTGGGTTTCGCACTTCTTGCACATGGGTTTGGGATCATGAGGACACTTCAATCTCATGGTCAGGCCGTAGGTGAGGAGTCGTGTGCATTCAGGGCAGAGAGGGATCTCCTTTTCCTCAATCTGCGTCACATCATACAACCTGAAGGAGAACGGAACCTTGTCTCCATGATGCTTCTCCCGGCAGAAAATCCCCACGAACTTCATCAATGTCCGAATATCCGCCTTCTCTTTTTCTGAGACCTCAACCTTCTTGGCCATCTCCCCACTCCTTCTCCCTCGGAATGCAGAATCCTAAGCTTGATTCTAATTATGGCATGAATTCAAAAAGTTTCCTTGACCTAAGTCAACCCTTCGGCTCCCCGGCATGAAGGGCGAGGCCTTCGACGACTGGGTAGGCCCTGAGCGGCGCTTCCTTTCCCCGCCTTCAAAGCCGGGGTTTCGCGCCGTCGAATTGGTCGACGGCAAACGCTTCCCCTTCCTCTGCCCGAGTTCGTCTTTCGAAAAGATCCCTATTGACATTCTGCTTCTTTTTCCGTACACTGTTCTCGGGAAAGCGGTCATGGGAGGGGTTTTTCGGGCAAGCCTTTCCAGGCTGCTCAATGCCCGGCGGCGTCCGACTTCGTCTTGATGTCACGCCTCCCCAGACGAGGTGAACGCAATATCGCCACCTTTTTCAACCAGGCGATACATTCTTTATATAGCAGCACTTCTCAAATTCTTTTTCCCACAACAGCGCGGTAAGATACGTGCAACCTCCGGAAGAGTTTGACAAAAACACTCCAGCAACGGTAGGGCAAAGTGCGCTTTACGTGGAGCAAGTCAAGCAGCTCTATGGCAACGCCCTTGTCGGTCTCCTTGCGACGGCAATCAATTCGCTCGTTCTCGCTGTCATCCTGAGAAACGTTACATCGCGCAGTACTTTAATCGCATGGGTTGCGGTGATGGCGGTGATAAGCCTGTTGCGATACATTGATATCCGTACATTCCGGCGAAGGTCACCAGAAGCATCAGAGGCCAACCACTGGGGACGGAGGTTCATCGTCGGTTTAGCGTTATCAGGTGTAGCATGGGGTTCCTCAGCTATTTTTCTCTTCCCAATTGAATCCCTTGCGCATCAGACCTTCCTTGCTTTTGTGATTGGCGGCATGGTGGCTGGTGGTGCTGCAGCATTCTCCAGTGTGATGAAAGCCTTTCTCGCTTATAGCGTGCCTGCCCTGAGCCCAATCATCGTCCGTTTTGCACTACTTGGGGACGAGTTCCATCTGGCCATGGGAGGGATGACCCTTCTCTTCGGGGTGATGATGGTTTTTATCGCAACTCGGATCAACACCGTTAGGATCGACGTCTGTGAAGCTCCGATTCGAAAACAGTGGTCTCGTGTCTTACCTTACTGCTGCAAAAGAGAAATCAGATACGCTCAACGAAAACCTTCTCATAGAAATTGCTGAGCGCGAAAGAATAGAAAAGGAGCTGCGAAAGTCGGAGAGCCATCTTCGATACCTTTCTGCGGAACTCCTCACCGCTCACGAGAAAGAACGGAAACTGGTTGCCCAGGAGATTCACGACAGCATCGGCGGTTCCTTGGCTTCGGCCAAATTCAGGGTAGAAAATGCGATTAGCCAGGTAGGGCAAAACAATTCACAAATAACCGCCGCATTGGAGAGTATATCTCGTATTCTCCAATCGACAATCGAGGAGGCCCGAAGAATTCAGATGGCGCTACGGCCCTCCATTTTGGATGATTTCGGGATATTGACGACCATCAACTGGTTCTGCCGGGAGTTTGAATCTACTTATTTGGACATCCCTATCCAAAAAGAGATCGATATCAAGGAGGATGAAGTGCCGGATTCCCTGAAGATAGTGATTTACAGGGTTTTACAGGAGGCAATGAACAATATCGGCAAACATAGCAAAGCAAACGCAGTGGTTCTCTCCTTGCGAAAATCTGGGGGCTCCATAGAACTGGCTATCCGGGATAACGGACAAGGGTTCGATCCAGAGGAAGCACATTCCCACGCTGGCACAGGCCGGGGATTAGGGCTTGACAGCATGAGAGAAAGGGTTGAGCTTTCGGGTGGATCCTATTTAATCGAGTCCGCCAAGGCGACCGGTACGGCCATTAAGGCACTCTGGTTGGTAAAGGAACCGCAGCTCTGATTCAGGGGACGTTACGGATTCTCCGCGCTCTCCGTGCTCTTTTTCTTGACAGACGACGTCCTTTCTCCTATATTCAAACCACCCCCAAGCAAGGTCTTAATGATTTGAACAAAGAGAAACACGGTTGCTTCCAATGCAAGCATTTTTTCATCACCTGGGACAAGAAATTTCCCCATGGGTGCCGCGCGTTGGGGTTCAAATCCCACCTGATGCCTGATCGCGTGGTCTTTCAGGCCTCCGTCATGAACTGCCTCAAATTCGAAAAGAAAGACGTTCGGTCAAAGTAAGCGTGAGAGAGGATTATCGAGGTACTAACAGTTTGCTGAAAAAGTCATTTTTCGCAGGCTTCTCAAAAATGCCCAGTTGCAAGGCGCCCGAAATCCTGAGGAGTGAGGTGTACTCGGACGTACGCCGCAACGACGAAGGGTGAGGGTGCCGTTGCAACGAGTAAGGAGCAACTCTTGGCACGCCCGCGAGAAGGTGAGCGGGCCGGACCAACGCCGCAAATGGGCGTTTTTCAGCAGCCTGCTATAGCTTCACCCCGGAGGCCAGTTCTTCCAGGGCTTCCCGGTCGAGGATGTGGATTTTACTCTTCTGGACGTCGATGATCCCCTTATTTTTCATCTTCGCCAGGGTTCTCGAGAGGGTTTCGCTGATCGTTCCCAGTTTCAAGGCCAGCTGGGTCTTGCTCAGATCCAGCTCAACCGCTTTCGGGTTCTTTCCTTCCTTTGACAACCTGAGCGAGAGATCGACGAGGTACTTGGCAATCCGCGCCGAGACCTCTTTGAGCGAAAGCTCTTCAATGAGAGCGGTAAACTTCTTCAAGTACTGGGAAAGGGAAATAATCATATTGACGCTCAACCTTGGATTCCTCTCAATCAACTGAATGAAATCTCTCTTAGGGAAGAAAAGCAGCTGGCTGTCGGCAAGGGTTTCCGCATAGGCCGGATAACTTCCTTCGAGGAAAAGGGCAGCCTCCGCAAAGGCATCCGGAGCGCTCACCACGTGCAGGATCTGTTCTTTCCCCTCGGAGGAGACCTTGAAGAGCTTCACCTTTCCTGAAAGGAGCACATAAAAACCTTTTGTCGATTCTCCATCGGAGAATAGAATCTCCTTCTTCGCAAGATGCTTCAGGGAAGCGACCGCACGGATTTTCTTCAGGTCATCGTCGATAAGCCCCGCAAACAGAGGACATCGTTTGAGAAGGTCAAGAGACATGGCACCCTCCGGGCAAGAATGATTGGGTTGAGGACCGCCCCTTTGCAGGCGGTTTGAGGTTTGAGGCGATTCTCCTCGGGTCCGCTTCAGGCGAAGAGCTCCTCAAATACACCGCTCCTTCGTTCTCCAACTGTATACACAGTTTCCCGTCTCTTTTCAAGGAGGAATACCCGGGGCATTCCTCCTTAAAGGATTTCATCCCTGGATGAGAGGGAACAGCGCCTGTGCAAAAGCCCGGAGGGCCATGATTTTTTGTCAAGGATTTTGATAACTTACCCTCCGATCCGAACCGTGCTTCCCATTGAAAAAGGAGTTCCTTTATGTTAATTAATATTGATCTTATCTAAAGCAAAAATGAACATGTAAGGAGACCCCTTGAATTCTCTGTACAAAAATCTTCTTTTCTGGGCGATCATCATTGCCGTGATGATCCTTCTCTTCAACCTTTTCAGCAAACCGACCCAGAAGGCCCTGGATAAGAACTATTCCGATTTTATCTCCGCTGTGGAGAACGATCAGGTCGTCGAAGTTCAGACCAGAGGAAAGAACATCCTATGGAAGGACTCCCAGGGGAAACAGTTCAAGACCTATGCCCCCGAAGACCCGGAGATGATCAAACTCCTCAGGACCAAGCGAGTTGTCATTGACGCAAGGAAAGAGGATGATTCTCCTCTGTGGCAGAGTATCCTTTTCTCATGGTTCCCCATGCTCCTGCTGATCGGGATCTGGATCTTTTTCATGAGACAGGTTCAAATCGGTGGAGGCAAGGCCCTCTCCTTCGGAAAGAGCAAGGCCAAAATACTGACGAAGGAGCACCATAAGGTCACGTTCGAAAATGTGGCTGGAATTGAGGAGGCGAAAGGGGAACTGGAGGAGATTATTGATTTTCTGAGAGATCCGAAGAAGTTCACAAAGCTGGGGGGAAGAATCCCCAAAGGCGTCCTTCTGATCGGCGCCCCTGGAACGGGAAAGACCCTTCTGGCCCGGGCGATTGCCGGGGAAGCCGATGTCCCGTTTTTCAGCATCAGTGGATCCGATTTTGTCGAGATGTTCGTCGGGGTGGGAGCCTCCAGAGTCCGGGACCTTTTTCTTCAGGGAAAACGAAATGCGCCGTGCATCATCTTTATCGATGAGATCGATGCGGTAGGAAGGCACCGCGGCGCCGGCCTGGGTGGGGGACACGATGAACGGGAACAGACCCTGAACCAGCTGCTGGTGGAGATGGACGGTTTCGAATCGAACGAAGGGGTCATCCTCATTGCCGCCACGAACCGTCCCGATGTCCTGGATCCCGCCCTGCTCAGACCGGGGCGTTTTGACCGGCAGGTGGTCGTTCCTGTTCCGGATATCAAAGGGCGGGAGCAGATCCTGCGGGTCCATGCGAAACGAACCCCCCTGGCCGAAGACGTCAACCTCGCGGTCCTCTCCAGGGGAACACCCGGATTCACCGGAGCCGATCTTGAAAACCTGGTGAACGAAGCAGCGTTGCTGGCGGCCCGACTGGAGAAGGATCGGGTCGAGATGGCTGACCTGGAACAGGCCAAAGACAAGGTCCTCATGGGAGTGGAACGGAAGTCCATGATCATCTCCATCGAGGAGAGGAAGAATACCGCCTACCATGAGGCAGGGCACACGCTGGTAGCAAAGATGATTCCCGGAACCGACCCCATTCACAAGGTAACCATCATCCCCAGGGGGCATGCGCTCGGACTGACGCAGCAGCTCCCCATCGATGAAAAGCACACCTACCCGAAAGAGTACCTGTTGAACAATATCACCACCCTCATGGGCGGACGGGTAGCCGAAGAGATGGTGCTGACCCATCAGACCACAGGCGCGGGAAATGACATTGAGCGGGCCACCGACATCGCGCGAAGAATGGTTTGCGAATGGGGGATGAGCGAAAAACTCGGGCCTTTGACTTTCGGCCAGAAAGAGGAACAGATCTTTCTGGGAAGGGAGTTCACCCAGCACAGGGATTACAGCGAGGAGACCGCCCGCCTGATTGACGGTGAAATCAGGGCGATCGTGACCTCCAGTTACGAAAGGGCAAAAGCCATCCTTCAAAAGAATGTGGACGTCCTGCATCGGCTCGCCAACACCCTTCTCGAGAAGGAAGTACTCGACGGGCACCAGATCGACCAGATTATCCTGGGAGAGCAGGTTTCACCCTCTCAGGCCTGATCCTGACATCGCCATGTGCTTAATCCGATCCCTTCCCATTACCGACCCCGGAGAGGCTGCCCTGCAATTGAAAGCGGTAGGAGCCGGTGAGCCCGGTGCCGGGCTCATGGAAGGAAGAATGATCCACCTCAACCTCAAAGTGGAATGCATCACCCCCCGGGTGGCCAGTCTTCTCAAACAGGAGATGCTGGACATCGGCGGCGAGGCTGCAGTAGATGGAAGGGGATTGGATTGCAGCGCAGAGAGGGTCGATGCCATCCTGACGGGTTCTCGGGAGCAGATGGAAAAACTCCTTCTCAGGCTGGATCAAAACGGCGCTCTCCGTGTCATGAGGCCGGCGCTGGAAGAGACGCTGAGGAACCTTTCGAAATCCCGTTTTTCCATCCGCTGCAGGGGAAAAAAGGTTGAGTTGGGAACACGAACGCTGATCATGGGCATTTTGAATGTGACCCCCGATTCCTTTTCGGACGGAGGTCTTTTCTTCGATAAGGAGAAAGCCGTTGCCCAGGGGTTGAGAATGGTGGAGGAAGGGGCCGACTTCCTGGACGTCGGTGGAGAATCGACAAGACCCGGCTCAAAACCCGTTGACGACAGGGAAGAGATCGGCAGGGTGGTTCCCGTCATCGAATCTCTCTCCAGACAGGTGAAGGTTCCGATTTCAATCGATACCCGGAAATCCGTCGTAGCCAGAAAAGCCATTGACGCGGGCGCACAGATCATCAATGACGTGAGCGGACTGGGCCATGATCCGGAGTTGGCCCGTGTTGCAGCCCGGGAGGATCTTCCGATCATTCTGATGCACATCCGCGGCGTTCCTGAAACGATGCAGAAGGATGTCCAATATGCGTCTCTTTTCTCAGATATCCTTCAATACCTGAAGGAAGCGATCCGAAAGGCTGAATCGGCAGGCGTCGATCCCGGCCAGATCATCGTTGACCCCGGAATCGGCTTCGGTAAAGGACTGGAAGACAATCTCCGAATCATCCGAAATCTCTCGGAACTCCGAATCCTTGGAAAGCCGATCCTGCTGGGGACCTCCCGAAAAACGTTTATCGGTAAGATTCTGAATGCGGGGGTTGAGGACCGCCTTGAAGGGACTCTTTCCAGCACGGTCGTCGGAGTCATGAACGGAGCTCACATCATTCGCTCTCATGACGTGCTCCCGGCCAAAAAGGCCATTGCCGTTGCCGATGCGATCCGGGCGGCAGGAGCCTCGTAAATTTTAGATTTCAGATTGCCTCCGCATAGTTCAGATTGCAGATTGAAAAATCTCAAATCCAAAATCTGAAATCTGAAATGGCACCGAAGGGAATGAGAGGAATGGGACTCTTTTGTATTACCTGGTAGAACGGAGGATGGAAAAAACAAGATGACTCGTAAGCTATTTGGCACGGATGGAATCAGAGGCGTTGCAAATGTGGATCCGATGACCGGGGAACTGGCCCTCCAGTTGGGAAGGGCCATTGCCCACATTTTTAGAGATGTCAAGGGGAAACACAGGATTGTGGTGGGAAAGGACACCCGTCTCTCGGGATACATGCTGGAAACCGCGATGGCTTCAGGCATCTGCTCGATGGGGGCTGATGTCATGCTCGTGGGCCCCCTTCCTACCCCGGGGATCGCTTTCATCACCACAAGCATGAGAGCCAATGCGGGCGTTGTCATTTCTGCGTCTCATAACCCCTATCACGACAACGGGATCAAGATCTTCTCCCGGGATGGCTTCAAACTTCCCGACGAGATGGAGAGACAGATCGAGGAGCTGATTCTCTCCGGCCAGCTCCTGTCTTCCAGGCCCACCGCCAACCAGATCGGAAAAGCCCATCGCATCGACGATGCCATCGGCAGGTACGTGGTCTTCCTCAAGAATACGTTTCCAAATGACCTGACCCTGGAGGGACTCCGAATCGCGGTCGACTGCGCAAACGGGGCGGCCTACAGGGTGGCCCCTGCCGTGTTTGAGGAATTGGGGGCGGAGGTCATTCCCGTGGGAGTGGATCCCAATGGAGAGAACATCAACGCGGGCTGCGGGTCCCTGTACCCCGAGGTGGTGAGTCGCCTGGTCGTTGAAAAGGGAGCCGATCTCGGGATTGCGCTGGACGGCGATGCGGACCGCATCATCTTTGTGGACCACCAGGGGAAACAGGTCGACGGGGATCAGATCCTGGCCATCTGCGGGCTGGACCTGCTGAAACGGGGCTGCCTGAAGAAGAACACCGTGGTGACAACGGTCATGAGCAATATGGGGCTCGAGAAGGCGATCCAGGGGGCCGGAGGAAGGGTCGTCAGAACACAGGTCGGAGACCGTTACGTTGTCGAAGAGATGGTTCTGGGAAACTACAACCTGGGTGGAGAGCAGTCCGGCCACACGATCTTTCTGGATCACAATACCACGTGTGACGGAATCCTGACCGCCCTCCAGCTGCTTGCCATCATGAAACGGAACGACAGAAGCATCGATGAGATGGCGCGTGTCATGGTGCCCTTTCCTCAGGTACTCTACAACGTGGAAGTAAGGGAAAAGAAGGATCTGTCGGAATTTCCGGAGGTCCACAAGAGGGTGCAGGAAATCGAGAGGTCCCTGGCACGGGACGGGAGGCTTCTGATCCGGTACTCCGGAACGGAACCTCTTCTCCGGATCATGGTGGAAGGAGAGAACGAAACTCAACTCCACGAGTTCGCTCAGGACCTTGTGGCTCTGACGAAAAAATATCTCGGGAAACCGGAGCCTGAATAAAAGTTCAGTGACCAGTAATCCGTGAGCAAGGTTGAGGATTGAGAGGTTTTGCCTCGGACCTCCGTCCTTGGTCCTCTAACCTTGGAGACTGTGTCGTAACGCCGTTCATGGTTCGACAGGCTCACCACGAACGGACCACGACGGTTTAGAAATCAATTACTTAGCCGTTCGCCCTGAGCTTGTCGAAGGGCGAGATCCGAATTGCGACACAGTTCTTGAGGGGGAGAGCACCATGCCAAGACTGGGCGTGAACATCGACCATGTTGCAACACTGAGACAGGCCCGGGGAGTGATCTACCCGGATCCGGTCACGGCAGCCGGAATCGTGGAACTGGCCGGGGCCGACGGAATCGTCTGCCATCTGAGGGAAGACCGGCGTCACATTCAGGACCGGGACCTCCGTCTCCTCAGGGAAGTTGTTCAAAACCATCTCAATCTCGAGATGGCTGCCACCGAGGAGATGATCCGCATCGCCCTTGCCACAAGACCCGACATCGTCACCCTGGTCCCCGAAAAGAGAGAGGAGTTGACGACCGAAGGGGGTCTCGACGTCATCCGGTCCTTTCAAGCCCTTAAGAAGGCCGTCCAGCGCCTCCAGAAAAAAGGGATTCCGGTCAGCCTTTTCATCGACCCGCGGGCCGATCAGATCAAGGCCTCTGAGGAGGTCGGGGCAAATACCATCGAACTGCACACCGGTCTTTATTGCGAAGCCGTCACTCCCGGCGAAAGGGATAAGGAACTCAAGAAGATCCTCGATGCGGTTGGAGAGGCCTCCCACCGCAATCTCCGGATTGCAGCGGGTCACGGTCTCCATTACGTCAATGTCCGTCGCATGGCGGAGATCAAGGAGATCGAAGAACTCAACATCGGTCACAGCATCATTGCCCGGGCCGTTCTGGTGGGACTGGACCGCGCCGTCCGGGAGATGATCGCCCTCATCCAATAATATTTCAGATTTGAGATTTAAGATTTCGTAACCCTTTAGCGCTTTGAAATGGGATTGGGACCCCGGTCAAAGATGCTTCCAGATTCTTAGAATGCGGTCTTTCATGTTTTACCGTATTCATATGGAGGAAATGATCAGAAGTGCGGAAGGGTTTTGGATCCATCTCAATCATCCCGTACAAGGTTTCCGCTCTAAAAATCTTCCAGCATCCCTGACCGGGGTCCCAATGGAACCAGTTTTCCAAAGTGCTAAAGTGATATACGATTTCAGATTTTCAATCTCAAATCTGCAATCTGAAATCTGCGATAGAGAATGATGATTGTCGGCACCGGGATCGACATCGTGAAGATCGACCGGATCGAGCGCATCATCGCCCGATGGGGGGTGCTTTTTCTGGCACGGGTGTTTACGGAGAAAGAAATCCAGTGGTGCCGGCAGCGGGCCCGGCCGGCTTCCTGTTTTGCTCTCCGGTTTGCTGCAAAAGAGGCTTTTCTCAAGGCCATCGGCTGGGGGCTTCAGAACGGCATCCGATGGACCGACGTGGAAGTGGAAAGAGACCCCCGGGGAAAGCCTTTTTTCTCCTTCCACCGCAGGGTGAAAGAAATTGTCGAAACTCAGAAAATCCGACGAGTCCATCTCACGCTTTCCGATGAGCCTCCGTTCGCCGTGGCCCATGTCATCTTAGAGGGGGGAGAGGATGAAGGTTGTCACCGCTGACGAGATGCAGGAACTGGATCGAAAAGCCATTGAGGACTACCGGATTCCCGGAATTGTCCTGATGGAGAATGCGGGGAGGGGAGCGGCCGAAACCATCCTCAACAGCTTCCGGGAGTTACATCGGCAGAGGGTTGCCATCATTGCCGGAAAGGGAAACAACGGCGGGGACGGCTTCGTCATAGGCCGGCACTTGCTGAATCGGCATATTCCGGTGAAGGTCTTCCTCCTCGCCGACCCGAAGGTGCTTCGAGGGGATGCGGAAACCAACTATCAGATCTTTCTTCGGATGAAGGGGGAAGTCCTCTCCATCTCCTCCTCCCTGGAATATCAGCGGGCTAAGAAAGAACTGGAGAGATTCGACCTTCTGATCGATGGAATTCTCGGCACAGGGCTCGATGCAGAGGTGAGAGGCTACTACAGGGAGGTCATCCTTCACCTCAACACCCTTCATAAGCCGATCGTCGCCATTGATATCCCTTCCGGCCTGGATGCCACAACGGGAAAACCTCTTGGCGCAGCGATTCGGGCTTCCCTCACCATCACTTTCGGTCTTCCGAAGGTCGGTCAACTGATCTTCCCCGGGACGGATTACGTAGGCGAGTTGAAGGTTCTCGACATCGGCATCCCTCGGACTCTGATGCAAGGAGAGAAGATCCAAACCTGCCTTACGGAGGGAGAAGCGATCCGGCAATGGCTTTCGACACCCCGGCGCAAGGAGTCCCATAAAGGAGACTACGGCCATCTTCTGGTCCTTGCAGGATCCGTAGGAAAAACCGGAGCAGCGGCCATGGCCTGCGAGGCTGCTCTCAGGATGGGAGCCGGCCTCGTGACCCTCGGCATTCCCAAAAGCCTCAACGCGATCATGGAGGTCAAACTCACGGAGGTCATGACCGAGCCTCTGCCGGAAACGTCCAAGCAGACACTCAGCCTGAAGGCCTTTGACCCGATCCTTCGTCTGTGCGAAAACAAGAAGGCGGTCATCCTCGGCCCGGGGATCGGAACCGTCAAGGAAACCCAGTCACTCATTCTCCATCTGGTCAAAACCCTCGACCTTCCCCTCATCCTGGATGCCGATGCCCTGACCGCCCTGGCCGCGCAGACAAAGATGCTTCCGGCAGCAAACCCCTCTCTGATCCTCACACCCCACCCGGGAGAAATGGCCCGCCTGGTCAGGGCGACGATCAAGGAAGTTCAGGAAGACCGGATCGGGATGAGCCGGAATTGGTCGCACGCATGGAATGTCTTTCTCGTTCTCAAGGGGCATCGCACACTGATCGCCACTCCTCGAAAAGAGATCATCATCAACCCTACCGGCAACCCGGGCATGGCGACAGGCGGGACAGGGGATGTCCTGACCGGAATGATCGGCGGACTGATCTCCCAGGGAGGGGACATCCCGGGATCTCTCCAGGCGGCCGTCTATCTTCATGGGCTGGCTGGAGACAGGGTGGCCCGTGAGAAAGGGGAGAGATCCCTGGTCGCTACGGACCTCCTTGAGCAGCTCCCTCATCTCCTTCAGTCCCCATGTTGATTCGGTCGAACGAATCGGGCTTCCCCCGGGAAAAGCCCCTCTCCCTGCCGCCGCACTTCACTTCTGAGGGGAAGCGATGGATTTGATTTTCCCCTTTACTTCTTTTAAGATAATCTAAAGTTATCCCCCAGAAAACAGAAGGGAGAAATCCGCGAAGGGGGTGAATTTTATGGAAATGAGAAATGAGATCAGAAGATTGGCTCGTCTGGAAGAGACTCCCCATCCTTTTTGCTCTCTCTACCTGAATACCAAATGGGACGATGAACAGCAACGGGAACGGACCCGCCTCTTTGCAAAGAATCAGCTGAAAAAGGCTTCTGACGAGTTGAAGGAGAAAGGCCTCCCGAAGGAGACCTTCACCGACGACCAACAGCAGATCGAAAGGTTTGTGGAGAAGCTGGTTCGCCACGTCTTTGATGAGGAAGTGAATGGAATTGCGATTTTTTCCTGCAGTGGAACCGGGTTATTTCTGACCTACCCATCAATCTTTCCCTTTGAGAACCAGTTCGTGGTCTCGGCCCATCCAACCCTCCAACCTCTCGTTCGGCTCTCTTCCCAGTATCAGAACACGCTCGCGGTGATGGTCGAGACGGATTCGGCCAAGGTATACGAATTATCCATCGAGGGCGTTACCGGAGAATCCTCCATCGAGAATTATGTGCCCGGCCGGCATGACCAGGGAGGATGGGCGCAGATGAGGTATCAGCGCCATATCCGGGACCATATGGATCGACATCACAAAGAGGTGGCGGAACAGCTCACCGAACTATTCGACTCTGGGGGATGGAAGAATGTCGTTCTCATCGGTCAGGATCGAATCATCTCGAACTTCAAGAGCTTTCTGCCGGACCGCGTCAGACGGCACATCGTCGATATCTTTCCAATTGATTTCTCAGAGGAACGTTCAAAGGTGATCCTGCGAATCCTTGAGCGGCTCTTCCAGAAAGAAAAAGAAGAAGTGGACCGTCAAATCCAGGGCATCACCGAAAGAGCACTCAAGGCGGGAATGGCGGCCCTGGGTTTGAACGGAACCCTCGATGCCCTTCACCGGGGTCAGGTCCACACGCTTTACCTGATGGAGAAGGGTACGCCGGAGGGGGGAAAGTGCAACCCGTGCCATTCCTACGTCCCCGTTCCCGGGATGCCTTGTCCCCTGTGTCGGAAAGAAACGAGGGCCGTTCATCTCGGAGAAGAGCTGATCAGGCTGGTTCTCCGTCAGGATGGGGAGGTCAAGATCGTCGAAAGCAACGAGGTCCTGAGAGAGAACCAGGGGGTTGGCGCATCCCTGAGATTTCAGAGCTGAGGCAGGGAGTCCCGAATGTTCGTTGAGATGAAAGTGAAGTTTCTCACCTTCGATTCCACATCGAACGGATTTGTCGTTCTGCTGATGGACCTGGCGAATAAGACCGGCCTCCCGATCTGGATTGGGCCTTTCGAGGCCAATGCCATCGCCATGAAACTTAAAAAGATCGGCTCCCAGCGGCCAATGACGCACGATCTGATCCATAGTATTCTCAATACGCTCCAGTCCCGGGTGGTAAAAGTGGTCGTCAATGACCTGAAGGAGAACACCTACTATGCACTGATCTATCTCAATCGAAGAGGGGAGGAGATCGCAGTCGACTCCCGCCCGAGCGATGCCATCGCCATTGCTCTCTCCGTCGATGCGCCGATCTACGTTTCGGAACAGGTCATTGAACGGGCACGGACCATCGATCTGGAAAAAGATGACGATCAGTTGAGAGAATGGCTTGACAATCTGAATCCGGACGACTTCAAGTATAAGGCGTGACAAGCAAGCCCACGGGTGAGGTTCAGGCTGAAACTGAGATCAGAAACCGGAACTCCTCCATGGGTGCTGATTTCCAAGAAGAAGTTGGGCTCTAAGTTTTGGTATTTGGAATCGATTCAAACGTGGTCCTCCATACCGCAAGCATTCGAGAAACCCTCCGCATCGGGAAACTCCTTGGAAGGCGCCTCCTGCCGGGGGATGTGATCGCCCTGGTGGGCGATCTGGGAACCGGGAAGACGTGTTTCATCAAGGGGGTTGCCCAGGGGGCGGGAGTCAAGCGCTCTGCCGAAGTCTCAAGCCCGTCTTTCACCCTGATTCAGGAGTACGCCGGACGGATTCCTTTTTACCATATCGACCTTTATCGTCTGGAGCACGAAGAGGAAGCCTGGGAGCTTGGGTTGGAGGAGGTGATGAAGGGAGGAGGAATTACAGCGATTGAATGGGCGGAGAGGATTCCGTCCCTTCTTCCAGAAGACATCCTGCGGATAGACATTCACTCCACCGGGAAGAATACGCGCTCTATCGAAATGACTGCAAGAGGAGACCGGTACGCAGGCTTATTGAGAGAATTGCAGGATACGGATTTCGGATGACGAATTGAAGAATCCGAAATCCGAGATCAATCATGTAAAGGGGGAGGAAAGAAGATGGCATTGGTCGTTCAGAAATACGGCGGCACGTCTGTAGGAGATATTGCGCGGATTAAGAACGTGGCCTCGCGAGTGATCAAAACCAAGGAGCAGGGAAATCAAGTCGTCGTGGTCGTCTCAGCCATGTCCGGAGAAACGGATAAACTGATCCGTCTGGCTCAACAGGTCACTTCCGCTCCGGACGAAAGGGAATTGGATGTCCTTCTCTCTACGGGAGAACAGGTCACCATCGCCCTGCTGGCCATGACCCTTAAATCCATGGGGTTCGATGCAAGATCCTATCTCGGATTTCAGATCCGGATCGCCACGGACAGCGCCTTTGGAAAGGCGCGGATCACCGGGATTGAATCGGACCGAATCCGCAACGACCTTCAGTCCGGGAGGGTTGTTGTTGTGGCAGGGTTTCAAGGTGCCGATGAGTCCGACAACATCACGACCCTGGGCCGGGGGGGATCGGATACGACGGCCGTGGCGGTTGCGGCGGCTTTAAAGGCCGACCTGTGCGAAATCTATACGGACGTCGATGGCGTCTACACCACCGACCCCAACGTGTGCCCCAAGGCAAGGAAGCTCTCCAAGATCTCGTACGACGAGATGCTCGAAATGGCCAGTCTCGGGGCCAAGGTTCTCCAGATCCGGTCTGTGGAGTTTGCAAAGAAGTATGATGTCCCCATTCATGTAAGATCATCTTTTAATGATAATCCTGGAACGATCGTTCAGAAGGAGGATACGGAGATGGAACAGGTTGTGGTTTCCGGAGTGACTTACAACAAGAACGAAGCAAAGATCGAGGTCATGCACGTTCCCGACGTTCCCGGGATCGCCGCGAAGCTGTTTCAGCCCATCGCTGACGCCAACATTGTCGTGGATATGATCATTCAAACCTCCAGCGCAGACAAGGGGCATGCGGATCTGGCTTTCACGGTGCCGAAATCCGATTTTGCCCAGGCCCTTCAGATTGTGAAGAGCGCCCTTCAGGATGTGGGCGGCAGGGAAGTTCTTTCAGATGAGAACATCGCCAAGGTCTCCATCGTCGGCGTGGGCATGAGGAGCCACTCCAGCGTCGCCACCAAGATGTTCTCGGCCCTGGCCAAGGAGGGGATCAATATCCACATGATCTCCACTTCCGAAATCAAAGTCTCCTGTATCATTCATTCGAAATATACCGAATTGGCGGTGAGGGCCCTTCATGACGCTTTCGAGTTGGACAAACCGATCGTCGCAGAAGAGAAATGAACGTAGAACAATGGAATCAATGGAAAGACGAATGACTCAATAGGAGACTTACCAATTGCCGATTTCGTAAAAAGTCGACGGTGAAACCGGGGCGATGACGATTCTTAGGCTTTTTCGACTTTTTACGAGTTCACAATATTCCACTCAACTCCCTTAAGGAGGCACCGCCCTTTTGGTTGCATCGACCTCCGTGAAGATCTACGATACCACCCTTCGTGATGGATCCCAGGCGGAAGAGATCGCCTTTTCCGTAGAGGATAAGCTGCGAATCGCCCAGAAGCTGGATGAACTGGGGGTCCATTATATTGAAGGAGGCTGGCCGGGTTCCAATCCCAGGGACGTGCAGTTCTTTCGAGAGATTAAAAACACGCCTCTCACTCAGAGCGAAGATCGCGGCCTTCGGCAGCACCTGTCGTGCCGGCGTCCTCCCGCAGGAGGATCCCAACCTGAAGGCCCTGGTGGAATCCGACACCGATACGGTAACCCTCTTCGGGAAATCCTGGGATATTCATGCCCTCCAGGCTTTGAATATCACGCTGGATCAGAACCTCGAAATCATTCAGCAGTCGATCCGGTTCCTGAAAAACCGGGTCCCCGAGGTCATTTTTGATGCCGAGCATTTCTTCGATGGCTTCAAGAACAATCCCTCTTATGCCCTCTCCGTTCTGAAAGAGGCCCGGGACGCCAAAGCGGATTGGATCGTCCTCTGCGATACCAACGGAGGAACCCTTCCCGACGAAATGCAGGCCATCATCCGGAAAGTGAAAGACGAAATGACCGTGCCTCTTGGGATCCATGTTCATAACGACACGGAACTGGCCGTCGCCAATACGATTCTCGCCGTCAAGGAAGGAATCGGTATGGTCCAGGGCACGATCAACGGCTATGGGGAACGATGCGGAAATGCCAACCTCTGTTCGGTGATTCCGAACCTGAAGTTGAAGATGGGCATCGACTGCATCACGGACGAACAACTCCGAAAGATGACTCAGGTCTCCCGGTTCGTCTCGGAATTGGCCAACTTGCCCCACCACAAATATCTTCCCTACGTGGGGGATAGCGCCTTTGCCCACAAGGGAGGGATCCACGTCAGTGCCATCCGTAAGAATGTGACGACCTACGAACACATCCAGCCCGAAAAGGTGGGGAACCACCAGAGAGTCCTCCTCTCGGACCTCTCCGGAGAGTCGAACATCCTGTACAAGGCGGCTGAATTCAAAATCGACATCCGGAGCAAGGATCCGAAGGTTCGTGCCATCCTGAACGATCTGAAACATCTCGAAAACCAGGGCTTCCAGTTCGAAGGAGCTGAAGGATCCTTTGAAATCCTGATCAAGAAGGCACTGGGACAACACAGGAAATCCTTTGAGCTGATGGGATTCCGGGTCATTGTGGAAAAGAAGACGGAGGAGGTCCCTCCCCTGTCGGAGGCAACCATTATGGTCCGTGTGGGAGACCGGGTGGAGCACACGGCCGCCATGGGAGACGGCCCGGTCAATGCCCTGGACAACGCCCTCCGGAAGGCCCTGGAGAAGTTCTTCCCCGAGTTGAAAGAGATGAAGCTTCTGGATTACAAAGTGAGGATCCTCTCCACCAAAGATGGGACCGCTGCCAAGACGAGGGTTCTCATTGAATCGGGTGACAGGGAATTGAAGTGGGGAACCGTCGGGGTCTCTGAGAATATCATCCAGGCAAGCTGGCAGGCCCTCGTTGACGCCATCGATTATAAACTGATCAAAGAAGCGGAAAAAGAAAAGAAGGTGACCCGGGCTCATGAATGAAACGGTCCGCAATCCGCATCTTGAAATCCCTGCGATCTCTTCTCCTGCAATGCATTCCGCAATCCGTTATTCGCATTCGGCAGTCCCTGAGAACCTTTTCTTCCACTCAGCAATCCCTGCTTTTCCTCCTGCTCCTTCTCCTGATGGGGTTGCTCTATTTTCGATTCTACCACCGCCCTTTATCCACGTTTCCGGAGATCAACGGGAAAGAAAGCGTCGTCGAACTGAGGGGGGGAATCAGGAACCCCGGGGTTCATCTCTTTGGACATCCTCCTACCCTGAAGGAAGCGATTGAAAAGGCGGGGGGGTTAAAGGAAGACCGCCTTCCGGACTCTGCGCTGTGCTCCGAGAGACTGGAAACGGGAACGCTCGTTTCGGTTGAAAAGGAGCCGGGAAGCATCAGAATCAGGCTCGAAAGGATGGAGGCCCGCAAGCTTCTTGTCTTCTCCATTCCCCTGGATCTCAATGGCGTCTCTGCGGAAGATCTCTGTCTGATCCCTGGAATCGGGGAATCCCTGGCAAGGGAGATTATCGCTCACAGGGAAAGAAGAAGAGGGTTTCATTCGGTTGAAGATCTCCGGAACGTGAAGGGCATTGGAGAGAAAAAGTGGAGCGAACTGAAGGTTTTTTTTGTAGTCGCTTCTTCAAACCCTATGCCATAGCCCGGCATGTTCGATCAAAACTGGTCCTGGAAAAAGCGGGAATCAAAGTTATTTTGTAAATTCGATAGGTTGTGAACAGGCATTCCCTCCTGCATTGTAATCATAAACCATCCGGGCACCGTAGTCCGCCCCGAGGGTCATCATCCCGAGCAGAAGGATCAGGAGGAGCAGAAAGAAAGGCCTTCCTTTATTGGGAAAGGGCCGGGCGAAGACCGCCCACAGGGCCGAAAGGATGCTCAGGCCTGCAGTGGCGAGCATAATGGTTTCGTGGGGCTCCAGGAGACGGTCCCTGACTGACCGCGACACCATGACACCCTCTTCGGCGTACAGGCCGGTTCCCGCAGCGGCAGCAGCAGAAAGGGCCCCCAGCATCAGAAGGGAGAATGCCGTGATTGCCAGGGAATGTTTTCTGAGCACCAGTGCCAAAAAATAGAGGAGTGCAGCACCCATGAGAAAAGCGATCGGAAAATGGACCACCAGGGGATGAATATTCTGTAGATGCTGCACTCCCGGAAGAAAGGCTCCCACCATAAGCCTATTTCACCGAATCGACCGTTAAGAACTGGCTCCCACCCGTTGTATACACCTTTCCGGTAATCGTCGCTTTGCGACCCATTTTGTCTATGACGCCCTTGGGTAACCCGGCTCTGTCCTTATTGGGCAGCAAAACATACACTTTGTTCGTTCCGTCCTGGAGAAGCCCTGCCGGAATCCCCGCGTTGACACAATCGATGCCACACTGCCGGTGGCTCTCGCCTTTGGCGCCCATCAAGGCAAAGCAGTACGTATCAATGACCTCCCCCGTGACCGTCACCGTATCCGCCGCACCCGCCGGCACAACACTGGTCAGAACCAACCAAATCGCGATCAAGGCATTGACCACAACAACTCTCCTCATATCCATTCTCCCTCCTTCCAGGGACCCTCGGCAGGCCCCTCTTTCGTTTATGTCCTACTCCTGACAACTTCAGCTTAGCCGGAAAGGCCCTGGAAAATAAATCGGGGAAAGGCTGTATTTCGGGTGGGAATCGGACTGTATTTCAGAGCAGGAAGGAATCCTCTCTGAATCGCTCGAACAAGGATGATGATTTCGAAAAAATGGAAAAAGAAGTTCTGATGAAGAGATCGGAAAGAGGAACAGGAGGTTCCGGATCGGGGATGTTGATTCCGAACATGAACGGTGTGTCCGGATTTACTCCGTAACTGCCAGGTAAATCCGCAAACGGATGAGCGAAGGCACCTACCCTTTTTCGACCAGTCCCTTCTCAATGGCCAGGGCTGTTAACGCCTGAACATTGTGAAGGTCTAATTTCTCCATCAGGTTGGCCCGGTGTCTTTCGACTGTTTTGACGCTGATGTAAAGCTGATCCGCAATGTCTTTGTTCTTGTATCCCTCTGCAATCAATTTCAGGATCTCCCGTTCCCTGGAGGTCAGGGTCTCCCAGATGGAACTCAGTTTAAACTCCTTTTTCCCCTCCAGGTATCCCTCGATCACCTTGTCTGAAATTCCCGGGCTCACATAGGGTTTTCCTGCCAGAACCATCCTGATCGCCATCACCAATTCCTGACGGGTGGAGTCTTTCAGGGCATACCCGTCCGCCCCCGCCCGAAAGGTGGCAAGAATATATTCTTCGGCCTTGTGCACCGTCAAAACCAGGACTTTCGTCTTCGGAGAAAGCCTCTTGATCTCCCGAATCGCCTCCATGCCGTTCATTCTCGGCATGGAGAGGTCCGTGAGAATCAGATCGGGTTTGAATTTCTCGGCCCACTCGATGGCCTTCCTGCCATCTTCCGCCTCTCCCACAACGTCAAAATCGGGCTGAGAAGACAGCATGGAATTCAATCCTTCTCTGAGAATCGTGTGGTCTTCGGCAATGACGATTTTAAATCGTGCATCCATCTGCAAATACCCGCCCTTTCCCCCCTCAAAATGCAGTCCACATTTGCTGCAAATACAGTCCATTCCTTATTTACCATTTTCTGAGCGAATAGTAAAGTGTATTTCAATTATACCCATTGTTTTTTCCCGGGATCGGAAACCAACGGAAACGGATCACCTCACCAAAGAAACGGAGTCCCAATGTATCGAGTCCTGATCGTTGAAGACAGTCCTTTTTTCCGGCAGCTGCTGAAAGAAACGCTACAGACTCACTTCCCGGCCATGGAGATTGTGGAAGCAATCGATGGGCAGGAAGTCCTTCAGAAGATCGACACCTTCCTCCCCGACCTTGTTTTCGTGGATATCAAATTACCCGGAGAGAGCGGACTCGAGCTGACTCGAAAAATAAAGGCGCGGGCACCGGGCATCCAGGTCCTCATTCTGACCAGCTACGATTTCCCGGAATACCGCGAGGCGGCAGCCCGGCACGGGGCCAATTACTTTCTCTCAAAGGGAACCACGACCAAAGAGCAGATCCTGACGCTGGTCCGATCGATTCTCTCGGAGAAGACCCCTCCTTCCCCACCCGATCTTTCCACCTGACAGGAAATCGGACACGAGGACATGGATATTGTGAAAACAAAGCACAAAATCATCGGCATCGCAGTCCTTCTGGGAATCGCGGCCGCAGTCATCGATAGTTTCCTGGATGAAATCTATTTTTATAAAGGCCAGGGAACCTTCCTGGACCTCCTGGTTCTGAATGTTCCGAAACATGAGTTCTACATCCGGTCCGTGATCTTTGTCCTTTTCGTTCTTTTCGGCGTGATCGCCTCAAGAATGGTGGCGAAGCGGATACTGGTGGAACAGGCCCTGCAGAAAGCAAACGATGAGCTTGAAGCCAAGGTAAAAGAGCGGACAGGAGACCTCAGCAGGGCGAACGAAAAAGCCTATCTTAAGCTCCAGGAGTGTATGCGCGCCGAGGAAGCCTTGAGGGAATCGGAGAAACAGCTTCGGGCACTCTCCTCTCAGCTCCTCACGACACAGGAGAAGGAGAGAAAAAGGATCTCCCGGGAACTGCATGACGAACTGGGCCAGGCCTTGGCCTTTTTGAAGCTCCGGCTGAGATCGATCCGGAATCATCTGCCGGAGGACCAGGCAAAGCTGAGAGAGGAATGTTCGCAGGATCTTCGGTATGTGGATCAAATCATCGAAAATGTGCGCCGCCTTTCCAGGGACTTGAGCCCTTCCGTCCTCGAAGACCTCGGCCTCTCCTCCGCTCTTCGATGGCTGGTCAATTTCTTCAAAGAAAATTACCAGGTCGAGACCTCCTCTGACATCATGGATATCGATCATCTCATTTCCCAGGAGAAGCAGATCGTCATCTACCGGATCTTCCAGGAGGCCCTGACGAATATCGGGAAACACGCCCAGGCCAAACGGATCTCCCTGACTGCTCGAAGACAGAACGGTCACGTCTCTTTCTGCATTACGGATGATGGAACGGGATTCAGCCTGAAGGAAACCATGGCCAAGGACTTTCCCGAAAAAGGCCTGGGACTGGCGACAATGAATGAACGGGCACGAATGCTTGGAATACCCCTGGACCTGACAAGTGAAGCTGGGAAGGGGACGAGTATCCGCTTTTCGATTCCCCTGGGAGGGCATGAAACGTCCTAATGATATCGCATTCTTATCGAATCATCCTGGCCGACGATCATATGCTCTTTCGGAAGGGCCTCCGGATGATCCTCGAAAAAAGACCGGACCTGGAGGTGGTTGGAGAGGCTGGGGATGGTCTTGAGGTCCTGGAACTTCTGAACCGGGTGACTCCCCAGTTGGTCATTCTCGACATCTCCATGCCCAACCTCCGCGGCATTGAGGCCATCCGGGAGATAAGAACCCTTTGTCCCGAAGCAAAGTCATTGGTTCTAACCATGCACAAGGATAAAGAGTACCTTCGTCAAAGTATCTCGGCCGGCGCGGCAGGATATCTCCTGAAAGAAGATGCGGACACGGACCTTCTCACGGCCATTGAAACGATTCAGCAGGGCAGGATCTACCTTTCCCCACGTTTCTCCGTGGAATCGAACGAGGACTGGGTCGAGCTCTTTCAGTATGACAGGAACCTCTCCTTTTCGGGTTCCTTAACCACCCGCGAAAAAGAGGTCCTTAAACTGATCTCCGAAGGAAAAACGGGCAAGGAGATCGCTGATCTTCTCTTCATCAGCTTCCGCACCGTGGAACGGCATCGGGCCAACATCATGGAGAAGCTGAATCTCAATAAGACGGCGGACCTGGTCAGATACGCCATTCAAAACGGATATGTCTGAAAGCCCTTTGAGCTTTGGTCACCTTTCTCAATGGAGTGTTTATCTCTCCGAAATAGAGCGTCCATCTGATTCACTTTTCGGGCGTTCTTGAATAAGAAAGAAGTATCGGCCCATCCGATCTCTCTCTGATCAAGGAGAAGGAAATGGAAAATTACCGGATTCTACTGGTGGAAGAGGATGTGAAGAACCTCCATGCGACATCCAGGGCCCTCTCACACATGGGTTACCACGTGACGACCTGTACCAGTAACGAGGCGGTCGTAGCGGAACTGGACAGATTAATGTTTGACCTGGTAATCACCAACTCATTGTCTGTCCTGGAAGAAACCAAACAGGCCAGAGCCGGGAGCCATGGTCATCCTCGTGCTTCCCTGCGCCCTCAAAGTCATCCCCTCCGGACGGGCTCTTCGTTTCGATGCCGACGACTATCTGTTCAAACCCTTCGAATGGTCGGAGCTCGGGATGAGAGTGGCCCGCTGCCTCGGGAATTGGGAGAGGGTGAAGAAACGCTCCGCCTCTCAATCACAGGGAGATCCCTTATATGAAAAGGTTCTCACCCTGCTGAAGATTCTATCGCAGGACATTCAAAAATCCCTTATTTCCATGTCGGCCACACTGAAGTTGCTCAATCGGGGTTACTATGGAGCGATGGATGAAAACGTTGCAAACGGCCTCAAGGAACTCCTTTCGAAGACCATCGATCTCATCAAGATGACGGAAGGAGACCCGGAGACCCCCCTCTCCTTCAACGAGGACATCGAGACATGGATCAGCAAATCGTCCCTGCTCAGCTGACGCCGGAAGACAGTGCCCTGATCCTGGTGGATTACCAGCTGCAGTTCGCCTCCACGGTAAGCTCGCTCGATCAGCATACCCTGGTCAACAACGCCATCGGCCTGGGGAAAGCGGCGAAACTCTTCCGTATCCCCATCGTCCTGACGAGTCTCAGCAGGTTATTGCTTATTGGTCATTGATCATTGATTCTTTCGTTACATCTTCCCTTTCAGGTCTAAGGCCTCCCGAACCAACTGGAGAACCCGTTTGAAGTCAAAGGGTTTGGAGATGATCAGATCGATTCCGCTCTCGCTCATTTTGTCGCGGTTCAGTTCCATGCCCCACCCGGTAATCATCGCCACCGGAATCCCGGGGTTCATTTTCTTGACGGCCTTGCCCACCTCCCATCCGGAGATTTTAGGCATTCCAAGGTCCGTCAGGACAAGGTCGAACGTTCCTTTTTCGAACTGCTCGATTCCCTCCTCACCACTCGCGGCGGCCACGACCTGATGGCCTTTGGCCCGCAGCATCTGCGACAGGACATCCCGCACGGAATCTTCGTCATCGATCACCAGAATCCGGGCTCTTCCGGCCTCGGGTTCCGCCGGGATTTCCTTCTTGCGAACGGGAAGGTCGCTCTCTCCTTTGGGCAGGCGGATCACGAAAGTGGTCCCCTTGCCGGGCCGGCTCTCAATCAGGATTTCACCGCCGTGGCGTTTGATGATGCCGTAAGAAACGCTCATTCCCAGACCGGAACTGGTCACCCCCTTGGTCGTAAAGAAGGGATCAAAGACCCTCCTTTTGACGTCTTCCGTCATACCGATTCCCGTATCGGAAATCCTCGCCTCCACCCAATCTCCCTGGAGGATCCGTCGTGAAAGAGAGGCTGCCTCCCTGGGGCATGGCATCGACGGCGTTGAAGATCAGATTGGTCAGGACCTCTCGCAACTCCGAGGAATTCCCCGGCACGGACGGAATCTCCCCAAAGCTTGACTTCAATTCAATCGGGATCCCTTTACTCTGGGCCTGATCCCTCCATCGGGGTTGAGTGACGGTAATCACCTCTCGAATAATCTCGTTCAGGTCCAGATGAGAGAACTCCCTGTCTTTTCTCACTCCGGTGAACTCCTGAATTCGACGAACGGTCTCAGCGCCGTCTTTCGATGAGCGTTCGACCACTCTCAGGCGTTCTTGTATCTCCTCGATGGGAAGGTGGTTCAGCTGATGGGAAAGAAGCTGAATGTTTCCCAGAATCACCGCCAGGACGTTATTGAAATCATGGGCGACCCCACTGGCCATCTCTCCCAGGGCCTTCAATTTCTCCGTCTGAACAATTTGATCCTGGGCTTGCTCCAAATCCCGAAGGGTCTGCTTGAGGTCGGAAAAAAGCCGCGCATTCTCGACGGAGATACTGACCTGGCTCGCAAACGAGGAGAGCACCTTCAACTCTTCCTCACTGAAGCTATCAATCACGTTGCTCTGGATATCCAGGATCCCGATCACCTCTTCCCGGATCTTAAGGGGAAAGACCGCTTCCGATCTTCCTTCAGGCGATCCCGGAATGTAGCGCGGATCCTTCGACACATCCGGCACGTAAAGAGCCTCTCCCTCCTTGGCCACCCAGCCCACGAAACCGTCCGATCCCACTTTGAACCGTGAGATGTTTCACCTCGTTGTAATCCCTGCCAAGAACATACCTGACGAACAACTCATCCCTTTCCTTATCCAGGAAGAGAATCGTACACGAGGCATAACCCCAGCGGTCCCGAAGGATCTCAAGGGTCTTTCTGAGGAGTTCATCCAGATCAAGCGTGGAAGAGAGGGTCGTTCCGATCTCGTGAAGGGTGGTCAACTGCTTGATCTTCGCCAGGGAGTCCTCGTAGAGTTGGGCATTTCCAATGGCGATTCCCGCATGATGGGCGAAGTTGAAGAGGAGATCCACCTCATTCTCCTGAAAATGCTTCTTCCTGTCGGAGGTGGCCACGACCATCGTTCCAATAATCATTTGCCGGACAATCAGAGGAACCCCCAGGACTTCCTTGAAATGATACGGGTCAAGGTCCCTCCGGCGATCGGGGTGGTGCTCGTAATCGTCATAGAGGACGGGAACCTTTTTCGAACAGATCTCTCCGACAATCCCGCTCAGTGCCGGAAGAACCTCGGTCCCGACAAGCGACTCAGGCAATCCGTGGACAATGGCCACCACGTAATTTCTCTTCCTGTGATCCCACAGGGTGATCTCCCCGGTCTCCACCCCGAGAAGGCTCACCGTACTCTCCATGATTCGCTGAAGAATCACTTTCAGCTCAAGCCGCGAAGCGATCTCCTGACTGATTGCATAGAGCGTTTTCTGTTCTTCAAGGCGTTTGGCATTCTCCGCATAGAGATAGGTTCTCTCCATGGCGCTGCTGACGATCTGTCCGATCGATTTGAACAGGTTTTTTTCGAAGGGAGTGAACGGATGGCATTCCTTCCAGGCAATGTTCAGGGTCCCGTAGATCCTCTCCCGCAGCTTGAGGGGGATGACGGCCACAGACTCCAGCCCCTCTTCAAGGACGGGCTGGACGGCGTCCGGATGGTTCCGGTAGTCTTCGATGAACAGCACGTCTCCGGACTGGGCGGCCTTCCCGGTAACCCCGTCCCCCAGCATCACGGTACCCATTCTTTTCACAAAGGTTTTCGTAAAGCCCCGGTGGGCGACAGAGACCAGACTCCCCGACTTGTCATCCAGAAGGTAGAAACCTGCCAACTGCACTTCGGTCAATCCCGTAATGCGATCCAGCGTGTTATTGAGAATCTCATGGAGGTCGACCGACTCATTGACCGTCTGACTGATCACATTCAGAATGGCGAATTCTCGATTGAGCCTTTGGATCTCCTCCTCCAGTCTGCCGACCGATTCGCTCATGTTCGCTCCCTGTCTGATCCGGATTCCATCGAGAACGCGATCATCCTTCCGAAACGGTTCATCCCTTGTCATAATTCGCCGTCCGCCCTTCGACACGCTCAGGACGAACGGCTAAGGAGTTGATTTTTAACGTGCCCATTTCCGTTCGTGGTGAGCCCTTCGATAAACTCAGGGCCATGAGCTATGCCGAATGGCTTGTCGAACCATGAACGGACTTGCGACACAGCCTCTTAGGCAAGGACGATCACAATCCGAAATCCATGCTCGCTGACAGTCTTGAAGACATCGATTCCGCAAGCCTCTGCACGCGGTCTTCCTTCTTCCCCACTTCTCCCGCTTACGGATGGATTGCGCCTACTTTCGTTCCGATGTCCGCTCTTTGATCTCCCGCTGGGCCTGTTCCCGCTCCGGACTCCCCCTTTCCAGCCAATCCATGGCGGTCCTGAAATGGCGCAGGGCAGTGCCTTCCTCTCCTCTTAAGCTAAAATGTCTTCCGAAATAGAAATGGGAAAGCCCTTTCTTCCCCATTCTACCATACACCGATCCCAGGCTTAAGGACACGTCAGCCCAATCAGGCATCTCTTTGTACACCTGGTTAAAGAGGACCAGGGCCTGATCGAGCATCCCCTTCTCCTGGTAGCCTTTTCCAAGGTAGTAATTCCCAGCCGGATCGTTCTGTCTGATTGCCCTCAATTTTTCCAGGGTCTCAATGGACAGGTCCGGCTTTCCGGAAAGAAAGAATACGATTCCAATCTCCCTGATACAATCCGGGTCCCCGGGCGCCAGCATTTCCACGCTCCGGAACGCCTCCAGCGATCGATCCAGTCTCCCCATCTTTTGGAAGGCGAGCCCCAGTCCGAACAGGGCCTCCACGTCCTTCGGATTGTTCTTCAAGAGCGATTCAAAATAGGCCACCGCCGAAAGGGGTTCTCTCTCTTCTACGAAAACCCTGGTTTGAACCCGTTTGAACGTCCCGAGGACTCGATAGGGTCCCTGGGGCTTGGGCCCGGTCAGGAGCAGGTTTTCCAGGAATGCGATACGGTCCTCCAGGGCAGGGTGAGTGGAGAGGTAGACCGGAATCTTCATCGATGAAAGCAGGCTGGTTTTGTAGATCTTGTTGAGGAAAGTGATCAGTCCCTCGGGGTCATATCCGGCTCTGACCAGGAACCGGAGTCCGTTCTGGTCTGCATCCGTCTCGTTTTCGCGGGTGTACTTGAGCGTCAGGGCCTCTGAAGTCGCCATGGCCGTCGCCGTAATGGCCTGCCCCGCCTTCCCTCCTCCGCCAAGCAGGGCTCCTGCAATCATCGCCGCCAGGCTGGCGATATTCAGGCGTTTTGACCGGTCGATGAGCTGGGAAATATGCCTGCCCGTCACATGGGCGACCTCATGACTGACGACCCCGGCCACCTCCTGATCGTTTTCCGCCAGGATGATAAGGCCGCTCGTCAGAAAGATGTAGCCTCCCGGGATGGCAAAGGCGTTGGGTTCGGTTCCCTTCAACAGATAGAACTTGAACTCAAAGGGCGTCGACCCGACTTCTTTTACAATCGATTGGCCGATTTGATCGACATAAGCTTGCAGCGTCGGGTCCCTGATCCACTCCACCCTCTTCTCCATCTCGAGGAGGATCGTCTTGCCCATCTTCTTCTCCTCCTCCGTCGTAAGCCCCCAGCTTCTTTCCGCAAGGCCGCCCAGGAGAAATGAGAGGATCAAGAGACTGATAATGAAAGTGAATCCCGTCCTGCGATCCATGTCCGTTTCCTTCGCCTTCTCTCTTCGGTCACATCTTAGCACGTTCTTCGAATCACAACAACTCCGCAAAGAGGAAGGGAACAGGGAGAACAGTGATCAGTAATCAGTGATCAGTTATCCGTTGGCACACATAAGAAGACAGAAGCAAAAGAGAGAGCAGTGATCGGGAAAAGGCACCGGGTATCGGTGAGGGGAAACCAAAGCCGCAAGACGCATATGACGTACGGTGGTATTGGAGACGAAGGACCCCGGGAGTCGGTCCGACCCGTCCTCGCAGGGTGGCAAAGACTGAAAAAAAAGCCCTATGTATCCTCTCCTTTTAGGTGGGGTTTGGATGGTGGGAGTTTAAGGATACATAGGGCTCAATGGGCTGAGGAACCCAGATAGGCTCTTTTAGAAATAGGCTCAGTGCACTGACTCAGTGATCGATACAGGGAACATAAAAAAAAGACCTCTCTCTGCTCACTCTTTTCCAATTCAACCAATCGTAACTCTGCTCTAAAAATCGGGGATGCCTGATTCGGTGCTGTTTCTTTCCTTTTCTTCTGGGATAGCCTCCGTACCGGTTCTGAGGATGAAGCATCTCTCCCCCCCTGCCGGGCCTTCTAATCCCCTTTCCAGCTCTTGATCGACTCGTTTAGCCCCATGACCGCCGCATAGAACCGTTGAAGGGAAAAAGCCCTGCCGCTGCCTTCTGCGCGTAAAGGAATCACCCGTCTGCCCCCACAGGCGGCTGCCTGTGGAACCTCTTCCGCTTCCCCTTCTGCTCTCCCTTGATCCTGTCCAACTCCAGACCATGTTCCACATCCATTTCGTGTTCCGTCAGGTCCCCTGTGATCCAGGCCCAGCTCATGGGATAAACATCCGGATTGAACACAACAGAGTAAAAGTGCCACACGAGAATGGTCAGGGTTGCCAGGATGGCCTCATAGAAATGAATCGCGCGAGCGACTTCATAGGTCCACATCGGGAAAAACATCAACCAGGGTTCCTTAAACCAGAGGATGAAGCCCGTGACGGTCATGACAAGTGTTCCCCAGATGAGCCCCAGGTACTCCAACTTCTCACGAAAATTGAAACGGCCCATCCTGATCTGCCGGGGGGGACGATTGATAAAGAGGTTGTTCTTCAAGGTCTCCCACAGATCCGTTGCATCCTTCAGCTCGGGAATCATATCCCTTGCAATCGCCCTGCCTCTCTCGTAGAAGATCAGGTAGAAGACATGGTACGCCCCCAGCGTCACCGTGGCGACGCCCGAGAGCCGGTGGAGAAGTCCTCGAAACGTCATCCCAAGAGGGACATCCGCAATGGGCGAGGCCCAGAAGGCTTCAGGGTACTTCAGTGCAAATCCCGTGATCACCAGGATCGTGAAGTTGATAAACAGGTTGAGGTGCTGAACCCGCTCATTCAATGTCAGTCTGAGGTATTTATCAGCCATGTCCCGATCCCTTAGTGTCTCCGTTCAATCGTCTTTCTAAGCCAATCCGTAAAGTTGAACAAGGTCATTCCGCCGATGGTGCAAACGATAAGGATGATGTAGATGACTCTCACCCACCCCACGACCTTCTCACCGAATTCCTCTCCGGAGATGGAAGCCACCGCATGGATCTTTCCTTTGGCAAAGTTGACGGAGGCCCTTGGGTGACAGGTCCCGCACGTCTTCTGCAGGTTGTCTCTGTGAACGAGGGACTTCGGATCCGAGGAGGACCGGATATCATGAACCCCATGGCAACTGGCGCAGTTGGCGGAAAAAGTGTCCCCCCCTCGATAGGAAAGCCCGTGGAAACTCTCATAATAGGACTTGACGGGAATGGTGGTAAACTTGAATTCTCCGGAGATCCGCTCTGCGGAATGGCATTGAGGGCAGGTGGTCAAGGCAATTCTTCTTTCGTGTACCGGAGAATCAGGATTGACCTTGGCCTTGATTCCGTGAATGCCATGGCAGGTGGTGCATGTCGGGGCATCCGTTCTTCCTCTGGCCGCAAGGACGCCATGAATGCTATCTCCAAACTGTTCTGTGATTTCGGCATGACATGCCCCGCAGGTATGGGGAACATTGGAACGAAAAATCGAGGATTTCGGATCGATGAGGGACCCCAGGCTGTGACTTCCATGACAACTGGTGCACGTCACCATTCCCGTACTTCCATGAATGCTCTCTTTGAAAAGTTCTCCCGGGCTTGGCCCCGCTCCAAGGGCATGTTCTTTGACAAACTCTTTGTCCGAGTGGCACCGATTGCAGGTCTTGGGAATATTCGAAGGATGAACCATGGACTTCGGGTTTTCCCGGGGAGGGATGGAGTGGGTTCCGTGGCAGTCAAAGCAGTGAGCCGCCCTCTCCGTTCCCTTCACGATGGCCTTCGCGTGGAGGCTCTGTTGATATTCCTTCTCGATGCCCCTGTGGCATCCCCCGCACGTCACCCTCTTGTCTGCAGCCTTCTTTCCCCCTTCGGCATGGGCGTCGTCCTTGATGCCGGCGTGGCAACTGGAACAGGAGAGTTTGCCGTGGACCGAGTTCTTGAATTCGAGCCTCGGAAACAAAAAGAACGACTTTCTTACCCTCGCCCATCCTGCTTTGAAAGGTTCTCGTCCTGGTGACAACCGAGGCAGGCTGAATTGTCGGCTCCGAAAGCGCTCCCGGGCGACATCCAGAAGAAAAGAAAAAAGAGGAAGGTGATACAACCCGGGATCCAGCGCTCTCTGTAAAAATCTCTTTCCCCTGTCCTCATGCCGGGACCTCTCTGGGAACGAGAAAAGATAGGAACTCTTCCCGCAAATTCTCCCTTTCGATCTTCTCAAAGGCGCACGCCACCGCAGACTTGATTTCGTCAAGGTCGACAGGTTTCATCGCTTGGTAAAAGATCCCCGCCCCCCGCAGAAGCTTGACCCGGCTGATCGACTCTTCCGAGGAGATGACAATGACCTGAATCAGGGAGCTGATCTTCTTGAAAAGGGGCACCAGATCAGAGGCTTTTACTCCCTCGATCTCGTCGTCGAGAAGGACGACGGAGACCCTTTCCTCCCCGGATCTTTCGAATCATTTCACTCACGGTTCGGGTGGTCTCCACCTTGTACCCAATGCCGAGAAAGACAGCGGAAAGTGATTTGGTCCAGAGTTCATCCTGATAGGCTATGAGAATTCCCTTCGATCCCATGCTCGTTTCCTCCCGTGCCGATTCCTCCTCAGGCCGCATGGACCGGCATCTCATGTTTTCGAATTGAGGAAAACGCAGTACTGATGAAGGACGAGAGAAGGATTCCGGCAGGAATGAGCTGGGCCAGCACGATCACAATCCCGCCCGAGATGAAAAAGGCAGTGGCCAGAAGTCCCGCGCCTCTCACGCCTCCCGCATAGGCAATGCCCAGCGTCGTAAGCACGATTGAACCGATGAGAACCACGGTTAGGATGATCAGAATCTTTCTGACTCTATCGGACATGACCCTTTCCTCCTTCCGGCCGCAGGTGATTCTTCCCACGCGCATGCCGCACTCACTTCTTGGGGGCGGTTGACCCTGCAGAGACAGGAACCAGGTCCGTCTCTTCAGCTTCTGCAGCCTTCTTCTTTCCCCTGAAAATCAATGAAGTCCCCGTCCCGATGATAGAGAAAAAGAGAATGGCGGCCGGGATCAACTGCAGGAGCACGATGACACTTCCGACAATGATGAATATCCATACCGTGATGCCTGCATCCTGGAAGCTGATCGACTTTGCAAAAGCGGGCGTGGCCAAAAGAGCGATCAGTGATGTGAACACGCTGACTTTCAAGCCTTTTTTTCCATTTGCCATCTTGCATTCCCCCTTTCCAGTGGGTTCGATACAAGTTATGCATTTCACATGCCATCGGATTGGCTCTTCTCAATTTTTTTAACATATTGAAATATAAGACTATTTTTTGTTATGAGGTCTGTGCGGCGGGGGCTTTCGGAAGCGGTTGTGTATATTCTTAGTATACACTTCGATGGGGATTGAAATCGAAATTGTTATTTAACATATTAAAATTATTAACTATTTAATCAAAAAATAAAAAATACATGCACCAGATAAATTTACAATCCAAGTGTCCTGGCAAGGATGGAGAAGGCAATGATAGGAATGAGCCAGCAGAAAAAAGCGATGATGAAGCAGAGCGTTATGTCATCCACTTCAATTTTCTTCACCTCCCCGTATCTAAGAACCAAGATGGCTCCGAGAGCGGCTATCCCCACGACGACCAGCGACCACCCCACGATGAGCCATCTAAAGAAATCCGACAATCCTACCTCCCAATAATATGGATAACTCGCAACCCTTCAGAGGCTGCTAAAAAACGAGTATCAATAAGAGAAGACCTTTCCCGGCGGAATGGGGCGGTTGGAGAAACCTCAGACTCGCGGGCATGCCCCTGCACATTGCTTACTGATCACTGGTCACTGATTACTGATTACTGGTTTCTGGTTTCTGGTTTCTGCGTTACTGATCACGGCTTTTGTGTCCCTGAAAGGTTACGATGAACCCTACTCTTCTCTTGCCCTGACGTTATATTTTCTCATCAAGGCCTGGAAGTTGGGCCGAAGCATCCCCACCTCTTCTGAAGCCCTTGTCACATTCCAGTCGTGCCGTTCCAGCGCATGGATGACAAACGCCTTTTCGATCTCTTCAACGGCTTTTTCCCTCAGTTGTTTCTTGATCTCTTTCAGCTCCTCGCTGGTCGTCGGAACTGCTGCTCCCTCTTCTCCCTTCTCCTGCTGATACCTCAGAAAGAGATGTTCAGGCCGTACCAGATCCTCCTCCATCATGACAATGGTTCGTTCGATGACATGTTCCAGTTCTCGGACGTTGCCCGGCCAGGCATACCTCACCAGCTTGTCCATTGCCTCGGGGGTAAACCCCTTGATGACCTTACCCATCTCATCAGCATACTTCTTGAGAAAATGGACAGAGAGCATGGGGATATCCTCAGGGCGGTCCTTCAGGGGGGAAGATGGATGGGGACGATGTTGAGCCGGTAGTAGAGGTCCTCCATAAAGGTTCCGTCCTTGATCATCTTTTCAAGATCCTTATTGGTCGCAGCGATCAGGCGGATGTTGACCTTCTTTGAAATGGTTCCCCCCACCGGTTTGAATTCCCTCTCCTGCAATACCCTGAGGAGTTTTGTCTGAATGGAGATGCTGATATTGCCCACTTCGTCGAGGAAGAGTGTCCCCCCGTCGGCCACCTCGAAGAGACCGGGTTTGGTAGAGATGGCACCCGTAAAGGACCCCTTGACGTGGCCGAACAATTCACTTTCGAGAAGATTCTCCGAAAGAACCGCACAGTCCACCGGGACAAAAGGTTTGTCTCTTCTGGGGCTGTTAAAGTGGATCGCTCGCGCAACCAATTCCTTCCCAGTCCCCGTTCCCCCGTAGATCATGACCGTCCGGTCCGTGGGCGCGACTTTGACGATGGTCCGGTAAATCTCCTGCATCTTCTTGCTCTTTCCGACGAGCTGGTGAAATCCGTATTTCTCCTGCAATTCCTGCCGCAGGTAAACGTTCTCCAGCAGGAGGCTTTTCTGCTCCAAGGCCTTCCCAACAACGACTGTGACTTCGTCCGGCGTAAACGGTTTTGGAATGTAGTCAAAAGCCCCCAGTTTCATCGCTTCCACTGCGGTCTCCACCGTGGAAAAACCTGTGATCATGATGACGAGGGTATCAGGGTAGTCCTTTCGTACGGTCTTCAGCACTTCCATTCCGTCAATCCCGGGCATCTTCAAATCGGTGATGACGATATCATAGGGATGTTCCTTCATTTTGGTGAGGGCTTCTTTTCCGCTCAGAGCGATATCCACCGTGTGTCCTTCTTCTATGAGAATGCGCTCACAACTTTCGCAAACGATCATCTCATCATCAACGACTAATATCCTGGGTTTGAACACGGATCCGCCTCCTTCATTCTGGTTCAAGACTCCCTTCGCGGACAAACTCTCTTTTGATCTCCCGCCGTCTGCTGCGGCTTGTTTCCGTCACCTTTCCCGAGGGAGCCGCTTTTCCAGATCCGTCAAGTCCCCGATCACGAAGTCCCCCTGCCGCTGCGAACATCGGTCGAGATAGAAGGCCTGGACTCCCATTGCCCGGGGCACGAGATAGTCGAACTCGTAATGATCTCCCACGTGGACGACCTCCCACGGACTGGCCCCGAGGATCCGGCAGATATGCCGGTAAAAATCCGGCGTTTTTTTCACCCTTCTGAAATCGGACGTTGCCGAAAACGTTCTTTCGAAATAGTCCATGAGGCCGGTCGTTTCCATTTCCAGCTCGATGAATTCCCTTCCGGCGTTCGAGGTGAGAACCAGCGGAAAACGACCCTTTAACCGTTCCAGGACGTTTTTTACATCGGAATAGACAGAGATCTTCTCTGCGAAGCGCTCCATCAGGGTCCTCCATCCCTCGTTCAATCCCAGAAATAGAAACCAGTACTTGATATCATACCACTCCAGGGCTTTTTCTCCCACCTTTCCGTATTCACCCTCCACATAGACCTTGGCGGAGTCAAAAGACAATCCCGTTTTTTCCGCATAGAGCCTCGGGATGCCGTAGTTCCAGACCCAATCCGTAAACTCCGGGGCAATCAGCGTCCCATCCATGTCAAAGGAGATAAACCGGATCATTCCCTCATCCCCGACCGGTGGTGTCCAAAATGGGAGATTGCTTCGCTCCGCTCGCAATGACAAATCCTAAGGCAGGAGCCCGTTCTAGTCGTTGCGAGGAGTCTTCTGGCGACGAAGCAACCTCGTTTTGGAAGACCATTAATTCCAAAGGAATAGCGCCTAATTTGGACAAGGGTGATCCCTGCCCCAGGGTGAAAAACTGTACTTTCGTCACTCATATTCTTTCGAAGGTGACATCCTCTGCGTTTCGGATCTCGCGATCTAAATCCAGAATGGCGATGGTCCGGGTCGAGACGTAGGCGGAGGAGGTAAAGAGCGTAACACACCGTCTTGTTGAACATCACCGTCGGGGCCATGGGTTGATGGGATCGGATGAGAATCCTCTTCCGGTATCTTTCCATCAACCTTTCAAAATAGGGACGCCCGAACTGGGGCCTGCCTCCCCAATCCTCCATCCTGTCGTCCCTGCTTTCCACGAAGTCTCCCCACAGCATCCTCTCCCACTGGGTGTCTCCCCACTCGGTCCGGTTCACTTCTTCCAGTGAGTTCAACTCGGGCAACGCACCATGGAGGGCAAGGATCCCGTTCTCAGAGGTCGCTGCCAAGGGAAACCTGCAGAAGAGGCGGCCAAGGGCCTCCCGCTCCTTTTCGGTAAGGGATTCCCAGAAACTGGCGGGATAGAATTCCTTGACCCGGTACCCCTCGTGGTTCCCGGCCAGCAGGAAGATCTCTTCCGGATGTTCCCGTTTCATTTGAAGCAAGAAGAGGAGGTTTTCCTTCGAGAAACTTCCACGATCCACGTAATCTCCCAGGAAGACGATCCGGTGGGACTTCTTCAGAAACCTGCGGATCACCTGCTGGGAGGCATCGAGATCGCCATGGGTATCGCCTACAAAAACGGCCTTTCCTTGCTGCGGAAGCACGACCAGCCGTGGTTCTCCCTCCAGAACGGGCCCGACTTTCTCGAGGATCTCCTCCCAATCCACACGACTCCCCTCTCTGCAACCCCACCACGTGCCCGGCATGTGCCCTTTTTAGATATGGTTTATTGTTGATGGTCTCGTAAAAAGTGATGCAGTCCGTCATTGCGAGGAACGAAGAGACGAAGCAATCTAATAATTTCGATTGGTTATTGATGTGAGATTGCTTCGCTCCGCTCGCAATGACATTTTTGGAGACTTTTTGCGAGATTATCATTATTATTTATTCTTCTAATAGCATATCATTCCCCCTCTGTTCAACTTGCAGATGACCCGGTTCGAGAACTGCCGGGGGATGTGGAAGAGGTTTTCTCCCGGGGGGGCTGCATTTTGGATAAATAGGGAAATACTCTTCCCATTAAGACCCGCCCTTCATTTACGGGGATTGACAGGACTTCACCCTCCTTAGCAAAAACAGATAGATCGCGTGAGGCTTTCATCTTGGCATCAAATTTGTTACAGATAAACACAGAAACGAACCTTTCTTCAGGAACGGAAACCGGATGCTCTCAGGAAAGAAAGAAGACTCCCTGTCTCCTTTTTTTGACAACATGGAAGAGGACCCCCATCCCTCCCGGGAAGCCGCCCTGGCAAAGGAAGAGGGAACTGCCTCCCTGTCTTTCTTCCTTGTTGAGATGGTCTCCCGCGTGAAGAAGACCCTTGCTTCCATCAGGGCCTATAACGGACTCTCAAAGGGCCGATTCAAAGATGATCAGTTCGGAGAATACTTCAATCGAAAGATGAGCGAAGAGATTGAGAAGCTCAACACGGTTCTGGAAGGCCTTCTGGATTACATGAAAGTCAATACGCCTGTCCCGAAGGCCAATACGATTCACAACATCATCGGAGAAGTCCTCCGTTCCGAGAAGAAGAAACTTGAAGAGAAGAAACTGAGGATCTTCAAGAAACTTGAAAAGGATCTCCCGGAAACCACCCTTCACAACGAACAGATCAGGTACATCCTTCATTCCATTCTCCAGTACGCGCTTCCCGTGATCCCCGCCGGGGGAAGTCTCGGATTCTTAACGAGAACGGTAACGGTCCCCCATGATAAGAGGGAGGAAGGCGCCCTCCCCCGCAAGACGGAGAAGTTCATCGAGATCCTGATGCTGTTTTCCGGCTGCAAAAAGCCCGAGGAGCCTGTGGAGGTGGCCCTGGGAATCCCCGGCTTCCCAAAGGACGACGTCGGAGACCTCATCTTGCGATTGGTCAAGGAAATCATCCAGAAGAACTGGGGCCAGATGAGGTTGGAACGACGAGAGAAAGAATCAAAGACCCTGATCGTCCTGAGACTTCCCACCGAAAGACGGAAGGTATTCTATTACCAATCCGCCAGAGCCTGAGAAAGTCCCCTCCTTCTGACGTTTTCTCCCCATAAGCCTCCGTACCCCTTCCGTCTCCGGAAACCTTTGCACTATCAGCGCGAGGTTGAAAAAAGGGATCAAATAGGGTATGGTAGTAGCCAAATTGGGAGAAAGGGTGGTGCGATGGCGACCAAAAAGATTTCTGAGATCCTGAAACTGGTGGAGTTTGTCAACGAACAGGTAAAAGAGGTCTCAAAAAGGCTTTCGAAAGTCACGCCCCGGGATGTGAGTGAGAAACTCGGCGCCCTCGCCCTTCTCAGAGAGAGAATCCTGAATCTGCAGGTGGAACTCCCCCCGGACATCGAAAAGAAGCTAATCGAACTCTATCCCGGCATGAATAAGAACCCTGATCCTGCAAGAAGGTGAGGTGCACGGACCCGGACAGGCCGGTCGGAACATCTTCGACCTGCCTGCGCGAAGCCGCTTCGGCAAAGGCACGAGAGCATCCTCGTCGCGTCCCGGCGCCTGTCACGCTGTTTTGCAGTTAGAAGTTCCGTGAAGTGAACCTTTGCTCAAGGTCCACCCTTAACCGTATACGGTCGAACGGGTAAATTTCCTTCCGTTTCCGCCAAATCTCCCGAAAACCGCTATTCGAAGCCCTGCAAATCCGTACTTCGAATTTGTTTTCTTAGAGACTATTGTCTCAGGGCCAGAGTGATGGCCTCGTCCATTCTCTGGATGAACTTGAAATTCATCTGTTTCCGGATATGCTCAGGGATCTCCTCCAGATCCTTCTCATTCTTCTTCGGCAGGATAATGGTTCTGATCCCGGCACGCATGCCGGCCAGGACCTTCTCCTTGATTCCGCCCACCGGCAAAACAAGCCCTCTCAGCGTAATCTCCCCCGTCATGGCCACATCGTTCCTTACCGGCTTGTTGGTAAGCAGAGACGTCAGGGCAATGAACATGGTCACCCCGGCGGAAGGTCCGTCTTTGGGAATGGCTCCTGCCGGGACATGAATATGAATGTCATTCTTCTGGAAGAAGTCCTCCTCAATGCCCAGTTCTTTGGTCTTGGACCGCACATAGGTCAGCGCAGCCTGGGCCGACTCCTTCATCACGTCTCCCAGTTGGCCGGTCAGAGTCAGTCCTTTCTCTCCCCGCATCTTCGTCGCTTCCACGAAAATGATATCCCCTCCCGTGGGCGTCCATGCCAGCCCGGTCGCAACTCCCGGGTCTGAGGTCCTCTCAGCCACTTCGGGGAAGAATTTGACAGGTCCGAGGAACTTATGCAGATTCTCCGCGACAATGGTCACCTTCTCTTTGACTCCCCGGGCAACCTCCTTGGCCACGCCTCGGCAGATGGCCGCAACCTCCCTTTCCAGATTCCGGACCCCTGCTTCCCGCGTGTAAGAGCTGATGATGGACTGAAGAGCACTGTCCTCGAATTCGATCAGCTCCGAAGTCAAACCATGCTCGTTGATCTGTTTTGAAATGAGGAATTCCTTTGCGATCATCATCTTCTGGTCTTCGCTGTAACCGGGGAGCTCAAGGGTCTCCATGCGGTCCCGGAGGGCAGGAGGAATGGTATCAAGCACATTGGCCGTCGTAATAAACATCACCTTCGAGAGATCAACGGGAACATCGATGTAGTGGTCTGAGAAGGCATAGTTCTGCTCCGGATCGAGGACTTCCAGCAGGGCCGAAGAGGGATCGCCCCTGAAGTCCGTCCCGATTTTGTCCACTTCGTCCAGCATGAAGACAGGGTTGTTGGAGCCCGTCTTCTTGATTCCCTGAATAATCCGGCCCGGCAGGGCGCCGACATACGTTCTTCTGTGCCCTCGGATTTCGGCTTCATCCCGAACACCGCCGAGTGAGATCCTCATGAACTTACGCCCCATGGTCCGGGCAATCGACTTCCCGAGAGAGGTCTTGCCCACACCCGGAGGACCGACAAAACAGAGGATCGGGCCCTTCATGTCGGCTTTCAGTTTCCGGACGGCCAGGTATTCCAGGATCCGCTTCTTGACCTTCTCAAGGTCGTAGTGATCTTCGTCCAGAGTCTTCTGGGCATTGTCAATGTCCAGGTTGTCTTCCGTCGTCTCCGACCAGGGGAGCTCAACCAGCCAGTCCAGGTAGGTCCTCGCCACGGTGTATTCAGCGGAAGCCGGAGGAATTTTTGCCAATCGGTCCAATTCTTTCTCCGCAGCGGCAAGGGCCTCCGGCGGCATCTTGGCCTTCTTGATGCGTTCGCGGAGTTCCTTGACCTCCGCCGAATGCTCATCCATTTCGCCCAGTTCCTTCTTGATGGCCTTCATCTGCTCCCGGAGATAGTACTCCCGCTGAGTCCGGTCCATGTCCTCTTTCACCTGGGACTGAATCTTGTTCCCGAGCTCGAGGACCTGAACCTCTTTGTTCAAATACAGGTGAACCTTCGCAAGCCGCTCCCGGACATCGAAGGTCTCCAGGATGGCCTGTTTCTCACTTGTGGAAAGATTGAGATTGGAGGCGATGAGGTCCGCGAGGATGGAGGGGGATTTGATATTCCCCACCATGGACCCCAACTCGGACGTCAGGTATGGGGCCAATTCCACGGCCCTTGAGAAGAGGCTCTTCAAGTTCATCATCAGGGCATCGATCTCCACCCCCTGAACTGCGGATTCTTCGATCTCTTCCACTTTGGCCTTGAAGTAAGGCTCCTTCTGGTAAAACTCCTTCACCTTAATCCTGGAGACTCCCTGGACAATCACCCGCTGACTTCCGTCCAGTTCCCGAATCATCCTCAAGATCAGAGCGGCCACGCCGACGGAATAGAGTTCGGACTCCTTGGGGTCTTCGGTCTCTGACCGCTTTTGGGTCAAAACCCCGATGATCCGGTCCGAATCCATGGCATCATCGATCAGTTTCACCGACTTCTTTCGGCCCACCATGATGGGTAAGATAAGATCCGGGTAGAGCACTGTGCCTCTCAACGGGAGAATGGGCAACTCGTTTGGAACCACAATCTTCTCTCCCCTTTTCTCCTCTTTCTCCCGGTCAGCGCCCCCTCTCGGTATAAAAATCATTTTCTCCTCCTTTGGCCTGATTTCCATGGCTAAAACATAATCATCGACCGTTAACCTGTCAATGGCATCAACCTTTTTGAATTCATTAACATTCTATCACACTTCTTGGCGTTTTATAAAGAGCATTTCAACCCACACCGCTCGTGCCTGCTTGTTTATAACGGGCAGGATTGACCGGGAGAGCCGTCTCATTCCATTTCAAAGCGCCAAAGTGGAACAAAAGGACTAAAATGTGACAGGAATCCCGGTTTTCGGTTCCGAAAGGGAGGGAGAACCACATTCAGCGGAGGGTCATTTCAGATCTTCGGAATAAGGCTTCCCACAGACATTGCAGACCCCCTTTTCGTTGATCGTTCCAATGCAACTCCCGTCCCGGCATAGAATTCTCTCCGGCAGCTCCGTTTCACCTTCCGGTCTTTTCATCACCTTTCCGCACTGGCAGCAATAAGCGCCCTTTTCCGGAGTCTCGCCGCCGCATTCGGAACAGATAATATAGGACAAAGGCTGGTCACAGTGGGGGCACTTCATTCATTCCTCCTCCATATGAAGGCTCTTGATAAACCTGTCAATATCTCTTCTGTTTCGCTTCAGATCCTGAAGCAGCTTCTTCGTCCCGTCGTCCGGGAAAAGCCGATTGAGGTCAACGTTCCTGCCCGGATAAAGAAGATTCAGGTCCGCTTCCCTGGATTTCTCTCCTTCGGGATTTGGTGTTTCCGTGGGATTCTCTTTCTCTTCCATAAAATTTCCCTCCTATATAGGATAGCCTCCTCATTTTGTCAACCCTGGCCGGAGAGACTGTGTCGCAATATGAAAAGGCCGACCTTTTGAACAGGGGGAGAGGTGGTCGGGTGGAAAAGGTTTAGAGCGGACACCTTTATACGTTCCGATTCAAACGTACCAACCCTCTGAAGACACTCGATTCTATGCAAACGACGATTTCCCATAACAGAAAAGACCCGCATTCTAAAACTTTGGAACCCGACCGCCTCTCCCCCTTGGCTTACGATTACGACACAGTCTCGGAGACGGGGGACATAAGACCCTGCAGTTCTGTCAGTTTGAAATAGAGGCCCTTCCTCTCCATCAACTCCCTGTGAGTTCCCATCTCCCGAACCCTGCCCCGGTGAAGGACGACGATCCTGTCCGCGTGCTGAATCGTCGAGAGACGATGGGCAATGACAAGGGCCGTCCTGCCTTTCAGCAGTTGGGCAAGCCCCTCTTGGATCAATCGCTCCGTTTCAGGGTCGACATGGGAGGTGGCTTCGTCAAGGATCAGGATCTTCGGGTTCCGGTACAGGGCCCTTGCGAAAGCCAGCAACTGCTTCTCTCCCGAGGAGAGTTCGATTCCTCCTTCCCCAATCTTCGTGCCGTATCCCTGAGGTAACCGCTGAATAAACCGTTCCGCATTCACAATCCGGGCAATGTCGACAACCTCACGGCTGTCCCTTTCTCCGTCGCCCAACCGGATGTTCTCAGCAATGTCTCCCGCGAAGAGGAAGGTATCCTGCATGACCAGCCCGATTTGAGACCGGACCGATTCCGTATCCCATTCGCGAAGATCCCTCCCGTCCAGGAGGATCATCCCTTCCTGGGCTTCGTAAAACCGCTCCAGCAGATGAAGCAGCGAGGTCTTTCCGGCTCCCGTAGCCCCCACAATGGCAACGGTTTCGCCCTGACGGACTGAAAAGGAGACCTCTTTCAAGACCTTCTCCTTCCCGTCGTAGGAGAAAGAGATTTTCTTGAATTCGATGTCACCTCGGATCTCTTTTTCCTCCCCGGGATGACCCGGCCGGGGTTCCTTTTCGTTATCGAGCAGTTGAAAGACCCTTTCCATGGAAGCCATGGCAGACTGAAGAATCGTGTACTTCTCAGAAAGATCTCGAATCGGCTGAAAAAACATCCGCATGTATGCGAGGAAAGCGACCAGGACGCCGATCGTAATCCTTTCCTGAATCACCTTGCCGCCTCCGTACCAGATGAGAAGACCCACGGCTCCCGAGCTCAGGACCTCGATGAGGGGAACAAAGAGCGAATAGATGGAGATCTGGTCCATGTTGGCTCGAAAGTAATCCTCGTTGATTCCCGAAAACCGCCTTGCATTCTCCCGTTCTCGTTGAAATGCCTGGACAACCTGTATCCCCGAGAAGTTCTCCTGGAAGAAGGCGTTCATCTGAGCAATCTTGAAACGGATCTCCCGAAAAATGTCCCTCGCCCAGCGGCTGAAAAAGAGAGTGGTCACGAAGATGAGGGGAAGAACGGAAAAGGAAACCAGAGCGAACTCGCGATTGAACTGGATCAGGATGACAAAGATCCCGACCAGGAGAAGGATATCTTTGAAAAGATAAACGAGCACGGAGGTAAACATCTCATGGATGTTCTGAATATCATTGGTCAGCCGCGTCACCAGTCTGCCCACCGGATTCCTGTCGAAGAAGGGGATTGAGAGCCTCTGGAGATGATCGAAGACCTTCATCCGAAGGTCATGCATGGCTCTTTGACCGGCCACCTCCATGGCATAGACCTGAAAATAATTCAAGATGAAGTGGGCCATGAGGAGAAAGAGAACGATCAGGGCTATCCTGAGAACCCCTTCGAAATCCCCCCGCCTGAGATGAAGGAGGTCCCCTTTTTTCACTTCTTTCATCCGGTCATAGGAAAGAAACCAGTACCTTCCGCTTTTTTCAATGAGATCCGGGTATTTCCGGAGGATCTCGTCATCTCCCGGGCCCCGGGAGACAGCGAGGTAATATCGATTCCCGGTCAGGAGTCCCCTCTTCTGGAAATGGGCTGCGTCGCTCCCCTCCATCGTTCGTAAAGTCTGGGCCGAAATGAGAAAGACGCCCTTTTCTTTCGTGGGGATCAGTTCCTGCCCGTACCGGTCCCAGAGACGCTGCTCTTCCGGAGATCCCGTCCCCTTCAGGACAACCTGCCTCGCAGCAACCACAATGTGCCGGTCAATCGCTTCTTTGGTCAGATAGGGGATAAGAAGGTCGATCCCGGCCATGACCAGAACGAGGATGAGCGACACTCCCATCAGGGACCAGTAGGGTCTGAGAAAACTCCCCAGCTTTGCCATCAGCCTGAAGTCGTAGGCCTTGCCCAGCTTTCCCTCTTCCATATAACCAAAATCAGTGTACATCGGTCACCCAAAACGTCGGAATCAACAATGGGAAGATGAAATATTGGAATAATGGGTAGATCCAACAAAATGGGTCGTCCCATCTTCCTATCTTCTTGTCTTCTTATCCTCTTATCCTCTTATCTTCTTATCCTCTGTTGTTCTCCTGCTCCTCTTCCACCTCTTCCTCAAGCTTGCTTCTCCAGTAGAGGTCCGCATAGACCCCTCCTCTGGCCAGAAGAGAGGAATGATCTCCGGTCTCAGCGATCTGCCCGTCCTGGAGGACAACGATCCGGTCCGCCCGCCGAAGAGGGGCAATCCGGTGCGTGACCAGGATCATGGTCTTTCCCTGCAAAGAACTGCCGATGCCATCGAGGATCCTTTCCTCGGTCTGAATATCGACCGAAGAAAGGGCATCGTCCAGGAGCAGGATGGCCGGGTTCATGAGAATAGCCCTTGCAATCGCAACCCTCTGCCTTTGCCCTCCGGAAAGGGTGACGCCCCTTTCGCCGACGACGGTATTCAATCCGTCCGGAAAGGACCGGATATCCTCATAAATCTGGGCAACCCGCGCAGCCTCTTCAATCTCGTCATCACCGGCATCGAGCCTTCCGAAGGCAATATTTTCCCGGAGCGTGCTGGAAAAGAGAAAGGTCTCCTGGGGAACATAGCCGATCGATCGCCTCAGGACCCGCAGAGGAATCCGATGAATCTCAATCCCGTCAAAGAAAAGGCTCCCCCTTTGAGAATCGAGAAGTCGCATGAGCAGATTGCAGAGGATCGTCTTCCCTGATCCTGTCCTCCCGACGATAGCAATTCTCTCCCCCTCTTCGATATCGAGATGGATATCCTGAAGAAGGAGGAGACCTCCGTTCCCGGCGGAGAAACGAAGGCCTCTGATCTCGATCTTTCCCCTCAGCCTTTCCGGCCCGTCGACGCCCGGAGCATCCGAGATCTCCGGAACCTCTGCGAATACCCGGTTCAGCCGGCCCAGGGAGGCCCGTCCCCGCTGAACCACGTTGATCGACCATCCCAGAGCCATCATCGGCCAGGAGAAGATCCCCAGATAGCTCATAAAGGCCACAAAATCACCCGGAGTGATCGTCTGAAAGATCGTCAGCCTGCCCCCTGTGTAGAGGACGATCGCCATGGAGAGGTTGGACAGAAAAAGGACAAAGGGAAGAAACATCCCGGACGCCTTTGTGACATTCACATTCTTTTGAATGTAGTCCCGGCTGAGCCGCGACAGCTTCTCTCTTTCAGACCCTTCCTGAACGTAAGCCCGGATCACCCGCACCCCGCTGATCGCCTCCCTCACCCTTTCCGTCAGGGAAGCGAAACTTTTCTGAACAATCTCGAAACGGTGGTGAATCACCCGGCTGAAGACGAAGGTCGTCAGAGTGATCAGCGGCGCGGGAAGAAGGGCAAAAAGGGTGAGCAGGGGATCAATGTAGATCATGAAGGAGATCGTCATCACGCCAAGAATGAGGGTGTCTACCAGAAAAACCATTCCCAGAGCGATGGCCATCCGGACGGCTTCCACGTCGTTCGTGGCGTGGGCCATGAGGTCGCCCACCTTTGTACGCTGGAAATAGGACGGGGAGAGAATCTGGAGGTGAGCAAAGAGGCGGTTTCGCAGTGATCGTTCGATGCGTCGTGAAGACCCGATCAGGAGGATCCTCCAGACATACCGGAAACCGCCGATCCCCAGTGCCAGGGCCAGAATCTCCAGTGCATAGAGAAAAAGGCGGAAAGGAGAAATGGTCCCCAACGTCAGATCGTCGATAACATACTTGACGATCCTCGGTATGACCAGTTGGAGGATATCAACAGCAATGAGAGCCAGGAGTCCAATGAAGATCCGCCGGCGGTTCTCAAAAAAGTCCTGTTTCAGGGTCTTGAAGGTTTCCATTCTTTTTCATTTTGTCCCATAACCGGTCTTCTTAAATTTAATAGACCCCTCCCGGGAAAGTCAACCCTTTCATCGCCGGCCTCAAGGCCGGAATAGGGTTTGACGCGGCGGATGGCCAGGCGGAAGAAAAATAGCCCATTTTCTACGATGTCCGGAACGATCCGGAATGTGCGGGGAAAAAGACAGACGGGGAGATACGGGGGAATTGGAGCGGCTTATCCGCCCCGGGATCTCAATCCATCAGCGGCCTGCGGAAAAAACCTTTTTAAGCAGCCTGTTAGGACAGGAATCCATTTGTCAGTATCCAACGTGAAGAGATACCGCTGCAAAGCTTTCCCAATATCCATGCCCGCCCTCCGTCTAGGGGGAGATTTTTTCAAAGCTTCGGAGGAGGCAAGAGGAAAACAAACCGAACGGACACCCTTCGCCGGCACGCGTCACTTCGTTGGCCCGCTATGGCATTTTCACGACCTGGGTAGCCTGGGGTCCCCTGGGACCGGGAACGATCTGAAATTCGACCTTCTCGCCGGCCTTGAGAAACCGGAACCCGTCACCATCAATACCTGAGTAGTGGACAAAGACATCGTCACCGTTCGGTCGCTCGATAAAGCCATAGCCTTTCTTCGGATCAAACCATTTCACCAAGCCTTCGGCCAAACTCGTTACCCTCCTTCCCGGTTCGTTTAACGGCAGTTGTTATCACTAATTACAAAAGATGTCAATACTTTTTAGATGGCCGGCCAGATTGACTTTCGCTCCGCTCGGCTGATATATATTATGATAGAGACCACATGAACAGGCTTATCGTGCCCTGAAAGAGGTCGGGAAGGGAGGGACCCTCATGAAGAAACCGGTAAGAATAGGAATCATCGTTCTGGCGGTGTTGATTCTTCTTTCCATCGGATTCAGCCTCTTTGTCAAAAGCCTTCTATCCGGCGACAGACTGAAGGCTTTTCTGGTCCCAAAGGCCGAGGCCCTCACGGGAAGAAAGGTCAACCTCGATCAAATCCATGTTTCCCTGTTCAAGGGAATCGTCGTCAAGGGATTGGCCGTCAAGGAAAAAGATGGACAGGCGGATTTCCTCAAAACAGCCGAGTTCATTCTCTCTTACCGTCTGTGGCCCCTGCTCAAGAAACAGCTGGTCATCAGTAAAATAGAGATCGTCTCCCCTTCCATCTCCGTCAGGAAAGAAAAAGGGGGGAAGTATAACTTCAGTGACCTCACGGAGAAGCCGTCGAACCAGTCGCAGAAACCGGCCCAGCCCGAGTCGCGGGAGATGCCTGTCGCCGTCATTGCCGACAAGCTCCTGGTGCGAAACGCCAGTTTCAGGTTTGTCGATGACGAGAAAGAACTCCCTTCCATCTCTGCTGCCCTGGATGCGGAATTCAGGGGGGGACTGAGCAAAGAGGGAACCCCCCGTCTCGAATCGGGCCGCATCACACTGAAGGAAATCAACATCAAAATGAACGACGTGGAGATAAAAACATCGGGAAAGATTGAAATGGAACCTCAGGTGATCCGTGCTGATCTCAAGACCCTCCTCGGACAGGATAGCATCGACATCCAGGTCACGGTCAAAGATTACCTCGCTTCACCGGAAATCACAGGAAACATCCATTCCCGACAGCTCGATCTTGAAAAGCTGATGGCGTTGGGAGGAGGAAAAAAGGCTCCGGAAACACCTCCTCAGAGGAAGGAGCAGAAGCCTGCGGCATCGCCGGGTGGCGGACCTGCGGACAAATTGAAGGCGTCGGGGCAGATAAAGGTCGACCTGGCGAAATACCAGGGGTATACGATCAGGGATTTTCACATGAGTTACCAGTTTGCAAAGGGGACCATGAAAGTGGATCCCCTGGGACTGCAGTTTTCCGGTGGAGACGCCTTTACCTCGGAGGGGTCTGCCAAGGGAGACCTTCTCTTCACCGGACAGGATGGAGCTGCGATCCGAAAGACACTCAAGGGAAAGATCGAGGCAAAGCTGGGTAAGGGGAGAATCAAACAGTCAAAAATTCTGGATGACATTGCGCTTCTCACAGGTCTTTCCTCGCTGAAGAATGCTGAAATTGACGACGGTCTCTTCAACGTGGACATTCGGGACGAAAGGGTCAACGTGGATGGATTCGTTCGCTCGCCACTTTTCAAGGTGAGTCCGAAAGGATGGGTCGACTTCGAGAAGAAACTCGACATCCCCACCGAGCTCAAAATCGCCCCGACCGTCTCTGGAGGCCTTTCAAAAGGGCTCGCCTCCGTCAGGTTCCTCCAGGATGATCAGGGATGGAAGGTCCTCCCTCTCAGGATCAAGGGAACGACGGAGCAGCCCAAGGTTACCCTCGACCAGGAGGCGCTAACCAGGCAGCTCGGCCCCGCTTTGATCAGAGGACTGGAAAGACTGCTCCCCGGGCAGAAATCCGAGGAACCAGGGAAACCGGGGCAGAAGACCTCTCCGAAGGATCTCTTCAAGGGCCTCTTCGGAAAGTAGGGTCCCCTCTTCAACCGGAGACTGTGTCATAATTCGCCGTCTCCCCTTCGACATGCTCAGGACGAACAGCTAAGGTGTTGAATTTTAACGCGCCCATTTCCGTCCGTGGTGAGCCCTTCGATAAAGTCAGGGCCATGAGCTATGCCGAATGGCTTGTCGAACCATGAACGGACTTGCGACACAGCCTCCCGGTCAGGAAAGCAGAATCAGGATGGTACCCATAACGAGAAGCCCGCTCCCCAAGAGGACCCATCGGCTGAAACTCTCATCCCCCCGGCTGAAGAGAAAGGCAAAGATCAGCACCCAGAGGGTCTGCGTTTGAAGCATGAGGCTGACGACGATGGCCGAACCCATGGCCAGAGCGCTGTATCTGAGCAGCTGGGCCGTGCTTGTCGTCAAGCCGCTGATGATGGCCAGCTTCAGGGATCCCCTGCCTGCGTGAAGGATTTCGTCCCGCCGCTCTTTCTTCAAAAAAACCGAAGGACTGATGACGAGGGAGGCCGAGGTGTAAGCGATCAGGCTTCCCGCGATCGGGGAACCTCCGCTTGCCAGCCCCAGTTTGATAAAGATTGCGCTGCTGCCCCAGAAGAGCATCGTCCCCGCCCCGTACAGGATTCCACGGTACAGGGTGGATCGGTCCAGCTCCTTTCTTCCCCCGGCCTGACGCTTCATGACCACATCCTCCTTCACGAGGATCAGGAGCGGTCCCGCCAGGGAGAAAAGAATCCCAATGAACATCAGGAGCGGTATCGACTCTTTGAGTACGATCGTCGCCAGAACGGTCGTAACAATGGGATGGAGGCTCGTCACAATATTGGAGCGCGTTGCCCCAATGAGTTGAATCGATCGGTATGCCCAGTTTCTTCCAAGGGCGAAGTGACCGATGCCTGCAATCGCAAAGAAAAGATAGACCCTCCACCCGTAGCCACCCGCAAGAGAAAGTTGTCCGAGGAAGGCAGCAATGATGAAGAAAAAGAAGGGTCCCGTAAACACCGAGAGGGCGGCAATATAGCTCGGACTGACCCGGAACATTCCCCGTCGGGTGATGATGGAGTTTCCTCCAAAGGCCGCAGCAGAGATGAGACCGAACAGGGCGCCAAGCATGGGCAGATTGTAGCATATCCTGGTTCGCCCTACCGCAGGATTTGAAAAACGGGCGGAGAAATCGATTCACTCCTGCAGAGGGGACAGCGGCCCGGCGTATTCAGGCGGGTCCTTTTTTTGAAAGCGAAGCCGCAGTCCCTGCAACGGGCCGGTTCGGCAAGGAGCTTCTTCGGGTGCACGGATCGGGCGATGTGTTGGAGGTGTTCGAGGGTCTCCTTCTCCTTGACCCCGAACCGCTGCGAGATCTCCCGGAGATCGAGGGCCTCGCTTTCCAGGACTTCCGCGATTCTCTTCCTTATGGTCAACATGCTCCTCTCGCAACCAGGGCTCCTCTTAACAACGAGGGGAAAACAAAAAGGATTTAGTGGAAGAATAAGACATGGAAGATGGAGATACACGGGAGGCAGTTTCCCGGCGTCGATCAGGAGGCACGATGACGTGCCGCACGGTTAGATGACGGGTGGAACATCGAGGTCGTATCCGACATGCAAGCGCTTCCTTTTGTTTGGAATGCACCCCCCCCCGGCAAGCTCTGCAGAATCCGAGATAGACGCCCGTTTCCTGCTCCCGATACAAATCCAGTTCCTTGCTTTATCAACCCCATTTTCCCCTTGACAAACCAGGCGTTTCGGTGTTTACTTTGCACAGATTTTCCGGAGAAGACAGACGGGACGAATCAGGAAGCTGAGATGTCTCCGCTGAATTACTGAACATAGACCTAAAGAAGATTGAGGCCATGGCCCTGAGCCATGATCACTTTGACCACCAGGCAGCGCTCATTCCACTCCTCAAGGCTAAGCAGGATGAAATTCCTCGCGGAATCCCCTTTTATGTAGGCGAGCAGTTCTTCATAGGTACCTATTCCAGAACACCTGATGGCAAGATCAGCAGCGTTATTGCGTTGAAAAAGGAGGATCTTGAGGCCTTGGGCGCGGTAAAGATAACAGAGGTAAAGACACCAACGCCAATCGTCCAGGGAGCCTACCTTGCAGGGAGGGTTGAACAGGTTACGGATTACGAGAAGATACCTCCGAATTTTGTAAAGCCGAAGGGTGATCAGTATATTCAGGAAGACTTTATCGGGGAGCAGGTCATCGTGCTAAATGCCAGAGGGAAAGGGCTCGTTGTGGTTTCGGCGTGCGCCCATCGAGGCATTGTGAATACAGTAAAACACGCTCAAAACATCACTGGCGTCGACAAGGTTCATCTTATCATTGGGGGGTTCCACTTGACAGGAGCTAAACCTGAAATCATTCAGAGAACGATCGCGGATATTAAGGCCATACGGCCAGACTACATAATTCCTGCACACTGTACAGGGTATGAGGCCGTTGGGGTTTTCGCAAGGGAGATGCCCGAACAATTTATTCTAAACACGGTAGGTACGAGATATACAATTTAATTGTGAACAATATGGATGGATGTCATTATTTAGACGACGAGGAATCGGTTGTTAATCACAGCCGATTCCTCAAAATTCTTTAAGAAGTGCATTTTTCACCCGATAAGGGTGGCCCCTTATGGTCAACCATCAATGGAGGTTTGTGCTTCTTACTAATGAGTCCATAATATAAAAGACATGCTCTTGAAAACCATCATTTTTAGACAGCGTCCCGATTTACTGCTTTGTAGGTGCAAAGCATTTCGAACCCGTGGGAAGAAAAAAGACTTTATTCTCCGTGCCTTCCGTGTCATACTGATTTAATAGGTGACTTCAGGCGCACAGGAGGACCACCCATGATAGCTCAAGAGCTTTATTGCACTCTCGATTCTCACCCTGGTTGTCGGTCTCTGCGCTGTCTGCGGCAGGGGTGACAGTGCATATCAAGGAATGGGATGTTCCCACAAAAGACTCCTTCCCCCATGACCCCGCCATCGCCCCGGACGGATCGTTGTGGTACACGGGAATGTACTCCAATACCCTCGGCCGGCTCGACCCGAAGACGGGATTGATCAAAGAGTATCGCCTGAAAACCCCGGGGTCGGGACCGCACGGTCTGGTGGCCGATCCCAAAGGCAACATCTGGTTTACCGCAAATCACAAGGGATACATTGGCAAATTGGATCCGCGAACAGGCGACGTCAAAGAATTCCCCATGCCCGATCCGGGGGCCCGGGACCCGCACACACCGATCTTCGATGCAAAGGGCAACCTTTGGTTCACCGTTCAGGCGAGCAATTTCGTAGGCCGGTTGGCCCCCGAAACGGGTGTCATCAGACTGAAGCCCTCCCCTACCCCTGGTTCTCGGCCTTACGGAATGGTCATCAACACAAAGGGAATCCCCTTCTTCTCTGAATTTGGGACCAACAGGCTCGCCAGCATCCATCCTGAGACCCTGGACATTACGGAATATCTGCTTCCCGAAGGCTCGCGGCCTCGGCGGTTGGCCGTCACCCCTGATGATGCGGTCTACTACACGGATTATGCCCGTGGATATCTGGGCAGGCTGAACCCCAAAGACGGGTACGGTGGAGGAATGGGCCTCGCCCGGAGGTGCCGGAATCGAAACCATACGGCATTGCGATCACGCGGGACGGCATGGTATGGTACAATGAATCGGGCGTAAGGCCGAACACGATTGTCCGGTTCGACCCGAAGACAACGACCTTCTCTGCCCGGCCGATCCCTTCGGGCGGCGGCGTCGTTCGTCATATGGTGGCAACACCCGGAGGTCAAGTTTATATCGCCTGCAGTGCAGTCAACAAGGTCGGGATCGTACAGATCAATCCGTGAAGTCTCACCATGGTAGATTTAGCCGTTGCCGGAAAACGGCCTGAAGAAGTTGGGCGACGGAGGCAAGAAAAATGCGATTTCTCATCCACTGGCTGATCACGACGCTCGCAATCATCCTCACCGCCTATCTGCTCCCGGGAGTCGACCGTCTCAGGCTTTTTTGCGGCCCTCGTAACAGCCCTGGTGCTGGGAATCCTCAACACCTTCATCAAACCCGTTCTGATTCTTTTGACGCTTCCCCTCACCCTGTTAACCCTGGGGTTGTTCACCCTTGTCATCAACGCGCTGCTCATCCTGCTGACCAGCGCCCTTGTGCCGGGGTTTGAAGTTCGGAACTTCGGCTGGGCGCTGCTCTTCAGCCTGGTCCTCTCCATCCTGAACGCCGTGCTGCATGCCCTCGCAATCAGCTGGTAGCAGCGGGCAAGAATCCCCACCGGTACTCCCCTGCCGATCAATCGAGGACTCTTTACTTTCTTCCCGCAAACGACTATGATAGGGGGCACTGTATCCGACAGAAAAGGATGGTAAAAAGAACAGATCCAAGGAGGAAAATGCGAATGAAGAGAAGTGCATGGTTCTTGATCGGAGTTGTTCTCTCTTTATGTTATGTTCTTTGGCATCCGCCCGTGCAGGCCCAGAGCTTTCCCACCCAGCCCATCCAGATGGTCATTACCCTTTCGCCTGGGGATACGGTGGACCTCGCGGGAAGGGCCATCGGTGCTGAAATGTCAAAAATCCTGAAGACGCCTGTCGTCATCGTCAATAAACCCGGCGGAGGCGGAACTCTCGGGGCCGAATCCGTTGTCAGGGCGAAGAAAGACGGCTACACCCTCCTCTTTGGCATTAATGGCATCTACTATGCCCACGCAGTGAACCCGGACAGTGTTCCCTATAATCCTTTGACGGATCTCGACCCGTTGTGTTCGCCCGTCTCCGTTCCTATGGCGCTCCCGGTGCTGGCCGATTCTCCCTGGAAGACTTTCCAGGATTTGATGAACTATATGAAACAGAACCCCGGAAAGGTCCGGGGCGGGACCGTGGGGGTTGCCTCCGTTGGATTCTTCAATTTTGAGGTGATCCGGATGGAAACCGGAAACGCGGTCACGGTGATCCCCTTTAAGGGGGGAATGCCTGCCATGACCGCTCTTCTGGGCGGCCATGTGGAGACAGGCCAGCCTACATTCGGTTTGATCGCTCCCAATGTCCAGGCCGGAAAGGTGAGAGTCCTGCTGACTTCTCAGAAGGTCCCTGAATTCCCCGATGTCCCCACCCTCAAAGAGCTCGGGTATAAGCGGGATATGATGTCCATCCGATTTGCATTCTACCTTCCCCTGGGGGTCCCCGATTCGGTGAAGAAGGTGCTGACTCCCGCCATCGAAGCTGCGGCTAAGACTCCCGAAGTAATGGATGCGATACAGAAAATGGGAGCCATCGTCGATTTCGTTCCGGGTGAGCGATATAAGAAGATGATGGCCGATGAACATGCCATGGTTCGGCAGGTCATGAAAACGTCACCCCCCCCGGGCAAGTAACCCTCCTCGGCGGGGAGGGGGTTAAGGTGACGGCTACGAAGCCCGTTTGACTTGGGTGGTAAAGGGTTAAGATCAATGTCATAGCCGGACTTTGAAGCAAGCGTCCAAACCCTGCTTTACCCTTGGGGTTCATTCTTGTAATTCATCGGAAGGTTTGCAGGAGAAACTCAAATGTGAAGAAGCCTTGTGAGGAGGGACCCTTTTCGGCTCAATCTGTAGGAAAAAGACGATCTGGGAAAACCACGCGGGGAAAGAATCGTGACCCGGAACTCGAGGACCGGACAAAGTTGGGAGAAGGGAACACGCCCTGGACCCGAGCGTCCGTCCGGGGGCTTCGGCAGAGATCAGAGAAAACACCTCTTCCGAATCCCTGGGGCAGTCGAAAGAGCGAGGACTGCCCCCGGGTCATGGAACCGACCTACTTGCTCTTCTTCTCTTTCTTCAGCTTCCTCTTCTCTTTGAGAGACTTCTGCGGCGCCTTCTTGTTCTCTTTGATTCCTTTGCTCTTCTCCTTCATCTTCTCCTCCTCTCTTTTCTTCTTTTAATGTCGGAAGGACGAAAGGTCCCCAGGCTGCTCAAAAATGCCCAGATGCAAGGCGCCCGAAATCCTGAGGAGTGAGGCACCTTAAGGTACCCTACCGTGTGGTACCTTAAGGTGCCGCAACGACGAAGGACGAGGGCAACGCCGCAGATGGGCGTTTTTCAGCAGCCTGTTAAATTGTCTTATAAAGCAACGTGGCCCAATTGTCAATAAATGCCCGTTACGAATTGACAGCCTCCAAAAATATCTCTTGACTTTTTCGCCCCGTATTCCTATATTGGCCGCTGTTTGCTGCTATGGCTGAAGGTCTTCTTTTCACAGGAGGGGGTCCACCATGTTTGGAAAAACCTGGAAGACATCGGAGAGAAAATACCGGATTCTGGTTGAACGGGATGTAAGAATTGCCATGAAAGACGGGATAGAAATCTCCGCGGACATCTTTCGCCCTGACAGCCCTGAGAGGTTTCCTGCGATCTTCGGATTCCATCCTTACCGTCAGGAATCCCAGACGACGGCGCCCATCAAACCTGACGCGATGGCCACCGTCACCTCCATGAAGCCCGGGGTTGAAAGATCGAGCGGTTACATCGAATCCGGGGATCCGAATTTCTATGTCCGCCGGGGGTACGCTCAAATCGTTGCCAATGTCCGAGGCACCGGAAAATCAGGGGGGATCTATCCCTTCCTCGATCCCCGGGAAGCCCGGGATGGGGCCGAGGTGATCGAATGGATCGCCAATCAGCCCTGGTGCGACGGTAACGTAGGGATGTTCGGCGTTTCTTATTTCGCGTGGATCCAATTCTTCATCGCGGCCCTAAACCCACCCAACCTCAAATGCATCTTCGCCCCCTGGGCTGCCACAGACCTGTATCGCGATTCGATTTACCGCGGGGGAATCTTTCACCATCACTTCTGGAGGGGATGGATCACTGACGCCATTGACAACGCGAGGGTTGAGTGCCGGTCCCTGACGCTCCGGGGGGAAAAGAAACTGAAGGAAATGATTGCCGAAATGCTGCAGGACAGCGACGTCACGGCGGTCCCTGATCTCTTGTCTATCTTGCAGAACCCGGATGCGGGGGTTAACCCGCTCCTGCTCGATATTCTCATCAATCGGTATGACGGTCCTTTCTGGGAAGAGCGGAGGGTGAATTACGGGACGATCAACATTCCGGCATACATCGGAGCCTGTTGGGGAAACTACGGTCTTCATCTGCGCGGAGCCTTCCGAAGCTGGGAGAACCTGAAGGGACCCAAGAAGATGATCCTCGGCCCCCCCGCCTATCTGGATCGGCCCCTTTATCAGCTCCAGTACGAATCACTCCGCTGGTTCGATCATTGGCTGAAGGGCAAGGACACGGGTTTGCTGGATGAACCGCCGATCAAGCTTTTTGTGATGGGAACGAATCAATGGAAAGAAGCGAAGGAATGGCCGCTTCCGGAGACGAGGTGGACCCCCTTCTATCTCCATGAGAACGGGCTTCTGTTCGAGCATGAATTCTGGCCGGAAGAAGGATCCAGTTCTTTTGCGGATTCCCCCTGGGGACGGGGATCTCTCGAATTCTGCTCCCCGGGGCTGGTTGAAGATACGGAGGTCATCGGCCCGATCTTGGTCAACCTCTATGCCTCCACAACGGACACGGAGATCCTCTGGAGGGTCAGTCTCTGGGAATTGGATCCGCAGGGAAATGAACGGGTGCTGACCCGGGGCTGGCTGAGAGGAACACATCGGGAGGTGGATCCGAATCGCTCCAAACCGTGGGAACCTTTCCATCCCCATACCCGTTCGGAACCGTTGGCCCCGGGCAAGATCTATGAGTTCAATATCCCCATCGTTCCAACGGGGATACTTTTCAAACACGGTTCCAGAATTAAACTGAAGATCAGTTGCACGGATGATCCGCCCAAGAACGCTCTTGAATCGCAAGCAGGAGGGAATCTGCGGCGGCAGTCCCCTTCCAGGATCACGATATATCACAATGAAGATTATCCCTCTCATCTGCTTCTCCCGATCACGAGAGGGAATGTTCTCGAAACGTTCATTTCCGAAGGGAAACCGTTTCTGTAGAATACAGTGTCAGTGACTGGTGTGAAGCTCGCCGCCCTAAAGGGCGGGGCCGTTCGACGGTCCTAAGCGTGTTGAAGGACTTCCCGGCAAGGTACTCTCATTAACCGGTAAACGATACTTTTATTTTCTAACCAAAGGAGGAGACTATGAAACGTTACGTGCTTGCTTTCATCTTCGTTATCGTTGTCCTCGGACTTGGGATGGGAATCCCCGCGATATACGCCCAGTCCTATCCGAGTCGCACCACCCAGTTTATTATCCCTAATGTCCCGGGTTCGATCATGGATATCAACCCGAGGGTCGTCATCGATGAACTGGGAAAAATCCTCGGAACCCAGATCATCCCGGTCAACAAGCCGGGGGCCGGAACGGTCGTTGGCACCGAAACCATTGCAAGAAGTAAGAAAGACGGCTCGACATTCGGCTACATGAGCAATGCCGCCATGGTCTATGCCCGGATTCTCAATCCTGAGACCTTTCACTTCGACCCGGAGAAGGACATCGAGCCCCTGGGACTCCATATCCTCTTCGCCAACGCCTGGACGGTGCAGGCCTCGTCCCCGTGGAAGACCTTCAATGAGATGCTCGACTATGCCAAGAAGAATCCCGGCAAGATCCGTGTCGGCACTATGGGGGTGGGATCTGTCTCCCACTTCAGCCTGGAGGTCATCCAATCCCTGACAGGCGCCCAATTCACTCATATCCCCTTCAAAGGAGGGGAGGCAGTCACGGCAGCCATTCTGGGAGGGCATGTCGAGGTCGTCTTCGATGCGGTCGTCAAGTACGTGCCTCACGTCGATTCCGGAAAGTTGAGAATTCTCCTGCTGACCGCCAAGCTGCCCGCCTATCCTCAATGGCCGACCTTCACCGAACTGGGATACAAGCAGGATCTTTTCTCGAGCTGGTTTGCCTTCTGTGCCCCGTCCGGGCTGCCTGAAGAAGTGATGAAGATGCTCGTGCCGGCCGTCGAAAAGGTGATTAAGCAGCCGGAGTACAAAGACAAATTTGAGAAGATGCACTATGTGGTCCCCTATAAATCTCCCGCGGAGCTGAGAAAGATGATCGCTGAAGAATATGGGAGGGCCCTTGAAATCGCCAAGAAGGTTGGGCTAAGTAAGTAGGTGCTCTTTTCAGGCTGGTCCGCGGCGCAAGTTCGTTCCTGGATCGAAGGGCTCACCACGAACGGACGATGACACATTGATAACCGGTTCCTAGCCGTTCGCCCTGAGCCTGTCGAAGGGTGAACGGCGTATCGCGTATTACGACACCGTCTCAATAAGGAGGATATTTGGATGAAAAAGGAAGTCGTTACAGTTCTTCTTATCACCTTGGCCATGGCTTGGGTCACGTCGCCTGTTTTCGGCCAGGCCACGAAAGCCCTCTGCCCCGACGGCAACGCCGATCAAGATCGGAGGTTCTCTGGCGCTGACCGGGATCTTCTCGGAAGGGGGCAAGTGGGTCAAAGCGGGCTATGAATACTGGGCAGAGGATGTCAACAAGAGGGGAGGACTTCTGGGTCGCCCTGTCAAGATCACCTTCTACGACGATGAGAGCAACGCGGACAAAGCGGTCACTTACTATGAGAGGGCCATCACCGTGGATAAGGCGGATCTGGTCTTCGGCGGTTATCCTGCCACGTCCAATGTTGCGGTCATGCCCTTGATGGAGAAGTACGGAATGACGTTTGTAAGCATGGGCGGGCAGCTGAAGGCTTTCGAACAGGGTTACACCTACAGCTTCGGAAGTCCGCCTCTGATGGCCGAATGGGTCTATATGTCCTTTGTCAGCTTTTTCGATGACCTCGTTCCCAAGGCGGAATGGCCCAAAACTGCGGCGGTTTTCACGATGAATAATGTCATCGGGCTCTCAGCAAGGGGAAACGTCATCAAGGCGATGGAGGAACACGGGATCAAGGTGGTGGTGGATGAGACCTACAACCTCCCCCTGAGTGATGCGAACCCCATGGTGAGCAAGGCCAAGGGCCGGGGCGCGGAAGTGATGTGCTGTCTGAGCTTCTTTGATGACGGGGTCATGCTGACCCGGGCTGCGAAGGCGATGAATTACAAGCCGAAGCTGATCATGCAGCAGCTGGCCTCCCGGCTGCCGGCCTGGATGAAGGAGCTCGGGGAAGACGGCAATAACGTGCTCGGGAACACCTATTGGGTCCCCGGCCTTCCCTTTCCTGGAAACAAAGAGATCCTGCAGGGCGCCAAAGAGAAACTGGGGTTGCCTGCGCCGCCCGATTTCTTCGGACAGGGCTACTGCTGGATGCAAACGCTTGAGCTGGGAGTGAAGGGGGCAGGCTCCCTGGATAACAAGAAGATCCGGGACTACCTCCACTCAGGGACCTTTGATTTGCCTTACGGGAAGGGAATCAAGTTTGATTCGAGGGGGCTTCCGCCTCCCTTTGCCTTCACGGTCCAGACCACAGGGGGCCAGAACAAACTCGTGTGGCCGAAGGGATTGGCCCAGACAAAACTTGTCTACCCCAGGCCGGACTGGAGCAGGTAAGCCTTTACCAGAAAGAAACAAGGTCCTCTTCCCTTTAAAAAAGGGGAGAGGACCTTTTCACTCGATCTTCTTCCCTGTCGCACTCTCTTCTATCTTTTTGCTCTTGCCGGCGGCATGCTGGATCGCTTTAACGATCTGCTGATACCCTGTACACCTGCAGAGATTGCCGGAAATCGCTACCCGGGTCGCCTCTTCAGACGGTGAAGCGTGATGATCGAGAAAAGCTTTTGCGCTCATCAGCATACCCGGAGTGCAATACCCGCACTGGATGGCATGATTTTCCACGAAGGATTCCTGCAGGGGATGCAGCCTTTCTCCTTCTGAAAGGCCTTCTACGGTTTCAACCCGTCTGCCGTCCGCCTGCCCGATGAGGGTGAGGCAGGAGCATTTGGCCTTGCCGTCGATGATCACCGTACATGAGCCGCACGCCCCCACACCACAGCCGTACTTTGTCCCTGTCAATCCAAGATCCGTGCGGAGGACATCAAGAAGGGTCCTGTTGGGTTCCGTATCGACGGTGCAGTCCTGTCCGTTAAGGTTCAGCTTGAATTTCATTCTACCCTACACCTTTCCGCAGCGATCGCTAAGGCCCGTTGGACCAGGTTTTTGACGACAGGTTCTTTGTAAGGAGTGGAAGGCCGCCTCCCTGTGACCGCCACGATCTCCTGTGCCACCCTTTCCCCTGCCTTCGCAAAGAGGTCCGGGGTCGGATCATGCCCGAGGAGACCCTGTTCTGCAGGAACGATACGCGATGGCACAGGCATGACGGCACCGGGACAGATCCTTGCATCCTGGATATGTCCACCCTTTCCCAGAACGATGGCCACGGCCATGCTGATCCGGGAGATGCTTAACGCCCTGCGTCTTCCAATCTTCAGAAAGCAGGTTCCGGCTCCTGAAGGCAGCTTTCGAAACCTCACCCCGGATAAGAGTTCTTGTGACGATAGGACCGTCCTGTAAGGGGCTGAGAAGAGATGGGCAAGAGGAACCTGGCGTCGCCCTTCACGACCGATGATCAGGGCTTCGGCATCCAGTGCAATAAGCGGGGGGATGGTATCTGCCGCTGGAGAAGCATTGACGATGTTTCCCCCTATCGTTCCTGTGTTCCTGATCTGAGGCGATCCAACGGAACCGGCCGCCTCGGACAGGAAGAGCGCTTCCCCCCTGATCAGGGTACTTTCAGCCACCTCCGTATGCGTCGTTGCGGCTCCGATAAAAATAGAATCGCCTTCGTCGCTCAGACCGGGATAACTCGGCGATCCGGGTGATATCTACGACAAACGCGGGCCTCTCCTCGCCCTTTTTGAGACTTAGAAGGAGGTCGGTCCCTCCCGCAAGAATGCGCGTGTCATCGCTGTGATTCTCGAAGAACTGACAAAACTCCTGCAAACTGCCGGGCACAATGTAATCGAACTTGGGCAAATACTTCATGGGCCTTTTACTCCATCTCCGCGGCGTATCTTTTTCTCCAGAGCCCGACCCAGAAAGACCTTCTCCAGATCCGCAGGCAGGTCGTAGATTCGCCTTCCGGTCGCGTGGGCGATCGCATTGATGATGGCCGGGGCGACCAACTGGGTTGCGATTTCCCCGATGCAGACCGCACCGCATGGCCCCTCTTCGACCTTTTCTTCTAAAATGACCGCGTTCATCTCTTCCATATCCATCGATGTCGGTATGAGATATTGATCTAAGTTGAGCATGTCAGGATGTCGATCCGTCAGTCTGTATTCCTCGTAAAGGGCGGTTCCCACCCCCATGCAGACGCCTCCGTAGATCTGCCCGGCCACAAGCTCCGGATGAATGGCCTTTCCGACATCGTGAACAGAGACAAAGTTCTTAATGCGAACGCTCCCTGTAAGCGTATCCACCTCCACCTCGGCCACATCCGTTCCGTAGACATAGTCAAAGAAGGGAACCCCCTGTCCTGTCTCCGGGTCAATCCCCGTGGGGGGGGTTTGATACCACCCCAGGGCAAGAAGTTTTTTCCCGCGTTTTCTGGTCTCCGCCACAGCCTCCTTAAAAGAGATCTGAAGATCCGGATTCTTCTTTGAGGTGATTTTCCCTTCCGAACTGATCAACTCTTCACGTCCGATGCCCCATAATTGGGACACGACCCCGTAGATCTCTTCCAGCAGCTGTTGGCATGCCTGCCGGGTCGCGTTTCCACCGACCAGTGTTCCCCTTGAGGCCACGGTAGGTCCGCTATCAGGCACCGAACTCGTATCCCAGTCGAGAAAACTGACCTGGCTCAGCGGAACTCCGAGGGCCTCTGCACAAATCTGACAAAGAACAGTCCTGGCTCCCTGACCTCCTTCGCGAATACCGGTGGTCAAAAGGACCCGGCCATCCTCCTGGAGGGAAACGATCGCACCGGCCGTATCCAGGGAACCGGCTCCAAGGGATATTCCCCTGAAACTCGCCGCCATGCCGATACCCCTCTTGATGGGACCTTCCGATCGCGCGGACCGGAGGGTCTGCCAGTCCACTCTTGAAACGGCCTCGTCCAGACACTGTCGGACGGTCACCGAGCCGTTCAGCACCTGGCCGGTTGCCGTCCGGCATCCCTTTTCAAAGGCATTCATCCTGCGAAATTCATAGGGGTCCATGTCCAGTTCTTCCGCCAGCTCGTCCATCATCGATTCACAGGCAAAGTCCACCTGTGGCGAACCGAACCCCCTGAAGGCCCCGGAGTCGTTGTTGTTTGTCAATACGGAATGGACTTCCACGTTGACGTTCGGAACCATGTAAGGTCCTGTTGCTTCCGTACAGGATCGAAAGGTCACCAGAAACGTTTTAACGGCATAGGCGCCTGCATCCGCCAGACACCGAATATCCATGGCCGTTAATCGACCGTCCCGCCGCACCCCGACCTTGTACTTCATGACGAATCGATGTCTTTTCGTCCCCTCCAGGATGGACTCCTCCCTGGAATTACTCATCTTGATCGGTCGCCCTGTCTTTCGGGCCAATAAGGCCACCCTCGAAGCCATGAGGGCCATGTCTTCATCTTTACCGCCGAAGTGACCTCCGAGGGTCACCGGGACGATTCGGACTCGATCCAGTGCAACACCCAGTATCCCCGCGACCATCTTCCTGACATCAAAGGGCTGCTTGATCGAACCGAAGACGCTGATTCTTCCATCGGGTTCGGGGACTCCGATCGCCGTCTCCGGTTCAATAAAGGCATGCTCTGCAAAAGGGGCTGAGTAAGTTCTCTCCAGCACAATGTCCGCTTCCTCAAACCCTTTCTCAATATCGCCCCTCCTGATGCGGTCCGTGCGGAAGACATTGCTTTTATCATAAAGCATGGGGGCGCCGGGCTTCGAGGCCTCTTCCACATCGAAGACGGCGAGCAGTTCTTCATAATCGACCTTGACCAGCCTGGCCGCCTCGATCGCCGTTTGCTCGGTCTGTGCTGCTACAACGGCCACCGCATCCGCATAACTTCTCACTTTTTCCCGGACCAGGACCGGCACCCACTTCTCATCACCAAAGCGGTGGAGCAGGTCATCGGGGGTGAGAATCGTGACAACACCCGGAAGTTTCAAGGCCTCTTCGATATCGAGCCTCTTTATTTTTGCGTGGGCTACCGGAATTCTTACCGCTTTTGCGTGGAGCATCCTCGGAAATTCGAGGTCCGCTGCATACTTTGCACGTCCGGTGACCTTGGAAACAGCATCTTCCCTTAAAACAGAACTTCCGACAGTCGTCATCCTGATAATCAAACCCCCTTCTATGTTTTTGGGTTTTCAGCCGAATCTTTCGATAACCTGATAAGAACTCGCCCTTGGGTGAGCTATATATACAAAAAAGGGACTGACCTGTCAAGAAAAGGACCACAAGTCTCTGACGGGGGCTTAGATAGGGGAGGCGATACCCCGGAATACGAACCCATAAACACATGCCTTCAACGGTACCTTTCTGAAAAAAGCACTCCATTCCCCCTGCTATAGGTTGGTGAAAAAGTCATTTTTCTCGAGCTGCTCAAAAATGTCTGTTGCAATGCGCCTGAAATCCGAGGAGTGAGGCACTTGAAGGTCACCGTGCTCTCTGTTACCTCACGTAAAGTTCCGCAATTTCGAAGGGTGAAGGCAACCCGCTGGAGCGTTCTTCAGCAGCCTGCTAATAGTCAATGCCCGGCTGTGGTTCGATCCCTTTGCGATAGGCGTGTTTCACTTCCATCACTTCACTCACCGTGTCCGCCAGGTCGATCACCTGAGGATGGGCATCCCGTCCCGTCAATACGAGATGAAGCAATGGGGGTTTGTTTCGAATGATCTCCAGAACCTGTTCCAGGTCCACCAGTCGAAGATGCAAGGCATTATTGATCTCATCCAGGACGAGGATGTCGTACCGGCCCGATTCGATCTTCTGATGTGTCAACCGGATCGCGTCCTGAGCGTTCTTTCGGTGTTCTTCATAAGAGTACGGATTCCCCTGAATCCCGCAGAAGCCCTTCCCGGTGGAAAAGAGCTCGACTTCGCAGCCCATCTTCTTGACCCCATCCCATTCCCCCGCATAGAGATCGCCCTTCATGAACTGGATGATGCACACCTTCATATTGTGGCCGCATGCCCGAACCGCAATGCCCAGGGCCGAGGTTGTCTTTCCCTTGCCATTGCCGGTAATCACAACCACAAGCCCTTTTCTCTCTTTGGGAACCAATCGAGTTATTTCCACAGTCCTGTCCTTCTTTCAGAAAGCGAGTGAGAAACATCATCCCACAGGATAGATCAAAGATAGCATGAAATAAGGTGAAAGGGTAGTTTCAAGCGAGGGAGTGACCTTTTTGCTTGACAGGAAACACCGGTTTTAGTAAATTCAACCCAACCCAAAACAGAATAAAATACAGGGAGGGACTAAGATGAGAAAAGTGAAGCCCAGCTTGTTTTTGATCGGAGCCGTTTCTTTTGTTCTCCTTCAGATGGTCTTCTTCGCAGGCGTGTCGCGTGCGGAGTATCCGGACGGGCCGATAACGCTCATCGTGCCTTTTGATGCCGGCAGTTCAACCGACCTCATCGCCAGGGTGGTCATCATCGGGGCCGAGAAAGCGCTCGGGACACGCTTTGTGATTGAGAACAGGGGGGGAGGCGGGGGGACGGTTGGCATGTCGGTTCTGGCGATCGCGAAGCCGGACGGGTACACGGTTGCTGCCGGGCCAAGCGACGTCGTCGTTCATAATCCGCTCATGCTGAAGGTCCCTTACAAACCACTCAAGAGTTTCACGCCCATCATCGGTATGACGGCTGCGGCCAACACGGGCTTGATCGTCAACAAAGATGCCCCCTGGAAGAGCTTCCAGGAGTTCATCGACTATGCGAAAAAGAATCCTGGAAAGATCAAGTATAGTACCATGGGCGTGGGGTCGGCTTTGCACGCCGCGATGGAGTTTGTCGCGAAAAAGGATGGGATTAAGTGGACCCATATCCCCTATAAGTCCGCTACTGCAGCAAGAATAGCGATGATGGGCGGGCATGTGGACGCATGTTCTGCAGGGGCTGAATTTGTTCCCTCTGCCCGGGAGGGTCTCGTCCGGGTGCTGGTGACACACGGTGAGAAACGCTCTGCGCAATTTCCCAATGTTCCAACGCTCAAGGAACTCGGTTACGATTTTACAAAGGAGACGATCCACTCCATCTTCGGGCCTGCCAACCTTCCACCCGAGATTTTGAAAAAACTGGAAATGGGTTTTACAAAGGGGACGGAAACACCTGAATTCAAGGCCTTAATCGAGAAGTTAGACTGTACACCCGCCTACCTTAGCAGCAAAGACCTCGATACCTTCGTGAAGGGTTTATGGGTCAGAACGGAGAAGATGTTTAAGGAGGCCGATATCATCAAGGAGCCGGCCACACCCCCCTACTGAAAATGTGAAGAAAAGGGCTGTGAGGGGTTATCCCCTTGCAGGCATCGTTCGAACTGAAAGGAACATTTGGTGGAGCTGAACGGGATCGAACCGTCGGCCTCCAGAGTGCGATTCTGGCGCTCTCCCAGCTGAGCTACAGCCCCAACAAAAATAAGAGAAAAGTGCTAAGTGTTGGAGTTTTGGGAAGTTTAAAGCTAAATGCCGAGAAATCTTTACTTCCGTGGGATGGCCTCTACCCTCTCACCTTCAACCTTAACCCATTTCTACATTTTTTTCAGATAGCGTTTCAATCTCGGGCCGAGCTCCGGGTGCTTCAACCCGTAGGCCACATTGGCCTGAAGGTATCCCAGCTTGTCGCCGGCGTCGTAACGGTCACCCTCGAACTCGTATCCGAAAACCGGCTTCGTCCGGCTCAGGGCCTTCAGCCCGTCCGTCAACTGAATCTCCCCCTTCCGGTCCGGAGAGACCCTCTCCAGAATGTCAAAGATCTCGTACGGCAGAATATATCTTCCAATGATCGCAAGGTTGGACGGGGCCGTTCCCGGCTCGGGTTTTTCCACCATCTCCTCGACCCGGTGAACCCGGTCCCGAATTTTTCGGCCCTTGATAATCCCGTATAGATGGGCTTCCGACTTCGGGACTCTCTGAACGGCAATCACCGCCCGCGCTTCTTCGGGATGGATTCCGTCTCCCTGCTCCTGTTGATATACCTCAATCATCTGCCGAATGCAAGGCACCCGGGCATCAATCAGGTCGTCCCCCAGTAAAACGGCGAAAGGTTCCTTCCCGACGACCTTCTTCCCGCAGAGGATGGCGTGTCCGAGCCCCATGGGTTCTTTCTGCCTTACGGAAACGAGTGTGACCATCTCGGCGATCGCCTGAACGATCTTGAGCAGATCGTCTCTTCCCTTTTTCCGGAGATGGTTCTCCAACTCGGTGGACGTGTCAAAATGGTCTTCAATGGAGCCCTTCTCCCTCCCGGTGATGAGGATGACCTCTTCAATCCCCGAAGCCACCACCTCCTCCATGATATACTGGATGGTGGGCTTGTCCACAATGGGAAGGAGCTCCTTCGGAACCACTTTGGTGGCCGGAAGAAACCGTGTTCCGAACCCTGCCGCGGGAATGAGCGCTTTCTTAACCTGATTCATTTCAGAAACCTCCGGATCGTGGTCTTCAACTCCGTCAGGTCACAGCTCTTGACCACATAGGCATCCGAAGCCCAGGTGGTGAGGTCCTGTTTGTACTCCCCGTAGGCAGAGCAGAGGATGACGGGAAGATCTTTCCGACGCTCCCGGATTCGCCTGAGGGCCTCCATCCCTCCCATGCCCGGCATCTTGATGTCCAGGGTCACCAGATCAGGGTTGAAGAGAGAAAGCCTCTCAAGCGCCTCTTCGCCGTTCCTGGCGCATTCCACGGCAAACCCCTCTTCCTCAAGCTCCTCCTTGTAGAGAAGCCGGATGCTTTCCTCATCGTCGACAATCATGATCTTCTTTGTCTCCATGGCTTGGCTCCCTAACAGCTTGCTGAAAAAAGCATTTTCCGCAAGCTGCCCGAAAATGCCAGGATGCAGAGCTTCCCTGCCTGCAGTAGGCAGGCCCAGCAGGGGAAATCCTTGGGCCGTTGGGGCGTTATATGTAACATCCCTCCGGATGTACGCCCCAATAATAAGCCTTTCCCAGGCCCATTTGCCCCTTCAATCCGGCCACGGTGGGACGTAACGATCCTGTGGGAAGATCCGGCATAGATGATCACTCCGCCTCCCTCAGGTAAGCCGCGGCTTCCTCCGGGGGGGTCGGGTTGATGTAGAAGCCTGTTCCCCACTCGAATCCCGCCATTTTGGTCAGTTTCGGAGTGATTTCGATATGCCAGTGAAAAAAGTCCCGGTCCCGGTCCGGAAACGGGGAGCTGTGGATGATGTAGTTATACGGAGGATCGCTCAAAACGTGATTCAGTTTCCGAAGCGTCTCCTGCAGGGTCCGGGCAGCCTCTTCATACGGAAAGGGTTCCATAAACGCAAAATTGGGATGATGCGCCTTGGGAAGAATCCATGTCTCGAAAGGAACCGTCGACGCAAAGGGAGCGACGGCAACGAAGAACCGGTTCTCCAGGATGATCCGTTTCCCCTGCTGAAGCTCCTGCCGAATGATGTCGCAGAAGACGCACCGGTCCTTGAAGTTGAAATGGTTTCTGGCTCCCTCGATCTCCTCTCCGACTCTCCGGGGAAGGATGGGGAGGGCGATGAGCTGGGAATGCGGATGAGACAGGGAGGCGCCCGCGGCAACCCCGTGGTTCTTGAAGACGAGAACGAACTGAAATCGGGTGTCCCGTCTCAGATCGACAACCCGCTCACGATAGGCCCGGAACACATTCTCCACCGCCTTCAAGGGCAGCGTCACCAGGGTCTCGTCGTGGTGAGGGGTTTCAACCAGGACCTCATGGGCCCCGATACCGTTCATTTTGTCGTAAACGCCGTCCCCCTCCCGGTTCAGATCCCCCTCTATCCGGAGGGCGGGAAATTTGTTGGGAACGACTCGAAGGGACCATCCGGGACCGTTTGGAGAATTTCCGTTTTCCCGATAGGCCAGGATCTCAGGGGGTGTTCTGTCCTCGTTTCCGGCGCAAAGGGGGCAGAAACCGCCCGTCGATCTTCTATCTTCCTGTGAAAAATCAGAAGGCCTTCTCCCCCTTTCGGTGGAGATGATCACCCACCTTCCCAGGATCGGATCTTTTCGCAGCTCAGGCATAAGGTTCTCTTTCTCTGGAAAGGGACGACACGGTTGGGGAAAAGTTGGAATGGCACGATCTACCGCGAATCGACGGGACCGACCCCCCGTAATCCGTGACATGCAGCCGGTGATCGGCAGGCCGTTTCATGCATGCAATTCTAAGATATGAGTATCGGCCTATACCGCCGGATCAGAATGATATCGAACCCGTTCTTTCATGCCGGAGAGATTAAGAGGGAAATTTCCCCCCGGCCTTTCCCCCCCTCATTCTGTCCGATTGCTCTCTCTTTTCATCTTCCGTCTTACACTCAATGCATTGTGTCGTGACCGGTCTGGCCATCAGCCTTTTCTCGGAAATCGGTTTCCCGCACGAATCGCAGATGCCGAAGGTCCCGTTATCGATCCGGTCGAGGGCTTCTTTGACCTTCGAGATCAGTTTTCTCTCCCGATCCTTGATCCGGAGAAGGAAATTCCTGTCCGATTCGAAAGAGGCCCGATCGGTGGGATCAGGGAAATCCCCTTTTGCATTTTCCACCATACCGGTGACCGTCTTCTCGGCTTCTTCCAGGAGGGCATGAAGCCTTCCTTCCAACAACCCCTTGAAATAGATAATCTTGTCGTGCTCCATCCCGGCCTTCCTTCGGGTTTTCCCGTCCATGACCCATCAATGCATTCTAAGATCCAAATATAATATTTTTTTCAAAAAAATCAACTCCTTCGGCCCTGGATTGACCGGCATGTGCCCCTTGACCCTGGCCTTCACGCCGGGACCCCTGCCTGTCGGCCCCGGTGGGACAGGCAGGTGTGACTCCGTGGCAAAACGTTCTTTTTGAAGCGATCGGCGTTTCAATGCTGCTGGGCGAAGTGGCACGCCACCCAGTGGCCATCCCCGGCGTCCTGCAAAACCGGCTCCTCCACCCTGCATCGATCTCTCTCATGAACGCAACGGGGCTGGAAGGAACATCCCTTCTCGATGTGAAGGGAAAGCGGCTCCTCCTTCTCCCCGGGTTCGTTCCCTTTCTGAAAAAGATCCAGTTTGGGGATCGCTGTCAGCAGGGTCTGTGTGTAGGCATGAAGGGGACGTTTGAAAAGGTCTTCGCTCCCGGCCATCTCAACAACCCTTCCCATGTACATGACGGCAATCCGGTCACTGATGTGCTTCACAATCCTCAGGTCGTGGGAAATAAAAAGATAGGTGAGACCCAGTTGATCCCGGAGATCCATCAGAAGATTGAGGATCTGCGCCTGGACGGAAACATCGAGCGCGGAAACCGGTTCATCGGCAACAATCAGTTCAGGCTCAAGAGAAACGGCCCTGGCGATCCCGACCCTCTGGCGCTGGCCGCCGCTGAATTCATGGGGGTAGCGCTGGGCATCCTGGGGATGAAGACCCACCCTCTGAAGAAGAATGGAAACCCTCTCCTCCTTCTCTCTGCCCCTCGCCATCTTGTGTATCTCAAGGCCTTCTCCTACGATTTCGCCTACCCTCATCCTCGGATTCAGAGATTCATAAGGGTCCTGAAAGATGAACTGCATGTGGGGCCTTAACCTTCTCATGGACTCGCGGTCGAGGGAAAGAAGCTCCTGACCTTTGAAGAGAACGCGGCCGGAAGTCGGTTCAATCAGCCTTAAGACCGCCTTTCCAGTCGTTGTTTTTCCGCAACCGCTCTCTCCAACCAGTCCCAGGGTCTCTCCTTTCCGGATCGAAAAGGACACCCCGTCGACAGCCCGGATGGGCTTCTTATCCAAAGAGAAGAGCTTCTCCCTGTAATAGTATTTCTTCAGATCGTGAACCTCAAGAAGGACAGGGTTCTCAGACATATCAAAACACCTTAAATCCGAAATTCGAAGCATCTCAAAGATGTTTCATGTTCCGGGTTACAGGTTACAGGTTCAAGACATGCAACTCGCAACCCGAAACCAGTTTGGTTTTCCTTTTCAGCAACATTCTTTCCACCGGATGCAGCGGCTGAAATGGTCCCCGTCTACCCGGAAGAGCGGGGGCTCTTCTTTCTTGCACTCCTCAACCATGAGATAGCATCTCGGATGGAATTTACAGCCCACGGGAAGGTTCATGGGATCGGGCACCTGGCCCGGGATCGCATCGAGCCTGTCCTTCCTCTCGTCCAGCTGGGGGATGGATTTCATCAATCCCCGGGTATAAGGATTGCGCATCCGGCCGAAGACCGCCTCGATCGGTCCGTATTCGAAAATTCTGCCGGCGTACATCACGACGATCCTGCTTGCCATCTCCGACACCACACCGAGGTCGTGGGTAATCAGCATGACTGCCATGCCCATCTCTCTCTGGATCTCCCGCAGTAACTTAAGGACCTGGGCCTGAATAGTGACATCCAGGGCGGTGGTCGGCTCATCGGCAATCAGAAGCTTGGGCTGACACGAGAGGGCCATGGCAATCATGGCCCTCTGTCTCATGCCGCCGCTCAGCTGGTGAGGATAGGAGTCGATCCTCTTCTCCGGGTCAGGTATCCTCACCCGGTCCAGCATTTCAATGGCCCTCTTTCTGGCAGCGGTCTTGTCCAAACCCTGATGGAGGAGGATGGCCTCCATAATCTGGTTCCCGATGGTAAAAACGGGGTTGAGCGATGTCATCGGTTCCTGAAAGACCATGGAGATCTCGTTCCCCCTCACTTTCTCCATCTCCTTCTCGCTCAGGTCGAGAATCCGCTTCCCGTCAAAGAGGATTTCTCCGCTGACCACACGGCCGGGCGGGGTCGGAATGAGGCGCAGAAGGGTGAGGCCTGTGACGCTCTTTCCGCACCCGGACTCGCCCACGAGTCCGAGAACCTCTCCGGGGGCGACCTGCATGCTGACGTTTTCAACGGCCCGGACAATGCCCTCCTCCGTCTCAAACTGAACGGAAAGAGAACGAATATCCAACAGAGGATTCTCGGAAATTGTCTTCTTCATCCGCTCCATCTCGCTAAGGCATCGTCTGGAATAATGGAATGATGGAATAGTGGAAATAAAACGGAGTATATCGCAGCATCTCCATCCCCAATCCGGTTTTGAAAAACCCATCCTTCCAATATTCCATTCTTCCAGTATTCCAGTCCTTTTCTCATCTTCTTCCCCTGAGTCTCGGATCCAGGGCATCCCGTAACCCTTCCCCCAGAAGATTGAACGAGAGAACCGTTATCAGAATGGCGATCCCCGGGAAGACGGTCAGCCACCAGGCATCGAAGATGTACATCCTTCCCTCTGTCAGGATGTTCCCCCAACTTGGTTTGGGGGGTTGAACGCCGAAGCCCAGGAAACTGAGGCCCGCCTCGATGAGTATGGCTGACGCCACTTTCAGGGTGGCCGACACGAAAACCGGGGCCAGTGCGTTGGGAAGGATGTGCCGGAAGATGATCCGGAAATCCTTCACCCCGAGGGCCCTGGCAGCCATTGTAAAGTCTCTCTGTCGCAGGGAGAGAAATTCGGCCCGCACAAACCGGGCCGTCCCCATCCACGAGGTGATTCCGATGACGACCATGATATTGAAAATACTTGGGCCCAGCAGGGCCACAATCGTCAAGATGAGAAAGAAGGAAGGGAAACAGAGCATGGTATCCACAAAACGCATTAAGACAGAATCGACCCATCCGCCGTAGAATCCTGCGACAGCTCCCACGAGAAGACCAACGAAGATGGAGATCCCGACCGCCACAAATCCTACGGATAAGGAGATCCTGGAGCCATAGAGCATGCGGCTGAAGATATCCCTTCCGAGTTGATCCGTCCCCAGAAAATGCAGCCAAGAGGGGGGCTTCAGTTTCGATGAAACCTCGGTTTTGCCGGGATCGTAGGGAGCAAAAAACGCCGCAAAGCCTGCAATCAGAAAGATGATCAGGATCAGCGCCAGCCCCCCGACCGCCATCCGCCTTCTTCGAAAATAACGCCAGAATGTTCTTGTTTGCGATTCCATCGTTTATTGATACCGGATTCTGGGGTCCGCAATTCCATAAAGAATATCGGCAATGAAGTTCCCGATCAGCGTGAGTACGGCCGATATGGAAAGGATCGTCATCACCACGGGATAATCTCTTGAAAGAACAGCCTGATAAGACAGCCGTCCGATCCCGGGCCAGGCAAAGACCGATTCCATGATAATGGAGCCGCCGATCAGGTCTGGAATGAGAAATCCAAAGATGGTAATGATGGGTAAGAGCGCATTCCGTAATGCGTGCTTATAGTAGACACTTTCCTCCGGGAGCCCCTTTGCTTTGGCTGTCCGGACATAATCCTGGCGCACCACCTCGAGCATGCTGGACCGTGTGTATCGTGAAAGACCGGCAAGTCCTCCGATGGCCAGAATGATCGAAGGGAGCATGAGATGCCAGATTCGGTCCATCACGATCTCTCCCGTGCCGAACCCCTCCGTCACAAAAGACCTCATCCCGAGGACAGGGTAGCCGAAAAGCTCGACCGTGCCCAGGATGAGGAGATAGGCCAACCAGAAACTCGGCGCGGAAATGCCGAGATAGGCCCCGAAGGTTCCCAGATTGTCCAGAAAGCTGTACTGCCGTTTGGCCGAAAAGACGCCAAGCGGAATGGCCAGAGAGAAGACGATGATCGTCGCCACGAGGTTCAGAAGGAGGGTATTCCAGATCCTTTCGTTGATCTTCTCCATGACCGGTCTCCCGTCCTTGAAGGAGTAAAGCCTGCCGGTAAAAAGTTTCTTCAGCCACAGGATATACTGCTGATGAATCGGTTTGTCCAGGTCGTAATTCTTCATCATCTGTTCGATGACGATCGGCGACACCTTGGGATCCATCGTCAGGGCAATAGGGCTCCCCGGCGCCTGGGTGATCACCACCCACGAGATGATACTGATTCCGACCAGTGTGATGAACAATTGAAATAGCTTTTTGAGGAAGAACGAAGCCATCTCCTATTTCTCCAGGACCCTTTCCTTCGGGACAATCCATTTTGGAAGGTCGTAGAGGAGGCCCGCCTTTTCCATTTTGATGGGTTGGTAAGCCTTCCGGCCGTCCGGCCCCTCTTCCACCAGCATGAATTTTTTCTGAAGCGCGGAAATACTCAGCGGCGAAAAGAGAAAAGTATACGGTTGGTCCTCGGCCATCAATTCGTGAATCCGCCAGTAGATCTTCTTTCGCTTCTCAACATCATACTCCCTTCTTCCTTCCTCCCAGAGCCGGTCCACTTCAGGATTTCGATAGGAGACGAAGTTGAACCCTTTCTCAATCTGACTCGAATGCCAGATCTGATAGTCATCGGGGTCGGGGGAGAGCCCCCACCCGAGAATACAGGCATCGAAATGCTTCGCATTCACAAAATTTTTCAGGAAAACGCTCCACTCATAGGTTTCAAAGGTGACATCCACGCCCAGTTCCCGGAGCTGCCGCTGAACCAGAACACCCACATCCCGCCGCGTGTCATTTCCGCTATTCGTAATGAGCGTGAAACGAAAGGGTTTGCCGTCCTTGTCCAGCACCCCGTCTCCGTCGGTGTCCTTCCACCCGGCCTCGGCAAGAAGCTGACGGGCCTTCTCAAGACTGTAGGCAAGGGGCTTTACATTCGGGTTGTAGTACCAGAGATGACTCGGGAAGGGACCGCTGATCACCGTCCCCAGCCCATAAAGCACATACTGGACGATCTCCTCCCGGTTGATCGCATGGGTGAAGGCCTGCCGGACCCGTTTATCCTGAAAAAGGGGATTTTTGAGATTGTATCCGAGATAGGTATAGGCCAGCGCAGGTTGCGAATAGACCTTTAGAAAAGGCGTCTCGCTCATGCGTTCAAATTGATGGGGAGAGACACCGTAGTAGTCCACTCCCTTTGTAAGGAGCTCCATCTCGCTCAGAGAAGTTTCCGGGATAATGCGGTAGATAATCCGGTCGAGATAGGGCTTCCCCTGAAAATAGCGTGGATTCGCTTCCACGACGATCTTTTCATCGGTCACCCACTCGACAAAGCGAAAGGGACCCGTTCCGACAGGTTTCCGGTTAAAGGGCGCAGTGTTGATCTCTTCCTTTTCCAGGAGGTGTCTGGGGATGACACCCATTCCCCAGGTCCCTAGCCCCGGGGAAAAGGGCTGTTTATAGGTAACCCGGAACGTGTACGGGTCCAGCGCCTCCGCCTTTTTCACCAGCTCGAAGTCGCTCCGGCGGACCGTATTGGTCTTCGCATCCATGATCTTTTCATAGGTAAACTTCACGTCTTCGGCGGTGAACTCTTTTCCATCGTGCCAGAGAACTCCTTTCCGCAGAAAAAATGTGATCACAGGTTCCGGCCCGGGTTCGATCTTCCAGGACTCGGCCAGTTCTCCGACAAACCCCTGAAGGTCCCTGTCATACTTGATCAATCCATTGAAGATGAAGCCATTGATGTCGCCGGAAGCCGAATCCTGGGCAAGGATGGGATTGAGAAACGAGGCATCTCCGATGGAGCTCATGATCAGCTGATTGACGCGCTGAGGGGGACGGGATCGTACAAAAGCGATGTTGACCCCGATGAGAACGAGGAAAAGGATTGGGAAAGTGAAAAGGAGAATCTTGATCTTCAGTGGGAATTCCCTTCCGCAAACCGTCTTTCAAACCATTATATCCCTCTTGGCTCCCTTTGGCAAAGGGAAAGAACCATCCCGAAACGCGTTGCGGGATGATAAAGGCAAATCCCGGTGGGGGCTACGGCTGCGAAGCCCGTTTCGGTTAAAGGTGAAGGGTTACGTTCAACTCCTAAGTTCAATACCGTAGCCGAAAGACGATACGGGCCTCGTCACCGTCACCGTTGGACGAAACCTATTTTCTAACCAGTTACCGGTTCGTCACCAGGACCTGGAAACCCATCTGGGAGAGCTGCTCCGCGACGTCCCGGGCCGGGTCCTTCGAGTCGAACTTTCCAATTCTGACCCGGTAATACCTCTGGGTTGACGTCTCGACCGTCGCCACATAGACGTCATCAAACTTCTGTCTTAACTGGTCCGCCATTCGGTTCGCCTTGGTTTCTTCCGTGAAGGAACCCACCTGAAGCGTGAAGGGCTGAAAGGTGTCGATCAGGGGTCCGAACCCCTCCACTTTTACCGGGGCCGTCCCCTTCGCCCACAGCTCCAGGATTTGGGCCGCACCGTAAGAGACGTCGATCAGCCTCTCCTTCACAAAGGGACCCCGGTCGTTGACCTTCAATTCCACCGACCGGCCGTTCTCCAGGTTGGTCACCATCACCACCGTGCCCAGGGGAAAACTGTTATGGGCACAGGTAAGCTGGTACATATCGTAGATCTCTCCGCTGGATGTCTGCTTCCCGTGGAAGTCCGGTCCATACCAGGAGGCGATCCCGTATTGAACCTCCCTGGTGACTCTCTTCTCTATTTTTGCGATGGTCTGCGTCTCCCTTGAGAGAGCTTCCTTCCTGACCTCAGTCGTCAAAGGAGGGACCCGTCTTTCGAAAGCAATTCTGTGCTTCGGGAAACAGGCCGAAAGGGAGAAAACACAGAAGGCAAAACTCAAAATGCACAATGCACAATGTGAACGCATGAGCTTGGAATGGTTCTTTTTCGTCATTTTGGATTTCACCTCCCCATGTCCGCGGCTTCGGCATTCAAAGCCAGGCCCGTGCAGAATGCAAACACCCGCCTCTCTCCTCTTCAGGAGATTAGATCTCTTCTCCTGATCTCAACCGTTCCCGATGGAGTCTGTAGAACGAGAGCATCTCTTGCCACATCCTCCATGCCGTGAACAAAGAGCTCGTCCATTTGAAACCGGTTCTTCAACTCCGACATGTTCCGGCTCCTCTGGCCCCTGAGATTCGAAACCTCTCTCGGATTGCAGAAAAAGGTCGCCTCATTCCCTGCCGGACGGCTCTCGAGAAGACGAACCGCCATCTCATAGGCGATCGCCGAATCGACGATCTGGCGGAGCGCCGGGTGGTAGGGACCGGCGAGAATGTATCTTTCCAATCCCTGATCGAGTTGAAGACCAACCCGGGCCACCGGCAGCGAGGCACTTTCCAGCTTCAGTAACCCTTTCTTCAACCACGCTACGGCTTCGTCCAGGGACAACGGCAGATATTCGCCTCTCTCCCAGAGTCTTTCAAGGGACGCCCCTTTCAGGACCAGGGTGGGATGAATCCTGACGAAATCAGGGTGAAGGGGGATCACCCGGTCCAGGGTTCGGAGAAAAAGGTCGAGGCAATCTCCGGGCAACCCCATCATGAGATGCAGACCCGTTTCGAACCCCCACTCCCTGAGTCGAAACACGGAAGAGAGGGTCTCTTCGGCCAGATGGCCTCTCCGGCTGCGGAGAAGAACCTCGTCGATCATCGATTGAGCGCCGATTTCAATGGTTTTTACTCCGTATTTCTTAAGCAGCGAAAGGGTCTCTTCGTCAAGACAGTCGGGCCGGGTGGAGATCCGGATCGAATCGATCCGCCCCGACGTAATGAAGGGTTGAAGAAGCCGCAGATACTGCTCCTGCTCCCCCTTCGGAATTGCCGTAAAGCTTCCGCCATAGAACGCGATCTGCCTGACCCTCTCTCCACTACCCAAAGGAAGCCAGCGGACGGCGGTCTCCACCCATCGTTGAACCCCTTCGGGCGATGGACACTCCGTTGCCACAGCCGCCTGATTACAGAAAAGGCATCTTTGCCGGCAACCGAGATGTGGAAGAAAAATGGGAAGGATCAATGGACGATCAGTCATGCTACTCCCCAAACCTCATTGGACTTGAATTTCCGCTGACCTTTTCAGCTTCGAGAAAGCAGAATGGAAAGATGGAATATTGATGAACTCGCATGGAGTCTAAAAACAATGTGCTCCGTCTATTCCGGCGAAAGCCCGATTATTCCAGTCATTCCAGACCTTATACAAGCACTGGACACCGTTATTCACCGGTGAGACGACTTCTCACGAAACCACCAATATTCCATTCTTCCAGATTTTCTTATTCCTCATAAGCCGGGACTTTGTCCTCCGGCACGTCGAGCTCTTCGAGGGCCTTCCTGGCTGCCTCCTGCTCGGCTTCCTTCTTACTCTTCCCCCACCCGACTCCCTTCACATCGCCGTTGATGATCGCGGAGGCCTGAAAACGTTTGTCATGGTCGGGTCCGGACTCCTGCAGAACCTGATAGCGTGGAGATTGTCCCTGCACCCGTTGAGCCTTCTCCTGGAGAAGGCTCTTGTAGTCGTGAAAAAGCGGGGCCGGGATTCCGCTCTCCAGGTAGGGCTCGAAATGCCGTTGAATCACCTCAAAGGCCCCAGGGTAACCTCCATCCATATAAAAGGCCCCGACCAGGGCCTCGTAAGTGTTGGCCCCGATCGACGGGTTCTTTCGGCCCCCTGACTGCACTCTCTCCCTTTCCCAGGAGCAGGTACTCCTCCAGATGAAGATCCTTTGAAAGGTGGGCCAAAAACCCTTTCTTGACGAGATGGGATCGCTTCTTGGAAAGCTCCCCTTCTTCGGCCTTGGGAAATCTCTGAATCAGAAGATGACTGATCGCGAGCGTGAGCACCGCGTCACCGAGGAATTCCAGCACCTCATTGGCCACCCTCACCGCGGGATCCGTCTCATAGGAAAAAGACTTATGGGTAAGGGCCTGATCCAGCCACAGGACCTCGCTAAAACGATAATCCAGACTCTTTTCCAGTTCCTGCAGTGTCGCCAACCTCTCTTCGTCCAAGTCAGTCCTCCCCAATCTTTCCGGTCACTCCGCTCTCCGAGATGCCTGTCACCAGAACAGTCCGTTCCTGGTTGATCCACCCGGCCGGGTCGATCGATCCGTTCTCCAGAGAAAGTAACACAGGGACATAATTTTTTGAAAGCCCCTTCAGACGATTCTTGTTCTTACCGGCCCGGCCTTCTATGAGAACTTCCATCTTCTCATGGAGAAACCGCCGATAGAAGACCAGGCGTTTCTCCTTTCCCAGTTCCCTCAACCGCTCCGCTCTCATCTTGATCACCCGATCCCCCACGGTACCGGGAAAGGTCGAAGCGGGGGTTCCCTTTCTCTTTGAATAAGGGAAGACATGGAGATAGGAAAAGGGCAGGGAGTCAACCAAGGCATAGGTGGACTCGAACCCTTCTTCTGATTCTCCCGGAAACCCAGCAATCACATCCGCGCCGATCGACGCCCCGGGAATTCTTTCATGGATTTCCCGGATCAGCCTGAAGAGAAAGGAACGGTCATAATTCCGGTTCATCCTCTTCAGTATCCCGTCGTCTCCGCTCTGGATCGGGATGTGAAGGTGAGGGCACACCTTGGAGGATCCGGAAAGAAGTTCGATCAGGCCCGCTGAAAAGTCGAGGGGTTCAATGGAACTGAGCCGGATCCTGGAAGGAGAATCCTCCTGTTCGATCCCCTCCAGAAGGGTTTTCAGGGAAGTTGCCGGGCTCAGGTCCAGGCCGTAGCTCCCGATGTGAATGCCCGTCAGGACAACCTCTTTGAATCCCTTCTCCCTCAATCGCATCAGGTTCTCGAGAACCTTTTCCGGAGGAAGGCTCCTCGACGGGCCTCTGGCATAGGGGACAATGCAATAGGAGCAACGGGCGTTGCATCCGTCCTGGATTTTGAGAAAAGCCCGTGTGTGACGATGGAAGGAATGAAGCGGGAGATCCGTGAAAACGCGCTCTTTCAGCATGTCGCCAACCTCTACCCGCGGCTGCCTTCCCTGCTGCATCAGGGGGAGAAGATCGGGGATGTCTCGCCTTTTCGCTGTTCCCAAGAAGGTAGGTAACCCCCTCCATCCCTTCGATTGCGTCCGGGGCAACCTGAGAGTAGCACCCCGTCACGATGACCAGGGAATCAGGATTGGACCGGACCGCCCTCCTGATCATCTGACGGGACTGAAAGTCGGCCCGGTGGGTCACGGTGCAGGTATTGACAATCACGATATCCGCTTTTTCCCCGGCCTGGACAAGAGCATACCCCCTCTGTTCCAGCGAATCCATCAGGGACTCGGACTCGAACTGATTGACTTTGCAGCCGAGAGTGGCAATGGCAACTGTTGTCATCGTACCTCAAAGGGATAATGGAATCCCATACTGGAATGATGGAAGATTGGAATAATGGAATAATGGGTAAAACCAGACGAACCCAAAATCCTGAATCGCGATCTCTTTTTCATTCTGTTCTTCTTTCCCCAATATTCCAACATTCCAATATTCCACATTCCATTTCCAATTCTACCAGCTCTATAGTTGGGTCAACCTGATGTTCCCCCAGGCCCCGGTTCTGTCTCCCACGATGATCAGGGTACCCAGAACGCCCGGGATTTCCTTCCCTTTCTCCAGACCCGTCTCGATATCCTTCTTTTCATGGACGAGATTCCCGACAGCAGTCGCCGCTGCATCCGCCAGGGCCGCGGAGGCGGAAAGAATACAGACCGCGTCGGCCCTGCCGAAGCTGAGCGAATGCCCCACGGTCCCCGAAGAGGTGCAGACCCCGATCGGACTATCGGCCGGATCGATCCGGATTCCAATCTTCAGACTGAGGGGGGAACTCCCGGCATAAATCCCGATCACCCTCTCTTTACGCACTGAAAGAAAGATGTCTCCGCCGTTTTCAACGATCACCTCTTTTGACAGGGCAAGCAAATCCTTTGACACATACTGGGCGATGGCCCCTGCCACCGCCGCCATCGGACCAACCTGAGCCAGCCGGGAAGTCCGGATCATCTCCCGAACGATCGGCGGGAGCATACGGATCCTCTTGAATGGGAACCAGGCTTCTTTCAAATTCCGGACCCCTCTCGATATAGGTCTCGATCTGATGCCGGTATTTCAGGATCGACTCTCTGGTTTCCGTCGACAGATCTCTCGTCCGCCCGGACAAGGAGGTCCGTCTCTTTCACAACGACCTCAAAACCAACAAGGTCGTCCCCTCTGACCAGGTTGCGGTAGGTTCGCTCCTGAAACCCTTCCGTCTTCTCTTTCGTTGCCACCCTTCTCCTTCCGGGGGAGGATGAAGAACATTATAATATTCACGCACGACGACTGTCAAAAAGGTTCGACAGGGTAAATTCCTGTGTCGAAAGCAGATGAGGATTTGATAAAATGGTCTTATTCCATGAAAGAACCGGGCCTTAAGAGGTTTGTTCAGGGAAGGAGACCGTCCTGGCTTCTCAATTTCTCGATCCGGGCAGCAAGTTATCTGGGAATGTTTGCAGCCATCCTCTTATTCGAATGGCTGACCCCTTACACTCGAACCGAGCAAAAGAAGGGTTTTCGAATCGCCTTCCACCTCGGGATCAGCATCGCGAACAGCATCGCCCTTTATTTCATCATGACCGGGCCCCTCTTTGCCTCCCTCTCGTTTACCGGGGATCACCTTTTTGGCCTGAGACACCTTTTGGGCCTCTACGGCGCTCCGGAGATCCTGGCCACTGTCATTGTTTTTGATTTCTGGGACTACTGGATGCACCTGGCCAACCATCGCATTGGCTTTCTATGGCGTTTTCACCAGGTCCATCACAGCGACATGGAGATCGATGTCACGACGGCTGCGAGATTTCACCTTGGAGAACTCATCTTCTCAGCGATTTCGAAGTGTCTCATGATCCTACTCTGGGGACCCTCTCTCGGGGGTCTGGTGGCCTTCGACCTCTCCCTGAACGTAGCTTCCCAATTTCACCACGGCAACCTCGGCATCCCCGTAGAGATTCAGGACCGTCTGGAACAGATCATCGTCACACCCCGGATGCATCGCTGCCATCATTCCCTTCATCAGGACTGCTTCAACATGAATTTTTCATCCATTTTGAGTGTCTGGGACCGGCTTTTCGGAAGTTACCATCACGCGGGAAGCACCCTTGAGTTGGCGCCCATCGGCCTCCACAAGATCAGAGGACCTGAAACGATGGAGTGGAAAGCTTTTCTCACAACCCCCTTCAGAAGATCCGTGTAACCGGCTCCCGTCCCCTCCGTGATCTCCCTAAGTGCGGCATGCGAGTGGGAACTCTGTGAAAGACACATCTTCCGGTTGCGGCTGTACTACGCTGTGGCTCCGCGGGATGAGATTGCTTCACTTTATCTCTTTGATGTTGATTCCCTCGTAGGTATACCGGGGTTCCCCGTTAACCTTGTGGATCCTCGTCTCAGTAACTTCCAGCTTGCTCCCCTTGGGAACCATCCAGAAATCGATATCCAAGACCTCCTGACTGTTCGTGGATTTGAAATCAACGCACGTGAAGTAAATCGTTTGGCCTTCTTTCTCAAAGGAACGGACGGGATCGTGGATCTTATCCAGTTTCAGCCCCCACTCTTTATTGAGTTTCTGGTCGCGAACCGTGAAGACGCCATCCCTGGACTCCGCCTCAACGTAATCCCGAATCGATTTCTTAACAAAATCGGCGGTGACGGGTTTGCCCGGATGCTCTATCGTTGATGTGCCGACCCCTTGCCCCGGATGTTCGGCAGCTGAAATCATTGGAGTGAAATAGAAAAACAAAGCGATGATCGAAAACAGGCAAAAATACAGCTTTTTCATCAGAGTACACCTCCCCGTTGGTTTTCTTCCTTAATTCAAATATGGATACTTCCAAATTGTCTGTCAAGAATGTCTTTGAAAAGGCCGGGACCCCGGCCTGAAGACCGGGCCTTGCGAGGCAAGTGCCGGCCACTTGACGAAAAGGCTCTCCCCTTTTATATTCATTTTCCATGATGGACAAAGTGCTGATTGAGAAGCTTCCTTCGACCAGAGACGTAGTCGGCCCCAAGAGATGGGAGGAGCCCCGGGGAGAGTTCGTGCAGATCTCTTACCGGGAAGAGATCCTTCATCTTGCCCTTTTTGAAATCAGGAAAGGATTCTCAAGGGGAAGCCACTACCACGAGAGAAAAGAGGAGATCTTCTATGTCGTCTCGGGGAGGATGAAGGCCACCTTTCTCGACATGGACAGCTCCCGAAGAGAAGAATACGTACTGGAAAAAGGGGACCGGATCAGAATCAAACCGCGCTGCGCCCACCTCTTCGTCGGCCTGGAAGACACCCTCGTGGTGGAATACAGCCCGCAATCCTTCGAACCTGAGGACAATATCAGGGTCAACTTTCAGCCTTGAAGCACGTCGTTTACCTCAATGCAGCCGCTCCACAGGTCCTCCCTCTGCTTCAAAATGCATTTTTGGGCTTCCACAATTCCCAGACCCTTCCACGAAGGGATGCATCCCCTTTCCGGGGCAGCGTGGGTTTTCCGGGCTGCCAGCCGCAGGGCACGAACTCTCCTGTGGTCCGGTGGCGCTGCAGGGCTCTCAACTGCCGCAGGATTTCGGCAACGTTTCGACCGACCGATGAGGCAAGGACCTCCATGGCCTGAACCACTCCCTCGGGATCGACGATGAAATGCCCCCGGAGGTCCAGGCCTGCTCTGTCATCATAGACCCCGAACAGGGAACCGATCCTTCCATCCGGATCGGAGACCATGGGGAAAAGGACTCCGCCTTTCACCATTCGCGACAGTTCCTTCTCCTGCCAGTCCCGATGCGTGCTTACGGAATCGACACTGACGCTGAGCACCTCGGTACCGAGTTCCCGGAAGGCAGGATATTTGACGGCAACTGCCGCCAACTCCGTGGGTCAGACAAAGGTGAAATCGCCGGGATAGAAAAGAAGCACGACCCACTGGCCCCGGTAATGAGAAAACTCAACAACCTGAACCCCTCCCCGGTAATAGGCCTCGGCTTTGAAATCAGGCGCCTTCTCTCCGATCTGAATTGTCATCGTCCCCTTCCCCAGTGCGTTGATGGCCACCCTCCGGCAGCGCGATCCGGAATCCATGTTTCCATTCGCCCGACGAGGCCCGCCTCATCTCCAGTCTTCTTCCCCGTAGAAGGCGAGCCACCCTCCTCCCAGGGACTTGTAGAGGGCAACGAATCCCACGGCCTGATTCTGCATGCTCTGGGCAAGTTCGTCCTGGGCCGTGTATCGGGCGTCCAGGGCGTCGATGACCGCCAGGTAGCTCTGGAGGCCGGCCAAATAACGTTCATTGGCAAGCTCGACGGCCAGATCGTTTGAAGCCACGGATTCCGTCAAGAAGGCGATACGGTCTTTCTCCCTCGAAAGGCGAATCAGACTGTTCTCGACCTCTTCAAGGGAGGTTAGAACACTCCTCTCATAGCGGATCAGCGCCTCCTGGCGAACCTCCCTGGTGAGTTCCAGGTTTGCCAGAATACGCTTGAAATTCAGGATGGCCCAGTTGAACCGGGGGCCGATACTCCAGAGGTTGCTACTGTCCCGGAAGACCCGATCGAATTGATTTGCCTGGTAACTGAAAGAGCCCGTCAATGAAAATCTCGGAAAGAGCTCAGCCGTCGAAACGCCGATCCGGGCCGTGGCCGCGGCGACTTCCCGTTCGGCCTTGCGGATGTCCGGACGACGACGAAGGAGGTCCGAGGGCAACCCTGCCGGAAGGTTCTCCGGAATTCTGGGGAGTCCTGCCGGCCCCCGGAGTTCGTCCGCAAGACTCATCGGATGCATTCCCAGCAGGACTCCGATGCGGTGAAGGAGCGTCAGCAGGGATTCCTCCAGGAAGGGAACCCTCGCTTCTGCAGTGGAAAGCTCACCGCGGGCCCTCGTCAGGTCAAGTTCGCTGACCACCCCGGCACGCACCCGGGCTCCTGTAATTTCCAGACTCTCCTGCCTGATCTGAACCGCCTTGCGGGCGATCTCCAGCCGAAGCTGAAACCCGCGATAGTCGATATAATTCCGCGCCACCTCTCCCTGCAGGGTGACCAGCGTATCCCGCAGAGACTCTTCAACGGCTCCCAGGTCTGCCACCGATGCTTCGATCTCCCGCCTCACCCCTCCGAAGATATCGATTTCCCACGATGCATCGAAACCGACCAGGTACAGATCATCCTCTCGATTGGGAGACCGCGAGGCCGATCCCGAAGAGGTCTGTCCAAAGAATGGCTGCTCCGAACGCCGAACTCGGTCGTAACTTCCACTGAATCCTCCGTCCGGATAGCGCCTGGAGGCGGCAACCAGACTCAGGGCCCTGGCCTGACGGAGTCTGCTCTTGGCGATCAGCAAATCCTGGTTGCCCTGCAGGGCCCTGGCCATGAGGGAATCGAGAATGGGATCCTGAAGGATCTTCCACCAGGACCCCAGGAGATCCCTCCCAACGGGGTCACCGGTCGTGATTCCTTGCTCGATCGATCCGAAGCGGTCCGGTACGGCAGGATCTTTCCTCAGATAATTCGGACCCACGGGGGCACAGCCCGCGATAAGGGCCAGAAGCGCAAAGAGAAGGACCCTCCGCATTCTCATCGCTTGGTTCCTTCCCGCAAATCGGGGGACGGCTGCAACGGGACAGGGCTGCGGTCATCGATGTACACGTCCATAAGTTGTCCCGGATAAACCGGCAGTTTCCCCCGCTCGAAACTGTAAACCACCTGCATCACGCGGGTATCGACTTTCTCCGTGCTTTCCCCCGTGAGGGAACGCTTCGGCACGACGTAGCTTTCCACATATTCAAACTTCAGATCCGTCTTGAGCTGAGGATTCCCACGGATATATGCGACCGCAGGAGTGTCCGGTTGGTAGCGCCAGGCATCATTCTCGTCGATGTCCACACGAACGTGAAGCTTGTCCAGATTTCCAAGGAGAATAAGGGGTTCCGAGGTCGCGCCGCTCGAGGCAAACTCGCCGGGACGGATGTTGACCTGAAGAATCTCTCCCTCCATTGGCACCCCCACGGTCAGACGGCCGATCTCGACGCGTGCGGCTTTCACCTCTGCTTCTGCCGAGGCGACATTGGCCGCAGCCACTTCGATATCCGGTTTCCAGGATCCGGCCTGTAACAGTTTGAGATCGGCTCTGGCCTGGGCCAGTCTGGCTTCGGCGGCATCGGCTGCGTATCGCCGTTTGTTCAAGTCGTCCAGGGCAATGGCCCGGGGATCCTTTATCTTCTCGGCTATCCGAAGTTGCTGCCGAGCATCTTCGAGAACGGTTTCGGCTTCTTTGACCCTGGCCAGGGCCGATGGGAGTTCCTCTGCACGAGGAGCCTGCTTCAGCCTATTGAGTCTTGCGATGGCCTCCTTCAGGGCCGCCTCTTTGACGGCAACGTCTGCCTGCTGTTTCCGATCGTCCAGGGTAAACAAAGGATCTCCGGGTTTCACCCGTTGGCCCACGGAAACAAAGACCTTCGCGACGATTCCGGGAACGTGGGAGCCAATCGAAATATTCCGGGTGCTCGCCTCGACGATTCCGGATCCGGAGATCTTTTTGGCGAAAGAAGAACGCGGTGGATCCGATATGGGCACTCCGGCGGGGACCGGTTTGGCCGCCTGCTTCACCATCCAGATTGCAAAAACAAGGCCCGCGACAGATAAAACCGGAATCACGTATTTGCGAAACATGAGGTCTCCTTAGGGATGAGCCACCTGGGATTCCACCAAAACAATCCGCCCATCATCCATCCGGGCGATACGGTCCGCAAAGTTAAAAATACGACTATCGTGCGTCACGATCACGAGAGAGCGGTCCGCCGAAAGGGCCGTCTGCCTGAGCATCTCCATGATCACCCGTCCGGTATCAGCATCGAGAGCGCTGGTCGGTTCATCGCAGACGATGAGCTTGGGATTGTGCACGAGAGCCCGGGCAATTGCCACCCGCTGTTGCTGCCCACCGGAGAGCTCCGCAGGAGCGACTTGCAGTTTGTCCTCCAGCCCCACACGGACAAGCACCTCCTTCGCCTGGGCATGGGCCTCTGCCCTGCTTTTTCCGAGGATCAGCAGCGGAACGGCCACATTTTCCATCACCGAGAGGGTGGGAATCAGATTATAAGCCTTGGAAAACGAATCCAATGTTGGCTCCCCGATAACGGGTCTTCTGGGTCTGACCCATGTCCCGGACGTTCTGCTCGAAGACAAGACATTCCCCTTCGTCATGGTTCAGAATTCCGGCGATGACAGAGATCAGCGTCGTCTTGCCGCAGCCGGAAGGGCCCACCAGCATCAGCAATTCGCCGGCATGGACGTCCAGATCAATACCCCGAAGAGCCATCACCTGTGTAGACCCCGTGGTGTAGGTTTTGGTCACGCGCTTGCAATAAACGGCCAATCCATTGCTCGGCATTTGGGCCTCTACGCTTTAAAGACGATGGCCGGCTCGAGGCGCATCACCTTCCGGATGCTGATCAGCGAGGCAAAAATGATGATCAACGTAATGGCTCCCGCAGAGAGGAAGAGAAGCTCCCGGGTCAGGCGGAAAGACAGTTCCGTTCCTCCCAGCAGGTATCCGAAGAGAGAGGCCCCGCCGACGCCGAGGCCGTAACCCAGGGCCCCCACCGTCAGGGCCTGAAGGATAATCATGCGCAGGAGAACTCCATTGGTGGCTCCCATGGCCTTGAGGGTTCCGAAATAACGCAGGTTTTCCAGAGTGAAATTGTAGAAGGTCTGACCCGCAATCGCGGTCCCGATAACAAATCCGAGCATCACGGCAATCCCGAAATTAATGGGGATGCCCGTGTATTTCATATAATAGTTAAAGGTCACGTCTTTGAATTCCTGGGACGTGTAAGCCGCCAATCCCGTGGTTTTCCTGATTCTCTCGCACAACGCCTTCGGGTTTTCTCCTTCTTTCGCTTTAACCAGCACGAAGGACAACTGCTTTCGTTCCCGAGGGGCGAAGGTGGTTGCGCGACCGTAGGTCGTGTACACCACAGGTTGGGACTGAAAGGTTCGTGTCACCCGGCAAATGCCCACGACCACGGCGCGGTGGTCATTGATCTCCAGGATATCGCCGATCTTCAGCGGAATGGGTTTGCCGCCTGGTTCCCTGGGCCGTTTGGCCAATCGCGTTCTGGCGCCGACGTCATTGACGATAATCGCGTCCTGCCGGCGCAGGTCGCTCAGGCTTCCCTCAATCATCTGTGGAGGCCCCCCCACGAGCGTGGCGTCATCAAGACCGAATACGTTACAGATCTGAAAGTTGCCGTCCCCCAACCGGGCCTTCAGAAGACCTTTGTACAGGGGAACGGCCCACTCCACCCCCTCCACGCCGCGGATGCGGAAGAGTTGAGTGTCCTGAAGGGGCTTGATATCGTCGATGAAGAGGACCTTGGGATCCATCACCCAGAGGTCAGGCTGCGACAGATCGGTAATGGAGCCATAGGTTCGAGTCATCAAACCTGTGAAGATGGATGATTGCTGGGTGATGAGCAGGGAGGCAAAGGTAAGCCCCATGATGATTCCAAGGTATTTGCCTCGGTCACCGACCAGCATTTTTATGGCGATAAGGTACATAGCAAAATCCTAATTCATTCCGCTGCGGTTCTCAATCGGCTGTTTCACTTTCTACGGTTTTCCCTCTATACTGCCCTTCACATTGGCCCAGGACAGGCCGGCCGGAGGCAACTACCGTCTTTCCATTATGCCGTCGGGGCACTGAATGTTTCCCTCGCCCAGGCGATTCGTTGCTCCGGCGAGCTGAGCATCCCGAGGGGGGCGTCTTCAACCGTCTCAAGACGCTCCCTCAACCCTGCCCGGTTTGCCACCTGGATCTGGAGCCCCGGCCGGGCGTTCAGTTCAAGAAGCAGCGGTCCTCTCTGATCATCGATCACCAGGTCCACCCCCAGATAGCCCAAGCCTGTCATCTCCGTGGCCCTTGCGGCGATGAACAGCATCCTTTCCCAGAACGGGACTTCAATGCCCCTCACAGGGTTCCCGGTGTCGGGATGGTAGGTAATGACCTGAGCCTTGTGAACCCCTGAGAGGGTTTTTCCGGTTTTCATGTCGATTCCAACTCCGATCGCTCCCCGGTGAAGATTGGCCTTGCCGTCCGACACCTTCGTTGGAAGGCGAACCATTCCCATCACCGGCACCCCCTGGTAGACGACAATGCGGATATCCGGTACGCCACGAAACGTCACCGCGGAAAAGACCGGATCCGGTTTCACCAGCGCCTCGATCAGGGCGTGGTCCTCGTTCCCTCCAAGGGAGTAGACGCCGGATAGGACATCGGAGAGATGGGAGGTCAGCGCCCTCCATGAGATGACTTCTCCGCTCTGCGTGACGAAGCCTCCCTCTATCTCACCCGTGATGAGGATGATTCCGCTCCCCCCAGCACCGCGGGCCGGCTTGATCACAAAACCATCAGGAGCGGCAAGCGACTTCTCAAGTCGATCAATCTCCCCATGATACCTGATCGTCTGATAAAGCGGAGGGGTCGGGATCTCGTATTTCGCCGCGATCTCTTTGGTCAGCAGCTTGTCATCCACGAGGGGAAAGGCGGCGCGGGGGTTCGATCCCATGATATACGTGGCATTCCGCCGGTTCATGCCGAGAATGCCCATGTCCTGAAGCCAGCGAAGCGGTTTGAAGATCATATCAAACCCTGGAAACTGGAATGTTGGAATAATGGAATAATGGAATAGAAGCGTGGAACAATGGAAAACTGGAATATTGGTTTCAGAACCAAACAAGAGTGCTCATTTCCCCTCTCTCTCTTTGTGTCTTCCCCATCCTTCCATGATTCCATTCTTCCACCATTTCTTATTTTACGTCTAAGTATTCCATTGTTCCACTTATTCTTCCCGTAGCCTTCTGAAACGAATATACTCGGAAAGCCGATAGCCCGTATAGCGGCCCAGAAGGACCTGAAAACCCGCCACCGCGAATAGAAGCTCCGGATAGACAAAGAAGGTAATCTGAAGCGGGTCCAGGTGAAGAAGGACGTAGGTGATCGCTGCAACCGCGGCGCTCCCGGCTGCCGTGCGGAGAGCCTCCCGGAAACCCGCCTCCTCCGAGAGAACAAAGACACGCTCGATCGTCATGGTGAGAATCACAAAGGGAAGTAAACCGACGGCCATGACTTCGCGCATGCCGATTTCATTTCCGATGAGAGCGAAACACCGTGAAGGAAAAGACAACGAGTGTTAAGAGCACCGACAGCCGGGGCACCAGGAGGAGGTGGAATCGATCCAGGCTGCGACGTACCCCGTAGCCGATCAGGATGACCCCCGCAAAGACGAGCAATCCATAGCCCAGTCCTGTGTTTCGAAAAGCCAGCGCCATGAGCACCGGCATGAAGATCCCGAAGGTCGGGAACCCCACCACATTCCTCAGGATACAGATCATCAAGGCACCGATCGGAACCAGGAGCAGAATCCGGAAGGTTCTCTGAAACTCGGTGGGCAGGCGAAACAAGGACCAGTGGTCGAGCAGGTGGTTCGAGCGTTTGATGCGCTCAATATGCATCTGCCACTGGCTGATAATCTGTTTTGTCACAGTCCAGCGGATCTCGTGGACTTCTCCACGGGACGCACGGACGGCCGACAACCCCCCCGTGGTGAGCGGGAGAAAAGAATCGGAAGGACGGTAGATCTCTCCGCTTTCGGGAGCAACGTTCTCCCACCGATCCCCTGTCCATACCTGCACCCGGGTCAGAAGGGTCGTGGTCACTCCTTCCGACAGCAGGAGTCCTTCGGCAATCCGGGCCGGCAGACCTGATGCCCGGAGAAGAGCCACGAGGACAAGGGCTGAACCGTGCTTTCCCCTCATCACGGACCACGCATTGAGGTCCTCCCGATCCGGGGAAGGAGATCTCCAGAGGTCTCTTGCCGTTTCGGTCGCTGCCCGGAGTCTGTCCCCTGCTGAAAGTTTGCCCCAATTCAGCGACAGCCTCTTCGTCAGAATCTGTTCCTCCTGAGTAAGGGATGACGGGCAAGGGCTCCACGGAAGGCGAACCGGTCCTGGAAGGTTTTTCAGGATTCTTGAGCAGCGTGGCCCGGTAGCCGACCAATTCCCTTTCCCCGCCCACCGATCCTGACCAGACGCCAATCTGGTTCGAATCCTCCCGCAGCAGATTGAAATTCAGTTCCCCGGACGTAATTCGTTCTTCTGCGACGATCTGCCCCGACCGGCTGGCCGGAAATCCGATCATCACCTCCACCTCTCCCTGCTCCGCCTTTACATCCGCTTCCATCGAAAGCTGCCAGGCTTCCTCGGGCAGAGGCGGAAAAAGAGGGTAGTTGAGCCAGAGGATGCGGTAGCCGATGAGAACAAAGGACAGGACGAATAACACCCCTGTCAATAAGACCGCGGGACGCTTCATTGGGAAATGTTCTCCGGACAACTGGGAGGGAGGCAGTTCGAATGGGTGCAATCGACGATAAAATTATCTTTCAGGACATTGCGGCCCACAACCACCGGATACTTGACGGTTGACCGGTCGTTCAAGGTCACCTCGGCACGGATCTTTCGCGGACCCACACAGAACGTCAGCTCGACAAGGGGCCGTTTCTCTCGGGCATCGGCGTTTCGAATCTCCCGCCATCCTTTCACCGGCAGGCGTAACAGCAGGCCGCCGTATTGCCTGGGCAGTCTGAATTGGACCTCTTTGCCCAGAATTTTCAGGTCCTGGGCATCGAGAGACGTGAAGGCGGCGCCCGTGTCAACCCGGGCCGGAAGCTTCACGCCCCACGGGAGCAGGATCACATCCTCCACCTCCCCGATCGTGAACTTATCGACGGCGTGAGCCGTTCCGGAACCGGCGGGAAAAACCGTTAGCCCAAGGAGGAAAAGAAAAAGCGGCAAGGAAGAAACAAATCCTCTTCTTGCCCTGGTTCCTTTCTTGAAATGATTCCCTTCAATCCCCATCCGTTTTCGACCTCGTTCAGAAGACGTCGGATTCCTGGTCGACGGTTGGAAGCACGCTCAGCCAGCCTTTCTCGCCACAATCCGGGTTAATTCGACGCCGGAGGCGGAACCTTCACCTCACACTTCGGCGGAAGAATCCTCGACCGCTTCACATCGACGACAAAACCCTCTCTGAGGATATTACGGCCCAGGATCAGCGGGTATTTGACCATGGAGCGATCCGTCAGGTTCACCTTGGCCCGGATTCTTTTAGGGCCGATGCAGAGTTCCATTTCCACGACGGGCCGCTTCTGCTTGCCGTGAGGAGACCGGACGTGGTGCCAACCGAGGATCGGCAATTCCAACTTCGAAGCGCCGTACTTTTCCGGTAACGTAAACTCGACCCTCTCCCCATGGACCCGCATTGCCCTCGCGTCAAGGGAAGAAACGGTTGCACCCGTATCAATTCTGGCTGGAAGCTCAATGGCCCACGGCAGGAGGATCACCTTCTCGATCCTCCCGAGGGTGAGGGCTTCTTTCCCTTCGGCCTTTCCATTCGCCACGAGAAGAAAAATTAAGAAGATGAATACGGCGAAGAGACCGCATTGCCTTTCGGGGCCACCTTCCGCTCCCTTCGCGGGGAATCGAAAATATAAATCTTGCACAACGGACACGGTCACGAGGCCCGTATCGTCATTCGGTTACGTTCTTCCTGCCTGCGGTTGGCAGGGGTCTTAAGACCCTGACGTTACCCGTCGCCTTAACCGAAACGGGCTTCGTAACCATCATCGCTGCCGGTTTTCATGGATCGAGGGTATCCTCGGGAAACAGCAAACTAACATTATTATAGCAGATATCGTTGAGCAAGAGGAGAGGGGTATTGAAGTGTGGGCGGGATCGATTCAAGAATCGATCCCGCCCGACAAGATGGCTACAGGTATTTCTGGATCAGGATCTCCGCGATCTGGACGGCGTTCAGGGCCGCTCCCTTGCGGATGTTGTCCGCCACGACCCACATGTTGATCCCGTTGGGGATCGACTCGTCCTCCCGAATCCGACCAACGAAGGTGTCGTCTTTTCCCGCTGCATCGATGGCCAGGGGATACTCGAACTTCTTCGGGTCATCCACCACCTTGACCCCGGGCGCCTTGGAAAGGAGTTCCCTCACCTCCCGGGCTGTGATCTTCTTCTCCGTTTCGATGTTGACCGATTCGGAATGGCCGAAAAAGACAGGGACCCTGACCGTGGTCGCCGTCACCCGGATGGAGTCGTCCTCCATGATCTTCTTCGTCTCATTGACCATCTTCATCTCCTCTTTTGTGTAGCCGTTGTCGAGGAAGACGTCGATGTGCGGCAGGCAGTTAAAGGCGATCTGGTGAGGATAAACCTCTTTCTTGACCTCCTGCTGTTTGTAGATCGCCAGGACCTGGCTCTCCAGTTCCTTAATCGCCCGCTTTCCGGTCCCTGAAACCGCCTGATAGGTGGAAACCACGATCCTTTTGATCCGCACCGCGTCATGGATGGGTTTGAGGGCCACAACCATCTGAATGGTCGAGCAGTTCGGATTCGCGATGATGTTCTTCTGCGTATACCGGGCGATCGCATGGGCGTTGACTTCGGGAACGACCAGTGGAACCATGGGGTCCATCCGCCACGCGCTCGTATTGTCGATGACGACACAACCCGCCTTTCCGGCGATGGGCGCGAACTTCTCGCTCACGGACCCGCCCGCAGAGAAAAGGCCGATGTCGATTCCCTTAAACGAGTTCTCGTCAAGAACCTCGGCGGTATAATACTTTCCTTTAAACTCTATCCTCGTTCCGGCTCCCCGCTTGGATGAAAGAAGTTTCAGCCCGGCAACCGGAAAGTTTCTCTCCTCCAGGGTAGAGACCATCTCGTTTCCCACCGCACCGGTGGCTCCCACAACAGCAACTTCGTACTTCTCTTTTTTCATCAGATTCCTCCTTCGTCTATTACCTCAATGTAACCTTATAAATAGGAGAAAAAGGGGGACGTTGTCAAGAGGTAAACAGGCTGGGGCTTTGCTGTTCAGACACAAGAATAGCGGCGTCACGCCCCGGCGTCACAGAGTCGTATTCCGTTGCCCGAAACTACTGTTTGGCTTTACTACCCTTCATCCTCTTTTTCCGGAGATGGGGGATCAATCCCCCGTCTTTGACCAGGTCCAGCATGAACTGCGGGATGGCCTGGGCAGGATAACTCTTTTTCTGTGTGAGATTCTCGATCTTTCCGGTCGTAAAATCCACCCGGACCCGGTCGCCGTCCCGGATCGATCCGGCTGCTTCGGAAGACTCCACCAGGGGAAGACCGATATTGAAACTGTTCCGGTAAAAGATCCGGGCAAAGCTCTCCGCCACCACGCAGGTGATGCCGGCCACCTTCAGGGCCAGAGGGGCATGCTCCCGCGACGAACCGCACCCGAAATTCTTGTCGGCGACGACGATGTCCCCTTTCTTGACTTCCCCCGGAAATTCCGGTCTTTCATCCTCCATGGCATGTTTGGCCAGTTCTTTGGGGTCAGACTGATTGAGATATCTCGCCGCAATAATCGCGTCCGTGTCCACATCCGATCCGAACTTCCAGACTCTCCCTTCGATCTTCATGGCTTCATTCTCCCAATGATAAAATCGCATAGCGCATAGAGCATGGCGCATAGCGTAAGGCCGAAACAAAAAGTTTGTCGTTGTCGATGCTCGTATCGAAGCAGGAAGCTCGGAGGGGAAGCTCGATCACCCATTCCCTTACGCGAGCTTCGAAAACTGGTTCTTATTACGAGTATCGATACCAGATTCTACAACGACCAACGTAACCTTTTCCTACGAAACGGGCTTCGTTACCGTAGCCCCGACCTTTATTTCTAATCTTTGCTTCCTCGTGACCCGGTCCTTCTTCCGACGACTTCATCAGGATGGCAGATCCTCCCCTTCACCGCGCTGGCCGCGGCCACGGCAGGGCTGGCGAGATAGACCTCGCTCCCGGGATGACCCATCCGGCCGCGGAAATTCCGGTTCGTCGTCGACACCGCTCGTTCCCCTTCAGCGAGCACACCCATATACCCGCCAAGGCAGGGACCGCAGGTCGGAGGACTGACGACGGCCCCGGCTGCGAGGAAGATCTCGAAGAGCCCTTCCTTCAGGGCCTGCCTGTAAATCGTCGGCGTCGCAGGGATGACAATCATCCGGAGCGAGGGGGCGATCTTCTTCCCCTTCAGGATCCTGGCCGCCACACGGAGATCGTCGAGGTGGCCATTCGTACAGGAGCCGACCACAACCTGGTCGATCTCGACCTTTCCTATCTCCCTCACATCCTTCGATTTCGATGGGAGGTGGGGAAGGGAAACCTGGGGATGGATCTTTGAGACATCATACTCCCGGACCTCCGCATAGCGCGCATTCCGATCGCTCCGGTAGAGCTGAAAAGGTCTCCTGGCACGGGATTTCACGAACTTGAGCATCGTCTCATCGGGCTCGAAGATCCCGCTCTTGCCGCCCGCTTCAATGGCCATGTTGGCCATGGTGAATCGACTCGCCATCGGAAGGGCTCGAACGGCCTCTCCGTGGAATTCCATGGCCTGATAGAGGGCCCCGTCGACGCCGATCTGTCCGATCGTAAAGAGGATCAGGTCTTTTCCGGAAACCCATGGATTCAGTCTTCCCCGGAAGACGAACTTCTGGCTCGCCGGGACTTTCAACCAGATCCTTCCCGTTGCCATGACCGCTGCAAGGTCCGTGCTCCCGACACCCGTAGAAAAGGCATTGACGGCCCCATAGGTGCAGGTATGGCTGTCCGCGCCGATCACGACATCGCCCGGGAGAACCAGTCCCTGTTCCGGAAGGAGGGCATGCTCGATCCCTGCCTCCCCGATCTCGAAGAAATGGGTCAGGCGATATTTCTTTGCAAACTCCCTCAGTATTTTACACTGCTCCGCTGACAGGATGTCCTTGGCCGGCGCAAAATGGTCGGGGACGAGAACAACCTTGTCCCGATGGAAGACCTTCTTGGCCCCGATCTCTTTAAATGCCTCAATGGCAAGGGGCGCGGTAATGTCGTTTCCAAGGGCGAGGTCGACCCGGACGTCAATGAGGTCTCCGGGGGTAACGCCCTTCTTCCCTGCATGGGCCGCCAGTATTTTTTCGGTCATCGTCATGGCATGGTTCGTTTTCATATCCTCCCTCTGTTGCTTCGCAAAGAGCCAGCGATAGTAATCAGTGACCAGTTATCAGTGACCAGTTATCAGTAACCAGTGGTCAGTTATAAGTTATAAGTTTTGAATATTTAAACTCTGCCCTCTGAACCTTGACTTTCTATCTTTGAGTTTTTGCCATTTTCCCTTGCCCTTTATGCCTTAACCTTGAACCTTCGACCTTTAACCTTTGACCTTTTACTTTTCTATCAGTTTTACATGCCCACCAGTTTCTGTTTCCTGAATTCGATCTTGTTCAGGGCGTTGATGTAAGCCTTGGCGCTGGCCACGATCACGTCCGTGTCCGCCCCCTGGCCGATCACCGTGTTTCCCTTCTCCTCCAGCCTCACCGTCACCTCGCCCTGAGCTTCCGTGCCGCTCGTAATGGCATTGATCGCAAACTGCAGGAGCTTCGACCTTGTCCGGGTAATGTCCTTGATCGTTTTGAAGGTGGCATCGACCGGCCCGTCTCCAAAGCCTGCTTTTTGAACGAGTTTACCATCTACCTCCATCTGGACCGTAGCCGTAGGCACAGTCATATTCCCGGCGACGACATTGATGTAAATCAACTTGAAACGCTTCGGCATCCGCAGGATCTCTTCCACGACAATGGACTCGATGTCCTCGTCGAAGATCTCCCGTTTCTTGTCCGCCAGCTGTTTGAAACGGCTAAAGGCAACCTCGAAATCAGCTTCAGGAAGGGTAAATCCGATATTCTTCAGCCTTTCCCGGAAGGCATGGCGTCCCGAGAGCTTCCCCAGGACGAGAGAGGTCTTTGCGATCCCAACCGATTCCGGGGTCATGATCTCATAGGTCAGCTTCTCTTTGAGGACCCCATCCTGATGAATCCCCGACTCATGAGCAAAGGCATTCGCTCCCACGATGGCCTTGTTGGGCTGCACTACCATTCCAGTGATCTTGGAGACCAGCCGGCTCGTGGCATAGATGTGCCTGGTAAGGATTTCCGTCCGGTAGGGAAACAGGTCCTTTCTCGTTCGGAGCGCCATAACCACCTCTTCGAGGGAGGTGTTTCCCGCCCTTTCCCCGATCCCGTTGATCGTACACTCCACCTGCCTGACCCCATTCTGGATGGCTGCCAGGGAATTGGCCACAGCCAGGCCGAGATCGTTGTGGCAGTGGACGCTCAGGGTGATCCCCTCGACCCCCTTCACCTTCTGCCGGAGGGTCCGGATCAGTTCTCCGAATTCGGAAGGAATGGCGTAGCCCACAGTGTCGGGAATGTTGATGGTGGTGGCGCCTGCCCGGATGGCAGCCTCGATCACCGCCGCCAGGAACTCCACTTCACTCCGAGTGGCATCCATGGCCGAGAATTCGATATTGGACGTGTACCGTTTTGCCCTCGCCACGGACTGGGTGGTAATCCGAAGCACTTCCGCTTTGGTCTTTTTCAACTGGTACCGGAGGTGAATGTCCGACGTTGAAACGAAGGTGTGGATTCGCGGGAACCTCGCTGACTTGACGGCCTGCCAGGCCCGGTCGATGTCCTGGGGATTTGCCCGCGCCAGGGCAGCCACTTCCGAGCGCTTGATCACCTTCGAGATGGCTTCCACCGCCTCAAAATCCCCTTCGGAGGAGATGGGGAACCCTGCCTCGATGATGTCCACATTCAGTTTTTCCAGTTGTTGGGCAACCCTCACTTTTTCCCCCACATTCATGGTTGCCCCGGGGGATTGCTCCCCGTCCCGTAAGGTCGTATCAAAAATCTTAACAAGACTATCCATTCCTTTTCCTTCCCTTCAATTCATGATCAGGTAGCCCGGTTTAAAAAGACCTCCATCACCTTCGCAAAGAATTCCTCTTCCTCCCACAGTCTCATTTCAATGCGGAGGGCCCAGACCGAAGACCTGCTATTGTGTAAGGCCTGTAATTTTACCATATCCTTCTCGGTTGTGACAACCCTGTCCGCCCCTTGGGCCTCTTTCTCGATCCACCGAAGATCCTCGTTCGTGTATGCATGGTGATCCTCAAAGAAGACCTCCCTGACAATCTCCGCTCCGAGTTTTCTCAAAAGAAACGCAAAGGACTCAGGCCTCGCGACCCCGGAGAAGGCAAAAACCCTCTCCCCCTGAAGCGATTCGATTCTTTCCGTCTCTCCTTTTAACCCAATCAGATTCATGGGTTCATAACGGCTGTGAAAGATCACAGGAGAAGGGTGAATCGCCCGGACAAGGGCCTCAAGAGAATGGCAGTCCTCAGGGTGTTCTACTTTGGTCAGAAGAATAAGATGGGCCCTTCGAAGACAGTCCGGAGATTCCCGCAGGCTTCCTCTGGGCAGGAGGGTGCGCTTTCCAAAACCCGCCTGCGAATCGATCAGCACGATATTCAAATCGCGATGGAGGGAAAGATGCTGGTAGCCGTCGTCCAGAATCAGCCCTCGAATCCGATAATCCTGAAGGGCCTTTCGGCCGCTGAGAAATCGGTTCTTTCCGACCAGAACCGGGATTCCAGGAAGGTTCTTAGCCATGAGGTACGGTTCATCACCGGATTCTTCCGGTGAAAGGAGGACCGACCGGCCGTCACTCACCACACAACCCGTGCCCTTGGATCTGCGGTAGCCCCTGCTCAGAACCGCCGTGGGAACCCCTCGTTTCATCAACCCTTTGGCCAGAGCTGCCACCAGAGGAGTCTTTCCCGTACCGCCAACGGTGATGTTCCCCACGCTGATGACCGGACAGGGGAGGCGCTTCGTTCGGAGGAATCCCCGGGCATAAAAAAAGGCCCTGGTCCTGACGGCCCACCCGTAAGGGATGGAAAACAGGTAGAGGGGCGAAAGAAGGGCCTCCTTCCACCATGGGGTTTCTTTTTCGTAGAGGTATCGGTCAATACGCATACTTATTCTGGATTGCAGATTTCAGATGTAAGATATGAGATTTCAGATTTCAGATTGTTGATTTCAGATTTGAAAGAACCCCAAAGAAATAGCGACTCACTGGGACTCCGAGACAGTCGTTTCGATTCTTCAATCTGAAATCTTAAATCTGAATCTTAAATCGGTTTCAGGAACGGTCTGATCTCCTCCATGCTCCTTTCGGTGGCTCCCCGGTGCTCACGCAGAAACCGGTAGCCATTCTCCCCGATCTCATTGCATCGCCTCTCATTTAACAGAAGGTCTTTACATCGGGAGGCGAGTTCTTCCGATCCGTTCACCTGGATGGCTCCTCCCGCTTCAACCAATTTGCTGCTGATCTCGGAAAAATTGAACATATGGGGACCGAAGATAACGCATTTCCTGTAAAAGAGAGGCTCTATGGGGTTGTGGCCCCCGACGGGGACCAGACTCCCCCCGATAAACACCAGTGTCCCGAGACTGTAAAACCTCACCAATTCGCCCATCGTGTCCAGAAGGAGGACCCCCGGTCCCTCCTCTCTCCCGTTTGGCGGATTTCGACCCGGGAGGAATGAGCTCCTTCTCGCCCAGGATAGGCCCTCCCGGTCCAGGATCTTCTCCACCTCTTCCAGTCGGTTGAGATGGCGCGGGGCAAGGATCAGGAAGAGATCGGGATGCGTCTCCTTCAGGGATTTGAAGAGAGAACAGAGAATCTCCTCTTCCCCGGTATGGGTTGATCCTCCGACCAGGACCTTCTCTCCGCCTTTCAGATGGAGGGACCGGATCAATGCGGTTCTCTCTTCCTCGGAAACGGCAGGGGATTCCTGGTCAAATTTGATATTTCCCGTAACCCTCGTCCTTTCCCTCGGTCCGCCTATGTCGACGATCCGCTCACGGTCTTTCTCCGACTGCATCAGGAAGATCGAGACGTACTTCAGACACGCCCCGAAGAAGAATCTAAGGAAGCGGTAGCGTCGAAAGGAGCGGTCGGAAATCCTCCCATTGAAGAGAAGAATCGGAATATTCTTCTTGCCGCAGACACGGAGTAGATTGGGCCAGAGTTCCGTCTCGGCGATGAGCAACAAACCGGGCCGGATCTTCCTGATCATTCTCCTCAGGAGAACCGGCTGGTCTATGGGAAAGAGAAGAACCCTCTCCGCTTCAGGAACCTTGGTCTCAGCCGTCTCTTTCCCCGTCACGGTCATTGTCGTCAGGACAATGGACCGGTCCGGATATTCCTCTTTCATCCTTTTCACCAGAGGAATCGAGCAGAAGACTTCTCCCACCGACGCGGCGTGGACCCAGAGGGTTGCCCGACCCGGGAATTCCGGAGGATCACTCAACCGCAGGCGAAGGCTATTCCGAAATGACCTGTTGAAGAGGCTCCGCACAAGAAGGTAGGGAGCTGAAAGCAGGAGAAAGAGGGCCAAAATGGAATTATATAATAAGTAGGCCATAGGGGCATAAAATGAAGTCCCCCCTTACTTTAAGGGGGGATAAAGAGGGGTGTACAGTCGAAGCTTCGAGAGTCTCATAATTCCGACCTGGCCCCCTGCCTGCGGCAGCAGTGCTCTCGCCCAGAGGCCGAATGTCACAAGTCCGTTCATGGTTCGACAGCCAGTCGGCATAGCTCATGGCCTAGTTTATCGAAGCGCTCACCTCGATGGAGATGGTCGCGTTAAACATTCAGCTATTAGCCACTCGGCCTCGCTGTCAAGCTGACGGCGAATTACGACACAGTCTCCTAAGAGGGGGAATAGTTCCTGCTACAGAATTCGGGTAACTCTGCTTCAGGTATTCTTTTCTCGGATTTCGGCTTCGGATTTCGATATTCGGAAAAGTACCGGTCTGCCTCTTCCGTCAACTCGTTCAGACGTTTCTCCAGGAGAAGCCTCTTTAGCTCCACGTGTGCCCGGTCCCCCTGAGGGTCGACGTAGATCGGTTCCCCCCATACAAAGACTCCCCGTGAAAAAGGATAGGGAAGAAGGAATCGGTCCCAGGTCTCGAAGATCTTTCTCTTCGACGCGTTGAAGGAAAGAGGAATCACAGGGCTTCCCGTTCTTCTGGCCAGTTCGATCACGCCGAATTCAGCGTGGCAGCGGGGTCCTCTCGGTCCGTCCGGAACAACGGCAACATCAAAGCCATCCCGGATGGCTTCCACCATCTCCTTGAGGGCGGCAGTCCCCCCCCGGCGGGTCGAACCCAGAATCGGACGGAAACCGAATCGTGCCAGCGCCCTGGCGACGATCTGCCCGTCCCGGTGGGAAGAAACCAGAAAACCCAGTTTCCTCCCTTTTTTGTTCGCATAGGCCCAGGGCATCATCAAGAGCCGGCCGTGCCAGAAGGCGCCGATGCAGGGAGTCTTGCCTGCCCACAGGGATCTCACGAGCTCTAAATTGGCTTCTTCAAATCGCATGGTCCATGCGAGGGTCCGGATCGTCCAGTAGGCAAGCCCCGGGCCCAGCCACGCCACCAATCTCTTTTTCGCAGATTTAAGAAACATAATTGCCCATGCCGAGGGCGTCCCTGCCTGCAGCAGGCAGATTTCAGATCTTGAGATCTTTAGATTACGGTTACACAGCCTGATCTCGTCAGGAATTGGTCTCGTCTACAGTTGTGCAACCGGCTTGTATCCGGCTTCGTTCTTAAAAACCTGGTCTCAAGCTCGTCAAAGAAATTGGTTGTCGAGCCTCGTCTCCGAGCTTCATGGTTCAATCTGAAATCTCCAATCTGAAATCACACGGGTGTCCTTTTCCCCTTGACGTCCCCGGAGTTGTTTCACCCATTGTCCTTGAATTGAAGATCGTGGAGCCTCCGGTATTCCCCGTTCCGGGCCATCAGTTGTTCGTGAGGCCCCTCTTCCACAATCTTTCCTTCAAAGAGCACAATGATCCGGTGCGCATTCCGGATCGTTGAGAGCCGGTGGGCGATAACAAAGACGGTCCGGCCCTTCATCAGTTGATCGAGCGCCTTCTGGACCTCCGTCTCCGAATCGGAATCCAGGGAAGACGTGGCCTCATCCAGAATCAGGATTGGGGCGTCTTTCAGAATCGCCCTCGCAATCGAGAGCCGCTGCCGTTCCCCGCCCGAAAGTTTGACACCCTGTTCTCCGATCACGGTATCATACCCCTCGGGCAGTCTCTGGATGAAATCGTGGGCATTGGCTGCCCTGGCCGCCTCTTCGATTTCGTGGCCCCCGCGCTTCTGACTGCCGTAGGCGATGTTGTTCCGGACCGTGTCGTTAAAGAGAATGGTCTGCTGGGTCACGAGGCCGATCTGATCCCTCAGCGACCACTGCGTCACGTGGCGAATATCGGTGCCATCGATCAGGATAGCGCCTTCCTCAACATCGTAGAACCGGGGAAGAAGGTTGACGAGAGAGGTCTTTCCGGCGCCGCTCATCCCAACGAGGGCGATCACCTCTCCCACCTTCACATGAAGATTGATCTCTTTCAGAACCGATTCGCCGTCATATTTGAAGGTCACCTTCTGGAAATCGATCCCCTTCGTGATCCTGGGCAGGGGAAGGGACCCTTCTTCGTCTTTGATGTCCGGGGAGGTATCGAGGAGCTCGAAGACCCGCGCTGCCCCTGCCAGGCCTTCCTGGATCTCGAGATTGACCTTGCTCAATTCGCGAATCGGGGCATAGAGCATGAAAAAGGCTGCCAGGAAAGACATGAAGGTCCCGGGAGTCATTTCGCCCCGGGCGATCAGAAGCCCCCCCACAAAGGTGATGACAGCCGCCGCAATCCCCCCCAGCAATTCCATCAAAGGATGGGAGAGGGCCCGGATCCTCGCCCGTTTGAGGAAAGTCCTGAATAGCCGGTCATTCTCTTCAGCGAATCGTCGATTCTCATACTCCTCCATATTGAAGGCCTTGACAATCCTGTTCCCCGTGATGGTCTCGTGGAGGAAGGTCGTAATGAGGCCGTACCGCTGCTGTCCTTTTCGGGCGAACCTTCGCACCCTCTTCCCGAGTTCTTTCGTCGGGATGACCCCTATAGGCAAAATAAGGAAGACAATGATTGCCAGTTTCCAGCTCTGTGTGAAGATCACTCCGACCAGACCAAAGATGGTAAAGGCGTCTTTCAGAACTCCCGTGATGGTATTGGAGACCGCTCCCTGAATCAGATTGACATCGTTCGTGATCCGCGAGATGAGCGTGCCCGTAGGGGTCTTCGCAAAAAATGAGAGGGAAAGAGTCTGGAGATGATTGTAGAGTCTCTCCCGGATATCTGCAATCACCTTCAGGCCCACGAAGTTCATCAGGTAGGCCTGACCATAACCGAAGAGGGCCCTCAGCAGAAAGAGAAGGATGATGGCAACAGGGAGGATGCGGAGCATCTCCGTCCCCTTGACGAGGAACAGTTTTTCAAGGTGAAGCTGGAGGATGATCTTGGTCACCAGGGGTGGGATCTTCCCCTGGTTAAGTAAGACACCGTCGAAAACAGGTTTGATCAGGAGTGCCTGCGCAGAGCTCGTCAGCGCGTAACACACCATGCAGAGGAAGGCGAGGCATAGCTTGACCCAATAAGGTTTGGCCAGCACAAGAAGTCTGCGATAGAGTGACATAAGAACAACTTTCCCTTAATTCGTATCACACTTTCGTTTCATGAAGCAAGGAGCATACGATGCGGGCCGCCCGCAGGGCAGCCCCCGGTTCGCCCAACCGCCGGCACGCCTCCGCCATCTCCCGGGTCATCCTCCGGCGAAGTTCAGGGTCCTTAAGAATTTTCAGCGCCTCCCCGGCAACCCTTTCCGGATTGGCCTCGCCCTGGATCAACTCCGGAACCACCCTTCTTTCAGCCAACAGGTTCGGCAGCCCGATGTATTTCACCTTTACCATCCTCCGGCGCAGTTCGGGGTCCCTGAGTAATCTTCAGAGCTTCTCCGGCAACCCTTTCCGGATTGGCTTCGCCCTGGATCAACTCCGGAACCACCCCCTTTCCCACCAGGTTCGGCACCCATTATTTCACTCTTACCAGAAGCCGACCGACCAGGTAGGAGAAGAAGGAGACCCGGTAGAGAATGACCATCGGTTTCTTGAGGACCGTCGCTTCAAGGGTTGCCGTGCCGGAAGCCGTGATGAGCAGTTCGGCAAGGTTCATCACATCGTAAGGGTAGCCTTCCACCAGTGTCACAGGAACCGGAACGTTTCTCGTCCGGGCGGAGAGATCCTCCTTTGACATGCCGGGGGCCACCGGAATGACAAACTGGAGGTCAGGGACCTCTCTCTGGAGGTGCCGGGCCGCGGCAAGGAGAACGGGGAGAAGCCGTTCGATTTCATGGGTGCGGCTACCGGGAAGCAGGGCAACGGTGCGGCGACCCGGATCCAGACCGAATCGCCGAAAGGCCTCCCCGGGCTGAAGAGAGGGTTTCACGATGTCGAGCAACGGATGTCCCACCCATTCCACCTCCACACCCGCCTTCTCGTAAAGGGGGACCTCGAAGGGGAAAAGGACGATCATCTTCTTCACCCACCGGGCGATCTGACGGATCCTTCCGGTCCTCCACGCCCAGACCTGAGGGCTGACGTAATAAAGAACCGGGATCCCTCTCCGGTGAGCCATCCTGGCCAATCTCAGGTTGAAGTCCGGGAAATCGATGAGCAGGACCAGATCAGGTCTTCTTCGATCGAGGGCCCTCTTCAATCCCCGGAGAGCGGAGAAAATGGGCCTGAGCTTGAAGAGAACCTCCGTGACCCCCACCACTGCCAGCGACGAAGAAGGATAGAGGATCTCCATCCCCTGACTCTCCAGTCCCCCTCCCCCGACACCGAAGAACCGGACCTCCGGGTCGATCCGGTGAATGGCCTCGACCAGATGGGCTCCGTGGAGATCCCCGGAAGCCTCTCCCGCAACCATCAGGACCTTCTTCGGTTTCATCTCTTCAGGGTTTCCCGGTTTTTGAGGTTCGGGTTTCGTCCACCATTCGATGTCTTGTGGATCGGTTTGGCCGGGCTCATTTCCGCACCTGACGGGTTTCTTCGGCAGCACTCCGGACGATTCTCAGGGCAACCTCCAAGGCCCGTTTCCCGTCGTGGCCGGAGACACGGGGGGGCTGACGGTCCCTGACGCTCTGCAGGAAAGACCGGATCTCGGTCTCCAGGAGATCGACCTTTCGAACAAAGATGTCGCGGGAGATCACATCAGACGCCGACCCGCCGGAGGGAGGGCCCGTTCGGGCAAAGGAAGCCTTTTGAGAAAGGTAGTCGATGGTAATCACGCCGTCTGCCTGATGAATCCGGGTCTGTCGGATCTTTTCCTCCGCAACGCGGCTGGCCTTCATCCGGGCGATACACCCATGCTCAAACTCGATATGCGCCTCTACCGTATCCAGCTGGGACGTCACCCAGAACTCCCCGAGGCGTGGACGGCAACCACTTCGTGAGGAACAAGACTGAGGAGAACGTCGATGTCGTGAATCATGAGATCCAGGACAACGTCCACATCGTCCCCTCTTCCGGGATAGGGACTCGACCGATGAGACTCGAATAGAAAAGGGTTCCGGATGATCTCCATCGAGGCAAGAAGCGCTCCATTAAAGCGCTCCAACTGGCCCACCTGCAGGATGAGGCCCTTTGCTTCGGCCAGCCGGATCAATAGATCCGCCTCTTCCAGCGTGCGGGTAATGGGTTTTTCCAGGAGAACATCCACACCTTGTTCAAGGAAAAGAGGTGACGACGGAACTCCCCGAGGCGCGGACGGCAACGACGTCGTGAGGAACGAGACTGAGAAGAACGTCGATGTCGTGAATCATGAGATCCAGGACAACGTCCACATCGGCCCCTCTTCCGGGAAAGGGACTCGACCGATGAGACTCGAACAGAAAAGGGTTCCGGAGGATCTCCCTCGAGGCCAGAAGCGCTCCATTGAAGCGCTCCAACTGGCCCACCTGCAGGATGAGGCCCTTTCCTTCGGCCAGTCGGATCAATGGATCCGCCTCTTCCAGCGTGCGCGTAATGGGTTTTTCCAAGAGCACATCCACGCCTTGCTCAAGGAAATCGGCAGCGACAGAATAGTGCAGACGGGTTGGAACCGCAATGCTGACGGCCTGAACGTGACCGATGAGATCCCTGTATTGCAGGAAGGGACGAGTCCGGCACCGGCGGGCAACCTCCTCCGCCCGTGAAGGATCCACGTCCGACACCCCCACGAGTTCGACTTCCTCCATGGCGGCATACTTCTCCGCATGAAAACGGCCGAAGAACCCGACACCGACCACTCCCACGTTGACCTTTTTCACTTATCGGGTGATCCCCCTCTTGGTATGCCGGATGAAATCGAGGAGATGCCGCACCTCCGGAATTCCGGAAATCCCATCCTCCCCGACATGCTTGATCGCGTTCCCCAGGGTCAGGCCGGAACGGAAGAAGATGCGGTAGGCTTTCTTCAGCGCCCTGACCGTCTGTTCCGGAAACTGAGCCCGTTTCAGACCCACCGTATTGAGTCCGAAGAGCTTGGCCCGGTCCCCGGCCGCAAGCATGTAGGGAGGAATGTCCAGAGAAACGCCGGTGAGGCCGCTGATAAAAGCGTAGGCCCCCACCCGGCAGAACTGGTGGACACCCGAGAGGGCGCCGATGATGGCATGATCTTCAATCGTGATATGTCCGGCCAGGGCCGCGCCGTTCGCCAGCACCACATGATCCCCGATCAGGCAATCGTGGGCCACATGAGAATAGGCCATAAAGTAGTTTCGATTCCCAATAACGGTTCTTCCGCCTCCGTGGGCAGTGCCCCGGTGGAGGGTGACGTACTCTCGAATGATATTCTCCTCCCCCAGGACCAGGGAGGTCTTCTCCCCCTTATAGGCAAAGGCCTGGGGAGCCTCTCCCACGGAACAGAACTGATAGATATGGCATCTCTTCCCGACCTGAGTGCCCTCCCGGATGATGACATGGGGCCCGATCTTCGTTCCCTCTCCAAGAACGACACCCTGTTCAATGACGGCAAAGGGGCCGACGTCAACCCCTCCCCCCAGCTCAGCCTTTGGATCAACCAGGGCAGTGGGATGAATCATTTCTCTTCTCCTAACATGGCGAGCAGTTCCGCCTCCGCCACAAGCTTCCCCTCCACAAGGGTCTGCCCCTTAAATCCCCATATGGCTTGACGGTGACGGGTCACTTCCAACTCCATCCGGAGTTGATCTCCTGGAATCACGGGCTTTCTAAAGCCGAACCTTGTCAATCCCCAGGAAAAAGACGGGCTTCCCCTGATCCTCTTCACTGATGGACTTAAAGGCAAGAACCCCGGCCGTCTGAGCCATGGCCTCCACGATGAGCACTCCGGGCATGATCGGCCGACCCGGGAAGTGTCCCGAGAAGAATGGCTCATTGAACGTCACATTCTTGATCCCGACGATACGCTTGGCCGGCTCCATTTCGATGATCCGGTCCACGAGCAAGAATGGATATCGATGGGGGAGAACAGCCAGAATCTCTCTGATGTCGATCATCTATTATCCCTTCCCTTCCGGTAAAACCCCTTCTTCGATTGCGGCAAATCGTTTCTCCAGATCAAGGAGCCTTCTGTTCAATTCGGGCAGTTTCTGGAGGACGTTGACGACCCGCAGGAACTGACGATGGGGCATGGCAGGCGACCCCGTATAGGCGGCATTTCCAGCCACTTTCCCGGTAAGCCCGGACTGCCCTCCCACCATGACATTGTCTTCGACTTCTGTATGGTCCGCGACACCCACCTGTCCCCCGAGGGTCACGTTGCTCCCGATTCGGGACGATCCGGCAAATCCGACCTGTGCGGCAACCAGCGAATCTTCACCGATGATGACGTTATGAGCCACCTGTACAAGATTGTCGATCTTGACCCCTCTACGAATGAGGGTCTTTCCCAGGGTGGCCCGGTCGATGGTCGAGTTGGCGCCGATCTCTACATCGTCTTCAATTTCCACCGTTCCCACCTGAGGGATCTTCACATTCTTTCGTCCCTCCTTAACATAGCCGAAACCGTCGCTTCCGACCACAACGCCGCTGTGGAGAACGACCCGCTTGCCCATCCTCGTTCCTGGGTAGATGGAGACCCCTGGGTAAAGGACCGATTCCTCTCCGATGGAAGAATCCTCCCCCACATAGACCCCCGGATAGAGAACCACACGGTCTCCGATCCGGCAACGGTCTCCGACCCAGGCGAAGGGATAGACCGTCACATCCAGTCCCAGCTGGGCCGTGCCACTCACAAAGGCGCTGGGGGAGACGCCCCCCGGCTGAACCGGTTGGTAGGAGAAGAGACCGAGGATCTTGGCAAAAGCCAGATAGGGGTTGGCGACACAGAGAAGGGGTTTCTCCTCCGCGGAAACCTCCCGTGAAACAATGACGGCCGACGCCCGGGTCTCCTTGAGCTTTGCGAGGTACTTGGAATGGGCCACAAACGTTACCTGGCCCGGCCCGGCGTCATCGATCGTTCCCACCCCGGAAATCTCCACCTCCCCGTCACCGACGACGGTTCCTCCCACCAGCTCCGCCAGCTCTCTCAGACGCTTTTTCATCTTCTTCGTCCCATGAATAGCTTACGTAGTAACCAGTCATCAGTGACCAGTGATCAGTAACTGATAACTGATGACTGATCACTATCCGTTACTTTTTCTGTGTATCAAAGACCTTGATGACTCGATCCGTGACATCAATCGCCTTGGAGGAATAGAGCACGATGTTTTCGTTCCTCTCCAGGATAAGGGTATATCCCTCATCCTCTCCCAGTTTCTTAATCACTTTCTGAACCCCCAGGAGAATGTTCCTCTCGAGTTCAAGCCCCTTCTGCTGGATCTCTTTCTGGCTGTCCTCCCCCCCACCGTTGATAGTCCCGAAGCTTGCTCTGATAGTCTTTTTCTTTTGAGGCCCTTGCCTCCGGTGTCAGCATGGGCGCCTGCTTTTCGAGGGATTCTTTAAGGGTCTGAAGTTCTTTCTGCTTCTCCCCGCTCAGCCGCTGCAGTTTCTCCATCTCCCTGGTAATGGACTTCTTCGCCTCTTTTCCGGCTTGGCATTCGTTCATCGCTTTCTGAATATCGACACAGGCAATCCTCAGATCTGCCGACCACGCCGATCCGACCCATCCTGTCAGAACCAAAATGCTCACCAGGATCACTGCAAGTCTCTTTCGACTCATTGCTCTATTCCTCCCTTCAAGAATATCACTCAAACGATGAGAGAACAAGGAAGACGGAAAAGATGGATTTCCGAGCTGGAAACCATCCTTCTGCTTTTTTCCATCATTCCAAGCCTCCATTTTTCTTCCTCTTTTTTCACCCTTGCGTCTTCCCATCCGACATGGATCTAAAATACGGTTCCCGCTGTAAAATCGATGACCCTGTTCTTTTCTCCGTCCTTGGGACTGAGATTAAAGCCGACATCAATGTGAATAGGGCCGAAAGGAGAAAGCCACCGGATCCCCACCCCGGCGGCCTGCCTCAAGGGGGTCATGTCATTGAAATGGTCAAACCCTTTTCCGAGATCGAAGAAGACCGCCCCCCGCAGCCCGATCTCCCGGGCAAGGGGAAAGACCAGTTCGGAAGTGAGCACAACCATCCGATCTGCACCGAGGGGATCGTTGTTCAGGTCGAGAGGACCGGCCATGCCATATTCGAACCCCCGAATCGTTTGAAGGCCTCCGACAAAAAACTTCTCGTAAACGGGGGTCTCTGTCCCTCCATAAGGTTGAATAAAAGCGACTTTTCCTCTTAGATTGAGAACGGTTTTCAGGGGAGCGGGAAAGAACCAGCTCGTTTCCGCCATCCCTTTCACAAAGTAGTTGTCACCCCCCAAAATTCCTCCCGCGTTCTGGATAGACACGCTGTTCCGGTTTCCCCTGGAAGGAGCGAAGTAATCATCCCGGGTATCCCTGATGAACGCCACCGAGAACGCGCTCGTTACCGTTTTCCCCCGCTGATCCTTAACGGCCCGGGATGCGTCTAAGGTGACATCGAAAACATCGACCTCCTCCAGTTTGTACATGGTCTCGACACGGAGCTTCTCCGTAAGTTGCTTCCCGAAGCGCAGGTCTCCTCCCGTGATCTTGTAGGAATACGTATCGAAGATATCATTCTCTTCGTGGTAGAGGTCGATGCCGGCCGAATAGGGATACCCGAGAAAATAAGGATCCGTAAAGCTGAGTCTGAGATCCTGCGTCTCCGATCCCAGCCTGAATCTCAAAGATCCATTGTAGCCAAGGCCGAAGAGGTTGCGGTCAGAGATGGAGGCGACCCCCATGACGCTTTCGATCGTACTGTAACCCATGCCGAAGCTGAGAGCCCCCGTAGGAGCCTCTTCCACCTTAAGGTCTATGTTGACTTTTTCGTCCGAACTTCCCCGGTTGCTCGACAGGTCGACCTCTTTGAAATATCCGGTCCTTTTGAGCCGCTCCCGGCTCCGGGCAAGCTTCGAAGCATCGTAGAGCTCTCCTTCGGCCAGGAGGACTTCCCTCCGGACCACCTTGTCCCGAGTCTTGGCGTTTCCCGAGATATGGATCTTTTCGAGAAAAACCTGCTTCTTTCTGTCAATGTCGAAAGTCAGGTTGACCGTGAGGGTCTTGGTATCGATCACCGTTTCCGGTAAAACTTCGGCATAGGCATAGCCCCTGTTGGCAAAATGTTCGGTCAGGGCGTTGATATCCCTTCGAATCGCCGAATTGCTGTAGACATCGTTGCGCTTGGTCTTCGTAACCCTGAAGAGCCCCTCTTTCTCCGTCAAGCCCATCCCCGTCCCTTTGAAATCGATGGTCCCGATCCGATATTGAGGCCCCTCTTCGATCCCGATCTCGATATCAATCCGCTTGGGGTTGCGCAGGTCGATCTTGGGCTCGGAGATCTTGACGTCCAGAAACCCGTGGTCAAAATAGTAGGCGGTCAGAATCTGAACATCGTTCTTCAAAATATCTTCGTCAAGAATGCCGGTTTTGGTCAGGAAGGAAAAGATGTTCCGCTGCTTCGTCAAGATGACCTTTTTCAAATCCCCCGAATCGATCTTTCGGTTTCCTTTAAACACGATCTTCCGGATATGCCCCTTCGGCCCCTCGGTGATTTGAAAGCGAACGACGGCCTCATTGGTGCTCCAGATAGTCCACGCGATGTTCGACCGTCACCCCGTAATAGCCCTTCGAAAAATAGAGTTTTCGGATCTGTTCCGCATTTTCCTGTACTTTTTCGAGGTTAAGAATAGATCGAGGGGCCAAGGTGACTTTTTCCTTGATATCCTCCAGCTTGATCTTGTCGTTTCCGGTAATCGCCACTTCCTTGATCGAAGGCTTTTCGACCACGATAAAAATGATCTCCTTCCCCTGGGGCGAAGACTTCATGTCAACCTGGACATCTGAAAAGTATCCCGTCCCGAAAATCGATTTCAGATCTTCACGCACCTGTTCGATGGAGAGGGGGCTGCCCTCCCGGCTCTTGATCGCTCCCCGGATCACCCCTTCTTCAACCTTGACGTTCCCAAGCACGGTGATCTTACGAATGTCATTTTCCCCGCCGGAACAAATCCCAATCTGGCCAAACCCGATCTGAAGCATCAAAACGAGGGGAAAAATCCATGTCCGTCTCATAGGGGGTTTCGTCCATTCCTTTCAGCGGATCTCTTGCATGACGTCCTTAAGATATTTCTATCTACCAAATCTTTCCGCATTTGTAAATAGGATCTTCCTCACCGGGTTGCAGAGACACCTCGCTTCCCATGGCCCGGCCCCGAACGTTTCTCTACCTTGAAGGGGAAGCATCGAAGATTAATGAGTGAGCAGGGCTTTCAATAACCCAATGACTCAATGACCTCATAACTCAATAACCCTATAACCTGATCACTCATTGACCACGGATTTCCACTGCCCTGCCATCCACCATGTTGATCTGGCGGGACATCCGGTCCGCCAGCTGCTTATTATGGGTAACAACCACCAGCGTAATCCCTTGGGTCCGGTTCAATTCCCTTAACAGCTCGTAAACCGCTTCTCCCGTATGGGTATCCAGGTTTCCCGTCGGCTCATCCGCAAAAAGGACTTTCGGTTCCAGAACCAGTGCCCTGGCCACAGCCACCCGCTGCTGTTCCCCTCCGGACAATTCACCCGGTTTATGTTTCAGCCGCGCACGAAGGCCCACCGCGTTGAGAATGGCTTCGGCCCGCCCGGCCGCATCTTTCTTCGCCATCCCCTGAATGAGACAGGGCATCATGGTATTCTCCAGAGCGCTAAACTCCGGAAGAAGGTGATGGAACTGAAAGACGAACCCGATCTCCCGGTTTCGGAAAGCAGGACAGCTCCCTTTCATTCATGGCAAAGATGTCCTTCCCGTCGTACAGAACCGTCCCGGAGGTCGGCCGTTCCAGGGTTCCCAGAATATGGAGAAGCGTCGTCTTTCCGGCGCCCGAGGCCCCGACGATGGCAGCCATCTCGTTCCGGCGAAAAAGGAGATCGATCCCCTTGAGAACCTCAACCCGCTTGTCCCCGTTTCCAAAGGATTTCAGAAGCCCTTCCACCCGGATCAATTCACTCACTCCCGGACCTCCCGCGCCTGTTTCTTCCCCTTTCCGGCAAGGATCTCTTTGATCATCCCGAGACGGTCGGAAGAGATCTTCTTCAGATTCATCCTGAGGGCCGGGAACTGGACCACGCACTTGTCAAGTTCCGCCTTGCTCAAGGCAAGCAGTTCCGAGGGCTGGGTGGTTTGCGCAAAGGCCATCCGGGGTTTGCCAAGGAGAACCCCGATCTCCCCGAAGAACTGACCGCTTCTCAATGTCCCCAGCCGGACTCTTCTCGCTCTCTGGCCCTGGATGAAAATCTCCACTTCTCCGGTCTTGACAATGTAAAAGAAGTCAGGAGCGTCCCCTCCGCGGAAGAGAACCGTGTCACCGGCCACCTTGAGCAACCGGAACCGGTCCATGATCTCCTCTCTTTGAGCGGAGTTCAGAGAAGAAAACACGGGTGACAGCGCCAGGAAGGCGTCAAACACCCTCTTCTTGAAGACCCTCGAAAGCACCTCCTTGATGCGCGGATGGTCTTCCGAGATCTCATCGAGCTTCTTTTTCGAAATCTCGAGAATCTCGCACGCCGTCAGGGCCCTGACCGTGGCGTGCCTCTTTCGATCGACCAGGAGGCCGAACTCGCCCAGAACATCTCCCGCCCCGAGGCTTCCGAGAGGAACCTCTTTCTCTTTGGCCTTCTGCTTGCTGACCAGCACTTCCCCCCGAAGCACGATGAGCAGGGAATCCCCCTCCTCCCCCTCCTGAAGGATCAGGCTCTCTTTTTCATAATGTCTGGCGTGAACATGCTGAACCAGCAATTCCCGTTCCTCTCTCATGGAGCTCGGAAAAGAAAGGAAGGTGCAGAAAGGGTTGAAATAACTTCGTCTCTTCCGTCCTCGCCTCGTAGAGTTTCCTGAGGTGCTTCTCCGTCTCCTCATCCGAAGGGTCCATCCTCGAAATCACCTTGTAAACCGAGATGGCCTTCAGGAGAAAGCCTTCCGTGAAATAGGACTCCGCCACCTTTCGATACTCCTGAATCGCCTTGCTCCGCTCTCCCACCCGTTCCAGCAACTCCGCAACCTTCAGACGGGAACGAAGGTCCTCTGGGGTCACGCCACAGTGCCGCTGAAAAAGGTCGAGGGCCTTCTTCCAGTCCCCCCGGGAGAGGGCCCGTTGCGCCTCGTCCTTAAGAGAAGGTGTTCTCAGTCTATTCATATCGCAGGGCCTCGGCAGGATCCAGTTTGGAAGCCCTCCAGGAAGGATAAAGGCCCGCAACAAGGCTGATGAGGACGGCCGTCACAACGATCAGGATGACATCCAGGGGGTTCACCTGCGATGGCAGTTTATCGATGTAATAGACGTCACTGGAAAGAATCTTAAACCCGAAGAGATGCTCGACCCAGCCCGTGATCTTCTCGAGGTTGAAGGCTGCGCCGAGGCCCAGGATCGTTCCCAGAAGCGTTCCCACCACCCCAATGACGAATCCCTCGATCACAAAGATTTTCAGGATCCCCTTCGGAGGGGCCCCCATCGTTTTCAGGATGGCAATGTCCCGGTTCTTCTCCATGACCACCATGATCAGCGTGGAGATGATATTGAAAGCGGCCACCAGGACGATCAGCACCAGGATGATAAACATGGCGATCTTCTCCAGGCGAAGGGCGGCCAGGAGATTTCGGTTCATGTCCATCCAGTCCCTCGGCCAGAAGGGAAACCCCATCTTTCTCTGAATCTCTCTTCCGATCTCCTTGACTTTATAGATATCGTTCGTCTTGATCTCGATTCCGGAGACGCGCTTTCCCAGGTTGAAGAATTTCTGCGCGCCGTCAAGAGAGAGGTAGGCCAGGGTGTTATCATATTCGTACATCCCGGATTGGAAAATCCCCACCACCCGAAACCGCCTCAATTTGGGCACCATGCCCATCGGGGTGATCGTTCCCTGGGGAGAGATGACCTGAATGCCCTCGCCGACGGAGACGGAAAGATGTTTGGCCAGCTCCACTCCGAGAATGATGCCGGGCAGAGATCCTTCGTGTCCTCCCTTGAGGTCCTGCAGGCGGCCGGCTTTCAGATAGCGGGCCACCTCGGTCACTTTTCCCACTCGATCCGGGTCGATTCCCTTGAGCACCACCCCGGACACATTCGACTCCGTCGAAACCATGCCCTGGCTGAGGATGAACGGGGCGGCCGCAACCACTCCTTTTACGGACTCGACCTTCCGGGCCACCTCGTCATAATCCTCCATGCCCTCCTGGTCCGCCTTCACCAGAACGAGGTGGGCGTACGTCCCCAGGATCTTCTCTTTCAGCGTGTTTTCAAAACCGCTCATGACCGACAGGACAACGATCAGGGCAAACACGCCAAGGGCGACCCCCAGGATGGAAATCACGGTAATGATCGAGACGAAGGTCTGTTTTCGCTTCGCCTTGAGATATCTTAAGCCGATGAACCACTCATATCTCATGGAAGACTATTTCTCCGGACGCAGGAGTGGAAAGAAGATGACCTCTCGAATGGAGGGCGCATCGGTAAGGAGCATGACCCAGCGGTCGATGCCGATTCCTTCACCGGCGGTGGGAGGCATCCCGAGTTCCAGGGCATGAAGGAAATCCTCGTCGAGACGGATTCCCGCATCTCCTTCGTCGTCCTTTTCGCTCAACTGTTTCAGGAAGCGTTCCCGCTGATCGACTGGATCATTCAGCTCGGAAAACCCGTTGGCGATCTCCCGGCCGGCAATAAAGAGTTCAAAGCGGTCCACCACCTCCGGATCTTCGTTATTGCGCCGGGAAAGAGGAGAAACCTCCGTCGGGTAGTGTGTGATAAACGTGGGCTGATGGAGATGGGGTTCCACCCCTTCCTTGAACAGTTCATCCAGAACCCGTCCATGGGAGGTCCCCTTTTTCAACTCGAGGCCAAGGGTTTCAGCCGCCTTCCCGGCCTTCAAAGGGTCCCGGACCACCTCCGGATCGTACTTCCCGTACTCGATCAGGGCATCCTGATAGCGAATCCTCTTCCAGGGCGGCGTGAAATCGATCTGCTGCCCCCCGTACGTCAAAGTGGTTCCCCCCCGGACCTTCTCGACCATCGAGGCAAGAAGTTCTTCCGTCATGGCGATGAGGTCTTCGAAGGTGGCATAGCTCTGATAGAATTCGAGCATGGTGAATTCCGGATTGTGGAGGGTGGAGATTCCCTCGTTCCGGAAAGAACGATTGATCTCAAATATCTTCTCAAACCCCCCGATCACGAGCCGCTTCAGGTAGAGTTCGGGGGCAATCCTCAGATAAAGATCCATCCCCAGGGCATTGTGGTGGGTCTCGAAAGGCTTGGCCGTCGCCCCTCCGGGAATGGGATGCATCATCGGTGTCTCGACTTCCATAAACCCCCGGTTGATAAAAAAATCACGGAACCACTGGAGGACCCGGATCCGGGTGAGGAAGATCTCCCTCGCCCTCGGATTGGCGATGAGGTCCAGCGAGCGATGGCGGTACCGAGTTTCGACATCCGTCAGACCATGCCATTTCTCCGGGAGCGGACGGAGGGATTTCGTGACAAGCTCAAAGGTCTGCGCCTGAAGAGTCAGCTCCTGGGTCTTCGTCCGGAAAACCTTTCCCCGGACCCCGATGAAATCCCCGATATCCATGTTCTTGAACGAACGAAATGCGTTCTCGCCCACGAGGTCCTTCCGGAGGTAGACCTGAATTCTTCCCTCCCGGTCCTGGACCTGAACAAAGGAGGCCTTTCCGAAATCCCGGATCGCCATGATCCGGCCCGCGATGCTCAAGGTCTCCTCAACGGATTTCAGTTCCTCATCCGACTTTGACCCGAAAGCCTCATGGATCTCTCTCGATGTGCGGGTCGCCTTGAACCGATTCGGATAGGGATCCACCCCTTCCTGTTTCAGGGCCTCCAGCTTCCGGATTCTCTGCTGAATCAAATCACTTGTTTCATCCATCTCAACCCATCCTGAAAGGGTCCAATCCGCCACTCCTCAATTCAAAAAATGAATGTAAGATTGAACATTTATGCTGCAAGACTTTAAGATTGTTTAAATTAACTCATTTTCCCCCCTCCGTCAAGAATAGAGCCCTTCGAATCACGAATTGCGACGCGTGGCGTGCATGCGTTCCTTGACACGAACCTTCCGGCCGGAGAACTTCATCTGGCTCTTTTTCCGTTGGCAAATGTTTCAAATATCGGGTCTGGTATTGGTGGACCAAGGATAAATGGATGAGGTTGATGACCGAAAAGTCTCGGTAGAGTAGAGAGCAGGCGTAGTGGCACCTTCCCCTGCCCTTTCCTCAGAGACGGTGTCGTAATATGAAAATGACGTCTTTTTGACGAGGGGGAGAGGCGGTCGGGCGTAAAAGATTTAGAGCCGTGGATCCCGGCTTTTACGAGGCTACTTCCACTTTCACGTTTGTTACCGAACGTCATCCCTCTGCGTCAGTATCCTGGCCAGTTGAGGAATCGTCATGCGTGGCCAGTTCAACTTTCTAAGATATTGATTGACTTTGTCCCGATCAAACGCATCCGGATCGAACGATCCGCCAAGCCACTCCATCATGGATTCGTGTTCCTCGTCCTCGGGGTCTCGAATGACCTTAAGCAGTTCTTCATATCCCCACAGGCCGCCACAATCTTCCGGAGGGCAGGCTCTGGCACCGGCTAAGCAAAACGCCTTCGTTTCGAGTGTCGGGTCGGGGACCAGGATCTTCTTAATGGTCACCCGATGGCTCCATGAATCGCCGAAGTCATATTCGTAAAAAAAGAAGTCTTTCTCCCGAGGCGCAATGTCCATCAAGATCACTTTGTTTTCATCCAGAATCGGCGGGTCTTCATCAAATTCATTCAGCTCGAAGGTCGGATCCGAGCACACGCGATCGCCGATAATGAACTGATGTAAATGGCTGTTGGTCCATCCCAGGGCTACCTGAAAAACAGCATGCAGCCATCCGAGGCGGGCATCCCCAGGAACCTGGAGCCGTCGCCAGATCCGGGGCTTGATTCCATTCAAGACGATCTCGACGTGGTAGATCCTTGGGCCTGGAATGCCTTCGGCTCTATGTTTCGGAGATGCAGTCATTAAGGAAGTTCCTCCTTTTCATCATTCTGGGCGTAGCAGGAAGTAGCGGTCTCGGAAAGGATGCTTCCCAGTCGGTCTACGAATTGATCCCGATCCCGGTCATCCCGGAAGATTTTTCTGCGCTCGATCCCTCTTACAATGACACGGTGCAAGGCACCAGGAGCATCGATACAGGCTTGTCGAGGCATGATGTGAGGATAGCAAAGGCCTCCTGACTTGTCCATTCATATTTTTATGGGCGTCCCCAAAGTCCGATCCTAAGCAGGATCGCTCGGTGTGAATCGAGTAGTGGTGCAGACGGAGTACCTGTCGGACTTGATTGAGGAGTCTTGGGTGTTGACTTTTTGTCGAATCAGGCATATAAGACTCCCATAATGATACCCCGAGATGGGGTGATAACGGGCATCGGGCAAAAGTTAACGATATCATCGCATGCCGTGAAGGGGATCACCTCCGGGGAGGAGCTGCCCAGTATAAGGCTCTTTTCGGGGTCGAAAAAGACGATATAGACCCTGAAAATTCCTGTTATTGGGAATCCTGACCGTCGACAACTTAGCATGGCCCGACCCCGAGGAATTGAGCATTGCGTTAGCTTCAAAAAAGAGAACCCCTTGAAATACACATTAACATATCATATTATGTGTATGAATTGGAGGTGATTCAAGTGAGCAGAACCAACATTGTTCTCGACGACACGCTCGTAGCCTGCTGTCAAAATGCGACCGGCATCAAAACACGCCGCGCACTCATTGAGCATGCTTTGCAGGAGTTGCTGAGGCACGAACGCCAGAAGAAGGTTCTTGAACTGAAAGGGACGGTCCAATGGGAAGGTGATCTCGCCACATGGCGAAAGAGCCGAGGTTGACCATGGTGCTTGTGGATACCACGGTATGGATTGACTTCTTCGCTGCCAAATCGACACCCGAAGTTGCCGAGGTTGAGCGAATACTGAATGAGGGAGAGGACATCTGTACCTGCGGTATTATATTAACCGAAGTTCTGCAGGGCGTTCGTGACGACGAGGATTACCAGCGAACGCTGTCAAGGTTCGACACCTTCTTGCTTCTCCCCATGACCCGTCAAACGTTTCTGAGAGCGTCGGAACTGTACCGTTCACTTCGGCGCAGGGGCGTTACCATACGAAAATCTGTTGACTGCATGATTGCCTCAGTCGCCATCGAACATGAGATCGCATTGCTTCATAACGATCGGGACTTTGATCCCATTGAAACCTATTGTGGATTGAAGGTCGTGAGGATATCAAAAAAGCCAACACGGCCATCCAGGCGACGTCCAGGAGGCCGCGCCTGAGGGCCAACGTTGGGCGGCGCGCTGACGCGCCGATCAACGGCGAGCCGCAGCTCGCCGTTAGCCGTCATCGTGCGTCATGCGACTCTTGAGCACATTTTTGAGTTTCATCCGACGCCACGTCAGCGGACACGACGTTGCATGCTAAAAGGTTTCCCCTATGCTCTTCTTTACGGGCATATCCGGGGACGTCCATAAATTCATAAATATCTACTTGTCTGTGAGTGTCAACCCCCTTGCCCTAACCAAGGAGTGCTATCGCCCTAGATTCTACAACAGATTCCCTCCTGCTCCTTTTATCTGCCCAAAGAGTCCGAAGCGTTACCCCGCTATGGTTTTGATATACTCTGCGGCATTCTCCCCGGCAATGCGACCGCTGTTGATGGCAAAGCCCATGGTATTGCCGGGAAGGATAAACACATAACTGTCCCCGTAGATCGTGCAGGCGTCCGTTCCCACGGCATAGAGTCCGGGGATCTTCTTCCATTCCTTGTTCAGGACCTCGGTCCTGTGGTTGATCTTGATCCCACCGACGGTGCCGTAGGCACCGGGCAGGTGCTTTGCAGCATAGAACTTCGGGGTTTTGACCGGCCTGAGAAGCCGATGGCTCTTGTTAAAGATATCGTCATGGCCTTTCTCGCAGAATCGGTTGTACTGTTCCACGGTTTCCTTCAACCCGGCAGGATCAATCCCTGTCTTGCCGGCCAATTCCTCCAGGGAATCCGCCACAAAGACATCTTTATATCCCTTGTCGAAAGCGTCCTTGATCAGGGAGTCAAGATGGTCCACCTTCGTGAAAGGGAAGACCACACTCAGGCAATCGTATCCGACGGTCTCCATGTGCTTCTTGATCGTTTCATCGAAGATGAGAAAGGCCGTTCTGTTCTTCTGCCTGGCGATGGCGTTTCCCGTGAATGTGGTATTGGGCATGATCTCTTCATTCAGGAAGCGCTCTCCCAGCAGATTGACCATGAGGTGGGGCTGACGAAAGGTTTCGTGAAGCCTCGGGTCCCATTCCCCGGGCATGCCGTAGATCATCTCCATGGTCATCTCCGTCGGCGCAGCCCCTGCCTCCCAGGCCATGCGGATCCCGTCCCCCACCATGCCGGGGATCCTGAAAGAGAAGAGATCCTTGCCCCACTCATATCCGGTGTGTTTCTTGATCATCTCCGGGTTATCGCCGAATCCACCGGTGCCGATGATCACAGCCTTGGCCCTGGCCTGAACGGGTTCCCCGGATTTGTCCTCAGCCAGGACCCCTGTGATACGGTCCCCCTGTTTGAGAATCTTCTTCACCGGCGTCTGCAGAAGAATCCTGACCCCCAGCTCTTTGGCCCTGTCCGTCAGGATCTTCATCATGGTAGCCGAAGCCATGGGCCCGGGCTGACCGCTTGCCGGCTTCACGATATGCCAGGTAAAGTTCCCTCCCGGGAAATAGGTTGCCGGCTCGACAAATTCTACGCCCAGCTTCTCCAGCCAATCGATCGTGGTGGCTGATTTATCGATATAGGCCCTCACCAGCTGGGCGTCGACACGCCAGTGTGTGTAGTCCATGAATATCTTGAAAGCCTCATCTCTTGTCAGTTTTATCTGTTTCAGGCGCTGCAGTCTGCTCTCCACGCCAAAAGGTCCCATCCCCATATTGCCCGTGCCGCCGGTGGTGGACCCCTTTTCAAATACGATAACCTTGGCACCGCCCTGGGCCGCGGCGATCGCCGCCGGCAATCCGGAAGCCCCTGCTGCAACAACGATGATATCCGCCTCTAACTGATTCATCTTCCCTCCTCCTTTCGGAAACACCGTGAAAACAACGTGATCGTGCCCGTGCCTGCGCGCTGAAGTGCTTCGGCACGCAAGCGTGTCCGTGATGCGTGTCCGTTCTTGCTTGCAGCCTTCCATCACCATATTTCACTGCTGACTGATCATTTTCTTTTTTGCCTTTTGCTTCCCTGTTTCACTGATTACTGGTCTCTCTTCTGCTTTCTGCTTTCTGCCTTCTGCCTTCTGCCTCCATGTTTACCTGATCACTGGTCACTGTTCTTTTTTAATAGTCTCCCCAGAACTTCACCGGGGTCATCTTCAGCCTGAGATCGCACTGCAGACACCGGTCCGACTCTGCAAGGGCCGCGCTTTCTTCAAGATCCTCGACAACCCGGCAGAAGCCGGCCACCCGCTCCTCCGGCCCTGAACAGGGGTTTTCGACCCGTCTCTCGCGGGAAAATCCCTCCCTCCGCCCCAGCCGGGGCTCAGGCTTTTCAACAGGCGCCAGCGCCTCATCAAGATCACCGCTGCCGCCGAGGTATCTATCCACGACGGCGGCCCCGTTCCTCCCCGAGGCAATGGCCTCGATCACCGATGTGGTCCCCGTAACCGCATCACCCGCGGCATAGACCCCTTCCCTGCCGGTTTCAAAGGTATAGGAGTCAATCTCAATCCGGTTGCCTTTCCCGGTCGCCAGTTCGAACCCGGCCGGAATCTCCGGACGCTGGCCAACGGCAAAGATGACCGTATCCGCCGGCAGGAGGTGCTCCGAGCCTTCGACAACCTTGATCTCAGGCCTTCCTTCCTCATCGAATTCAAAGGAGTCCACGTTCAAACATTCGACCCCGGTCAGGTGCCCCTCTTCCGCCACAATCCTCGTGAAGGTCCGGGAGGGGTGGATCACCACCCCTTCCTCCTCTCCCTGTAAAATCTCTTCAGGGGTTGCAACCATCCTCTCCCTCGACTCCAGGCAGGCCACGTGAACCTCTGCGGCGCCGAGTCGCCGGGCTACGCGGGCGCAGTCAAAGGCGACGTTGCCGCCTCCCAGCACCAGGACCCTCCTTCCCACTTTCACCTCTTTCCCGGAATTCACATCCCTGAGAAAGTCCAGACTCACCAGCACCCCGTCCTGCACGGCGCCCGGAATGGGCAGCCTCTGGCCCTCATGGGTGCCAACGGCCACAAGGATCGCGTGAAATCCCTCCTCAAAGAGACGATCCAGTGAATCCACCTTTGAGTTCGTCCTGATCTCGACACCCATGGATTCGATCTCGTGGATCTCTTCGTCCAGCACGTCCCTGGGCACTCGATATTCCGGTATGCCGACGCGCATCATCCCGCCGGGGAAGGGCAGGGCTTCGAAGACAGTGACTCCGTGCCCCAGCTTTGAAAGATAGTATGCCGCGGTCAGCCCGGCCGGCCCAGACCCGATGATTGCCACCCTTTTACCTGTGGGTTCCGCTCTACGGGAGTTCACGGCCCACAACCTGGCATGATCCCGCTCAGCGGCAAAGCGTTTCAGTTCCCTTATGGAAATCGCCTCGTTCACTTCACCCCGGCGACAGACCGTTTCGCAGGGATGGTTGCAGACATAGCCGAGGACCTTCGGGAAGGGCGCCTTCTCGCGGATAACGGCTGTAGCTTCGGAGTACTTCTTCTCACGGATGAAGCGGACATAGCGGGGGATGTCGATTTCCGCCGGACAGGTGTATCGACAGGGGACACGGCTTGCCCTGCGGCTCTTTCCTCTTGTCAGTTCTTCCTTATCCCTCAAGGCCCCTGTGGGACACACTTCCACACAGGCGCCGCAGAACCTGCAGCCGGCGTCCGCGAGGGAAGCGTCGGAGGCCGCACCGATGTAGGCTTCCCTCCCCTTCCTCCTGAACGAGAGCACCCCGACTCCGCGCAGGTCGTGGCAGGCCCTCACACAGCGGCCGCAGAGGATGCATCGGCCCGGATCATGGATAAAGAGAGGATTGGCGGTTGTGGCGGCAAAGGGCTTCGATCGCCGTCTCACACGCAATTCCTCACTCGTTCCGATATACTGCTTCACGGATTGCAGCTCACAGTTAAGATACTGGGAGCAGGTGGTGCAATCGGCAGGATGACCGGCCAGCATCAGTTCCATGGCGAGACTGCGCATCCGGTCAATCCGGGGCGTCTTCGTCTTCACCCGCATCCCCTCTTCCGCCGGGGTTGTGCAGGAAGGAGGAAGCCCCTCGCACTCCGTCGATTTCCACGAGACACAAACCGCAGCCTCCCACAGGCGTGAGGTCGGGATGGTGACAGAGATGGGGAACATAGATCCCTGCCCCCAGAGCCGCTTCGAGCACGGTCTTTCCCTTTTTCGTCTCAACGTCCTTTCCGTCGATCTTCAATGTGATCACAGTCAAAACACCCATTTACATCAGTCATCAGTATCAGTATTCAGTGATCAGTGATCAGTGGTCAATAACCGGGGTACAGGACAATCCGCCCACAATTCTATAGTTTTGGAAACCGCCCCATCATTCTGGGTCAAAACGGCATGGAACCCTTTTCTTAAACCTTCTTTCTCTGGGCGATACCGTTCCTCTTTCAATATCACTCGTCCTTTCGGTATTTTGAAGCGGGGACGTTTGCTGTGAACCTTAAAATAGGGCCGATCCCACCTCACCTCTTCCTTGGGAATCAGCATCCTCAATCGGCCCGAAGCAATGGCCTCCTCTGCAGCCTTTGCGAGCGGATTGCCGCCAAGGACCGCGCCGATCTTCTCTCCGAAATCCCTTTGGAACCCCTCCCAGTCACAGGAGATGGCGCCGGTCGGGCAGATCATTTCGCAGAAGGTGCAGCCCAGCCACATGTCACATTCCGTTCCTTTGGATCCGAAGACCCTCGGGGAGGCCGACAGGTCGATGTAATCCATCAGACAGTGATCCATGCAGAGACGGCATTTGGGATAGGCGCACTTCCCCGGATCGTATTTGATGAGGCCGTGCGGGTTATGGCCGGACCGGTAGAACTCCGTCAGAACATGCAGCTGCTCCGTAAACACGTACGCAGGCACCGGAGGAATGAGGTCGGTCTCCCCTGCCGATATCCTCCGGCTGACCTCAACCATCTCTCTCCCAAAATCCTCCGCCTCCTTCAGGTCAATCTCGTCGGGATGTCCGTCGGTAAAATAGGGGCTGGGGGCGAGCTGAAAAAGGCCGTCCCCGTACCAGTCTCGCATCCCGATGACCGTGAAACCCTTTCCCTTCAGTCTCCTGACCACGGTGGGGAAATAGTGCTCCGGCATGACACCGTGGGTGTTGAAGGAGAAGAGGTGCCTTCCCTGTTGCCTCGGTATGTTCTCCGTAAAGCGCCTGACGTTGGGGGTCTCCGCGCCATCCCACACCGGACTGCCCAGGCCGATCAAATCGTACCTGTTCACATCCTCAGGCTTCACTTCCTTGACTGAAGCGATATCGCATTGCTCCACCAGTGGACTCATACCTTTATGAATCGCGTGAGCAACCTTCCTGGTGTTTCCCGTCTGGGAGTAATAGACGATCAAGCATCTCATGACAGAGTTCCTCCCTTTTCTTCCCACCGTCGTGATGCCCAGGTTCGGGTTTCTCTCATGACGCGAATATTCCCGCAGCGGTTCGAGACCGGCGTCTGCTCCGGCTCCCCCATCGTTACTTTGCAGTCGCCCCTCGATCCGGCCTGGAGTACGTTAAATACGATTTGTATTTCTCGATCAGCCCGGGGATTTCAGCCATCCGCGGGTCAGGCTTCAGCGAAATATCCCTCAGATCATCGCCATGGTGGAATTTGCCTGAGAGCAGAACGTGCGAAAGCGCTCTCGCCTCATCCGTAACCTCAAGCGCATAATCGTCGCCTTTCGTTTTCAACGTCCCCTTCACACCGCAGACAGCGCAAGTCACCGGTTCCGTTGTCTTGCCGAGCTCCAGGACATTCGAATGGCATACGGGACATCTGCCGGGATCCCCTATGTACTTTGCCTCTTCAATCGGTTTCTTCAAGGTCTCGGCGACGTGACGCCCGGACCTTCTCGCTCTCTCCAGCATGTCCGGCTTCAAGACGACGACGGCGGGTAAAGCCGTCCAGTCGAACACATGCTGGTCGACCACGGTCATGTTCATCGGAAGGGCGAAGATCTGCAGCATGGGAAGCGCCAGAGTCGTCCAGTCGGCGCCTCCGACGGCGAATAGCGATGCTGCTCTCGGTTTGAACGACCTCTCGTCCGGCCCTTTGCCTTTGGTAATTCCTTTCGCTTCCCTGATCTTCTTCGCGATGAGTCTGAATGCCAGATCATGGGACGGGCCCATCCTGTCATTCAGGACCTTCAACAAACCCTGCGGCGCCTTCTCATAAATCGGGGAACCCAGGATCAATCCATCGCACTCATGGATTTTGTCATCGATGAACTTGAAATCGTCATTCTGGATGACGCACTCCCCTGAGCCGGCTTTTTCGAAAAGATCGATCACGCAGGAGTTGCACCCCGTGCACGGCCTGATATTGAGGTCCAGCAGACGCACGATCTCCACCTCTGCGCCCGCCTCCTCCGCACCCATAAGCGCTTCTTTGACGAGGATCTCCGTATTACTCATCTTCCTCCCGCAGGTCAGTCCAAGAACTTTCATGGTCATGCCTCCTTTTAAATTGAATCGAACTCACTCAGCCTCTATGACGTATGCCGCTCCGCTCCCGCGGCGATGCGGACTTCTGCCCCCCCATTTCAGCCTGTCTCGCCCTTACCTGTAAACATAATCGCCGGCCTGATATCTCGGGGGAATGACAGGGATCTGAAGGTACGAGTCGTATGGACCCCCCGAGTGGATCACATGGTTCCCCTTGTTGTTAAGCTCCCACGAGAAGGGTTCAAACCACCCTTCGCGAATGTAATGCCCTGAAACAAGCACCTGCAGCTGCTGGCCTTTGTGCCAGATCCTGCTGTGGGGCCAGATCTCGATATCCACAGGAACGATTTCACCGGGCTTCAGTTTTTCGTCCTTGCGATGGGCCTGAATAGGTTGAAAATCGGTGGAGAGCTTCTCATCGAGGGCGCGGCGGGATACCCGCATCTTTCCCCATGCCCCGGGGTGGGGCTCTCCGAGCACGTTCATTGGAATCCAGTTTCCTTTTTCATCGAGCTTCCGGATGGCGATAAAGAGGTCCATGTCATCATTCCCCTCGGCCTCAACCCAGAGCCGCAGCTTCATGAACCCGGTGATCTCCGTGTCTTCGGTGAACGGGATAGCAAAGGCCGTCGACCCGGTCGCGGCCTCGTAGCTGACCTTTGATTTCGCGGCAACGGGGTCGAAGGAGAGGGCGCCTTTGGCCGCATCGAGGTAGAGTTTCCTATACTGGGTCCGGGCAAGGGGGAATTCCTTTTCGGGACGGTTCTCCTGAAAATTGAAGTCGTAGGCGTCCATGATCTCGAGGCGGACCCTCGGCGTAAGCTCCCAGCCGTTGCGAATGTCTTTCAGATAGCGGTCGTAGAACCGTTTCAGATCTTCGAGGCCGAAGGTGGAATACGTATCCGGCCACTCGAACTCCCGGTGCGCCCGGATCCACTTCTTCGTGGAGCGGATCCTCCTGAAGCCTTCCATCGAACCGCGCAGGTGAAAGTGATTCCAACAGACCGTCGTGTAGGTCGGGATTCGGATCTTTTCCCACTTTGGAATTTTATCTTCCCAATAGGCATCCAGAAAAGGATGCTCCAGGGCCATGGCAGCGTTATCGTCCACATAGCCGTTGCCCACCAGGGAACCGACAATGAAGTCATTAAAACCGAGCGCCGGAATACCCCCTTCGTAAAGCGACTCGCGATAGAGGTCTCCCGTGCCTTCCCACGGGGCGATACAGACGAGGTGAGGCGGCTGCTCCGCAGCGATGCGCCAATGGGGCATGGCCACACCGGAATTGCCGCCCATTCCGACCTTGCCGTTGCACCAGTACTGGGATGCGAGCCATTCGACGAAATCATAGCCGTCCCGTCCGTCCTGAGTGCCGAACATGCACACATCTCCCTCGGAATGACCGATGCCGCGGGGATCCACATTGGCGACCGCGTAGCCGTGGCGGCACCAGTAGCCGGGATCGGGGGACTCGAACTTGGCCATCCGGGAGACCGTCCCCGGTGGAACGCCGATGATCTGCCATTCGTCAAAGCCATCACCCGGACGTTTGCCGAAATAACTCCATGAGACAAGGGCGGGGATATTCGTCTGACCCACAGGACGGAAGATGTCGGTGTAAATCACGACACCGTCCCGCAAGGTGACGGGAACGTCCTGCTCGCAGAGAATGCCGTCTTCCGCAAGATAGGTGCGGCGGTTGAGTTCAGGGCAGATCCCGAAACCCGATCCATGCAGGGACTTCTCCTCCAGTCCATCCCAGTTCTCCTCTGTTTTGCCCTTCGATTCCTTCGGCTGCGGCGGAACCGGCTTTCTTGCCTTTCTGTAGATTGCATCGATCTCCTCATTGCCGTACTTCACCTTTTTTCTTATCGTTTCAGCCATGGTCACCCTCCTCCTATTCTCATAGGACTGAGTGCCAGACTGACAGTTTACTCAGTCCTTAGTCCTCAGTCCTTAGCACTCTCCTGTTCCTTCTCTTCTTACCCTCCGCAAAGCTCGGCGACAAATTGTGCGGCCTCGCCCAGGGTCTTCTTCCTTCTGAACTCCATGAAATTGATCTGGACGTCGAACTCCGCCTCCAGGACGGCGATGACCTGAACGTAATTGACCGATTTGGCCTTGAGGTCCTCCACCCATTTCGTGTCCGGACTTAATTCTCCCGGGTTCTTCTTGAAGAGCACCGCAGCCCGTTGAATGATCTTCTCCAATGCCTCTTCTTTCAGTCCCATTGTTTTCTTACTCCTTTTCCGTTCCGTATTTTGACTCTTGAGAATGTCCATGAAGCCCGGGGGCTTCGTTCGAAACCTGTGTTCTCGTCTCACGGTAACGATGCCCGTATCGTCATTCGGCTACGTTCTTCGGCTTAGGCACTTCCCGTAACCGTGACCTCTTGCCGAAACGGGCTTCGTAGCCGTATCCGTGGCCCGGCCATTCCTTATCTCTCAAAGCCTTTCCAGACCGGCACCCCGGTATAGGTCTTGGGCTGCTCCTGACCGGTAAGCACCCTGAGGGCACCTGCGGCCATGGCTTCCATCTCAAGCTCACCTGCATAGACTCTGACCGGAGCGATGTACTTGACCATATCGGTAACCTTTTCAACCAGATAGGCGTCATGAGCGATGCCGCCGGTCAACAGGATGGCATCCACGTCGCCCTTTAAGACGGTTGCATAAGCTCCCACGTTCTTGCCGATCTGGTAGATCATGGCGTCGTAGATGAGCTTCGCATAGGCATCGCCGTTATTGATGCGCTCCTGTATCTCACGGACATCGGCGGTGCCAAGATGATCGACCAGACCGCCATTCTTGGTGATGCGGTCATACATCTCTCCTTCCGTATATTTTCCTGAATAACACATCCTGATGACGGCAACAGCCGGGATCCCACCTGCCCGGGTGGCAGCCATCGGGCCATCGCCGTTGATGACGTCCGTGGAATCGACCATAAGACCCTTCCTGTGAGCCGTGACCGTAACGCCGCCGCCGATGTGGGATATAATGAGGTTCAAATCCTCATACCGCCTGCCGATCTCTGCCGCATAACGTATTCCGACTTCTTTCTGGTTGAGAGGGTGGCCTCTGCTCTCGCGGGGAACATCGTGGAGTCCGGTGACCCGTGCAACCAGTTGAAACTCATCGACGTCAGGAGGATTAACGACGAAGGCTTTTCCGCCGTAGGTCACTGCAAAATCATGGGCCAGCTGACTCCCGAGCGTGGCCGGGTGTTTCACGGTAAAGCCTATTCTGGCGTGATGGAGCAAGGTTTCGTTGATGGTATAGGTTCCGCCTTCCAGACCGACCAGCCCTCCACCGCGCCCGACAAAGGCGTCTATTCCTTTCAGGGAGATGCCCTTCTTCGCCAGCTCACTCAGGATGGTCTCCTTACGATAAGGAAACTGGTCCCTGATTTCGCGAAACGCCTTGAGCTTGGCCGCGTCATGAGAGACGTTGACGGAAAAAACCTCTGCATCATTTTCAAAGAGCGCGATCTTGGTTGAGGTGGAGCCGGGATTGACTGCAAAGATTCTGAATTTCTTATCCACCTTCGTTCCCTTTTCCTTCAGGTGCGATGTTTCAAATTTGGAACATTTGACCGGCACGTGCCCCGCAAGTCCCTCAGGGATGAAGGGGCACAATATCAGTGGTAGTCCCTTACCGGGAAGCCCCGTCCTTTAGGGCGGAGAGCTTCAAATTCGAATTTGTTTCGAATTTCGTGCCTCGATATTCGGGCTTTATTTATTCTGTGCCCGTTACCGCCGCCATTGTGGTCGCCCCCACGATCTCCTCCACGGGCGCCCCCCGGGACAGGTCGCTGACCGGCCTGGCAAAGCCCCTGCAGAAGCGGACCATAGGCCACTGCCTTGGCAAACTGCTGGACAAGCTTCACCCCGATGTTGCCGGCATCGAGATCCGGGAAGATCAGGATGTTGGCCCTTCCGGCCACGGGGCTCCCTCCTTTCACCTTTCTGGCCGCGACTTCCGGCACAATCGCGGAATCCAGTTGAAGTTCGCCGTCAATGAGCAGCTCAGGCCTGCGTTCGTGTGCCATTTCCAGGGCCTTTAAAACCGTGTCAACGCGCTCGTGGCTGGCGCTGCCCTTTGTCGAGAAAGACGACAAGGCAACGCGGGGTTCCCAGCCCAGCAGGTCATGCAATGTGTCGGCCGTCGAGATGGCGATGTCGGCCAGCTGTATGGCGTCAGGTGCCGGGCAGACAGCGCAGTCGGCGATCCCCAACAGGCTCCCCTCCGGTCCCTCATATCCCGGGATGGACAGAATGCCCGTACTTGAGACCGTCGAGATGCCTTCCTGCAGTCCGATGATCATTTCACTCGCCATGATCACCTCTCCCGTTGTATGGCTCAGGCCCGCCACCATGCAATCCGCCTCGTCCAATTTCACCATCATGACTGCAAAATAGAGCGGATCTTTCAGCATGCGCTTGACAGCCGGGACTGGAAAGTCCGGGTTGATCTCGGCATACCTGCCGGCAAACTGTTCGATCTTTCCCGCATCGGTGTGGTCAACCAGCGGGATCCCATCGAGCGACACCCCGATGCTTCCCGCTAAAATGGATATGGCCTTGGGGTCCCCTACAAGGATTGGACGGGCAATGTTCCTATCCCGCACCTGACGCACCGCACGAAGGATCTTCTCCTCGTTCGCCTCAGGAAACACAACCCTTTGAGGATTCGCCTTGGCCTTCAGCTGCAATCCCTTCATGACATCCGCACTCATATAGGTCTCTCCCTCTTCAAAGCTCATTCTGATAAGGTGGCTACAGCTATGGCATAGTCGCCGTCATACGACAGGCTCAAAAGCACACGGGAGACATGCCGCTCGGATGCAATCTCGCAAAACCTTCCCGTGAGAACAGGGATCGGCTCGCCATGCTCCCCGTCCCGGACCTCTATTTCCTTGAATTGGACACCCGTCTCCCATCCTATTCCGAATGTCTTAAAGATGGCTTCCTTGGCGGCAAAGGTCATTGCCAGATAGGCCATGCGGTCGGGGTGGATTTCGGCCCGCTGCTGCTCCCACGGCGTGAAGACCTTGTCCATAAACACCCTGCCGCCGGTTTCCAGGACATCCCTCATTCTGCCGATGGCGATGATGTCTACGCCCAGACCAATTGTCATTGCCCCCTCTGCACGGAAGTCGGAAGCTCTTCAGCGCGGCTCCATTTCTTTGCATACCTGAGCCTGACACCTTCTCTCCCTGATATGCGCTTCAAGTTCCTCGCGAAAATAGCGGATCAAGGTAAGGACCGGATTGGCCGCCGTACTGCCCAGATCGCATTGAGCCCCCGACTTAAGACCTTCACCCAGCTCCAGCAGGCAGATCGATATCGTGAGGTTTTCCTCTGCCTTCGGTCACGTCTGTCAGGATTTCTGCCATCTGCATCGTGCCTTCACGGCAGAAGACGCATTTGCCGCATGACTCGGCTTCAAGGAAAGAGAGGGCGCACCTGGCCCGGTCGACCATGCAGGCATCGCCATCCATAACCAGAATGGTCCCCGATCCCATAAAGGTCCCGGCATCGAACAAGTGCTCATCGTCGACCGGAAGGTCCAAGGGAACCGGCAGGGAGATAACCCCCTGTGGGACCGCCGATCTGCACCGCCTTGAACGCCTTGCGGTTTGGGATACCGCCCCGATGTCATGCACGATTTCGCGGAGGGGTGTGCCCAAAGGGACTTCGATCAGTCCGGGATTGACCACATTGCCTGACAGGGTAAAAACCCTGGTCCCCCTGCTCAGCCCGGTGCCAAACCCGGCGTACCATGCTGCGCCCTTTTCCAGGATGGCGGAAACATGGGCCCAGGTTTCCACGGAATGGACGAGGGTGGGCTTATCTCCCAGGCCGGATAGGGGAGGGCGAGAAGAACAGACGAAAGGCATGGTCTGCTTCCCTTCTATCGCGTTGATCAGGAAAGTCTCGTCGCCGCAGGCGAGTTTGCCCGTCCCCTCTCTCACCTCGATGTGAACCCTCGCCTTGGAACCCCCGATAGGATTCCCTAAAAACCCGCGATGCTCCGCTTGCTTCAAAGCGGTCCTGAGCCTGCTCATCGCCGATCCGTATTCGGCATGGACGTAGACCCAGCCCAGCGAAGCCCCCGTGGCATAGGCGCCGATCCCCATCCCCTCTAAGACGGAGTGGGGATCCTCGCCAGGAGGGTCCGGCCGATGAGGGAGTCCGGGTCGCCTTTCCGCGGCATTGCAGATCAGCAGTCTTTTCGTTGCCAGGCGCCTCCAGACAGAGACGCCACTTCTCCGCAACGGGAAATCGCCTGCCTCCGGCTTCTCGAAGCCCTGATCTTGCGATCTCGTCGATCACCTCGGCAGCGGTCATCGTTAAAGCCCGATTCAGGCCATCATAGCCGCCGCGGGCGATATAGTGATCGATATTCTGCGGATCGATCTGGCCGCAATTCCGAAGTGCCATTCTCACTTGAAAAGCTCGTTCCGATTTCATGAAAAGAGTTTGGGTTTTACACGGCCCAATCTGAGAATTCATCGCTATCAGTTGCGATCCGGTCTTTCCTGGCCTCGACCCTTAACCTGAACCTCAACCTTGACCTTGGCTGTTAGGGTTTTCCTCCCGGTCTGCTACATCGTCCTCGGCAGAAACAGCGCGATCTCCGGGAATACGGCCAGGAGAATGACGCATACAATCATCGCCACGAAAAAAGGGACGATCCCCCGGAAGATGGTTTCAAGGGGAATACCCGTCATGCCGTTGAGGATGAAGACATTCATCCCCACCGGCGGAGTCACCAGCCCCATCTCGATGACCAGGACGACGATGACTCCGAACCAGATCGGGTCAAACCCCAGGGCCACAATCACCGGGTAGATCATCGGAATCGTAAAGGTCACAGCCGAATAGATTTCCAGGAACATCCCGAGAAGGATATAGAGAAGGATGATTCCTGCAAAAATGACGTATTTGGAGACCTGGAGCTGCTCGATGATTTTGACCAGGGCGAACGGTAGTTTGCTGAGACCCAGAAATTTCATAAATATGAAAGCCCCGACAACGACAAGGAAGATCATGGCTGAGGTCGTCGTCGCCTCTTTGAGTATCTCCTCGAAGGGATCTGCGTGTCAGCTGACGGGTGGCGATCACGATGACGAGGGCCCCGAAGGCGCCGATCGCTCCCGCTTCGGTGGGGGTGAAAATCCCTCCATAGATCCCCCCCAATACGAGTAGAAACAGGAGCATCACGTGCCAGATCTTC
>CAVSVC010000064.1:0-30302 GCA_963731045.1 uncultured delta proteobacterium | reverse complement strand
GAAATAGAACAGATGAGAGAAGAGTGGAGAAAGAAAGCCCAAAGGGTTGCCAGGGATGTTGTGGCACCCCGTGCAGCAAAGATCGATGAGGAAGGCGAGTTTCCCTGGGATATCGCGAAGGTTTTTCACGAAGAGGGTTTTTTGAGCCTCGTGATTCCCAAGGAGTACGGAGGGATGGACGGGGATATTACCTCGCTCTGCGTGGTGGCGGAAGAGATCGCAAAATACTGTGCGTCCTCCTCTCTCTTGGTGATCGTGCAGGCCGTGGGGACCATGCCCGTTGCCCTGGGAGGGACGGAGGAGATGAAGACGCAAATCTTGGGCAGGATCGCCAAGGAAAAGAAGCTCATCGCCTTCTGCATCACCGAGCCGGATTCCGGATCCGATGCCGCCTCCATTCGAACGAAGGCCGCCCGGGAAGACGGCCACTATCTCATCAACGGGCGAAAATGCTTTATCACCAACGGCGGTGTCGCCGACCTGTACACCGTTTTTGCCGTCACCCAGCCGGAAAAGAAGATGGAAGGAATCACCGGTTTTCTCCTGGAGAAAGGGACTCCCGGCCTGTCGATCGGAAAGGTGGAGGAGAAGATGGGCATCCGGGGCTCGAATACGACGGAGGTCCTTCTGGAGGACGTTCGCGCTTCGCTTCCCCAGAGAATCGGCGATGAAGGCGTCGGGTGGTGGCTCATGATGAGAACATTGAACAGGTCGAGGCCGGCCATCGGCGCCCAGGCTGTTGGACTGGCTCAGGGGGCCGTGGACTATGCGGTCAAGTTTGGTCACGAGAGGAATTGGTTTCATCAAAGGGACGATGCTGTGTTGATCCAGGCCAAGCTGTCCGATATGGTGATTGAGATCGAGGCCGCCAAGGCCCTCGTTTACAAGGCCGCCAACATGATGGATGAAAAGACAAAAGGGGTTCCGGTTCAGATGTTCTCGGCGATGTCGAAATATTTCGCTTCGGACATGGCCATGAAGGTGACGACGGATGTGGTCCAACTCATGGAATGGCAGGGGCTCAGCCGGGATTATCCGGTGGAAAGAATGATGCGGGATGCGAAGGTTATCCAGATCTTCGAAGGTACCAATCAGATCCAGCGGATGGTCGTGGCGCACACCCTGCTCAAGGGGAAGTAGAGGGACCGTTGTATTCCTTCAGTTCGGGGTGGACTTCAGGGAGCTTGTCTCCAGGCCGAGAGGAGCTATCTCCAAAACCTTGGAAAGCGGTCATTTAGTAGGTGGGGCTTACTAAGCGGAAGAGGGGTGCAGACGCTTTGTTTGCTATTCGATTCTTGAATTTCCACAGGAGAGGTGCCGCTCCAAGGTTTTTCCGACAGCCCCTCCCAGCCTGTTCTTTCTTTGTTATTCCAACCGTGATTGAGGGTACGGGACCTTTTTTTATAAAGGGTTTGTTTTCTTGTTTCGGTCAGCGTGGAGGTTCCCGATGCTGACAACGGGTGAACGCGAGAGGTACGACAGGCAGATCCTGATCGAAGGATTCGGAGAGGAAGGTCAGGAACGACTCAGAAGATCCAGAGTCCTCATCGCAGGGGCCGGCGGACTCGGTTCTCCCGTAGCTTTCTACCTGACTGCCGCGGGGGTCGGAAGGATCCGGATCGTCGATCACGACGAGGTCGAACTGAGCAATCTCAACCGGCAGATCCTGCACTGGGAAACGGATATCGGCAGGAGAAAGGTAGAATCCGCCGGACTGAAATTGAGAAGCCTGAACTCAAGGGTGGAGGTCGAAGCCATTGGAGTGAGTATCACGGAAGACAACGTGGCCGGGCTTGCCGAGGGCTGCGATGCGATCGTGGATGCCATGGACAACTTTCCGACCCGTTACCTTCTGAACCGCTCTGCCCTGGGGAAAAGGGTGCCCTTTTTTCACGGGGCGGTGAGCGGCTTCGAGGGAAGGGTCATGACGATTCTCCCCGGGAAAACAGCCTGCCTCCGATGCATGTATCGCGGCCCGGTGGTGAGGGAAAAATTTCCGGTCATCGGCGTGACTCCGGCGGTGATCGGCAGCATACAGGCTGCCGAGGTGATCAAGTATCTCGTAGGAATTGGAAATTTGTTGACGAACCGGTTACTCATTTATAATGGTTTGGAGGCGACCTTCACCGAGTTTAGAGTCGAGAAGAATCCCGACTGTGAAGATTGCGGATCGCTTTTCGGCCGCTGAGCCTTTCGGAATATCCTTGCCGGGGGAGGAAAGAGTCATGCCTGTTCGTGTCCACGTTCATACCACGCATCGTCAATTCACCAACGGATTGGATGTCGTCTCTGTGGCGGGCAATACCGTGGGGGAATGCCTGAACGAACTTGTGAAACAGTTTCCCCTGATGGAGAAGGCCCTCTTTGCCAAGAAAGACAAGTTGCTCAACACCGTTGAGATCTATCTCAACCGTGCCACGGCCTACCCCAATGAACTCCTCAGGCCTGTCAAAGACGGGGACGAAATCCACCTGACAGTGATGCTTGCCGGGGGATAGGAAGGAGAGTCTTCACCCTTTGTGTAACAGCGGAAGGAGGTCGTTGTGCATCTCTGTTGTCGGCAATCCCACCGCCTCCCATTGGTTTATGAACTGCTGGATCGCCGGTTTTGCGGCATCCTCCCACCGCGCCGAATGGCTAAACGTTACAGTTCCACAAACGGCCATGAGTAAACCGCTCTCCAAGGCTTCGGAAGGCGGCGATTTTGATGTTTTAGGGGAATAGGCCGAAGTCACCCGAAGTGACGTCCGACATGGGTCGGGAAAGCATGTGCTCATCGTGTGAGAGGTTCGCCCCGAAGCCTTTCCGACCGGCTTACCCATGTCCGTTTGCTGAGACTTTTTGCATCATTGAGGTAAATGGGCCGCTGCAAAAATGAACAGGAGGATAGGAGGATGAAATTGCTGAATCGCGATCTGACTCTCGAAAAAGACGGCGTCCCCGGTTATCTCGCTCACCCTGACCGCAAAGAGCCCGGCCCCGGTGTGCTCGTTGTGCACCCCGTTTTCGGCGTGACGGGAAACATGAAGGTCACCGTTTGCAACTTCGCCAAACTCGGCTACACCACCTTCGTCCCGGATCTCTACAAGATGCTCGGCGAATCGTCCGACGTCTACGAAGTGCAAAAAAGAACCACGGACGGCCGATTTACTGAGGTCATCAGTAGCGCCTGGCGCTATCTGATCAGTAGATCCGACGTGGACAGCAGGCGTTGCGCTGTGGTCGGCTACTGCATGGGCGGGCGCCTCGGCATCCACTTCGTTGCCGCCACGCCGAGCGTTCGGGCCTTCGTCGGGTACTATCCGTCTGTGCGAGACGAAGCGCCGAGTCAGTTAAGACCGCGGCATCCGAACGATGCGGTCAAAGACTTTAAATGCCCCTCGCTGATTTTCTTCGGCGCCAACGACGATCTCGCCACCCTACCGGTGCAGCAAAAATTGATGGCGACTTTCCAGTCCAATGGACAGCCCCTCGATTGGCACTTTTTTTCTGGAGCCGGCCACGGATTCGCTATGGGCGACGGCGACGGCTATGATCCCGCTTTGGCGGATCTCGCCTGGCCGTTGGTGTCGCATTTTCTCGGACGCGAGCTGGGAACCCCGTAAGAAAGCGTAACCCTCCCGTGACGGGTGGTGATGAGGGATGTAGGTTCCAAGGTCGGGAGGGGCTATCTCCAAAACCTTGGCAAGCGCTTCCTTGACAGGTTCGGCTTACTAAGCGCATGAGGGGTGCAGGCGCTTTAACTGCCATTCCAGCCTTAAGTTTCCCCGATAGACGTTGCGTCTCCACTGTTTTCCGACAGCCCCTCTCAGCCTGGGAATAATCACTCCCCCCAAATCCACCCGTAACGGAAGGGTTACTCGGCTGACGGGGATTTTCTTGACAAGCGTACTCTGTTTGATAGAATAGCGTCAAAAAACCATGCAAGGAGGGAGACCCATGGATAACAGAGCAAAGATCTCTAAAGTGCTGGCTTACACTGTTTTGTCGATTCTAATGGTTGTTCTGCCGGCAATGGTTCATGGACAGACAAAGCGGACTTTCCAGGATTGTATCAGGTTTGTAGATGATCTACCCGAAGGGAAGATCTGCTCTTTGGCCACATCGGAAGGAGAGCAGCCCCACGTCAGAATCCTCAGCCTGTGGTTTGCGGACGAAAAAGGATTCTATTTTCAGACGGAGTCTGTTAAGGCCCTCTACAAACAATTGAAGAAGAACAACAAGGTGGAGGTTTGTTTTTACGATCCGAAGAAATCGATCATGATGAGGGTGTCCGGAGTGGTTGAGTTCCTCGATGATCCCACCCTCAAAACGAGAGTCCTCAACGACAGACCCTATCTGAAAAAAGTAGGGATTAAGGGGCCCGATGACCCGTTACTCTCGCTCTTCCGCGTCTCTTCCGGGGAAGCCTGGCTCTGGACTTTTTCCGACAGCATGAAGGAGGATCAATTACAGAGGATCAAATTCTAATCGGGGGCCGCGAAGTTGCCGGGTGAGGGGTTGTCGCACCTGGAAAGTGCTCCTGCAGTGAAAATGGTTTCATCCCTAAGAGGACCATTGCCCCGGGACTCTGTCTCTTCAGGAGCAGCATCCTGCTGCGACCGCCGCGTGCCAGACACATTCCAGTGGTGAACGTGATTCTTAAGGCGGACAGAGTCTATGTCAGCGGGATATCGTCGAGATTGATATCTCTCTCCGCGGTATTCAACCCGGTGAAGACTTTGACCTTGGTGCCCTGCTTGATCTCGAGGTTGAAGTTGCCGTCCTTCAGTCCTTCGAACCAGAAATCACCGTAGCTGTCCGTTTCGATCGTATATCGCTTTCCTCCGTCCGTTTCGGTCAAGGTGCAGATCGCACCGATGATGACTTCATTCTCGACGGGATCATAGACGGTCCCGGCGATGAACTTCCTGGGGAGGTTCAGATAATATACCCGGGGTTTCACCTTATCTTTCAGCTCCGGCTTCCAGGTCTCGGCTCCGGGAAGGAGTCCCGCGGCTTCTGTTTCGTCCATGAGCCGTATGACCAGGTTCGGACACGCATCAGCACATCGGGGTTCCTTCCAGCCGCTGTCCAGCAGATGAGCACAGCCGGTGCACTTCTGGGCGATGTTGAGGTTTTCGTTGAAGAAGATGACGCTGTAAGGACAGGCATCCACACAGCTCTTGCAGCCGGTACACTTTACCGGGTCGATGACGACCAGTCCATCCTCTCTCTTGTAAATCGCTCCCGGGACCGCGCAGGCCTCCATGCAGGGAGCCTGATCGCAGTGCATGCACAGATGAGGGCGGTAGGCCACCTTGACCTTGGGCACGGTCCCCCTCACCCGTTCGGTGAGCTCAAGCCAGAATTGGCCGGTATCGGGCTGAGGCTTGGCAATCGGCGTCCAATCGTTGGCCACGTGTTCATCCTTGCAGACAATCTGGCAGGAATGACAGCCGTTGCATTTGGCTATGTCAATAACAAAGACTTTTTTTGGCATGATGATTTGTCTCCCTCAAAAGAACGCCCCGGTAAACCGGGACGGCTACTGATTGACAAAGACTCGACCGAAATCGGTTATTTCTCTCCTTCAATCCAGGCGTTAAAGCGAAGTCCGGAAGCCGGGTCATACTCTCTCTTGAAGGCTTCGGGATACTGTTCTCTCCACGTTTCCATCTGCTTCAGGGTGACTTTTTCCACCTCTGAGAGGAAGCCGCTGGTGGCCTGTCCGGCGCAATGCTTGGAGACGATTGCCTCCGGTGCGATGGTGTTGATCGCCCCCCCGCGGTCCAGTTTCCCGGGGATGATAAAGTCGGCCCTGGCCCCATGATCGATTGAAATGACGCCGGGCATAATCCTCTCCCAGACCAGGGCCCCGCAGAGGACACCGCCTCTCTCGTTAAACACCCTGACGATATCGCCGTTCTTGATGCCCCGCGTTTCGGCGTCTTTCGGATGGATCCAGCAGGGTTCGTACAGGTAGCCGTCAAATCCTTTCACCTTGCAGGTCAGGGCTTCACGGGTCCAGGAGATGTCGTCGCACTGGGCGTGGACTCTCCATCTGCCGTGGTTTGACATGACCAGGAGCGAATAGATGGCGGCCCTGTTGCTCGAAATTCTCTCATCGTGTGTGATGCTCTTTTCGATCCACTTGGGGATGGGCCCTCTTTCGGTATCGGTAGGGAAATGTTTGGCCAGGCTCTCGGAGTAAAACTCCAGTTTGCCTGTCGGAGTGGGTAACGGATTGGCTACCGGATCTTTATAAAAACTGTAGAAACCCGCCGGGATCTTTTCCCATTCCGGATGGACAGGGATGACGTAATATCCTTTTTCCTCAAATTCTTCCCAGGAGACCTGTTTGTCAAAGCCCAACCCGTCGAAGACGGCCCTCACCAGCTCATCCGTGGTCAGGCCCTCGGTGACGTCGTCGTATTTGCCAAGTTTTTTGGCAACCTCCAGAACGGCTTCGTAATCGCTCTTGGACTCTCCGATCGGGGCGATCGCGTCCTTCATCAGGAGGAGGCTCTGAAAGCTGTCTCCGTCCCTGATACAGGGCACGATGTCACTCACCTCCAGAGTGGTATTGGCCGGGAGGATGATGTCGGAAAAGAGCGCATCGTTTTCAAGCCATGGGTGCTGGGCAACGATGCATTCGATCTTCGGGTTTCTCATGGTATCGACGATATCGTTTCCGCAGTTCCAGCAGGTGGTGCGGCAGGGCGTATCCGTCCATATCATGTGGAACTCTGTTCCGCCCTTTTCCGCCGGAATGGGATAGGTATACTTTACAAACTGATCCGTTGTCGGCACCTCGTGCCCCCCTGTGCCCCAGAAATGGACCGGCGGGTTCTTGATGGCCTGTTCAATCAGGGTTTTGGGGATGAGCTGCTTTCCCCAGGGCGTAGGGGTGGTCTTATGAGGTTTCAGCAGCCGGTCTCCGGCAGGAGTCTGCATCAGGCTCTGGAACAAGCCCATGTGGCCCCTGCCGCCGCCCACCATCACGTTTCTGGGCATCCCCTGGTAGGCGATCTGTGCCTGGTGAACTCCGGGCTTGCCGAGGCCCTGCATCCCGAGGAGAATGACCTCGAGCCGGGCCGGCTCGTGAGAGTAGGGTCCCCGAGCCATGCCGCCTGCAAAGTAATGGCCTATGGTCACAATCTTTTTTGCCCAGTCTCTTGCAAGGGCCTTAATGGTCCATTCCTTCACCCCGCATTTCTTCGAGGCCCATGCCGGGGTCTTGGGAATGCCGTCTTCTTCTCCCATGACATAGGCTTTCACCTTGTCAAAACCCACGGTATGGGTCTCCACATATTCCTTATCGTAGGTGCCTTCCTTGATCCAGAGATACATGATTGCAAGCTGCAATGCCGCGTCGGTATTGGGCAGAATAGGAATCCATTTATCGGCATGGATGGCGGCAGCATAATTGACGTCAGGACAGATGTAGACCTGTTTGATTCCGATCTCTGACCAGAAAAAACAGAGCCGACTGGCGAGCTGTCCCCTGAATCCCCAGGGTGTTGTTTCCGGGTCTCCGCCCCAGACCACAACCATGTCACTGTTCTCGCAAATATCCTTCACAATATTATCGGCCGGGCCCATCATCCCGATGAAACCAGGGCCCCAGACATGTTTCGCGCCCCAATACCAGCCTTCCCAGCTATCGGGATTTCTTACCTGCTGCGTGAAGCCGCCCATCTTATCCAGAAGCAGCGTCGGGCATCCGTGAGCCGCATGGACAAACTTGCATTCTCCGTGTCCGTCTCCCTGCACGAGGATCGCCAGCGGTCCGTAGGTCTTATGGATTCTCTTGATTTCGTCGGCAATGAGATTGGCCGCCTCATCCCAGGAGATCCTGACGAATTTACTCTTCCCGCGGTTCTGGGGGTTGCGTTCGCCCTTCGGATCCCAGTCGACCCTCTTCAAAGGATACTTGATCCGGTTGGGAGAGTAGACCCTTTTCTTGTAGGCGAGGCTGAATGGAGAAGGGACTGCCTTCATCAGCGGTTCCAGCGCCTTGCCGTCTTTGGTGATCTTCCAGGGGTTGAATTGTCTGGAGTCATATTTCCAGTCATAGTGGAGGGGCCTGATCCTGACGATTCTGCCGTCTTTGACATCGACGGCGCAGGGAGCGGCGCCAAACATGCCCCCGCTCAGGCCAAGAGCCTTGATGACTGTTTTTTCCGTCCCCTGGAGAGTTTCTTTTGGTGTTCCAGTGCTGCTACGGCGATTTTTTGGGTCATCTTTCCCGGCTGCCACTTGCATACCTCCCTTTCGATCGTTTGGATTCCTGCATCTGACCGAAAAAAATTTTCCTTATTATAGCATACCTCTTCTTTTTCTGCCCAGCTCCCGCGTTTCCAAATGGATAGGAGCCTACAGATTTTTGATTAAGAAGTCAATAAAATTTTTCAGGATGTGGTATCCCTTGATTGACGGGTGGCAATCGGGTAGTCAGAATGCTTTCAGGCTGAGAGGAGCTACCTCCAAAACCTTGAAAAGCGGTTAACTGGGGGGTTACTGGGAGTGTCAGAAATGATAGAAGTCGATTCTGTTAAGATCCGTAAAACGACGCCGTAGTTTTTTAACTGTATGATATTAAAGCATAATTTTGTTTAAGAAAAATAATTATTTTTCCTTGACAAAGCAGGAATAGTCTGATACTTTTTACCGACCGGTCAATTAAATCATTCGATATAGGAGACAGGATTTCCCTATGAAGGCTAAGAAAAACCAGAACTTTGAACGGAATGCAGAAATCTACACGAAGGCCCTGGACCTCTTTTTAAAGAACGGATATGACGCTACCTCCATGTCCATGATCGCAGAGACCCTGGGAATGAGCAAGGCCAATCTCTATTATTATTGCGCGAGCAAAGAGAACCTCTTGTACCAGGTTCATATCGACTTCCTGCAGAAACGGTTTATCCCTATCCTCGAAGAAGCGGGAAGGGTGCCGGATCCCGCAGAGCGGGTGGCCCTTTTTCTGCGCAAGTTTACCCTTCTGAATACCTCCAGCAGAGCCAACCGGGTACTGGTTCACGAGGTTCATAGGCTCGACAGGAATCACCACAATGAGATTGTCCTCATCTGGAGAAGGGCCTACGATATGGTCCGCGATGCCCTGAAGGAACTCCAGCGGTCCGGGAGGGCCCCCAAACAGAGAGGATCTTTTCTGACCTTTATGTGGATCGGCATGGTCTTCTGGGTTGTCTACTGGTTTGACTACAGCCGTCAGGCGAATGCCGAGGAACTGGCTGAGATTATCGTCCAGACCTTTATGAACAGCCTGGCGCCGCAATCCTCCGGCCAACCTTAGAATTGCATGGCTGGTCGAAGAACCCGGGATGCCACTTTTATCGGTCCTATTTCACCCCGGAAAGGAGAACGCTAAGAATGGCGAGAGACGTCTTGATTACGGAGGGAGTGAGGACCCCATTCAGCCCCTTTGGCGGCCCTCTCAGAGATGTCCCGAGTATCGAACTGGGAGCCTGCGTGATCCGGGAGATCGTGAAGCGGTCGGGTTTAGGGGGTGACCAGATCGATGAGATCTTCTATGGCATGACGCAGATGGCCGAGGCCGCTCTCTACAATAACGTCTGTGCTCGCCAGGCGGCTTTCCTTGCCGGCCTCCCCTCCACACAGGTGTCTTTGACGATAGATAGGGCCTGCTGTTCTTCCATGGCCGGTGCCATCCTGGCTTTTCGAACGATCAGGGCTTCGGAGGGTGATGTCATCATGGCAGTGGGTGCGGAGAATATGAGCCGGACCCCCCAGATTGCCCCGCCTGAACTTCGCTGGGGACAGAGGATGGGTCCCATCGTTTTTAGAGACTGCCTGTCTCCCTTAGGCCATCCCGGGTATCCGCCCGAGGCCGTAAATGCGGGGAAGGCGGCTGTAGAATATGGGATCGGACGTGAAGAGCAGGATGAGTGGGCGTATCAAAGTCAAATGAGATATCAGGAGGCAAGGAAGGCCGGGAAGTTCCGGGTAGGGGAAGAACTGGTTCCGGTGGAAGTTTCCCAGAAGAAGGGGCCGCCTCTTGTCTTTAGTGAGGATGCGTTTCCGAAACCCGATACCACGCTGGAAAAGCTGGCCAAACTGAAGACCATCTATGACAGTCCCACGGTCACACCGGGAAATGCTCCCGGACTCGACACGGGGGCTTCGGCCCTGTTGATCCTGTCGAAAGAGAAGGCCGAAGGAACTGTGCTGCAAACCTATCGCGAAGATCATCGGGACGGCAAGCGTGTGCACCGATCCTACCCTGATCGCAGTCAACCCCGGTTTTGCGATCAAGAAGGTCCTCTCCAAGGCCGGGATGACCGCAGACCAGATGGATCTCTTTGAAATCAACGAGGCCTTTGCCGCGGTTCCCCTCGTGAGCAGCAAGATTCTTGGAGACGGGGACGAATCCAGGACGAAGAGAATCCGGGAGAGACTGAATGTGAACGGAGGGGCGATCGCCATCGGCCACCCTGTGGGGGCCAGCGGGGCCCGGATGATCCTGACGCTGATGTACGAACTGAGGAGGAGGGGGGAGGCTATGGCGCCGCAGCGATTTGTGGCGGCCTTTCCCAGGGGGATGCCGTTCTGATCAAAGTGGAGTAGGAGGCGCTATGGCCGGGAAGAACATCCTGTTCAATCAAGAAAACCGGATCGGCTTCATCACGCTCAATCGGCCGGAGGTCTACAATGCCCTGAACGGCGCCCTCCTTGAGGAACTGGGAGGGGTCATCGAAAAGGTCAGGAAGGACCCGGAGATCGGCGTGATCATCCTGACCGGGGCAGGGGAAAAGTCCTTTGTCTCAGGAGCGGACATTGCTGAGATCCCCGCCTCCAATGCCCTGCTGGCATGGGCCACATCCCGGGACCATCAATCCATCCTCAACGAGCTGGAACGCTTGGGAAAACCCTCGATTGCCGCGATCAACGGATATTGTCTCGGAGGAGGGCTGGAATTGGCCATGGCCTGCACGCTCCGTATTGCGGCAGAAGGTGTAAAACTTGGGCTCCCGGAACTGGGTCTCGGGATCGTTCCGGGCTATGGAGGGACACAGCGTCTCACCCGTCTTGTCGGGAAGGGAAAGGCCTTTGAGATGATCCTGACGGCTAAAGCCATCGATGCCCAGGAGGCCTATCGGGTCGGGTTGGTCAATCACGTTGTTTCCCAAAGCGAGCTGATTCCAAAAGCGAGGGAGATCGCGGAATCGATATTGAAGAACGGATCCACGGCAGTCCGATTGGCCATGGATCTGATGCTTCGGGGAATGGAGATGTCCCTGGATCATTCCATGGCTTTCGAGTCCGCCATGACGTCGGTCAGTCTCATGTCTGAAGAGGCGGTCCAGAGATTGAAAGCCTTCATGGAGAAGAAGAAGTAAGTGTCCCATCAGGGTTACGGTTACGAAGCCCGTTTCGCGGAAGGCGAAGGGAAGGATCGTTTGACGGTGACGACGCTGGTATCGAGACTGGAGAGTCGGCCAAGGAAGTTCGAGCTTCCAGTATCGATAAACGAATTTCGATACGAGCGTCGACAACGATGCCTGTTTCCCTCTGTGACCTAATCCTTTGACGATACGGGCATCGTTACCGTTACCGCCAAACGCTTATTTTCTAACAAACGCGCAACCTGGCTGCAGGGAGGAAGGAAGAGATGGATATCAATCAGGTCGGGGTCCTGGGAGCTGGAACGATGGGAAGCGGCATCGCCCAGGTGGCGGCCCAGACAGGACTCGAGGTCGTGCTGATGGACGTCTCGGAGACACTGGCGCAGGCAGGAGTCCGGAAAATCGAGAAGAGCCTCTCCAGGAGCGTTGAAAAAGGAAAATTGACCTCCCAGCAAATGGAGGAGACGCTTCGGAGAATCACTTCCACCCAGGATATCGAAGCCCTGAAGCACTGCCAGCTCATTATTGAAGCCGTCTTCGAAGATTTGAGAGTGAAGCTGGACCTTCTTTGCCGATTGGACAAACTCTGTCCTCCTGAGACGCTGCTTGCGTCGAACACCTCGACCCTTTCGATCACGCGGATGGCGGCAGGGGTCTCCCGGTCCGGGAACTTCCTGGGGCTTCATTTCTTTAATCCTGTTCCGGTCATGCGTTTGGTGGAGGTCATCCCGGGACTTCAGACGTCACGGGAAACCGTACAGGCCGGGATGGATTTTGCGAAGAGGATCAAGAAGGTTCCGATCGAGGCTCAGGACTGTCCCGGTTTTCTGGTCAACCGGATCTTCATGCCTTATGCCGGGGAGGCCATGCTGGCTGTCCAGGAAGGGGCGGCGTCGCCCCTGGAGATTGACGGGGCTGCCAAGAAGGCCGGGTTCCCAATGGGGCCTCTCGCCCTGAATGACCTGGTGGGCATGGATGTGGGGGTTCACACCTTTCCGATCATGCACGAAGCCTATGGAGAGAGGTTTCCTGTTCCCCAGCTCTTTGAAAGGCTGGCCCGGGCCGGGCGATTGGGTGTGAAGTCGGGAAAGGGGATCTATGCTGATGGAGAGGTGGACGAGGATTTTTTCAACATCGTTCGGACCATTCAGGAAGAGACGGGGATCAAAGCAGACGACGTTTTCTGCGGAAAGGTTGATTCTCAGACAGGTGAACGAAGCGGTCTACTGCCTCCAGGAGAAGGTCGCGGGGGCTGAAGAGATAGACAGGGCGCTGGTGCATGCCACAGGCTTTCCCGCAGATGAAAAGGGGATCGGAGGCCCTCTCCACTGGGCGGACGAACAGGGTCTGGACAGGGTCCTTGACAGATTGAATGAATTTAAAGAGACGCTCGGGGTCCGCTTCTGGCCTCACTTTCTGCTAAAGAAATACGTGGCAGCAGGATACCTGGGCAGAAAGGTCAAAAGAGGGTTCTTTGAATATTGAAACTTACATGATGTCCCATGCCCGGAGTCGAATTCTGAATCATGGAATGTTCCGGGTGTTCGGGGTTCAGGCTAAGGTTACGAAGCCCGTTTCGTTTAGCGTCGGAAGGTGACGTCAATTTCTTAATGCAAAGAACGTTACCGAATCCCACCCTGAGCCTGTCAAAGGGTGAAGAGGGGAGGGGGACGATACGGGTATCGTTGCCGTAACCGTTCGACGGACCTTGTCTTTGCAAGCGGGGGTCTTGTTTCATGACCTTTGAAACCTTGCTCCAACCTCTCGTCTACGGCTTGCAGATCGGCCTCACCTATGTGCTCCTGGCCTTAGGGCTGACCGTCATTTTCAGTATCATGAATGTGATCAACCTCGCCCACGGCGAATTCTATATGCTGGGGGCTTTTACGGTCTTTTATCTGACCGGCCTTTTGAAAATCAACTATTTCGCCGCTTTGATCCTCAGTATCCTGGTCGTCGCAGGGATCGGCATCTGTTTCGAACGGATTTTTTTCCGGCCGGCGCACGGCGAGGTCGTTCCCACGGTCATTGTGAGCATTGGTCTCATGTGGTTGCTCCAGACCGCAGCCCAGCTGATTTTCGGTGCCCAGCCCCGGGGGATGAAAGAGGTCTTTCAAGGGAGCGTCTCTTTCCTGAACATCAACCTCAGCGATTCCAGGATTGTCGCCGGAGGGATCAGTATTCTCCTGGTGGCCGGTGTGTACCTCTTTATCTATCGAACGAAACAGGGGAAGGCCCTTCAGGCCGTTGCGCAGGACAGGGAGGCGGCCATGTCGCTCGGGATCGATGTCGGCAAGGTCGGAACCATCGGCTTCGGACTCGGTTGCGGCCTGGCAGGCGTGGCAGGCGGGATCATGGCTCCGATCTTTTTTGTTGAACCGACCATGGGGACGACAACCCTCATCAAATCGATGTCGATCATTATCCTGGGAGGGGTCGGGAGCATCCCGGGAGCGGCCCTGGGAGGGCTTATTCTCGGGATTGTCGAGAGTTATGGACAGACGTTTCTCGGGTATTCAGCAACGACCTTTCCATTCCTGATTATTTTGCTGGTCCTCGTTTTCAAGCGAACGGGACTGATGGGCAGGGCAGCGTGAACCGACCCCATTGGGAAAACATCATTTTCTATCTCATCGTTTTCATCCTCTTGGCCTGTGTTCCCGGATTATTCCAGAACAGGTATCTCCTGGGGACGATCACGTTCATGCTGATCAACGTTCTCCTTGCCGTCAGTTGCTGGTTCATCATGACCACCGGCCAGGTCACGCTGGGCCACGCCGGGTTTGCGGCCATTGGCGGTTACCTATCGGCGGCATTCATTTCCAGGTACGGTCTCAGCTCGTGGTGGAGCCTGGCGATCGCCATGGCGGCGGCGGGAGGGATCGCTTTCGTCATCGGATATATCACGCTGCGGATTAAAGGGATTTACTTCATCGTTGCGACCCTGGCGCTGGGAGAGGTGATCCGGGTGGTCTTTGGCGCGTGGGACGACCCTTTCGGCGGTTTGATCGGAATCATGAATCTGCCTCCTCCCGATCCGATTGCGGTCCCCGGATTTTCCGCCCTCTCTTTTGGATCGAAGGTCTCTCTCTACTACCTTACGCTGGTCTTTGTTCTGGCGGGTGTCGCCGTGATGCATCGGCTGAACAGGTCGCCCATCGGCCTGATCTTCCAGGGCATTCGACAGGCGGATGACCTGGCGGAGAACGTCGGGATCAATATCATGGGGTATAAGATATTCGCTTTTGTGATCGGGTGTCTTTTCGCGGCGCTGGGGGGCGTTCTGTACACCTACGTGGTGGGCAGCATTCAGCCATCCTCCTTTACCCTGGTCCAGTCTGCCTACTACCTCGTCTACGTCGCGGTGGGAGGGGGCACCCATGTCTTCGGCCCCATCCTCGGCGCGCTCATCCTCAACATCCTGTCAGTCTGGTTAAGACCGGTCAAAGAATTTGAACCCATCATCTTTGCGCTGATTCTGATCGGGGCGGTCCTCCTCTTACAGCGCGGTTTACTCGGACTAGTCCAAACGTCGTGGGGGAAGGTAAGGGCGGTGATCGCTCGCGTCCTAACAAAAGGCGGCATCGAACCCTCTTCCGCCCGTGGAAAGGTTCCGGCCCCCTGGAGGGAGTAGGGACGTCCAAGAAAGGCCATCTCCTCATACGGCCTGTCCAGGTTCGTGCAGCTCGCTTTTTTCGACATCAGGTTTAGGGAGGTTCTTGACGATGACAAACTTGGCTTCTCGGTTGTCCTATGGCACTGGAATGGCGGATTGGCAGGAGCGGATCCATACCGCTCGCATGCGGGAAGAACGAGCCGACAGATTGAAGTCGGTCATGAAGAAGAACGGTGTCGCCGCCTGCCTGCTGGAGCGGGAGGACAATATCCGGTATGCGACAGGCCTGCCCGGAGATGCCTTTATGCCCGGGTTGAGGTATTGCCTCTTTTTCGCTGAACACGAGCCTATTCTCTGGGAGCATGCAGGCAGGTTTGAGCGGCGGGAGGAATGGCCGTGGGTCAGGCCCGAGAACTGGAGAATTGCTCGCTGCTGGCTGGGCGGCGTGTGCGGCCCCGAAGCGACTGCAGAAACGGCGGCTCTGTTTGCTTCGGAGATTGTGCAGGAGTTGAAGAAGAAGGGGCTGCAGGGTGAGAAATTGGGGGTCACGGCCTTAGATGGACCCTCCCTTCGGGCCCTGGGCGAATCAGGTGTTCACACCTTTGATGCCCAGTCCCTTCTGTTTGAGGCCAGAAAAGTCAAAACCCGGGACGAGATCAACTGCTTGAAAATGGTTACGGCGATCACGGATCGGGCCTGGTGCAAGCTATACGAGGCTATGAAGCCGGGCATGCGCGACATCGACCTGACGGCCGTCGGTTACCAGGCCATGATCGAGGCGGGAGCGGAGATCGGCGGGGTTGTCCCTTTTTTCAGCGGGCCCAGTACCTTTGAGCGAGGGCTTGCCATGACGGACCGGATCATTCAGCCGGGAGACATCGTCTACGGCGATATTACCAACTTCGGCTATCTGGGATACAAGACCTGCCTGTATCGTACCTTCATTGCGGGGCGGAAACCGAATTCGAAGGAGAAGGATTTGTATAAAAGACTCCTGGATAACCAGAATGCCATTATCGAAGCCATCAAGCCGGGTTCGACCACGGCGGATGCCGCCAAACAGTTCAAGCCCGCAAACACCTGGGGATACGGCGATGAGGACCGGGTCTTTACGATCGAGATCGGACACGGCATCGGTCTATTCCTCTATGAACCGCCGATCATCAACCGGCTGTGGTCGATCAAGCATCCCCAGACGTTTGAGGTAGGCAACGTCATGGCGATCGAAAGCAGGGACGGCGAGCCGGGCCTCGGGGTGAGGCTTGAAGACATGATCGTGGTCACTGAAAAAGGGGCGGAATTGCTGAGCCGATTCCCCCGGGATGAAATCATTTCAGCCGGCGTCATCGGGTAACTCAGATCCTGCAATGAGGAGGCAGTTGCCCCGGCAGTCGCGGAAATGAACCCGGGCAGACCGCTCTACAAGGCTTCGAATGGCGGTTTTGTGAGAGGTAGAGGAAACGGGAGGAGGTCATCTTAAGGGTCTTCCGGCGACAAAACGTTTCGCGGTGCTGAGACGGTTAAAGGTTCGCCTCGAAGCCTCTCCGACCGGCCTGTCCGGGTTCATATGAATCACTTCATACGATGTGATGGTTGAGAATGGTTGCAGAGAGGCGGGATGGGATGTCCCTGCTCGAAGTGAAAGGACTCACAAAGCATTTCGGTGGATTGACTGCCGTCAATGACCTCGACCTCTCTGTCGAAAGGGGAGAAATCGTAGGGCTGATCGGACCGAACGGGGCTGGAAAGACCACTGTTTTCAATATGATCATGGGATCCTGTTCTCCCACCAAAGGAAGAGTGCTCTTGAAGGGAAGAAATATTACGGGACGGAAACCGCACTCCGTCGTCGGCCAGGGCCTGGTGAGATCATTCCAGAGAACAATCCTTTTCAGCGAGATGACGGTGCTGCAGAACATCCTGCTCGGATTCCACTTAACCTCGGAAATACGATTCCTGGAATCCCTTCTGAATGCCCGGTCCCTCCGGGAAAAGAAGAAACACCTCCTTGAGAAGGCGGCAGCGGTAGCGGAGTTCATGGGATTGGGACACAGCAAAGACCAGATGGCAAGAAATCTCCCTCATGGGCACCAGCGGATGCTCGGTGTGGCGATTGCACTTGCAACAAACCCCGAGTTGATCTTGCTGGATGAACCGGTGACGGGAATGAATACCGAAGAAACCGATCACATGATGAAGAAAATCATGGAAATTCGCGACAGGGGAATTACGACCCTCGTCGTGGAGCACGACATGCGCCTTGTGATGAACATCTGCGACCGGTTATGCGTCTTGAATTTTGGCCACAAGATTGCAGAGGGGCCTCCGTCGGAGATCTGCAAGAACAAAGAGGTCATCGCGGCATACCTGGGGACGGATTATGCTTCTCTGTGTTAAGGAGATCAAAACCCATTATGAGAAACTGGAAGCCGTCAAAGGCGTCTCCCTGGAGGTCGGCGAGGGAGAAATCGTCACTCTCTTGGGTTCAAATGGCGCAGGGAAGACGACGGTGCTCAAGGCCATTTCCGGCCTGAAACCTCCGACGTCGGGTGAGATCTGGTTTTCCGGCCGGAGGATCGACAGGAGTCCGGCCGCTCAAATCGTCAGAATGGGGATCAGCTATATCTTCGAAGGACAGCGTCTCTTTCGAGACATGAGTGTGGAATCGAACCTTCTCCTCGGGGCGTATATCCGGAACGACAAGGAGGGGATCAAGTCCGAGGTGAGAGAAGTCTACCGTCATTTCCCCATCCTGCAGGAACGACGGAAGCAGAGGGCGGGCAGCCTGAGCGGCGGTGAGCAGCAGATGTTGGCGATCAGCAGGGCGCTGATGTCCAAACCCAAGCTCCTGTTGATGGACGAACCCTCCGTCGGCCTCAGTCCCATCATGGTGAGTGAAATTACGTCCATGATCAGAACGATCAATCAACAGGGGATCAGTGTCCTGATTGTTGAACAGAATGCCGCCGTGGCTTTGCGTCTGGCAGATCGGGGATATGTCATCGAGACAGGCAGAATCGTGCTCGGCGCCGGTCGCAACCAGCTGCTGAACGATGAGCGGGTCAAAAGGGCCTATCTGGGCGGATGAGGTATTTCCCTCATGACAAGGGTTTTCAACATCCGGGTGAAGGTATCGTTTCGGTGAAACCAATGGGAAGGAGGTAGAGACGATGAAATTGGCAGCCCTTATTCTGACCGCGATCATGGCTGGTGTGTTGCTGGCAGGTGGGTGGGCTTACGCCCAGAAGGCTGCGCCCCCCAAAACGCTGGATATCGGAATTGCCACTCCCTTGACCGGGCCGGCCGCCCACATAGGGACAAACATGAAAAATGCCTTGTTGATGGCCATAGAGGATCAAAACGCTCAGGGAGGGGTCAGGATCGCCGGAGAAACGTACCAGGTGAACGGCATCATCCTGGACACCAAGAAGGACGCCGCTGTCGGCAAGACCGTTGCCGAGCAGCTCGTCTACGACAAGAAGGTGAAAGTGATCGCAGGACCCTTTATCGATGATTCCATCGGAGCCCAGTCCGTCACCGAGCCCAACAAGGTCATCGCTTTTTTTGTGACTCCTTCCAACCCAAGCATGACCGGGCCGGGGAAACCGTACTCCTTCTTTGTCAACGGGCTCATCCCTCAACTCTTCAGTATCGGAGCCGCCTATATTGAGAAGTTCTATCCCAACGCCAAAAAGGTCGTCTCCATGGTGCCCGATCTTCCCGACGCAGGACTGTTCGTGAATTCATGCCAGATGATGTGCAAATTGCACGGGCTGGAATGGACAGGGGTTGAAAAATTTCCCTTCGGCACAGCGGATTTTTCGCCCTTTATTACCCGTGTCCTGGCGAAGAACCCGGATATCGTCGACACCAGCTCCACCGGAGGCAATATGGGAGGCCTCTGTGCCCAATTGATCAAACAACTTCGCCAGGCGGGCTTCAAGGGCGTTATCTGGGTTCCCGCTCAGCCCCCTCCGGGGGCGACAGAGGAAGTCGTGCCGGAGAATTACCGCACCCGGATCGTCACGATCGACATCGACTGGGAAGCCCCTATCGTGAATGATGCCTATCGTGACGTCTGCCGCAGGTATGTGAAGAAGTATAACAGCGTCCCTATCGGGATTGTCGGACTCATGTATAACGCCATGAAACCCTTCTTCGAGTTCTTAAACGGCCAGGATTCCACGGATACGAAGAAATGGATGGAAGGGTTTGCCAACTATCGATGGAAAGGGATCTTCGGTCATGAGAGTTTCTGGGTTGGAAAGCCCATGTACGGGATCAATCGGATGGCCATCCGAGGCTCCTGGGCCTCCGAGTATATCAGTGGAAAGTTGGAAACGAGGTGGGAAGCTCCCGTCCCGATGGATCTGCTGGTCGGCAAAGATAAATAGCCATCGAGGCTGCCTGGATAGACACCTCGGGACTGTTCTCAAAGGTTTGCGATCCGGGAATGAAGGGAAACGGAAAGAATTCAATCACGAATGTGGTTCAGGTTGAAACCACAAATCCAAAATGGGGAGGTTCCAACATGACAGAAGGCCAGCTTACTCCCAGACTGAGTGTCGATTCGAAGAAATGCAGCGGCTGTCGAGTGTGTGAACAGATCTGCACGTTCTCCCATGAAAGGGAGTTCAATCCAAGGAGGGCGAGGATTAAAATCCTGATGAGGGAGAAGGAAGGTATCAATGCGCCCCTGCTTTGCACCCAGTGTCGGAAATGTCTCTCTGCCTGTCACCGGGATGCCCTTTCGTGGGATGAGAAGGTCGGTGTTGTGAGGGTTGATCCGGAGAAGTGCAATGGATGCGGTCTCTGTATTGAAGCGTGCGAACAGGCGGCCATCTTTCTGGATCCCATTTCCGGGAAAGTCAATATCTGTGACCTGTGCAACGGGGATCCTCAATGCGTGAAGTGGTGTCATCCTGGGGTGCTGGGCTACCAGATGACCTGAGCGGGTTCAACCTTTGCAAACGATTCATAGGAGGGATTCCAAATGGCTCAATGGTATGGATGGATGGGAACGATTCTCAGGGTTGACCTTTCAAATGGAAAGATTACCAAAGAACCCCTCTCCGAGGAGATGGCCCACCACTTCGTAGGCGGGAGGGGGATCAATTCAAAAATCCTGTATGATGAAACAGGTCCTGCCACGGACCCTCTGGGACCTGAAAACCGGCTGATCGTCGGGACGGGTCCCACGAGTGGTACCCTCGGGCTGGGAAACGGGCGGTTTACGATGACGGTCAAGTCTCCCCTCACCGGAATTCTGGGGGATGGAAGCGGAGGCGGCCATTTCGGGGCCGAACTGAAGTTTGCCGGCTATGACCACTTGATTGTTCAGGGTCGCTCCGATAAACCGGTTTATCTCTGGATCAAGGACGACGAGGTCGTCATCAAAGATGCCCGGCACCTGTGGGGTAAAACGACCTGGGAGGCGGATGAAAAAATCAGGGAAGAGGTGGGGGATCGGGATGCAAAGACCCTCTGTATCGGGCAGGCGGGAGAGAACCTGGTCAAGTTCGCCTTTGCGATCGCTCAAGATGAAAGGGTTGCCGCTGAAACAGGCATGGGCTGCGTGATGGGTTCAAAGAACCTCAAGGCCATCGCGGTCAGGGGGTCCAAATCGGTCAAGGTGGCCAAGCCGGATCAGTATCTCGAGATTGTCAAGAAATGGTACGAAGACGTTCCGAAGCAGCACTTGTCCACTCTCCATCAGAACATCGGCAGCCCTTATCTGATCAAGGTCTTCAACCAGGTCTTCAACCTCGGAATCAAGAATTCTCAGTATCTTCACGGACCCGAGGAAGAGCTCAAGAACCTCTACGCAGAAAATCATGTACCCAAATACCTCGTCCGGCACATCGCCTGCTTCTCGTGCGGCCATGCCTGCCAGAAATTCCTGATGGTGGATGAAGGGCCCTATGCGGGGGAGAAGGGAATGAGACCGGAGTACGGTTGCACGGCCTCCTTGTGCACGCAACTCGGGGTCTTCGATTTTGCCTTCAGCCTCAAAGCCACGAACCTGGCAAATCAGCTCGGCATCGATGCCCAGGAAGCCGGTCCGACCATGGCGATGGCCTTTGAATGTTACCAGAGGGGGATCCTGACCAAAAAAGATACGGGTGGCCTGAAACTGGAGTGGGGGAATAAGAAGGTGATCCTTGAACTGCTCAGAAAGATCGCCTACAGGGAGGGGTTTGGTGACGTGTTGGCCGACGGATGCCTGAATGCGGCCAAAAAGATAGGCAAGGGGGCTGAACAGTACGCCTATCACATCAAGGGGAAGTCTCATCCCGACCGCCTGACGGCCTACATACCCTGCGTATTGGGATTTGCGCTTGCATCACGAGGCTGGGACCATCTGAGAGGGTCTGTCTTCCCCCATATCACTCCCTCTCTGGGGCCTCCCAAGTTCTGGAACTACGATCCCATCTATCCCAAAGTGGTCACAGAACGAGAGCACATTGACACGGCTGCGGATTGCTTAGAGATCTGTAAGTGGCTGACGGAGTTTGAGCTGATGGAGGAGGGCTCGGGCGGCCTCCCGAGGATGTCCGAGTTGATGTCGGCCCTCACCGGGATGGATTTTAGCGGACAACAGTTACGCGACGTCTGCGACAGGGTATACAATGTGGAAAGAGCGTATCTCGCCAAGATGGGGCTGACACGAAACGACGATGTGGCTCCCCACCATTTCTACGATCAACCCATTCCGGAAGGACCTTCAAAAGGGCAAACGCTCAATCGAGAGAAGTTCGAGGAGTTGAAAGACGTGTTTTATGCGTTGAGAGGGGGGGATAAGAAAACAGGGATTCCCACGAGGAAAACCCTTGAAGGACTGGGTTTGAGGTCCGTGGCGGATGATCTTGAAAAGATGGGGGTCTATGGAGAGTAAGCAGGGTGAACGACGCCAGTCGCGGCAGGATGCCGCTTCTGCATGCAACGAGACCACAGAACTGACGGAAGGAGGCGTCTATGAAAAGATCAGGGACCATCATATTATTGGCAGCAATTTTGATTGGGCTGATGAGTGGATGGGCTTATGCTCAAAAAGCTTCGGCCAAGACGTTGGACGTGGGAATCGCAACGCCCCTGACCGGACCGGCAGCCCATCTCGGAACGAACATCAAGAATGCCGCCCTCATGGCCATTGATGATCAGAACGCCCAGGGGGGAGTGAAAATCGCTGGAGAAACGTATTTGCTCAACCCGATCATTCTCGATACCAAGAAAGATGCCGCGGTCGGGCAAAAGCGTGGCCGAGCAACTGGTCTATGACAAGAAAGTGAAAATCGTGATCGGTCCTTTTATCGACGATGCCATCGGGGCGCAGCCCGTTCTGGAGTCCAATAAGATCATCTCCTTCATCGTGACTCCTTCTACGAAGGACATGACAGGCCCCAATAAACCCTATACCTTTTTCTTCAGTGGGCCCATTCCCCAGATGTTCAATACGGGGGCGGCCTATATCCAGAAATTTTATCCCAATGCAAAAACCGTGGTGTCCATGGCTCCCGACCTTCCTGACACGGTCATGTTCTTGAATTCGTCTCAGATGATGTGCAAATTGTACGGATTGAATTGGGTGGCCTCTGATAAGTTTCCCTTTGGCACGACCGATTTCGCCCCCATGATCACCCGTGCCCTCGCGAAAAGCGCGGATATCATCGAGACCAACTCCACGGGCGGTAATATGGGCGGGCTCTGCGCCCAACTTATCAAACAACTACGTCAAGCAGGGTATAAGGGAATCATCTGGGTTCCGGCATTACCCCCTCCGGGAACGGTAGAAGAGATTGTACCGGAGAAGGACCGTACCCGGATTGTCTCGAACGACATCGATTGGGAGGCCCCTATCGTAAGCGACGCATACCGCGACCTGTCCCGCAGATACGTCAAGAAATACAATAGGCCCCCCATTGATATCGTCGGCCAGCTTTACAACGTCACAAAGCCTTTCTTCGAATTCCTCAATACCCAGGGCACGATGGATACCGCAAAATGGATGGAGGGTTTCGCCAACTATCGCTGGAAGGGCATCTACGGCAAGGAAGCCTCCTGGATCGGGAAACCCATGTTCGGCATCAACCGCATGGCATTCCGGGCATCCTGGGCCTCCGAGTGGACGGAGGGAAAACTCGAAACGAAATGGGAAGCGCCCATTCCCATGGATCTGTTTGTCGAAAAGAAGTAGGGCGAGGGTTTTCAATGAACGCATATCGGTGAAGCATAGCCGCTCTGAAGACGGGTCGTACGAAGGAAAGGAGTGGAATCGTGAGTCTTAAAGGAAAGGTTGCAGTCATTGTAGGAGGCGAAGGACCTCTGGGCAGGGAGGTGGGGAAGAAGTTTCTATCCGAAGGAGCGAACGTAATGGTCGGATGGTATGCCGCAGAAGGAATGGGAAGAAGCGAAGGCATTGATGTCCGGCGGACAGGGGCAGCTCATCGATATGAATTTCGATGCGACCCGAGAGGAGCAGGTCCAAAAGTTGATGGGGAAAGCCAAGGAGGGCTTCGGTACGATTGATATCCTGCTTCACATGGTCGGGATGGTCCACATCGGACCGATGCTCTGGGAGACGGAAACGGCCGTCCTGGACAGGCTGATCGACACGAATCTGAAGAGTGCTTTCCTGTGTGCAAAGCATGCGATCAGGATCATGCTGGAAAAGAAAAGAGGGCGCCTCGTCTTCTTTCCGGCCAGGGTTGCCCAGGAACCGCAACCCCGCTTTGGGGCCTATGCGATTTCCAAATCGGGGCTGATGACGCTGATCGCCGCGCTGAGGGAGGAGTTGAAAGAAACGGGGATTACCGTCAACGGGGTGATGCCCAGCGTCATGGATACCTTCAGAACAAGGCATATGCCGAATCCGGAGCCTGACAAGTGGGTGAAACCTTCGGAGATTGCGGCGCTTCTCACCAGTCTCTGCTCGGATTCGTGCGATGCCTTGAGCGGGTCGATCCTCAAAGTATTCGGCAAGCTGTAACAGGCTACTGAAAAACGGTCATCTGCGGCGTTGCCCATTACGCATAGCGGACCTTAGGTACAAGACCGCGAGTACTTAAGGTTAGACCTCATTCCTCAGGATTTCGGGCGCCTTGCATCTGGCCATTTTTGAGCAGCCTTAGAAAAGTGGTCTTTTTGCGGCAAACTGTTAATTCATTGTGGTTTGGAATTTGGCGCGACTGCGCGGCCCCTTATCCTCCGGCAAGAAGGAGGGCAATCGTGAGTTCGTCTCCGTCATGAACGCGCTTGGTGAGATCGGTTGGGATAGTTCCCCTTTCCGTTGATGATGAGGTAAACGTAATTGAGCAATTGACCGTTTTCGTCAAAGATTCCGTTCTGAAGACCGGGGAACTCTTTGATCAATTGGTGAAGACATTCCCCGACGGTGCTTCCGTTAACCGTGACGGTTTCTTTCTGATTCGTATACTGCTGCAAATGGGGATAGAAAATGTTTATCTGTGCACTCATCTTCTTGCTCCTTGCCTTCGACCTGCGGGGTCAGGACGCGGGCAGTTCGATCATTTTGCCTGCCGGCAACTTTTTTGATTTATTCTATGGTGAGTTTCACCATTTGTCAACCCGGGCAAGGGGTGCATTTCCTGACCGATATAACGAAGTGTGACAGATAGGAGACATTTCCCAATACAGGCGTGACATATAACCATATAAATACCATTTAATATCAGTTAGTTATTATGTAATTATAGGCCCCTGATAAAAATGCTTGACATCCTTTTTTTTGTGTGGTAGTTTGTCGACCAACCGGTCAGTAGATAAGCTCAATAAAGGCTGAAATGGATTAGGAAGACCGGAAGCAAAACAATCAAATTAAGGAGGGGGACAAATGGTACCAGTATCAATTCCGAAACAATGGGACTACGAAGCGGATGTGGTGGTGGTCGGAGCGGGCACAGCCGGGTTGCCGGCTGCCTGGGTGGTTGCAGACGCGGGTCTGAAGGCGGTCGTTCTTGAATTGCTGCCGTACACGGCGCCGAGTCTGTCGGTGATCAACGTGGGTCCGGCCTTTGCGGGGACGGATGTTCAGAAAGAGATGGGAATCAACGACTCCCCGGATGAGTACTACAAGGACGGAGTGGAACTGGCCAAGGGAGACCCTGCATTGTGGAGAGTGTTTGCAGATAATCAACTCGACGCGTACTACTGGTGCCAGAAGGTCGGCATGGGATTCGGAAAGGATCTTTTTTCGCCGCCCGGCCACAGAATCAAGAGGGGGATCTGGAAGAAGGGAACCGAGATGACCCGCTGTTCTCGAAAAGGCGGCTAAGGACAAGGGCATCGAGATCAAGTTCTCCCACAGGGCGACAAGGTTGATTGCGGATCCTTCGACGGGGAGAATCCTGGGATTGAAGGTCAAGGCAAAAGATAAGGAAGAATTGAATTTCAGGGCCAAGAAAGCGGTCATTCTCGGAACAGGAGGGTTCGGCCGGAATCCTGAACTGGTTGGGGAATACGGACCCTATTTTCTTGACTGGCTTCCGACCATGTGCCACGGGCACCTTGGCGACGGGCTGAAGATGGCCTTGGAGCTGGGTGCGGGAACATGCTCATATCGGCCGGGCCGTCTGCGGGTCTTTTGCCGTGGATGTGGAGTCGAAGTCCGGCGTGATGGATTTCGTGGGATACGCCGGAGGAATCTTCGTGAACGTGAACGGCAAGAGATTTTCGGATGAAGGGATGAAGCGTCAAGTTTTACGGGCTGGTCTCGGAAGAGGGGATGAAGCAGCCCGGCCACGTCTGGTTTGCCGTCATTGACGACAAAATGAAGAAGACGACTTTGCGGCCGGTGATGATGCACAAGGCGAAACCGGTTCAGGCGGACACCCTCGAAGAACTGGCCGGCAAGATGGGGATTGACGCCGCCGGATTAAAGGCGACCGTTGAAAAGTACAACCGGGATCTCGATACGCTGGGGTACGACTCCGAATTCGAGCGGAGAACCCTGGAAGGTTGCATGGGAAAACCCATCAAACTGGACAAGCCTCCCTTCTACGGCTACAAATGCACCGGCTCGACTTCGTCGTTCAAGGGAGGGCTCAAGACAACACCAAGATGCAGGTCGTCAATCAATACGGCGAGGTCATCCCCGGTCTCTATGCCGCAGGGGAGTTGACAGGAGGTCTCTGGGGCAATGGCTGACGCAACCTACCTGCCCGGCACCATGGTCACGTGCCTCGATCACGTTTGGCCGCATTGCCGCGCAGAATGCGATTAAGGAGCCTTCCGTCTAGTGAGAAACTGCATAGCGCATGGAGCATAGCGTGAGTACAGGAAAGATCGATACGCATTCTCATGCTTCGAGTCTGCCTGCCCTGCCTGCATCAGGCAGGGCAGGCAGGACCTGAGGTCGATAAGGAACGCAACCGATGGAAGAGTTCAAGAGATTATTGCCGCAGATCACCCGGATCGAACAACTGGCCGGCGACGGTGGCATCCTCTGCTGGAAAGCTTATGAAGAGTCCGGCAGGCTGATAGGGTATGCCTTTGTCAAGGATATCCCGGAGACGGTTCCGGACATTCCGGGCGCGGATGAGATGGACCGATACCGGGTTTTTGGCATCATCGACCCGGTGGAATACAAGATCGTCAACCTGGATATCGTCCTCCATCCGGAAATGACCAGAGACCCATGGAGCATCGAGGTGATAGAACCTGATTTCGAAAGGAAGTTTATCGGCTTGAGCGTACGCGAAATCGGATTGTCTCCGGATGGAAAGATCGATGCCGTGAGCGAGGCAACGCTCTCGTCAACCTGGATTACGGACGCGATCCGAGAGAAGGTTGAGGAAATCGTCCGGAAGACGAAGACAAAGACCGGATAGGCATTCGTTGCATGCTTCATGTTCTGAAAGAGGTGCGCAATCTGCTGGGAACGTTTGTGACCATCACGGTTGTTCACCCCGATGTGGGCGAAGGCATCAGCGCAGTGAGGGCTGCTTTCGGAGAAATCCGCAGAATACAGGAGTTGATGAACGTCCATAAGTCTGACAGCGAAGTCGGTGTCCTGAACAGAAGAGGTTTTTATGGACGGCCTGAGCGACGATACAAAATTTGTGATTCAAAGGGCGAATGACTTTTCAGCACGAAGTGACGGGGCGTTCGATATCACGGTTTTGCCGGTTCTGGAACTTTGGAAAAAGAAGGCACGGGGAAGCGAGGCTCCTACCCGTGGAGAAATCAGCGAGAAGTTGGGGCTTGTCGATTACAGGGATGTTCTGATCGAAGATCGAAGCATCCGGTTCGGAAAACAGGGGATGGGCATCACCTTGGCCGGAGTGGCCAAAGGACATGCCGTGGATAAAGCGGTTGAAGCCCTGCGTCGCGTCTCATATCAAACACGGGTTGGTCAACGCAGGAGGGGACATACGGGCCTTCGGGGGAAGAACAGAGACGCTTCCCTGGAAAGTCGCCGTGCGGGATCCGAAGAACAGAGGCCGGATTGTCACGACCGATGGAAATTTATGACCAGGCCATTGCAACGAGTGGAACCTACCAGAGGTCGTTCAACGACATCATTTGTCCGAAGACGGGGAGGCCGGTTCAAGGGGTACTGAGTGCGACGATCGTTGCCGGGACGGCCATGGATGCCGACATCCTGGCAACCTGTATGCTGGTCTCAGGAGCGAAAAAGGGATTCGAACTGCTTGAGGGTTTTGACGGGGTTAAGGCGTTTGTCGTCAAAGAGAACGGCACGATATTGCATTGACCGGAATCATGGAAAGAGAACGAAACGATCTACCGCTGAGCCCTTACCGAGTCCTGGATCTGACGAATGACCAGGGTTATTTTTGCGGCAAAATCCTGGCGGATCTGGGCGCCGACGTCATCAAAGTTGAACCGCCCGGAGGGGACCCGGGGCGGAATGTCGGTCCTTTTTATCACGACATCCCCGACAGGGAGAAGAGCCTCTTCTTTCTTGCCTATAACACGAACAAGAGGAGCGTTACGCTCAATATCGAAACTCCGGAGAGGGACAGGAGATCTTCAAGAGGCTGGCGGTCACCGCGGATTTTGTTATTGAATCTTTCGCCCCGGGAACCCTGGACCGGATCGGTCTGGGGTATCCATCTCTGAAAGGCCTCCGGTCGCGGATCATTCTGGTTTCCATTACCCCCTTCGGACAAACCGGACCCCGCAAGGATTGGAAGGGGTCTGATATCGTAGGAGATCGCGATGGGCGGGTTGTCGCACATCACGGGAAGTCCCGACCGGCCGCCGGCAAGGGTCTGTGTGGACCAGACCCATATGATGGCGGGGGGCCAGGCTGCGATGGGGGCGATGATCGCCCATTATCATCGCGAGGCAACCGGCATCGGGCAGCACGTGGATACCTCGGCACAGGAAAGCGTCGTCCTCTCTGCGCTGACTGTTCCCCAGGCATGGGACCTGCAGAAGTTCATCTGGCCGAGAGAGGGCGCCTATATGTCGCGGGGCAGAAAGCGTGTTCGTCATCTCTGGCCCTGCAAGGACGGCTATATCGCCTGGAGGGTGTTTGGAGGCGGTCTGGGGGTCAAAACCCGGGCCCTGGTCGAGTGGATGGATACGGAGGGACAGGCAGGGGAACTCAAAGAGGTGAACTGGCAGCAGATGGATTTGCTCACGGTGGCTGCGGAGAAGTTCTACTCACTGGCAGGAGCTTTTTGGCAAGTTCTTCAAGGACCACACGAAGGCGGAACTCTGCAGGGAGGCGCTTGCCAGGGGCATTGTGCTCATTCCCGCGAGCACACCAAAGGATTTGCTGGAAGATCCTCAGCTTGAGGCCAGGGATTACTGGGAGAAGGTGGATTATCCTGAATGGGGCGCGACCCTCACCTATCCGGGTGCGTTGTACAAATCCTCGGAAATCGATTGGGAGTTTCGCCGTGCCCCGTCGATCGGTGAGCACAACGGGGAGGTTTACGAGCAGGAGTTCGGTTTTACGAAGGAAAGGCTTTCGGCGCTGAGAAAGGCTGGAATTATCTGATAACCCGCGGAAGTAGGTCTAATGGGCGGATTGCCGCCTGCCGAGACGGAGAGTTGTTTTGACCACGCAGGCACTGGATGGGCTTAAGGTCGCTGATTTTTCCTGGTACATCGCCGGGCCGAGTATCACCATGTGGCTTGCCCATCATGGAGCGCAGGTGATTCGGATCGAATCCCTGACCCGGCCGGATGAGCTGAGAGGGATCGAGCCCTTCAAGGACGGAATCCCCGGGATCAACCGCAGCGGTTGTTATGCCAACTACAACAGCAACAAATACGGAATGGCACTCAACCTGGGCCACCCCAAAGGCGTCGAGGTGGCCAGAAGGATTGTCGCCTGGGCGGATGTGGCGGTCGAGAATTTTACCCCGGGAACGATGGAAAAGAAATGGGGACTGGGATACGAGGGGATGAAGAGCAGTCAATCCAGGGATCATCCTGGTCAGCACAAGCGGGCTCGGACAGAACGGACCGGAGTCCCGGCAACCCGGCTTCGGACTTGAGCTTGTGAGCAGGGCCGGGTTTACCCACTTCGTCGGCTGGCCGGACCAGGATGCGGTGGGGGTGGGCTATCCCTACACGGATACCGTTAGCCCTCCCATCGCTGTGATTGCCATTATGGCTGCCCTGGAGCATCGTCGCCGGACAGGAAGGGGACAGTATATCGACCTGTCGCAGCATGAAGTGGCCGTGCAGCACCTGGCCCCTGCAATCCTGGACTACACGGTCAACGGGAGGGAAGGCGGCAGGATCGGTAATCATCACCCGGCCGCTTCTCCCCATGGAGTCTATCGCTGCGAGGGAGACAATCGATGGTGTGCGCTTGCCGTTTTCAATGATGAGGAGTGGCAGGCGCTCTGTACCGTCATGGGGCATCCACCCTGGGCCCGGGATCCCAGGTTTGCCACGATTCAGTCCAGGAAGGCCAATGAAGAGGAACTCGACAGGCTCGTGGAAAGCTGGACAGTCGGCCTGCCGGCGGAAGAGGTGATGAATCGCCTCCAGGCCGCCGGGGTTTCAGCAGGGGTGGTTCAAAGTGGAAAGGATCTCATAGAGGATCCTCAATTGGCTCACCGCCGTCACTTCTGGTATCTGGAACACCCCGAGATGGGATCCTGCGCCTATGACGGCCCGCCGTTTAGACTCTCCGAAACCCCGGCTGAACTTCGTATGCCCGCTCCCTGCCTGGGCGAGCATACGGATTATGTGTGTACACAGATGCTCGGAATGTCCGACGAGGAATTCGTCGAGTTGTTGGCGGAGGGGGTTTTTGAATAGGGAAACGATTCTAAAACAAGATCAACAAACAGAGACCAGTTGCCGCAGGC
>CAVSVC010000063.1:0-50732 GCA_963731045.1 uncultured delta proteobacterium | reverse complement strand
TTGTTCTCCAACAGCCGTGTCACTTTCATCGCGGCATCGGCCATTTCCGGGATCGCATCCTCGGGAATATTCAGATCCCGCATACGCGATACGATACCGATGTCCCGTACAACTTCTACCAAGCCTTCAACCGCGAGCCGGGCCGCCTTCTCGGCCGTTAACCCCGCCGTCTGTTTTCCCAAGGCGGTGGCTATGTGAGCATACTTTTCCAGGCAGCTGGGCAGGTTGAACTCCACCACGTGCGGAAGAAGAAGGGATGTGGCAACTCCATGGGGAACATCGAACGTTCCTCCCAACGGATAAGCCAAGGCATGCGCTGCGGCCGTATTGACCGAACCCAGGCACATGCCGCCGTAAAGGCTTCCCAGCGACATGGCGTACCTCGCCTGCAGATCATTACCCACCGCCACCGCCCTTCTGATATTGGCGCCGATAAGCCTTATCCCCTCCAGCGCGAATGTATCGACAAAGGGCTGAGCGAATTTGTTCGTATAGGCCTCCACCACATGTGCAAGCGCATCCATGCCTGTGAATGCGGTGACGCGCGAAGGCAAACCAACTGTCAATTCCGGGTCAACGAGGGCTACTGATGCATAAAGATGTTCACTGACGATGCCCTTTTTGAGGTGGTCAGCCTTGTCGGACAGCACCGCAATGGGGGTGACTTCGCTTCCCGTACCAGCGGTGGTAGGTACCAGGATCGTCGGGATACCCGGCTTTGGAATCCTATTCATACCGATGTACTTGCTCACATCGTCCTGATTTGTCATGAGAACCGCCACCACCTTGGCGATGTCCATGGAGCTCCCGCCGCCTACGCCGATCAGCACACCGGCCTCTGCCGCACGCGCTGCCTTAAGACAAGCATACGCGATTTCGATACTAGGATCGGGCTCAACTTTGTCAAAGATTTCGAACGAAACACCTCCGGACCTGAGAAACGAACACACTCGATTGCATATACCCGCCGCAACAACTCCTGCATCAGTGACCACCATGGCTTTAGCGGCGCCCACCTCACGAACAACTCCCTGCAACAACTCCAGGGCGCCGATGCCCAGCAACAGACGCCCGCTCATGCGAAAATTGAGTATCCGTTCCATAAAATTACCCCCGAGACCGGTAGCGAATCATTCCTATCGATGCTATGACTGCAAATATCGACCGGAAAGTGCCCCGCAAGTGATGAGTTGTTTATCATAATGACTTCCAATTTGTCAAGAACTCACGTCTTCCCCTAGTAATGCGTCACTCTACCGTGGCCTTGTTCAGGTCCGGGAGGGATGTCGGAAGAAATCTTGTCGCGGCAACCTCAGCTTGTTCGTAAACTCAAAGCGTTTCCAGAACACGCTAAGGCCGTCTTGCTGGGGACAAATGTGACCCTTGCCTGACAAGATCCTGTCCGTCCGCATGACAAGATTTCTGGAGATATTTCTCCCGGACCTGTGGGGTTTCTCCTCGCTTCAGTGACGCATGTCTTCCCCTATGGAACCCGGTTTAAATAAGCTCTTCTACCCACTCCAACCCGAGTTCAACCAATTTTCCTTTCCGGGACGGCCTGTCTCAGGATCGACGCCCGTCACGTCGTAGAAGAGCCGGATCGCATTGTCAAAATCTTTCTCCTCAAAGATCTTCTTGCCGGCGTTCGGTCCGTCGGGTTTGGGGTCGTAGAGACGCTTGGGGAGTTTGTCATCCGTGATCGTGAATCCCTCGCGGCTGTTGAAGGCTTTCGCCATCATCGTTCCTCGCTCGCCCGCTTTCATGAGTTCGAAGAGACTCGCATCCCAACCTGTAATCGCATTCAGACATTGGACCATTTTTTCAAGAGGCATTACCCCCCGGGGAGCGTATCCAAACACGCAGAGTCCCAGGGCATCCTGTACCTTAAAGAGGTTTTCCAACAGGGCATACGCCCTCACCTTTTCGCTCGTAACCTGAGTCGCATGGACCGCTTTGTGAATCCCCAGAGGCTTGATGTCCTGAAAGGAGCGAAATTTCTCATCCGTGAAGATCCCATCGTGTGGCCCATACATGTGATCCGCTCCGTACGTACTGAGGGCGTACCCCATGCCCACCCCAACCTTCACCCGTGGATCGTGCATGGCGAGCTCCTGCCCTTTGACGGCAAGATAGCAAGGTTCATCTTTCACTCCCCATTTTTCGGCCAGCCGCCCCGCCCCTTCAGCCAGAAGGTCGCCAAACCCCTCGCGTCGGGCAGTCATCTCAAGCAGTTTAATCATCAGGTCTGCATCGCCAAAGCGAAGCTCCAGTCCGCCCGTATCCGACTTCTTGATCACCCCATTCTCATAACACTCACAAGCAAAAGCGATCGTCATTCCCATCGAGATCGTATCGAGACAGTAACGGTTGCAGATCTCATTTCCCTTGGCGATCGCTTTGAGGTCCACGATATTGAGGTTGGTTCCCAGGGCCGCCATGGTTTCGTACTCCGGTCCCCCATACCGCGAATCAACACCGTATCTCGGATGATCAACGGCTATTCCGCGTTTACAGCGGATCGGGCAGACATAGCATCCCTTCCTCTCCTTAAGAAGGACCTCATTGTAGGTATCTCCACTGACAGAGGTTGGATCTTCGAGCGCGCTCCGGCGGAAATTGTTGACCGGCAGGGCTCCGCCTACGGATAGGATTTGGCAAAACGCGGTCGTTCCATAAACAAATAGGGTTTTTCCTCGATCGTCATCCTTGAACGTCGCCGCATAGTCCTTAGCGGTCTGACGCAAGAACTCCACGTCATGGAAGGGAATTTTCTCTGTCCCCAGGGTGGCCACGGCCCTTAGGTTCTTCGAACCCATCACCGCTCCAAAACCGTTTCGACCATTGAAGTGACCCAGATTGTTTGTAATATTTGCGAACCGAACGAGATTCATGCCTGCCAAACCGGTTTGGGCAACACGAATCTTGTTACTGCCCATCTTTTCGCGAATCGCATCCTCCACCTCTCTCGATCCCTCTTTGGCCAAATGCGAGGCGTCCTTGATCTCCGCCTTCCCTTCCGTCACCCACAAGTAGACAGGTCGGTCCGCTCTTCCCCGGAAAACAATGGCATCAAATCCTGCCATTTTCAGCTCAGGGCCGAAAAATCCAGCCGCCTCGGACTCCCCTGCGGTCCCTGTGAGCGGCGACTTCCCCACGGCGGAAAATCGACAGGCTGCCGGCAGAGGGCTTCCCGTCATCACCCCTGTGGCCAGGACAAGGATGTTTTCAGGAGAAAAAGGATCAATGCGCGGAGGCACCTCTTTGAGCAAGTATTGATACCCGATTCCCCGCCCGCCGAGATAGGTCCTATAGAAAGTATCGTCCTTCTCTTCCACCTCGATCTTACGGTCCGTCAGATCTACGTGGAGAATTTTGCCCCGATATCCCAATGCCATGGCCAGAATCCTCCTTTGCAGCACCGTTCGTTTAGCCCACTATAGTAAAAAATTAATATTATGACCTTTCAATATGATTATCAAGATTAACCAAGAAAGTTTTGGATACAGATGTACAGTATTCACGCTTACCTTTTCTTTCGCCCGGTTGCAGGCGAAGACGCCAAGTTCACGAGCACCTGTGAAATAGATGCCATCGAGATGAGCGCAGATCTCATTTTCCCATTGCCAATGACGCCAAGTTTCATAAACCCTTTCCGGTTTTTCCCTCAATTTATTTTTCTAAGACCTTCGTCAATGTGCTATAATTTCAACTAGAAAACTCTAGGAGGTTGCCTATTTCAGCGCGTGAGGGCAAGGTGAATGTTCTTATTGCTCGGTGGCTTGAGGAAAGCTACCGACGCCAAATTGCTGCGGTGGATCCGCGGATCCAGGTACTTTATGCGGCAGAACAGGTAGCTGCTGAGACAAAGAGACCCCGTGGCCCCATCGACCTGGCTCCCGATGAAGGGGCGGATGTCGAGCTCGACTCCTTGCTCAGGGAGGCCGAGGTGATATACGGCTTGCGGCTCCCGGAGAATATCTTGGAGCGTGCACCCCGTTTGAAATGGGTACAGACCTCCAGTGCCGGTGTTGACACGCTTGTTGACACAAAGCTGTGGCAAAGCGATGTCATCCTAACCACCACCAGTGGCATCCATGTCGTCCCGATGAGGGAGCACGTTCTCGGTATGATGCTGATGTTCGTGAGGCATGCCCCCGTCTACTTCGCCAATAAGCAACGGAAGGTTTGGAAACAAGATCTGCCCGATCTGCTTTGCGGCAAGACGTTGGGTGTGGTGGGGTTGGGAAAGGCAGGAGAAGGGATCGCCCGAACGGCCAAGGCATTCGGCATGAGAGTGGCGGCTACTCGCCGCCACGTGACAGAGCAAGAGACATCCGCGGTGGTGGACACACTTTATCCTTCAGATAGGCTCTCGGAGATGTTGGGGGAAAGCGACTTCGTGGTCGTGACCGTAGCGCTTACAAAAGAAACTCAAAAGCTGATTGGCGAGAGGGAACTTCGAGCCATGAAACCCACTGCCTATATCATCAACATCGCTCGTGGGTCGGTCATCGACGAAGCCGCTTTGACAAAGGCCCTCAAGGAGAAGTGGATCGCCGGAGCGGGGCTCGACGTCTTCGAGAAGGAACCCCTCCCACAAGATAGCGAGCTCTGGACTTTGCCGAACGTCATCATTACGCCTCATGTGGCCGGGCTTATGCCTGACTATAATGCCCGGGCCATGGAAGTCTTCTGTGAAAACCTAAGGCGCTACCTTGCCGGGGAGCCCCTGCTGAACATGATTGATCGGACCAGAGGATACTGATGCATGGATCTATTCCGGAATCCCAGAGATTTTCTTCGCCAGTTTCTTCTTCTGTTCCAGATTACCCTGCCGAGCAATCATGATGCGCTGTGCCTGGGGTGAGCCGGCGCCATGCATCGATTCGGTCCGGTAACCAACCGCCGCCGAGCCCAGGGTGAGATTTTCCACCAGACGCATGACGCGTGCGCGGTGCTCACAAGAGACATTGGCCGTGCCTTTCAGATATTTTTCCAGAACCTTGCCGATCTCCGGATGCTTCAGATCTTTTTCCGAGGGCATGGTGACCATCAAACCGCCCGCGATGTCTTCGGCCAAACGCGCAATCTCATAAGGAAAACGCGTCACATTCTGCTTGCAGACATTGGCCAGCAGCAGATCGATCAGAGTAGGTGCCGGACGCTGTTTTATGGCCCTGAGCAGAACAGGCAATACCGCAGGAGAAGAGAGTTTCATTGAGATGGGTCATCTCGATGAGTTTATCCTTAATGTGAGAGGCTTTGGACAGCGCCGTTGTAGTCTGCCGCGAGCGCAGCCGCTCCGATCAGAACATCGCCCACGCCGACCTTGCAGCCGCCGTAGCTCTGACGGTGATAACCAGCGAAACGTTCAACCAGCATGCCGCTGAATTCGTACTTCGCCGCACATGAGAACATTTTCCCACGGGAACGAACACGTTATCGAAAACCATCAGGGCTTCATGGCCGCCAAACTGGTGATTCCCCACATCAATCGTGCCGCCTTCCATCTTCCGAGTATCACAGGACTGTCGCCCGTAAATATAGTAAATGCCTTTTTCATCCGCCGGGCAAGACAAAGGATACGGCATAGTCCGCATCATCCTTGCCCATCGCCATGGTCGGCATGACCAAAATCCAATGAGAATTGACCGCACCGGTCTGATGGGCTTTGGCGCCGCGAACGACAATCCCTTTATCGTTCTTCTCCACAACATGAACAAACATATCCGGATCGGCCTGCTGATGGGGGGCCAGACCCCGGTCGCCTTTGACGTCCGTCATGGCGCCGTCTACGGTCAGATCCTCTTCCTGAACCATTTTCAGAAATTTGGTGAATCGTTCATGATACTTTGTTCCGAGTTTCTGATCCATTTCAAAGGTAGTGCTGTCCACCGCGTTCATGGCATCCATGCCCACGCAGCGCTGAAAGCAGGACGCCGTCTGCTGACCCAAAAGACGCTGCATTTTGACCTTCTTCACCAGATCATCCGTGCTCTGATGTAGATTGGTAAAACGGTTGATCTTGTTCACCGGTCAGATGTGATTTGGCCGTCATCAGATCCTCATGCTCCGGCTTCTGCGCCAGAGCATAGGTCATCTTCACCGAATTCATGCGAAGGGCGAATGATGGGATGATCCACCGAATTCTTCACCAGCTCTCCCATCAGGTAAATCTTGAAATTCATCTTGCGTAAACTTTCTTCATACTGCTCAGGCGTTTTGAGAGCCATGCCATTTCCTCCTGATATTTTGACCTCATTGCCCTATAACGGCTTTTGCCGACGCCATAAATGATCACTTCTTCATTGAGTGTGGTAGGAACGTTTGCGACTGTTCCACGGTTAATCCTGAAAGGACTTCACAAAAAAACGAGAGCGGGGTTACCACTGACGCAGAGAGGTGCAACCGAATGTCCTGCTGTGCGTTTAGTTCAGTGATCACGGCGATAATCATACGAGTGCCGGTTGGGTCCTGTCAAGTCAGTAAGGGGGGGTTCAGAAGAATCGTTTGCCTGTGAAGAGTCCAATCTTTTTCCATCAAAAAAAGCTTGACAATAATTTTGGATTTGATATATTGTCTTGCATTATGATAATTGAGTCTCAGCATATGGAAACTACAAAAACTCAAGAGCATCGGGATAGGAAGAGGAATCACGTCAAATCTTCCCTGCAGAACCAATTCAAATCCCTCCTTAGAGCCATTGACATTCTTGACGTCCTGCAGGAGAAAAATGCCCTCTCCGTAGCCGAGATTTCCAAGCTCGTGGGTTTCCCGCGCAGTACGACTTACAAATATTTGGCCGTGATGAGGGGACGCAGGCTGGTTGATTACGAGCAGGGTCTGGAGAAGTATCGGCTCGGAATGAGATTGTTCGAGCTTGGAAATGCCGTCCAGAATCGCATTGCCATAGACAGGATAGCCTATCCTTATATGGAGGAGCTCGCCAATCAATTTGGAGAAACGGTGGCCCTTACCGTATTGGATGGAAACTGCGCCGTCTATATTGAAAAAGTCGAGCCGGAAACAAGCATTTCGATGGTCCTCTCATTGGGGAAAGTGATTCGCCTCCCATTGCATGCAGGTGCGGCATCGAAAATTCTCCTTGCCCATCTCGAGGACAAAAAAATAGAAACTTTCCTGAAAACACAAACCCTTGTCAAGTACACCGGGAAGACGATCGTTGACCCTGATGAGCTTAGGAAAGAGGTAAAAGCCATCAGAAAGGCAGGATATGCCTTTAGCGAAGAGGAAGTCGACCTCGGGGTGAGAGCACTGGCTGCGCCGATATTCGACCACGAGGGGAAAATAGCCGCAGGCCTTGTCGTTTTTGGACCCACTCATAGAATCGATGACCCCAAGAAGGAAAAGATCCTGAAATCGATCTTTGAGTGTTCGGAAAAAATATCAAAAAGGATCGGAGGTAAGGTTGGCAATGAAACCGAGCGAGAGCAGTCAGGGAGGAGGTGAGGCTTCCAAGAATGAAATGAAGAGTCCCGTCAAGATAGCCTTTGTTTGGATCGATTACGGAATGTCTCCATTAAACATAGGACAGTCCAAAAAGGAGGAAGAACATGAAGAGAAAATCTGGTCTGTTGATTTGCATTGCAATTTTGGGAATCTCCTTGCTTTTGGTCCACTCTTTCGCATTCGGGGCTGATAAAGTGATCAAATTAACGTTTGGTTCGGCCTCGTCTAAGGGTCTGCCGACTCACACAGCTCTTGAGAAATGGGTCGAGCTTGTTCAGCAAAGAACGCAGGGAAGAGTTCAAGTGTTGGCGGCCCAGGACAGAAAACTGGGTGGCGACAAAGACATGATTGAACTGGTGGGGTCAGGAGCCTTAGAGGGCGCTCACTGTTCATCCGCAATGTTTGACGGCTTTACGCCTGCCTTGAACGCCCTGCAGATGCCTTTCTTGATCACTGATTACGAAATGTTAAAAAAGGTATTTCTCGCCGATTATACGATGGAACTTCTTTCTGCGATCAAGGAGCGTAACCTTCACCCGTTGGGCCTGATTGAAAATGGATATCGCCACATAGGAAATAATACCAGACCCATAGCGAAGATGGCGGATCTCAAGGGGCTGAAAATCCGGGTGGGAGAAAATAAGATGCACGAGGAGATGTTCAGTGCCCTTGGAGCGATCCCTGTGCCCATTTCTTACGGAGAGATTTACACATCCATGCAGACAGGGGTTATCAATGGCACTGAGATCAATGCCACCTCCGCGTCATCTGAGAAATTAATGGAAGTGATCAAATACTTCTCAACGACCGGCCACTTCTTTTGGCCATCTGTTGCCTTTATTAATGTCAAGGTTTGGGACGGCTTGCCCAAAGACATTCAAAAAATATTTTCAGATACCTGGAGAGAAATCATTCCCTGGCAGATCGATCTCACCAAGGGAGAGGACGAGAAGGCAATGAAAGTGATGCAAGGGAAAGGGATAAAGATTAATCAAGCAGACTCACGCGCCTTTTTAGAGGGCTCCAAGTTCGTCTACGACAAGTATATGAAGAACCAGAGGGTGGCTAAGTTTGTCGAGGCGGTACAAGCCATGCAGAAAAAGTAATGTCCCTTTGAAAAGGGTTGAGATATTGAGTTGATGACTGGGAAGACACCAGCAGGCCGATGGGGAAACCCGGAGGACCTGCTGGTGCTACCGTGTTTGTCGTCTCGACCCTCGAACTTTGTTTATGGGTTATCCTGCCCGTTGAGGGTGGATTCCTGAATGGGCGATGACAAGGCATTGCCGGAACAAGGAGAAAACCCGTGTCTGTGCAGGTTCGGTAAGAAGAAGGGAAAGATATGAAACATTTTTATGACTCACTTGAAAAGTCCTTAAGGAGAGCCCTGTTGGTGCTGGTGAGCGGGATCGTTGTTACCACGATGCTGCAGATCGTCGCCAGGTTCATCCTTCTGGTTTCTATCCCCTGGACAGACGAGTTGGCAAGATATCTGATGATATGGGCCTCCTTTGTCGGGCTGGGGGTGGCCTACAGGAAGAGAGAGCTTATTTGCGTGGAGTTCTTCAGGGAAAAATTACCCCGACATTTGCTGAAAGTGGCTCTCCTTATCTCGGATCTGCTGTGCTCCATCTTTGCAATCGTCATTGTCATCTATGGGGTCAAATTGTGCTTCCAAAATGTGGCGCAGGTTTCTCCTTCCATGCGGATTTCATTTGGCATCATCTATGCCGTTGTTCCCCTTGGATGTCTGCTCTATCTTTTGTTCGCATTTGAATCGGTTTTTTCTTACTTCAGCGCGAAAAGGGGATAGTGTTGCCATGTTATCGATCATCTCTATCGTCTTTGGTTTTTTGTTCGTTTTGGGAATTCCAATCGTTTTTATTATGGGATTGGTTTCTTTGACCTATGTCCTGGTCACGGGCAAGTTCAATCTGTTGATCATGTTCCCGCACCGAATGTTCAAAGGCCTCGACATGTTCGTTTTGCTTGCCGTTCCGCTTTTTGCTCTGGGTGGGAATCTGATGAACGCAGTCGGGATAACTCAAAGACTCATTTCTCTCGTGAAGTCCGCGTTCGGACATATCACCGGGGGACTGGCTATCGTAAGCTGTGGAACCAACATGGTCATGGGGGGGATATCCGGATCTGCAGTAGCCGACGCTGCCGCGATCGGCTCAGCCATGATTCCGTCCATGGTCGAAGACGGGTATGAGGTTGATTTCAGTGCAGCGATCGTTTCTGTTGGGGCGACAGTGGGACCCATCATCCCTCCCAGCATTCCCTTCGTTATATACGCCGCCATGGGAAATGTCTCGGTTGCCGGTCTTTTCCTGGCAGGAGTGATTCCAGGCATCCTTGTGGGGCTCAGTCTGATGATCCCTTCCTATCTCTACGCAAGACGAAGAAAGATTCCCAAAACCGGAGCATTTTCGCTCAAGAATTTCCTCAGCAACTTTGTCCGATCCCTCCCCGCCTTGTTTTTCCCTGTGATCATACTTGGGGGGATCTTAGGAGGCGTCTTTACGCCAACCGAAGCCGCAGCCGTAGGCGTTACTTACGCGGTGTTCATCGGGTTGGTTTATCGGACGCTGAAAATCAAAGATTTGGCAAACAACCTGATCGAGATAGGGATCTTTTTAGGAGCGGTCATGCCAATTGTCTCTACCTGCATGATTACCTCTTGGATCCTTGGGGCAGAAGACATCAGTGGTGTCGTTCAGAACCTTCTTCTTTCCATTAGCCACGACCGCAATGTGATCTTGCTGGTGATTAATTTGTTTTTGTTCGTGGTCGGGTGCTTGATGGAGACGGCTTCAGCCATCATCCTGTTTACTCCGATTTTATTACCCATCGCCGTTAATTTAGGCGTAGACCCTGTGCATTTCGGGGTCATTTTGGTCCTGAATCTGATTATTGGAATGAGCACCCCTCCGGTCGGGGTCAGCCTCTTCGTTTGCTGCAGGATTGCCAAAATCAGCCTGGAGCGGATCTCTCGTGCTGCTTTCCCTTTATTAATTGTAGCGGCTGCAGTCTTGTTTTTCATTACCTATATGCCCAAGCTCGTCATGTATATACCCAATTTAGTTCTGAAATAGAGCGTGAAGGAGGAATCCAATGGACAAGATAACAAAACTTCTGCAAGGAGCAGTCGACCTGCATGTTCACAGTGGTCCCGGTCTGATTCCCCGCTCTCTGGATCATGCCGAAGCAGTCAAGCAGGCTCTTGCCGCGGGGATGCGAGGCCTGGTGGTCAAAGACCAGCACTCCATGACCAGTGGGTCAGTCTATTTCCTCCAAGAGCACGTCTTCAAAGATGCGCCGATCAGTTTCTACGGTGGCTTGGTGTTGAATAACACGGGCGGAGGGATTAGCCCCTACACAGTGGATTGCGCGATCAAGTACGGCGGAAAGATTATCTGGATGCCGACCCTTTCCGCCAAGAATCACATTGACGTTCACAGTAAAGGGCACAAAACCTCCTTTCCCGGACACGAAGGAAAAACCTTTACCGGAGATTCCCTTGACCATCGTGGATCAAAACGGCGCTTTGCTCCCCCAGGTGATCGAAATATTGAAACTGATTGCTCGCGCGGATATCGTCCTGGCAACCGGACATCTCCATTTGTCCGAGATCAAGCTTCTGATTGCCGAAGCCAAGAAACAGGGAGTGAAAAGGATCCTCATGAATCATCCGGAGTTCATTGTGAATGCATCCTTGGAAGACATGGTAAACTTTGCCAATCAAGGGGTTGTCATCGAACATTCCTACGCGTCTGATCCTCAGTGGCGAACTGAAAAAAGACTACCTTGTTGAGATGATCAGGAGAGTCGGCGCGGAAAGAACCACCATTGGATCGGACCTCGGACAGAAGGGCAATCCTTACCCGGTTGAAGGTCTGAAAGCCTGCATCCGGGATCTGTTGGAATTGGGAATCAAAGATGAAGAAATAGATCTGATCCTCCGGAAGAATCCGGCAAAATTAATTGGTCTCGATTGAAAGATGGGAAGGAAACCACGCCGAATCATCCATTTGACGAAAAGACGATACTGACAGGAGGAACGTCCCATGCCTTATGATGCTAAAGATCCGCGAGCCAGCTTGACGCCTGGCTCCCGCAGTTGACAAAACGCCCACTGACTTCGCCGGCACCGATTACGTCAAGTTTTACGAAACCCCGCCCGATGAGACTTCTCCGGGTGTCAAGACGTGGTATGCCCGAGGACAGAACATCATCATCGCTTACACCGAGGCTTCGGTGGATACGATCTTCTCGCGGTCCGGTCAACCTGACGAGTATGTATTGCTCCTCCCCGATCGCACCATGTCCGTTGACATTACTACCGGCGAAGGGGTAAAGAGGGTTGCCGGCTACTCCCTATCCATCATCCCTCCGGGAGAGAGCAGCGTACGCGTCCTGGCCAAGGGTCGCTTATTCCGTTTGTTCACCGTCCTGTCGGAGGACCTGGCCAAGAAGTGCTCAAATGCCAAGTCATACGCAACCCCTCATCCGAATGTCGCGCCCTTCAAACCATGGCCGGCACCTCCGTCCGGCTACCGTCTTCGCACCTATAGTCTCGACGTCCCCCCTCAAGAGGGGCGCTTCGGTCGTATCTGGCGCTGCTCGACCATGATGGTTAATTATCTCGACATTCAAAACGGCCCACGGGACACGGCCAAAATGTCCCCCCACGCTCATGATGATTTCGAGCAAATCTCACTCGCCGTCGAAGGTGTATTCGTCCATCACATCCGTTGGCCTTGGATTCCCGATATGAACAAATGGCGAGCTGACGAGCATGAGGAGTGCGCAACTGTATCGGTGGCGGTCATCCCACCACCCTCCATCCACACGACGGGGGCGGTCGGTAAGGGAGCGAATCAACTGGTAGACCTTTTCTGCCCTCCCCGGCTTGATTTCTCCCAGAAGCAAGGATGGGTCTTGAACTCGGATGAGTATCCGATGCCCTGACCCGTGAAAGCAGACCCTATGAAAAGGAGGAATATTCATGGGACACGGTGATCTTCATCTCGCACTGGCGGAGAGGGCTTGTTTCGGAACATTTCTGAAGCTGCCCCGTCCCGAAGTGGTTGATCTTCTCGCGCTCGCGGGCTTCGACTTTGTGATCTGCGACATGGAGCACGCTCAGATTTCCGAGATGGAAGCCAGGACGGTCATTAAAGCGTGCGCCGCCGCCGGGTTGCCGGTGACGGTCCGGCTTCCCGAGCCAACACAGGGCTTGGTCAACCGTCTGCTTGAAGCCGGGGCCGTGGGCATTCAGATGCCGCGCCTGCGAAGCGCTGCCGACACAAGAAGCCTTCACACGATGATGCACTTCCCCCCTGAAGGCTCCCGCTCGGTCGGTGTTGCCAACGCGTGGGCAGGCTATGGGACTGTTCCGGTCTCCCGGTATCTTAGCGAGTCCAACGTCCGCGCCCTCGTGATTGGTCAATTCGAAACGCGCGAAATAGAAGAGCCGATTGACAAGATGATGCAAGGACTCGATGTAGGCTTCATTGGTCCGATGGACCTGAGTGTGGACTTCGGCGTTCCTGGTCAGTTCGATCATCCAGAGGTCGTCACGCGTATACACCAGATCGAGGAAGCTGCCTCGCGCACCGGCACGTACATGGGCGCTTTCGTAGGATCTGTGGAGCAGGCGGCAAAGTTCGCGGCAGCGGGGTACCGTTATTTGGCCGTCAGTGGCGACGTCACGATGTTAGGCAATAGTGCGAAAACTCTCGTCTCGTCCCTTCACCAGGCCACGAATAAGGTCCCGTCCGTCAAATAGCGGTGTGCTGGTCTGGTAAGGAAAGGTGGAGCCGCGATTTGGCCATCGTACGGACATCGTTTTATCCTCAACAAGTGCCCATCATTTGAATTCTCAATCCGTCGAGGAGTAGTAATGAGTAAGAATAAGGCGATCTTCACAGTGGAGACTATCTTTTCTCAAATACGTTTAAGACGCTCAAGGGATACCTCACGCACTGCCGGAAGAGTGGAACCAAGCCGGAAATTGAAATCTATGATGTCGGGATGATTAAAGGGATTGAACATAGTGAATTATTGGTTGTGCGGGGGGGAACATCAGCTGGAGCTGGAGGAGGGCTGATGGAAACCGCCAAGAACCCTTTATAGAAGTAAGAGGAATGAGATGGGAACACTGGACCATTTATTTCGTCCAATCCAAATCAGGCAGATGGAGATAAAGAATCGCATCGTGATGTCACCGGCTGCAACCAATTTAGCTTCCCTGCACGGAGGGGTGACCCCATCGCTCATAAACCATTATTCCTTGCGCGCTCGTGGAGGAGTTGGATTGATCATCACCGAGGATACAACCATCGGTCCCCAATATTTGTGGCGCAATTTGAGTCTTCGTGAAGATCGACTTATTCCAGAATGGAGGGAGTTGGTTGAGGCCGTTCACTCATTCGGCGCTAAGATCGCACCCCAACTCATTCATCCAAGCTTTAATGCTCGGTCGGCGCTCACGGGAGTTCCGCCCGTGGCCGCTTCTCCTATCCCATCTCGCATTTATAGAGAGATCCCTCAGGAGCTGACGATTGATGAGATCCAGGAGATCATAAAGCAATTTGGCGAGGCTGCTCGACGAGCCCAGGAAGCCGGTTGTGACGCCGTTCAGCTTCACTGCGCGCACTGCCACCACCTGCTGGCTAGCTTTCTTTCGCCCATTCATAACAAGAGAGCAGATCTGTACGGCGGGAATATCGAGGGGCGATTGCGATTGCCCCTTGAGGTGATCCGGCACGTTCGCTCAGTGGTGGGACCGGATTTCCCAATAATGATCCGAATCTCCGCAGCGGAACCCGAACCAGGCGGCAGGGGAATCGAGGAGACGCTCTATACTGCCCCCCTGATGGTTGAGGCGGGTATCGATGCTTTCCTCATCTCCTCCGGCACCACAGGGAACACACCCTGGATAACGAGTCCACCGATGGGATCTTCCCTCGCCCCCAATGCCCCCCTGACCGAGGTGGTCAAGAGGGTAGTAAAGGTCCCGATCATCTGCGTGGGCCGCATCACAAACCCGTGGATCGCGGAACAGGTTTTGACTTCAGGCAAGGCAGACATGGTCGGCATGGCCAGGGCTCTATTGGCGGACCCGGAATTTCCCAACAAGGCCTACCATGGGGATTGGGACGATATCAGCCCGTGCGTGGGTGACATGGCCTGTCTGGTGTCGGTGTCATCAGACAAGAAGGTGTGCTGCCTGATCAATCCCGACGTGGGCAGGGAGGGTGCCGCACCACCCGTCCGTGCTGAAACCCCCAAAGAAGTCCTGGTGATTGGTGGTGGTCCCTCGGGGTTGGCGGCGGCCGTGGCGGCCGCGAAGCGGAGGCATCGTGTTACATTGATGGAGAAGGGATCCAAATTAGGAGGGCAATTGCTGATCGCTTCAGTTCCACCCCTGAAACAGGAGCTCACCCAGGCGGTGCAATATCTCGTTTCGCAAGCAATGAAGGCCGGAGTGACGCTGAAGGTAGGCAATGAAGCGACTCCGGAAGAGGTGAGGAGGCTGAAACCCGACGTGGTTATCCTGGCAACCGGTGGCGCGCCGGTCATCCCGAAAGAGATCCCTGGCAGTGACGGCAAGAACGTAGTGACAGCCTGGGACGTCTTGACAGGTCAGGTGCTTGCAGGGCCCCAGATCCTGGTTCTCGGCGGTGGCGTCGTCGGCTGTGAGACCGCTGATTTTCTGGCTCACCCGGTTGACGACTTGAGGCCCGGAGGGAATAGAGTGACGGTCATTGAGATGCTGGAGAATGTAGCATTCGATGAGCGCAGTTCATGGAGAAGTCTCCTGATCCAGAGACTGAGGGCTAAGGGAGTGGGGATCATCACTGGTGCCAAGGTTGTCGAGATCCTTCCTGATGGGGTGAAGTACATCCAGGGTGGTCTGGAGAAAGCAATCCGGGGTATGGACACAATCGTTGTTGCCATGGGGACCACGCGCAATGACGCGCTCGTCGAACGGTTGAGGGGCGTGTCCCGGCGCCTCCTCGTTGTTGGAGACGCAAAGGAGCCTCGGAGGGCATTGGAGGCGATTGCGGAAGGAACAGAAATGGGTCGAACAATTTGAGGTTCGTCGAATTTTCAAATAGGAGGATGATCATGGATCTTAACGGAAAGGTGGCTGTCATCACTGGAGGAAGCAGAGGCATCGGAAAGGCTGATTGCGATGATGTTGTCGACAAAGGGTGCCAAAATAGCGGTCAACTACTCCAGCGGCGTTGATGCCGCTGACAGGGTTGTAAAAGAGATCGAAGGGATGGGCGGGTCAGCAATAAAAGTCAAGGCGGATATTACAAAGCAGTCAGAGGTCCACGGCATGTTCCAAACCGTTCTCAAGCACTTTGGAAGGGTAGATATTCTTGTGAACAATGCTGGGACCATGGGGCAGCCCAAGTTCTTGGAGATCACTGAGGCCGAATGGGATCACGTACTGGGCGTGAATCTTAAAGGAATGTTCAATTGCTGTCAGGCCGTCATCCCTATATTCTTAAAGCAGTCTGGAGGCAAGATCATCAACATGTCCTCTATCGCCGGGAAAATGGGAGGGGCATCTGGTGTGCATTATGGGGCTTCAAAGGCCGGGGTCATCGGTCTGACGATGGCGTTGTCCACGGAGTTTGCAAAGAAAAACATCTATGTGAACGCCATTGCCCCGGGCCCGGTGAAGACTGAGATGTTTCAGAGTCTTCCGGCTTCTCTTCAAGAACGTTTTGCAGACACCACGCATGTCGGCAGGGTATGCGAACCCAGCGAGATTGCGCATGGGGTTGTATTTCTGCTGGAAAATGATTTCATGGCAGGAGAAACTCTCAACATGAGTGCCGGAAGATACATGGATTAACATAAGTGGTAAAAACCACTCGCTATCAAATCTAAATGGTCCGTAAGCTCAGGAGTCTGAAACATTTTCTCGATTTCTTGACCCTGCATTGGCAGGTCATTTTATCTTGACACACACCCTTCCTCTTCCGTATAATTTACTCACTTAGAACCGAGTTCTTATTTTATTTGCCAAATGACGAGACATTTGGACCATTGACCTTCCCAGTTTAAACAGGAAATAAATAACCCTCCCCTTCTGCTTTTGACGATGAACTCATACAGCTTTGACTTCTCTGATTTGAGCTCTCCAGAGAACGGAGAACCGATAATCTATGCTATTGATCACCGAAAGAGAGATCAGAGGGATCAAAAAGAAAGGAGTGAACATTAAGATTCGTGGAAGAATCATCGAAGGACTTCGGGTGGCCTCAACCTTCACTCAGATTCCCTGGGTCAGAAAGCAGTTTATTCAAAAACTGAACATTGCCCCCTATCCTGGGACGTTAAATTTAGAGATGGTCGATCTGGAGGACTCCGAGAACTTCCCGGAATTAAAGTCGACGCCTGGAGTGGAGATCATCCCGGAGGATTCCTCCTTTTGCAGTGCCCAATGCTACCCTGTTCTTATCTTCCTGATAGCCGCCACTGGATCCTATGTGGACGGGTTGCTCTTTATAGCCGGGCTGGGAATCATCGGGGCCGGGGGAACTGCGGTACTGGCTATACAGAGGTACTGAGAAGTAACGTGGTCCCAGGTCGGAATGGTAAGCAGGGGCGATAAAGTTCTTTTGTCATCGGTTAGGAGTTTGTCGGAAGACTCCTAATTTCTTCAAAAGAAATTATCCGAAAAGCATATCCACCCTCCTCGGCACCCTTGAGGGACATTCCATCTTGGCAAGATATCCGCGGGGGATTGGGGGCAGGCCAATTGTCTTTTATCTCCAGATTCGGACTGTGCGACAGAAGACTTTGAAGAGTGGCATCCTTCCCGGGAAGGATCGCCCATATAAGGGACGTCGTTCCAGAGCTTGGCTCCTTAAAATCGAGGCTGCGTTGTTGTTCCCCACCCGAACCCGGAAAAGGCAAAGGGAAGAGGCAGCCTTCTTGCAAAAAAAGGAAACCCTCAGGCCTCCCGTGTCAAGTTCCGGTAGCATTCTTTGCACAGGTCGACACTTCCCCTCATTCTCTCGCAACGGGGACACCTCATTCTTGAGAGGACCCTTCGCACCCTCTGAATGCGATTCAACAGCGATGGTCCAATGCAATAGCTTCTTTTCTCAACCTTCGACTATCCGAATTGACGACGAACGCTTCCGGCGTGTACCACGACAAGTCTAAAGGAGTTCGTAAATGTCCCTCTCCCTTCTGAGAAGATGGGGTTCGATTTTTCGTGTCCACTCTGTTTGCGTAGCTTTCCGGTAAGCTTCGCTGTGTTGCACATCCATGCTCTCATGCTCGTAGACCGCAATGTATTTCGGGCTCTTACCGGCATTGATACCCCTCTTGGCCCAGAGGACTCCTGGCACGTTCAGGAGACCCGGAAGGTGTTCTTCCCTATACCAGCGATTGAATTCGTCCTCCATCTCCGGTTTTACATCAATGCGAACAACCAAAAGGATATGTTTTTTCGATTCCATATTACATTACCCCCATGTTTTTTCTTCTTAAATCGCATTCAGGATCATCTTATCCTGAACCCCATTTGGATTTTCTTAGCGAATTCCTTCACGGTTGTATCGTCTCGGTATTTTGAAATATCGTAACGATCCCAATGAACGATTTCCTTCAATTCCCTGATCTTACGTGGCCCCGGGGTGCGATCTGGGTAACCCAGCAGGAACATGTCATATACATCATAGCCTCTCGGAATTCATAGCGTCTCCTTTATCAAGGCTTGAGATAAATACTGAGTAGAAGCAGAAAGCCAACGGGACCCGAGCCCCAGTGTCGTCGCTGCCAGGTGCATATAGAGAAAGGCGCTGGCCAAGCTTGATGTATAAGAATCGGGTGTTTGCTGTGCTTGCAGGACCTGTGCCTGCCTTGTCCTAGGGTCCCCGACAACAATAATAAAGATGGGCGCATCCTTAATCGCAGCCTTTTCAACCGGATGAAGAGGCCCAGGGTGCTGCAAATCCTTTTCTCTCGTCAGCTCCATTTTTTGGGTAACCCGCGCCGCATCCTCAACAATCGCGACGATTTTATCTTTCACGGTTTTGTCTTTAACCACAATAAATTCCCACGGCTGATGGTTGGAACCCGAAGGCGCCCAACGGGCCAACTCAAGGATCTTATTTGTCAAGCAAAATCGAGCCAAATTGAGCCAAATCGAGCCAAAAATTCGCTTATGAGATTTCTGAGAGATAACGCTGCAGATGGGTATTTTTCACCGGCCCGCGAGGGAGGAAAGGCGGTACAGGACGTACCGCGTCAAGGAATCCGAGGGGAGGTGACGCAGGGAGAAGCAGGACGTTTCGACCGTCGTGACCGAGTGCCTGCCAGAGGAGTCAATAAAATCAAAAGGTCCTGACTTCCTTTGGTCAAGGGCGGGGCTTTAATGGTTTAGAATCGAACCCTAGAAAATTTATAGAACAGGCAGGGGGACAATCCTCTTCTAAATACGGGCACATTCCTCAAGGGGGTTCTTCGTCCATGGATTTCTGTAGGAGCTCGGAGATATCAAAGATCTTGATGGACTCTTCTACCCCCTTGGCCTTCAACCCATCTCCTAACATGGTGAGGCAGTAAGGGCAGGCCGTGGCAATCACGTCGGGTTGGGTCTGCAACGCCTGTTCGATTCGCACCTCATTGATCCTCTTTCCCAGGTGTTCTTCCATCCACATCCTTCCGCCGCCGCCCCCGCAACAGAAGCTCCGAGATCGATTTCGGTCCATTTCTCTTAATCTCACACCCGGGATGGACGTGAGGATCTTTCGAGGTTTCTCATAAATCTGGTTGTAACGGCCAAGGTAGCAGGAATCATGATAAGTTACGGTGAGAGGAGTTCCTCCCTTCAATTTCAATTTCTTGCGTTCAAGCAGATCATTGAGAAAATCGGTTTGATGAATGACCTCGAAGTGCCCCCCAAACTGAGGGTATTCATTCTTAAGGTTGTTGAAGCAATGGGGACACGTGGTCAGGATTTTCTTCACCTGATACCGGTTGAAGGTTTCTATGTTTGCTTCCGCTAACATCTTATAGAGATATTCGTTCCCTATTCGGCGCGCGGGATCACCGCAACACCCTTCTTCTTTCCCAAGGATCCCGAATTTTACCCCGACCCTGTTCAAGATTTTGACCATGGAGACGGCGACTTTCTTATTTCGATCATCAAAGCCTTTGAAACATCCGGGATAATAGAGGATTTCCACCTCCGGATCTTCAGCCAGGGTTTTGACGCCCAGTTCTTTTGCCCAGTCCGATCTTAAATGCTTCTCGACGCCCCAGGGATTGCTTTTTCTTTCCATATTCCGAAAGACCTCTCGAAGCTCGGAGGGATACTTGGTCTCCATGAGGACGAGAGATCGTCTCATGTCTATGATTTTGTCGAAGGCGGATATGAAAACCGGGCATTGTTCATAACAGCTCAGACAGAACGTACAGGCCCAAAGTGTCTCTTCCGATATAGTTTTCCCGACGAGGGAACGGTCTTCATCTTCCTTTGGAGTCTGGTTCCATATCAGCGGTTTCCCTTTTTCATGAAGATGGGATCTCAGGTCGAGGATGACTTTCTTGGGAGAAAGGGGTTTCTCAGTCAGATGAGCTGGACAATGGTCCTGACACCTTCCACACCGGGTGCAGGCTTCGAGATCCAACAACTGTTTCCAGGTAAATTCCTGGATACGGGAGACTCCGTATGTTTCCACTTCGTCAAAATTGGGGATGGGCTGAAGCGCCCCCCGGAGCTTCAGCGAGCGGAAATAGATGTTCAGGGGGGACAGGAACAGATGTTTCAGAGGAGTACGGCTGACGATGAAATAGATCAGAAAGAACATCGCAGGGACCGCATGGATGAAAATGCGATGCCAGAGAAAAAGTTCATTTAAGGACTCGGAAGGCAAGACCAAGATGAAACGGGTGAGGAAGGAGCTCACAGGCGCCCAGAAAAACCAATCCTGGGGGATTCCCACTTCTGCTGCCGTCATCCGGTAGGCTTTGATCAGGTAACCCGTGACTAAAATGGCCGACCCCAAGAAGAAGAGGACGTGGTGCTCAGGTTTTGTATCCAGGCGGGAGGGCCTGAGGAGATACCTTCGCACGAATGCCAAAAGTCCGCCACCGATCACCAGGACCCCTCCGATTTCAGAGATCATGGAGGCATAGAGAAAGATGGCCTGAGGGGGTATCGTCAATCCGACAGGATAGGAGAAGAGTCTTATTATTTTCCCGAGGAAGATGAGGAGGACTCCCCAAAAGATGAGAAGATGCATGGCTCCCGGATAGGGCTCATTCCAGATTCGCTTGTGGGCAAAAACGACGGCCAAAACCGTTTTCAATCGGGTCACCCATTGACCTGAACAGTCCTCTGCTTTTCCCAGATGCCAGAGGCGATAGTGTTCCCGGCGGAAGCTGATGACAAAGAGGGCCACCAGGCCGACCAGAAGAGCCAGAAAGCCAATGACGACCGGCAGAAGTATTTCCCTCATATAGACGTCTTGAGCTGCCCAGAATCCAGAACTCAGGGAATCCATCTCATCACCTTTGAAACTTCGACAGGACCGATATCCGCGGGTAAAAAGTGATCAAGTGGGATACGAGAAAAAATAAGATTAGGAAGGTTAGGAGGATCACCGCGGTCTTTAAGAATTTGGAGTATTTCCGGTCTAAGCCCAGGTCGGACAATGCAAGATTCATCCCCGTAAACAGGGAGTAGATCACGCCAACCAAGAGGATCAACTCCAGAAAAATAGCGAAGGGTCTAAGGGATGTTTCCAATCCTGCTCCTCGACTTCTGCCTTGTTCCCTCACCTGCTTTTTTCAACCCTCTCCCCTGCCCGCTGGGTTTTCATCCTGCAGGAAGGACAGAGATCAAAGAGCACACCGATCCCTTCCATTGAGGGAACTCTCGTTTTCAAACGTTTCACCAGGGCTTCCGGAAAGAGAGGGGCGCCGCAGCCATGACATTGGAGAATCCGGTCTTCAAAGATGACCATCGACGCTGCGTCTCTTATGTTCCGTTTAGATCCCCGGTGCAACTGGAAAGAATGCTCCGGGCAGACTTTTTCACACCTGCCACATCCATCACAGCGATCCTGCCGGAAAAGAATCTGGTAGAGGTTTTTCTCAGCGTTTTGCAGAATGACCAAGGCCCCTGTTGGACAATGGACCGCGCAAAGGCTGCAGCCCGTGCATGTTTCTTTATCAACGACGGGATTGAATACGTTCTTGAACCGGACCGCCTTGAAAAACTCCCGGCGGCTGAGGGGGTCTTCAGAAGCTAAAAAGAGGTGCTTCATGTTTTCTCCACCGATGCGGCGATCTGCTCCTCCTTCGCATCAGTCGGCAGGAGCTCTAAATACTTCAACCCCAAAATGAAAAAGAGTCCCATGATGGCGAATACCCCGATCGACATGAGTGATTCGATAGGGGTAAAGGGGAAGACGCCTGGTGCTCCCCAAAACCCCTCAATCTTCCCCGGATAAAAAGGGAGAGGATGGGCTGTCCCTGGAATGATCAGCGAAAACCTCTCTCCGAATATGCCGATGACAACGGAAAATGACGCGATCATCACCCCTTGGATCGTTTTTTTAAATCGGGGATGGACCAAGATCAGAATGGGCAGAAGATAGCCGCATCCCACCTGTAATCCCCAGAAGATCGAAGAGAAGGGTCCGGTGAGGAGCCAGAGTCCGGGCTCCCGATGGGGCGAATAAAGATGGGCCAACTTATCCAACAACACAATAACGGATAATAGGATGATCAGGACGAGGAGCATTCGACTCAGCGGGAAAAGGATCTTTCGATCGAATTCCCTTTTGACAACACGGAAGACGGATACGACCGTGATGATCAGCAATGCCAGCCCGGAGGCCATGGCTGCCGTGACAAATTCAAAGGGCTTGATCGCAGAATAAAAGATCGGCCGCGCGGCGATGAATCCAAAGATCGCCCCTGTTCCCATGTGGACGAGGGACGCCCAGCAGATCGCCAGAATCCCCATGGCCCGGGTCCACTTCGGTTTCTCCGCAAAGATAAGGCTGAGATAGAGGATGCCGATGGCAAAATACCCCCCGTAGAGAACCCCGTTGATGGCAAACATCGAACGCATGTTATTCAGAATAAAAAACATGAACAGCCGCCAACCCTTCTCCGGCCTTCCCAGATCAAGAGAGATGCCTATCATGGCGCCGAAGATCAACACGATGGCCAGAAAAACGGCCAATCTGGAGATGGGCCGAAACTCCTTCCTGCCGAAAACATAGGTCAAGGAGGAGAGGATGAGAGAACCTGCGCTCAGGCCGATCAGGTAAATGGTGACGACAATGGGCATCCCCCAGGGGATGACATTGCTCGTTCCGAGGACATAATGGCCTTTGATATAGCTGACCATGAAGCAGGTGAGTCCAATCACTGAGAAGGCGCCCAGCGTTACGGCTAAGATCCAGAAACCTCGCGATCTTCCTTCAATGGATGTGAATGTTATACCCACTTCAAGCGACCTCACCGGGACGTATCTCGGAAGCCCCGTACTTTAGGACGGGGGAAAGGGACACCCTGTAGAAAAAAACTGCCTATCCGGAAAGTCCTTCAACACACTCAGGACCGTCGAACGGCCCCGCCCTTTAGGGCGGAGAGCTTCACTTCTGGAGATAGTACACCTTACATTGTGTGCCCATCTCCTCCCGAAGCCTCATCCATCCCCTTGAGGATAACAGTCCAGAGACCTGACTCTGAGGATCGTCCAAATCTCCAAAGCTCCTGGCCTTTGCCGGACAATCCTCCACGCAGGCGGGCACGACTTCCTCGCCTATCTTTTTCCCTTCCTTTAACCCCTGATCGATTCTGTGAAAACAGAAAATGCACTTCTCTACCACACCATGGGTTCTGCGAGGGAAGGGCCAGGTACCCCGAACACTCCGGTCAGGAGGCAAATCTTGACGGTGGTACTCTTTTTCTTCCTGCTCTCTGCTGTTGAAGCTCCTCGCTCCATAAGGACACGCCACGATGCAATATTTGCATCCGAGGCATTTTCGGTAATCCTGAATGACGATTCCGTCTCTCCGGCGGTAGGTTGCCTTGACCGGGCATACCGTGACGCATGGGGCATTATCGCAATGCATGCAGGGCATCGGGATGAGTTCCGTACTGGCATGAGGGTATTTCCCGTTCGTCACCGCAATCACCTTATTCCAGTAAATCTCTCTTCTCGATCTTTGTTCTTCAGGAGAGCCGTGAGGGACGTTGTTCTCCGATTTGCAGGCTACGGTGCAGGCCTGGCAGCCAACGCATTTATCCAGATCGATCACCATTCCCCATCTTGGCATGTCGACGTCGTCCCCTTATGCCTTGTAGACTTTCACACGTGTATTGAAGAACGCGGCCTGACCACTGATCCGGTCATAATCGACCCCGATGATCTCATTGGGGTTCACGCCGATATTTTTCTGCCATCTCCCGTAAGAGGAATGGCCCTGACCCAGGGGAATTGCGGCCACCTGGGGGTGGACACTCTCGGAGATTTTCACCCTTGTCCTTATCTTCTGAACCGGAGATTCCACCCATACTCCCTGGCCGTCTTTGAGTCCCAGGGTTTTCGCCGTTTCGGAATTGAGTTCCACAGGCGAATCCCAGCCTATGCCCTGCATGGGAAGAAATATCTCCTGGGCCCAGGGATAGTTCTGGCTTCCGTTCTCAATGACCATCAAAGGCTGGTAGGGAAGCAAGACAAGAGGATATTTTTCTGTCTCTCCCAAAAACGCCGCCTTTTTGTAACGGGGCAGACACTCGGAGTCCTCTCCGTCCCTCTTTCCCATTTTTACCAGCAGAGACCTGAGATTACCCGAAGAGAATTCAAATTTTTTGGAAGGTGTGCGGAAGAGTCGATCATACTTCTTAAATTGATAACTCTTTCCAGTCCATACCCCTTTTTGGAGAAAATCTTCCCAGGGCAGAAGCGTTTCGGTCCGCAATTTAACAAACCCTTTGGAATCATCGCCGAGATGGGCAAAAGATTGGGAGATCTCTTTTCCGAGTCTCTTCGTCATTTCGAAAATGATATCGATGACAGACCTCGCCTGACCAATGGGTGCGGTCACAGGCTGTTTGAGGGCGACCTCGGCAAACCCTGATCCCGGAGAAGAGTGATCGTAGCCCCATTCTTCCAAGAAGGTGGTGCAGGGTAAAACCAGGTCGGCATATTGGGCCATTTCACTGATAAAAGGGGAGAGATGAACATAATAAGGCAATTTTCTTAAAGCCACATCCCATCTTCCGGAACCCGGGGCAGACGTACTGAAGTTGACGTTAAAACCGATCCCCATATCGATGGGGTAAGGGACGTTTCCCAATAAGGACTCGGGGATCTGGTTGGTTACCACCCTGGCGGCAGGAAACCGATCCGTTCCCCGAAAATCAAGACTCGGCTTCGCCCTGCCGTTTCGAGCAATCCCATCCGCAGCCAAAGGAGGCATTTTCTGATACTCTGGTTCTTCTTGATACATCACCCCGCCTTGCGCGTCGATGCTGCCCACCAGGGCGTTGAGGCAGAAAATAGCATAACTTGCGTAGGTTCCCTCGGGCCGGTTAATCGATTCCTTCCCTCCTATCGCGATGGCCGGTCTCGTTCGGGCGAATTCTCCGGCGATTCGCTCAATGGCCTCTGTTGGAACCTCCGTTACTTTCGATACTTCTCTCGGACTATATTGGCTCAGCACCCATTTCCGGTAGGGCTCGAAGCCCTCTGTCCAGTGTTGGACAAAGGCCTTGTCATAAAGCTCATCACGGACGATGACATGGGCGATGGCCAGGGCCAGGGCTGCGTCCGTCCCCGGAAGGATCGGAACCCACTCGTCAGACTTCGACGCGGTCACAGAGTACCTGGGATGGATGACCACCACCTTTGAACGGTTCGTTTTTTCCCGTCGTAACCTCCCCCATTTTCTCAAAAATCGAGATAGAGGTTTGGATGACTCCAGCATGTCGGCCCCAAAGGCCAGGATATAATTGGTGCGGTCAAGATCGTAAGTCGTTTCAGTGTAATGTCCATCTGCCATCCAGTGGCCCGATTTTTCCGTCTCGGCATCCAGTCCATCCCCTGAAATAAGATTTGGCGTTCCAAAAGCGCCTGCAAATCTGGAGATCATATCGTCGCTGCTCACCGAGTTCAACCCGGAGAAGAGCAGCAGCTCGTGTGGCCGATGGGCCTCTCTGAGCACTGTGAGGCGCTGGGCCAATTCTTTCAGGGCCTCATTCCAGGAGATGGGGATCCATTTGGGATCCACTCCCTTTCCCTTTTCTCGGTTTGTTCGTTTTAATGGGGAACGAACCCGGTCCGGGTCATATAATACTTGGAGGCCGATATGTGCCCTGGGGCAGACTTTTCCCTCCGAAACCAGGGAGAGCGGGTTTCCGGTTATCTTAACCGCCTTCCCGTTCAGCTTTCTTACTCGGATGGCACAGTGAGCCGGGCAGTTCAGGCAAGACGTGGCGACCCAGCTCTCGTCGGGAGGGCCTTGAGTCTTCGGCTGAAGAGGGATGGGTGAAGATCCATCGGATTCCCCCGAGAGGTGGCTCGCACCGATGGCAGCACCCGTAACCGCAGAGAGCTTAAGAAAGTTCCTTCGGTTCATTTTTAAATTGTTTTGTCGTTTTTGATTCGGAAAGATTAACTCCCACCTGATACGATTATTCTATATCCACGTCCATTCGTCAACTCTCGTTTTGGATCTGCTCGCTCAGCGATAAAACAATCGAGGCCCGAACTTCGGCAGAATGATGAAAAACAAAGAAAGATATCCTTGAGGCACACGTTTATCTATTGGTCCAACCCCCTCACGCCATTCGGCTGGGATCGGAGGACGTGAAGCTCTCTCCCCTAAACGGCGGGGCTGTTCGACAGGGCTCACGGCCTCAGGCCATACCAAATAAGCGGCGACATGGCCTTGCATACCTTTGATCGCCTCTGCTAAGAATTTTCGCAATCAGATGCTGGGGTCCGGGTTCTTTAGTGTGATCGTGTTCTGCCCCAAACGATGAAATCGCTTGACATTCTTTGGTTGAATCGTATGATTAATCATTCGGTTCTGCGAGGAGTGCGGGGAGTACAGGGCATGAAAATTCATCTTGTTCGGAATCGTCCTACTCCGGAACAAATCCGGGAAATGCTGGAGGAACTTGAGACGTACATCAAACTGGCTGTGGACGTGGAACGGAATATCCTGGCCGGAGGTGGTGAATATCATGCCGATTGCGAGGAGGTCTTGCTCGAAGATGGAAGCCGGCAGGAGGACATCTGGGGTGCCGACTGGTATCCTGAGTCCAGAACAGTGGAATTTGTGGCACTCATCAACATTCGTCCCCGGCAAGACAATCGCGGGATGGAAGTTGAAGATCCGACCCTCCGGATGAAGATCGAAACCATCGTGCGCCGATTGTTAGAGGTGGGATCCAAATGAAAGACTTAAAGAGAATGCGTGAACGTTTTATTCGGGATGGAAGTTCTGTGCGTATGGGCAATCTGGCGTCTAATCTGCTGCGCCTTAGCAAATGGATCCAGAAGGGGCATAACGATGAGGCAATCGTTGATCTGATGCGCCAGATTGCATGGTTTATGGAATGGAGCGGAGATCTTGCCTCCGCCGAGCTTGCCGATATGCAGCGCGAGATCTGCCGGTGGCGGCGCGTCTGGCCTGTAGACCCAGGACGTCACATCCTGGCACTTCGTGCCTCCCAGATGTCGAACCGGATTTTAGAAGAGTCTGGACTTCTTGAACGGAATACTCTCTGAGCGAAACTGATGAAGATGTGAATGAGCAACCTGTTCCCGCACTATTTTGATCGCTTCATCTCCTCTTTGATGGCTTCTATGTGTCTTTCGAGTGCCATAACTCTCTCTTCAATCTGTTGGTCCGGACCAGCCTTCCTTTGGGAAGCTCCCGTGTCGAAACTTTCAAGGGGAGTAATCGGATCGTAAGGCTTCTGTCGGGTCCCCAGAGAAAAAAGATCCCACCTGCTGTAACTGCCCGCCACGTTGTGAACGGACTTACTCAAGGCGATCGCACTCAAGTCAATATCCCCGTAGACGATCGTCTCAACGTCATAAATAGGACCGGCAATATAGTCACCCATCGGGTCGATGATACTGCTGCCTCCTCTCCGGTCCAAACATGAATTCGGATAGAACCTCGTTGGCCTGAGATCTTCGGGAATACAGGCACACGCAGAAATGCCAAACATGGCGCCCGCCAAGCAAGCCGCTCTTGTCGTAACCTGAATTTCCGTGTTCAGTGACCATTGGCGGGAACCTGGCCACAGGGAGCAGTTGATCTGTTCTCCCTGGACGATCATATGATGAATCAAAGGAAGTTGAATGTGCTCGCCACAAATCAGGCCGCCAATCTTACCCAGTCCTGTATCGTATATTTTGAGGTTATCTCCCCCGTCGCCCCTCGTATGATAAAGCATCTCCCAGAGTGTTGGGTTGAGCTTCCGGTGAACACCCAGCACCCCTTCAGCGGGACTGATGAAAAGAGCGGAATTATAGAGCCTGCCTCCATAGGATTTGTCTCTCTCGCACATCCCCATCACGACGTAAGCATTCGCCTCTTTTGCGGACCGGCATAACGCCGCCGTCTCCGGACCCGGAACCTCAACCGAGTTGTTTACAAATTCTTTCCACATAACGGTCCAAACGTGAGGGTCACCTGCATTCACGGACCAGTACGGGTGGGTGGGCAGGAATCCCTCCGGAAATACAATCAGCCTGGCGCCATTTCCTCCCGCCTCCGAAATGAGCCTGCACGCCTTTTCCAGGGTAGCCTGTAGGTCAAACCAGACCGGCTCGTCTCTTAACACGGGTGCAGCCTGGACAGCCGCCGCTTTGAATATCGCTCGTTTGTAATCCGTCATGGTGGCCCTCCCTTAAAGAGTATTTCTGCAAAAGTCGCTTACCTTAATGGAATGATATCCGTTTTGCTATTTTTGTCAATGTCCAATAGATCTTCACCCAACGGTAAAGCGTCTCATAAATGTCGACAAATGAAATAATCCCTTTGCTTGACATCTTATTCCGTTTTCCATATATTCAGCCCGAACAAGATAAATCGGACCATCTGTCATTTAGGAGGGAAACGGTATGAAGCAAACATCAAGACTCCGAGAATTGCTGAAGAAACCCGGAATCATCGTGATGCCGGGTTCGTTCAGTGCCATGTCTGCGAAACTCGTTGAAGACGCCGGGTTCGACACGGTCTATATGAGCGGCGGCTGTACATCGATGTCGTTTACCGGTTGGGCCGACGTGGGTTTGATCACGTTCGACGAGATGCTTATGAATCTGAGATTGATTGCGGACCGGGTGAGGATACCGGTCGTCGCCGATGCCGACACCGGCTATGGTAACGCACTCAACCTGATGAGGACCACCCGGGCTTATATCCGCGCCGGCGCTGCCGCGATGCATGTTGAAGACCAAACGTTGCCGAAGCGGTGCGGCAATCTCCCCGGTAAAATGCTGGTCTCCTGCGAGGAATTCGTCGGCAAAATCAAGGCCGCAAAAGATATCATCGGCCAGGAGGATCCGGACTTCGTATTCATCGCCCGGACAGATGCCAGAAACTCCGTCGGGGGCTCCCTTCAGGAAGCCATCGATCGGGCAAATCAATATACGGAGGCAGGGGCGGACGTGGTTCTTCCAGATGGCCTTCAATCGCCTGAAGAAGTGGGAACGTTTGCGAAGAGCGTCAAAGCGCCGACGATGGTATTCACCGGGTATGGCGTCACGTTTGGTTCGATGTCAGCGAAGGATCTTGAAGCAGCGGGGGTCAAGATCATGGCCATGCCGGGGGCGCAGTTCTCCCCGGCCCTTTACGCCCAGATCGAGGCGCTCAAGCTCCTCAAACAGCACGGAACGGACATGGTCTACAAGGATAAGGAGTTTAAGGTCAAAGAGATGTTCGACCTGGCGGGTCTTCAGGAATACAGGCACTTCGAGGAAAAATACCTTCCCAAGGAAGACCTCGAGAAATATGATAAGTCCGGACCCGGGATCTGAAGTGAGATTAAACTCTTGGCAGAAGACAGCAACTGAGACGTGCCGAACCGGGTCAGGTCTATTTTGTTTGCATTTCGAATGGAAGGAAATCCTCTGCGCTGGAAGCAACTAAGCCAGGCCTACAAAAACGAGTGCAAAAAGCGTGAGGCTGCTTACGAGAAGCCAGAGGGTTATCCCATGCAAAAGCGGACCCATGCCGACGTTTCTCAGCACATCACGGCTGAGACCGCTCCCGATGAGAAACAAGGTCACTGCCAGACTCTGTCTTGCCGCCGTGTGCAAACCGTTCCACACATCGTTCAACTGTGGAACCAGTGTGCGCAGGGTCGCCGCCGCAATAAAACCGATGATGAATAACGGTACCGCCGCCCTTTGGTGAGACCCCTTGAGCCAGGAGACTCCGATTGCGAGCGGCGTGATCCAGACGGCCCTTGCCAGCTTGACGGTTGTTGCCGTGGCAAGAGCCCGGGCCCCGAAGCTCGCGGCTGCCCCAACGACGCTGCTCGTATCGTGTATGGCAAGACCTGCCCATGTTCCGAAAACCTCCTGACTCAGATGCAACCCGCGCCCCACCAGCGGGAAGAGCAGAAGGGCAACCGAGTTCAGAGTGAAAACCGTCGCAAGCGCAATCCCCGTTTCATCGTCCTTGGCCCGAATGACAGGGGCCATCGCAGCAATGGCACTCCCCCCGCAGATGGCTGTCCCAAAGGAGATCAGGGCTGCCGTGTTCTTCTGGATCTTGAACAAGCGGCTCATCAGAAGAGAGACCAGAAGCGTAAACGTAATTCCCGCAACGGTGTACAGCAAAGATTCTTTTCCCGCCCGAAGAACGTCACTCACACCCAGGCCAAACCCGAGCCCGACGACGGAGATCTGCAGAATCGTTTTGCTCCAGAGGGAGGACCTGTGCCGCCATGGGTTGCCGATCAGCAGGCTGAAGAGGACCCCGAGGACGAGAGCCACAGCATTCCCAACGCCGGGCAAAGCACAAGAAGCCGCACACACGACGAAGGCCGTTTTTTTTACCCTATCGTCTTTCACGGTTCCCCTTCCGTCCGCAATGACCCTTCCTGAATCAGGACCCTGGGCTCACTGCCCTTCTTGATAATGTAACCAAGAAACGATATAAATAAAAATGCATAATATATATATGTTTGATCAATAATACTGATGTGTTGGGGTGCCCGATGCCTATGACGCTGAGACAACTGGAGATCTTTGAGAAGGTCGCGACGACCCGGCACGTGACAAGGGCCGGAGAACAATTGTTGATCAGTCAATCGGCTGTCAGCATGGCGATCGCAGAGTTGGAACACATTTCAGGCGGTCCGCTTTTTGAGCGTCAGGGGAGACGCCTCCTCCTCAACGACCGGGGACGCTACCTTCTTCCTCAGGCGAAAGAAATGATCCGCAGGGCGCAGGCAATTGAAACGGTGCTGAACGATTCCGCGGAGATGCCGTCGGGGATTCTGCATGTCGGAGCAAGCACCACGATCGGCAATTACCTCCTTCCTTCACTTCTCGGAGAATTTGGCCGGCTTTATCCCCGGGCAAAGGCGCTGCTCATGGTGGGGAATACGCAGCAGATCGAGACGGCGGTGGAGAGCGGTGAATTGGACCTGGGATTGATCGAGGGCCCGTGCCATCTTGCCTCCTTGAACGCCTCACCCTGGAGGCGGGATGAGCTTGCGGTCATCGTTGGGAAGGAGCATCCGTGGTCCAGGAGGAAGTCCGCCACTGCCAGGATGCTGGCCGACGCTCCATGGATCATGCGGGAGAGAGGGTCGGGCACCCGGGAGGTATTCGAGTCGGCAATGAGCAGGGAAGGCATCGGATTTTCGATTTCGCTTGAATTGGGTCACACGGAAGCGATCAAGCGGGCTGTGGAGGCAGGACTCGGCGTGGGATGTCTTTCGAGACTGGCAGTCCAACGGGAGCTGGATCACCACTGGCTCATCAAGGTAGTCACACCTCTTGATTTGCAGAGGGACCTGATCCTCCTCACAAGAAACGATGGCTACAAGACGAAACTCTTTGAAGCGTGCCTCACCCTCCTCCGGAGGAATTCATCTTAGCGGCTGCTCGCGGTGTGGACCGGCAGACGGCCCTTTCCCTCAGCAAAGAAATTGACCCGGCAATTGAAGAAATGAACCCGCGCAGACCGCCCTCCAAGGCTTGGAACGGCGGTTTTCGAAAGATCTGAGGGAAACGGAGTCAGGTTCACCACAGAGGCGAATATCAATTCAAAACCCTAATGAAATCAACGTCACCATCGAGACATTCCGCTTCATTTGGAAAACAGTCATTCCGTTTAACAGGTTACTTTCCTGCCCCCTCCTTGTCCGCGGCCTTATGGCGGCCGATATTGCCTGCCCTGAACTGAATGATCTGTTCCCTTACTTTTTCATCGCTCACAAACTCGTCAGACCCTGCCTGATTAAAGTGAATCATCTCCCCTTTTTCCCGCATCAGCTTAGGAGCCGCCTTCATCTCCGATTTGCCCACCAGAAGCATGTCATAGAGTTCCATATAATAGGGAATGTTGAGAAGGCCCTTGATCAGTCCGCCGACCTTCGGGTATTTGGTGGCCGAGGTATAGATCGCCGCCAATTCCAGGCTGTGAGCCGCAAGGAGCATATAGAGGAAGGCGTTGGAAAGGGTGGAGTCAAAGATGGAGTACCACTTCTGATACGTGTAACGGCCTGCCATAGGCAGACCCACGTTTCTCCGCGTATCCCCGAATAGAACGATAAAGACCGGAGCCAGGGGCAAGCCAAATTCCCCTCCACGTTCTGCGGGGGTCCACGGAGACCCCTGCCACTCCTCCCTCGTCGCCTCCATGGCGAAGAAATCGTTGGCCCGGTAGTCGTCAACCACCTTCTTGATCGCGGTCCGCAGCACCAGATCTTTCACGACCACGAACTCCCAGGGTTGCATGTTAAACCCTGACGGAGCCCATCGGGCAGCTTCGATCAAACGGTCCACAACGTCATCAGGAATGGGATCGGGTTTTATCGCTCTGATCGTCCGCCGGGTCTTCACGAATTCCAAAAAAGCTTCATAGTCCATTTCTTTCCTCCATAAGAGACGATCTCTTGGCCATTCTTTACGGCTCTTCTTCACGCTGGGGGACCGCAAACTGCTGCAGGTCCGTCCCGATTTCCGCATTTTCGAAACGTCCCTTCGCAGCCTCGACAAACTCTCCCAGGTCCTCTTCCGTGTACCTGGGGCTGATGTGGACGAGGACGGCATGTCGCACACCCGCTCTGGCAGCAACCCTTGCGGCATCGTCCACGGTCATATGACCTTTCGCGAGCGCCTCTTCCTGATGGACAGGTAAAAACATCCCGTCGAGGAAGGCCAGATCGGCATCCTGGCACAATCGATAGAGGGATTTATTGGGCTGCGTATCGACGGCATAGCAGATCTTTCGTCCGGGCCTCGGAGGCCCGAGCACCTGGTTAGGCAAGACGGTCTTTCCCTCGTCGAGGGTGACGGATTCCCCTCGCTGCAATCTTCCCCAGAGCGGACCGAAAGGGACTCCCAGGGCTGCAGCTGCCTCCTTCTTAAATTTTCCAGGGCGCGGATGTTCTTCGAGGCGGTATCCGAGGCACAGGGTTGTGTGCTTCAAAGGACCCCACAGGATGCGGACGAGATCATCCTCATAGGCCAGGTCCGGACATCCTTCCTTCCATTCAACAAAGACCAGGGGATAGTCGAGGTAGAAACCCAAGGATTCGTGAATCTGCCGGATGAAGCGTTCGATCCCCGGCGGTCCAAGAATGGTGAGCGGGCCCGCTTCAGGCACCTGGGCCCGCATCATCAGAAGCCCCGGTACCCCGAGGCAGTGATCCCCGTGCAGATGGCTGACGGCCAGAACCCGGAGAGGCTTGATCCCGAGTTTGGACTTCTTCAGATTGATCTGACACCCTTCGCCGGCGTCAAAGAGATAGAGCTGCCCTTGAAACCTTACCGCCACGGAAGTAAGGGACCGTTTGGGCATGGGCATCATACCCCCTGAGCCGAGAAGGACACATTCCATGATATCGATTCCCTATTTCGCCACTCCGATCTCTTTCAACAATTTCCCGAAATAGTCATAATTCCGGGTGACGTACTCCGTCAGTTCCTTGCTGTTTCGGTAAAGGACGTTGACATGCAGATCTTTCATTCCTTTTTCAAACGCAGGTTCCTTGATGGCCCTGGCAAACGCCTCGTCCAGTTTCTTCACAATCTCATTGGGCAAAGCCTTCGGACCGGCGGTTCCCACAAAGGACGGGCATGGGATATCGTAACCGAGATCCCCGGAAAGCGGAACATCGGGGTATTCGCTGGAACGTTTTCCGGACAACAGGAGAAGGATACGCGTCTTCCCTGCCTCCACAAAAGGATACGAAAATTCCCCCGCCGCAAAGTTAATATGATCTCCGAGAAGGGCTGTCTGATACTCCGTGCTCGCCTTGAAGGGCATATGGTTGAACTGAACCCCCTCTTTCTTGGCGATCTGGTCCACAATGAGACGGGGTATGCTGTTGGGGGCGTTCGTCCCGTACACCAGTTTTTTGGGATTCTCGCGGGCAAAGGCGAGAAGGTCCTTGAACGTCTTAAACGGCGAATCGGCCCTGACGATGATTCCCATATCGAATTCCACGGGCTGCATAATATATTTGAAATCGTTGATCGCATGGAAGGGGATTTTCTCCGTGAAAGGGATCACCACGAGTGCGCCCCCTGATGGACTCTGACCGATGGTGTAGCCGTCCGGTTTCGCCGTGGCAACGGCAGCCCCTCCCACCGTTCCACCGCCCCCCGTTTTATTGGTAACGACGATGGGCTGCCCGAGGAATTTCTCCGCCTCTTTGGCCATCAACCGAATCGCCAGATCCCCCGTTCCTCCGGGAGAATATGCGACAATGAAGGTGATCGGCCGGGTTGGGTACTTGGCAACGTCTGCATCCTGGGCATATCCCCACCCTGAAAAGAGAAGAACGAAAAGAATGAAAAATAAAGACGTTCGCGGTTTTAGCAGATGAATTCCCATTTCTCCCTCCTTGTGTTTGAGATTAACCTCCCGGTTGCATAAAGAAGCTACCGGAGGCGGTTGAGTGTGCTGGAAAACCTTTATAGCGGTACCTTTAAGCGGTTAGCCACCTACGTTCCAACCCTATGCCAGACCTCACCCCAGGTGAAGTCGCTTATTACCCATAACATATTAAGTAACCGCTTTGTAAAGGTTTGGAAGCACACCCAGCCGCCGAAGGGAATGCAACGTTGAGGTTAACCCTGATGCTGCGCTTCTCACCTGCCCACGATGTTCAGCGCACCTGATTTAGAATGGCATACCCCATGATAGAACGATAGCCCCCCCATCCGCGTCTATTTGCTCAGGCCCAGTTTCACTGCAATCGCTTTAACGGTCTCATAGTCATCGACGATCAGCCTTCTGACCTCTTCCGGAGACTTGTAATCGACAACATATCCCAGCTTCTCGATTTTGGCTTTCCCTTCAGGCTGCTTCACCGCTTTCTCGACTGCGGGAACCAATACCCGCAGTACCTCCTCGGGCATCCCCGCAGGTCCAAACAGGCCGTGCCAACCTGAAAGCAGATCCCTCTTATACCCCAACTCCCTGATCGTAGGGATATTCGGGAAGCTTGCCACCTTCTTGCTGACCAGGAGAACCCTCAGTTTCCCCGCCTCCACATGGGGCACGAACTTGCCCAGGATATCGTAGCTCACCTCGACATGCCCCCCGAGAAGTGCAGTCACCACCGCCTCACCTCCCTTGAAGGGGACGTGAACGAACTGTGCTCCCGTCAAGGACTGGGTGAGTTCCAGGTTGAAGTTGGCGCCGCTTCCGACACCGGAGGTGCTGACACGGAGTTTGCCGGGGTTCTTTTTAGCATACTCGACCAGATCAGAAAACGTCTTCCAGGGCGAACTCGCCTGCACGGCAACGGCGATGGGAAAGAAGGTATGTGTTCCCAGATGATCGAAGTCCTTGATGGGATCGTAGAGAACGATCTCCGGACTGTTGACCCTTGCATAGACCATGGGCGAGGCCCCTGTGTACTCGAGGGTGTAGCCATCCTTCTTGCTCTTTGCCAGGATATCCGTCCCCAGTGTCTCGGAACCTCCCGGCTTGTTCGTGACAATGATCTGTTGCCCGAGGATCTTCCCCAATTCCTCCGCCAGGATTCTTCCGTTTACATCCCCGCCTCCTCCCGCCGGAATGGGAATAATAAGCTGGATAGGACGACTTGGGTAAGTCTGTGCGTTTACATTCAATCCTATTAAACACAGCGCTGAAATAAAAAAAATAAATCCCGCTACCCGAACAAAACGTTTCATCACTTCCTCCTTTTGCGCTGACAGATTACATACGTACCGGAGACATAGATAACAGGTTCAGGTGGAATTCTCAAATCCGTTTAGCCGGATACATGATCCCTGACCAAAGGATATCGCCCGGGGAATCGTGCCCTTAACATGCAAGGAAACCCTTCCAGGCCGTCAGCCTAAACTTCAACGTCCTGGAGGGTCAGTCGTCCCTGGAGTTGGGATTGGAATTCTTGCTTTGGAATCGGGTTTAAAGCGGAAGATGCAGAGGCATGGAGGCAACGTAAAAGTCTCTGCACTTTCAGAGAGTTATGTGCCTTCAGGAATTGTATGGGGAAGAGTCAGAGGGAAACCGGAACCGTTCTCTCGAACCTTCGTCACGATCTTTTTGTAGAATATCCCCAGCATGTCTTTCTCTGTGATGATCCAGCTCGTGTCTCCCTCTGCATCCAGAATCACGAGCTTATTTCTGATCGTCTTGACCCTGTAGACCCGCCCATTAAAACTGTTCCTCAATTTTTCCCCTTCTTTAATCGTCACAGATGATCCTCCCCCCTCTTCCGAGCTTCTTGGCCCTTCCCACCTTTGGGATTTCCGATACGGAAAGAATCGTCCGGTTCTCAAAGCTTCTGTCCCCGAGCCTTTCCCCGGACAGGACGCATTCCCCCCCGAAGGCACGCTCACGGGTAACGAAGACTTCCCGAATCATCCTGTTTTCGCTGCGGCAATGATTGATCACTTAAACCTCCCTCCCCTGACGTTTTAGGGATAATCTACCCTTTAAAGCTCAAAATGAAAATGAGGTGAAAACTGCATTTGTCAGGGAAACAGTATGTATTCCCCTGCCTGCCGGGCCGAAGGAGCCAAACGCGGGCCCCGGTGCTTGACGAGATCCCTTGGGATGGTTATCCTTAGCCTTGCAGAAGACAGACCGCGCAAACTTGTCGTGTTATGCGGACAAAGCCTTGGTGCCTGTCTGCGCCTGCCTGCGGTAGGCAGGCGGAACCTTTTGAAAGAGGAGGGAATCTGATGTTTTTGAAGATGCTGGTCGTTGGACCCATTCAGGCGAACTGTTACATCCTGGGCTGCGAACGGACTAAAGAGGCCGCTGTCATCGATCCCGGGGATGATGTGGACGAGATTCTGATGACGCTGGCCAAGGAAAAACTCCGCTGCACCTGCATCATCAACACCCATGGTCACTTCGACCATTCGGGCGCCAATAAGCGTCTCAAAGAGGTCACCCAGGCTCAGCTCTTTCTTCACGAGGCCGATGCGCCTATGGTGACCAACCAGGCGGCGAGCGGAAGGATGTGGGGAATGAACGTCGAGAACTCCCCTCCTGCGGACCGTTACGTTAAAGAGGGAGACACCATCACCTTCGGCGATGTCTCGTTAAAAATCCTCCACACCCCCGGCCATTCCCCGGGCGGAATATCCCTTGTGACGGACAAGATGGTCTTTGTGGGCGATACCCTTTTTGCGGGCTCCATAGGCAGGACGGACTTCCCGGGAGGCGACTATGATGGCCTTCTCCGCAGCGTACGAGAAAAGATTTTCACCCTTGGCGATGATGTCGTGATCTACCCCGGCCATGGCCCCGAGACCACCGTAGGAAGGGAACGGAGGACAAACCCCTTTTTCGTCTAACTCCGCAGAGTGAAGCTCTCCGCCCTGATGGCCGGGGCTTGCGGAGCACGTGCCGGTCAGGAGGCCTCGTGCCCGCACCGGGGACAGAACTTGAAATCCGGTTCCATTTCCCTGCCGCACCCCGGACAATTCCGGGACCCGGTGGACCGGGATGTCCGTGCCCGGATCTTCCCGAAGCATCGAAGACGCCGCCGCACCGTTTGCATTCCAGGAAAGCTCTCCCCGTTTCACAGGGAAAAGGGGAATGAAGAAAGCTCGCGTAATGGTCCAGGCGTCTAAGCCGGGCCGAAGGCAACCCGCAACGGGGGCAGACTCGGTTGATCGTCAACGTTGACCTTTTGGGCTGGATCCCTCCGATGAAAATGAAGGCGCACCTCCTCCTGGACCGTCGTCTAGCTTTTTGCTTTCCTCACTGTTTCTTCTCCGCCTCGCCGGTCATCGGGACAAAGGCCACGGAACTGATCCGCTCCGTCCTGAGTTTTCCCTTCTCTTTGGTAACGAGAGTCAGTGTTTGATAGGACCCGGCGCTTCCAAGAGGAAGAACAAGCCTTCCCCCTTCCTTCAATTGCGCAATCAGCCTCGGGGGGATATGGTCCGGCGCAGCTGTAATGATGATCGCATCGAAAGGCGCTTTCTCTTCCCATCCGAGATAACCGTCCCCGAATTTCACATCCACGTTCCCATACCCCAGTTCTCTCAGCGTTGTCCTCGCCCCATCGGCAAGAGACCTCTTGATCTCGATGGTGAAGACCTCTTTCACGATCTCCGCAAGGACCGCGGCCTGATATCCTGAGCCGGTCCCGATCTCAAGAACCCTGTCTGAGGGCCTCAACTGCAGGGCTTCGGTCATGAGGGCAACAATGTATGGCTGAGAGATGGTCTGTCCGTCTCCGATGGGAAGAGGATAATCTTCATAGGCCCTCTTTCTCTGGGACTCCCCTACAAAGAGGTGCCTCGGAACTTTTCCCATGACATCAAGAACCTTCCTGTCCTTGATGCCCCTGCCTCTCAGGTCGTTCTCGACCATGGCCTTCCGCTTCGAGGCGAAAGAATCTTCTTCGGCGTTCGTGCACGAAGAGAAAAACCCCGGATAGAGGAGAAGGGGAAAAAACAGGAGAAGAGGCCACAGTAGGAAACAAGCCGCGCTTTTCATGGCCGGCAGTCCTCTGGAAGTGCTCCCGGCGGATCCGCCCGACTCCCTTTCTGCGACCTCAGGGCAAGCGATCGTCCTCGGGAGGTGTTTCTTCTTTTCTCGTCCCCAGGTCAAACAACTTCCTCTGCCTGGTCCTTTTTCTCTTTTTCAGGGCCTCCGGCGCGTTCTTAAATTCCGCATTCAGCAAGGCCTGATAGTTGTCAACGGATGGATCCTGCCTCTCGATATGTTTCATCTCCAGGAACCGGTCCAAGAGGGTTGGCGTCACCAGGGGAAGGGGAATGCTCGTTTCGATGGATCCCCTTTTCTGTCCCCGGCAATCCGGGCAGAGGATGCTTGCGTAATGTTTGCTTTCCTTGATCTCGACGAGGTGAAGATCTTCAGGAGAAGCACAGAGACCACACAGGGGAAACAGGGTTTCCGGCTCCGGGTCTTTCGAAAAATCGAACTCGAGCTGCCGGGGTTCCATATCCTGTTCGATCTGTTCCAGGCCTTTCCCGGAAGTAAAGGCATCCCCCGACCGGTAGAGATCGAGGAGGAGGGCTCGGCCGAAGGTCTTTCCGGGCAGGATGTGTGCGGACCTGAGTTTCCGCTCCCCCTCGCCCGTCAGTTGAAACGTAATGATCTTGCCCTTGATCTCGGTGAAAACGTAATACATGTTTCGTTTTCTGTAGCAGTGTAAGACTGGCATCTCGGCTCCCTCCATCGCGTTCTGCGAATTACACAGCCCGGCAGCAGGTTCACCTTCCTACCCTTACATACCCTTAATTTTACTATACCAAAAAGAGAGAGGATGGCAAATCCATCCGGGTGAATCCTTGGAAGGAGCGGTATTGAGTCGGGCCGATGGGGTAGTCGCTGTAACGGCGAAAGTCTCATTCCCCTCTGCGAAGGACTACCGCGGGGCTTGCGGATTCCTGATTTTGAAGATGAAGTCCTTCACTTGCGCATCGCTCTTGAAGTCATCGGCACCACACGCGTCACGGTGGACCATCTCTTGCCTGCTTCTCACCGGCCGGGGCGGAGGAGTCATGTTCGGGTAACCCAGGGCCATCATGTCATAGATCTGGAGTGAAGCGGGTATTCCCAGTAATTGCTTGATGAAACAGGCCGCGGCAGGTTGCGTCACCGCCGATACCCACTGCGACCCAAGGCCCAGGGACGTCGCCGCCAGATGCATGTAGATGAATGCGCTTGCCATAGAAGACGTGAAGGTTCTGTTCCAGCTCTCCTCGCTGTATCGGTGGAGCATGGGCAGGCCGTCCCTCGTTCTTACGTCGCCGAAGGGAATGATGAATACCGGGGCAGCACGCAAATCCCATGGGCGGGGGGGTCGGCCTGCGGTTTTGGCTCCCTGCCAGTGTTCCCTGGTAGCCTCCATGCGCCACGTTACGGCAATGGCCTCGCGGACGTACTGAACGATTTGTTTCTTCAGTTCCACGTCCTTCACAATGACGAACTCCCAGGGTTGCAAGTTGAACCCTGAAGGGGCGAAGCGAGCGGCTTCGATGACCTTGTCCACCTGCTCATCAGGTATCGGATCCGCTTTAAGACTTCTTACGCTTCTCCTCTGTTTCACCAATCCTAAAAAGCTCTCGTAGTCCATGTCGAACCTCCTTTCTCCTGCATCCTCTGCGTCTTTGCGTTGAAAATCTTGTAGATTCCTGCACGGCCGAGTTTAAGACCTTATCTCCGGCAGTTGCGATCCGAGGCCTTGCATGGCTTCAATCCTTAACCTGACCCTTAACCTTGACCTTGATCTTAACCTTGTTTTTTAGAGTTACCCGGATTCTCCCAACGGGATGACGTTCCCTCCGAGCCGTTCGGCGTGGAGGGGATGGCACGTCAGCAGGATCACCTGTTTGTCTTCGGAGAAGGCCCGGATCACTGCGGCAGCCGCCTGCTGACGCTCCGGATCCATATCCACCAGGGGATCATCGAGAATCAAGAATCCCTCCAGGCCTTGAAGGAAATATCTCGCCATGGACAAACGCAGCGCCAGCCCCAGGCCGACCTTCGTGCCCATGGAAAGAACCTGGAAGGGAACATCGAGGCCGTCGGTCCGCTCTGCACCAGGGGGTCGATTCTTGCCGAAGTGAATCATTCTGTAACGGTTGACGGTCAGGGGCGCAACCACCTTCTGAAGCTCCCCGATCCATGGATCCATCGTCCTTTCATCCATCGATCGTTTGACTCCCTGATAGGCTTCGCGGATCTCCGAAATCGCATCTCCCTCGCTTTCGATCCTCCTGAAGCGGTCCTCGGCTTCCTTCTCGCCTCGTCTCAATCTCCTCCGCCGTCTCCTCAGGTCCCCGGCCCTCCAGTTCAGCCCGGGCAATCCTTTTTTCCGAGAGATCCTGTTCGATCTTTTTCAAGGTCTTCTGTTTTGTTTCAAATACCAAGATGAAGCTCTCCGCGTTCAGGATCTCTTCCGGTAACGGCTTGAGGAGCCGAAGACGCTCTTCCCGGCCCTTCAATTCCCCTCTCTTCTCGACCAGGAGGTCCAGGAGTTCCTCCTTGGACCCGTAATCCCTCTCCCACTCTGCGATCTGCTTGCCGCCGGACGCAAGCGTCCCTTCGGCCTGACGGAGGCTTCCGACGGCTTCCGCGTTCTCTTTTGCGATGTCCGCCATCGACCGGCGGCCGGGAATGGGGGGAGTAAGCCCCGCCAGCCTCTCCAGTCCTTCGCAGGTCTCTCCTTCGAGGATCTCTTCGAGCTGTCGTTTCAAGGCCTCCGCGGCCCCCGTTTCCTTCTGACAGGCTTCAAAGGCTCTTCTTCCCTCTTCGAAGTCGGCGACGCTTAGACGTTGAAGCAGTCCGTGATAATCCCCGGATATCCGGTTGAAATGGGCGCTCATCTCTTCGAAATCCGTCTCCCCGGATTTCACCTTCAGGGTCCACCCGGGGTGCTCGACCACGATCTGCCCCCCTGCCGAGAGGGCCAGCGGTTGGCTGGGGGAGAGGGAGCAGGAAACCTCCTCCTCGAAGTCCTTCCTGACTTTCAGGTTCATCTCCTCCTGGGCCGTCATCGTAAGGCCGATCTTTCCCGCTTCCAAGCCCGTTTTCAAACGGCTCAATTCATGGTGCATCCTTTCCAGTCTCTGGAAATCCTCTCTCCCCACGGGCTTCAGACTTCCCAGGGCCAGAAGGGCCGCCTCCAGTTCATTCTTTTTCTTCGCGGCCTGGCTGAATTTCTCGATGTTTCGCCTGTTCGATTCATACGCCTCTGCCTGTGCAAGCTCCTCTTTAAGATATTCCGCCTTCTTGACCAGGGTTCCGAGATGCTCCCCGAGGCTTTTCAATTCCTGCTCAAGGGCCGGCCATTTCAGGGAAATCCCTCTCAACCGGCCCTCTTCCTGCCGGAGGTTCCCGATCTCCAGTTCGAGAACGACACGCCTTCTTGCATCCTCAACAACCGCTCCGTTCCGATCGATGAATTCTTTCAGCACAATGGTCTCGGTTAAAATCGTTTGGATCTCTCGATTCAGATCATCCATCTCCCTCTCATAGGTCACGGCGTGCTGAAGAGCGCGACGGAGTCTCTCCTTCTCATAGAAGGCCTCCAGGACCTTTCCCACTTCTTTTCGATAAGGATTCTCGATCCCTCGGTTATTTTCCGGTCCATTGAGCCCCCTGTCCCAGTGGCTGAAATAGTCCTGGAACCTCTCCTCGATCTTCTTACCCAGAAGGTCGATCGAGACACCGTCGGTCTCCAGGAACCCCCTGCGGAGAATGGAGGCCAGATCATGGACCGGGCCGAGATCCTGGCGGAGCGTATCGAGTGTGGCGCCGAGCCCTGCCTGGCAGGCAAAGAGGACATGATTCCACGTCCCTTCCTTCAGGCCGAGAAGTTTGGAAAGCATTTCCTGAACCGCCTTCGAATCCGACAGGAGCCCTCCTTCCGGCAATGTGAGGTTCGATTCTCTCCTCTTTCCCCAGGATTTTGAAAGACGGTAGCGGTCCTTCCCGAGAGAGAAGACCAATTCAACCCGGAGGGTGTCCCCTCCGGTCAGGGGAATAAAAGGCGTGATCTCTTTATCAAAGGCACGCTTGTCGTACTGAGTCGCCATGAAAAGAACCATCTTGAGGGCGCTGACCAGTGTGCTCTTTCCGGCCTCATTCCGACCGAGAACCACGTTGAGTCCCTGCCGAAAATCCACTTTCAGGCGGCGGAATCCGGCGAAGGGAGAAAGCTCTAATTCCCTGACGATCATGATTTCGCCTCCTGAACAAGATCGTAGGCCATCTGAAGGGAAAGAGGATTCCGCCGCTCCTGAGCCAGCGTTTGCAGGAACCGGTGGGGAAACGAACCCTCCGTAAACTCCCGGTCAATCTCTTCCGCCGTAATTTCTTTGAGCAGCTCCGAGAGATCGCTTTCCAGATGAAGAACGGACTGATTCAACTCCCGGATCAGGGCAGACCTCTCATCGAAGAGGCGTCTCCCGACCCGGCCTTTCAGGTTCAATTTGACCAGATGCCTTTCGCGGCTCAACTGGCGGAAATAAGATTTCAGGGATTCAACCCCTTCTTCGGTGGAAAGCTCCTTTTCGAGAACGAGAAATTGATATCGACCCGTCTGAAGGGATTGATAATGAACCGATCCGTCTTCCTTCAGTTCAATGAGCCAGGCATAGCCCGGATGGCGGCAGTCGAACCCGTCCGGCTCCGGGGTGGACGGAAAGAAGATCCGGCTTTCGGTTCCCTCTTCGCGGTCCGGGTAACGAAGGTGCGTATGCCCCATCAACCAGAGGTCCATTCCCGAATTCTTCAACTCGTCCATGGACATGGGGTAGTAATCTCCACCGAAATCCGGGGAAATCCCCTCAAGACTTCCATGGGCAACACCGATATGAAACCGCGCGGCCGGATCTTTTCGAACACCCTGAATCCAACCGATCGCGTTCACGGCCGAATGCTTGGCAGTGCAGGGCCCCGGATAGAAGACAGCATCCACCCCGAGCGGTCTCAGATCGCAGGGAGATGGATGCTCCAGGAGCAGGGTCCGTTCGCCCATCCCTCCCTGGAACCGGGTCCAGAGATGGTCTTCTCCCCGTTGAAGGTAATCATGGTTCCCCGGAAGGATCAGGGCACAGCTTCCTTCGAACTCTTTCAACATCTCCGCCACACGGAGGACATCTTTCTTCGCGGCGGTTGGGTGATCGAAGAGGTCACCGGCGATGACAAAAAGGTCGCATTTCCTCTGATTGGCCATCCCAACCATTCTTTGAAGCGCCTCAAACCGGCCTTCGATCAGCCTTTCCTGAACCTCGGGGACATATCCCCGGGTGAACTTCATGCCCACATGAAGGTCGGCCGTATGAAAGATTCTGATCGACATATTTTCCCCCAATTTCAGATTTTAGATTTCAGATCTCAGATTTTTCGAAATAAATGACTTTGCAATCCGCAATCAACAATCCGATTCGACAAATTCACCCGATCCACTGGGTCCCGCAGAGATATCTGAAATCGCAGCCCGGGCAGAGTCCTTTCCTGTCCGGGGCCGGGCCGAAGGGAACCTCGGGGTCCACGATTTCACCGAGAAGTCGAAAGATCACCGATTCCAGCCGGTCGAATGTCTCTTTCGGATTCTCTTCCGCCTCAAGCAGAGGAACCTCGATCTCCCTGCTGATCATCACCCTGCCGAGAAAAAGAAAGAGGGCATCCAGCTCTTCCACGCTTCTTCCCGAGGCGCAAGAGTAGAGGAGAAGGTAGAAAGGGAGCTGAAGACTTCCGATGGCACCCCCCCACGCCTCCCTTCTGGCCGGGTCGAGCTTCCCGGATCGAATCCGAAGGACATCGGGATTGGAAGAGGTCTTATAGTCGACGATCCGGATCTTTTCCCCCCTCTTCTCCACCTGATCCAGGCGGCCCCTGAGGGTGAAGGAGTTCTTCCTCACTGTGATGTTGTGCTCCACATGGAGAACGGTGACGGCGTGCTCCCTGATCAGCGGCAGGGTATAGTTCCGCAGGAAATGCTTCAAATGGGCTTGAATCTGCCCTCTCAACAGATAAGCAGCCCCCACAGGGTCCTTCCCGTACTCCCGGCTGAAGAGGTCCTCGACAAGCCCTTCCATCTCTTCAGGATCGATGTCTTTCTCCCTCAGGGGAAACCCTTTCCTTCTGTCGAAGAATTGTGAAAGGACGAGATGGACGAACTTCCCGATGTCGGCCCGTTCGATGCCCTCCGTCACCTCTCTCTCTCCGGTCTATCCGGAGAACATACTGGTAATAAAACCGAAGGGGACAGTTCAGGTAGGTATCGAGGCTGGTGGCGCTGTACGGACGTGCTCTCAGCAAGCCCGATCATCTCCGGAGACTTTGAGATCTCTTCCGGAGCGGTATGCCCGAGCTGCAGCCTGTACCTGGACGGACCTGAAATAGCGGCCGGAGTCTTTCTCGCGGTCTTTCTTCTGTCTTTCCCAGAGGAGCCTCTCGACGAATCTCGACTTCTCTTTCTCGTCGTTTTCAATGGAGAAGAGGTGGACCTCCTTCGCCCCCTTCCAGAGGACCTCGAAGTAGTAAGCCGACAGCCGGTCCCGATCCCGGTAGGTGGGAAGGCCCAACGCCTCGCGGACCTGGTACGGAAGAAGCGAATCTTCTTTCCGGGTGTCCGGAAGGACCTCTTCGTTCATATCGAGCACAAAGACCCTGTCAAAAGAGAGGCCCCTCGTCTCAGGACCCCCAGAACCTGCAACCCTTTCACAGGCGTCCCGTCAAAGGGCATGTAGCAGGAGCCAAGGTATTTCCGGAAGAGGGTGAAGTAGCTTGCCGTCTCCGTGAATCCGATGTCCTTCATGAGAGATCTCGACAGGGTTTGGAAGACCTGGACAAAGGCTTCGGAGAAGGGAAAGAAGAGGGGGTGGAGCCGGGCCGTACTGGCCTCAAAGACATAGTGAAGAATCTCGATCGATCTCCGGGCAAAATCCTCGACATCCTGAAAAGAAAGGAATCTGCCTATCGTATTCCGGTGAACGGTCTTCAGGTGGTTCCTGAGCCCCTCTTCCGAAATCTCCGGTTCCGTTCCGGATATTTTTTCCGCAACCCTGCGATAGAAGCCCTCGTCTTCTTCAATCTCGGAAAGATCGAAAAACGCCTTTGTCCTCGATCCCGTCAGTTCCTCCTCCAGGGTGTGGACCATGATTCTCGTAATCTCCGAACTTCCGTTACAGTAGATGTTTTTTGTATAGGGGTGAAGGATGAAGTTGAGATAGTCAGGAAGGTAGATGCGGTTTCCATCCATGGAGGAGATCAATTCCATGAGACTGTTCAGAAACCCGTAAACGGGCGTCCGCTGCAGGGGATATCCGAGAGAGATGTTGTAATCCTCCTGTTGGAGAAACCCGAGGCCGTGATAGAGAAGCGGGAAAAGGGTGTCCGCCAGTGGGAGAACAATGACCGAATTTTCATTCAGGGGAATCCCCTCCACGAGCTCTTTTTTGAGCAGGCTGCCCAGGGCAAAGACCTGACCGTGCGTATCAGGACTCCTGTAGAACCGGACTTCGGGTTCGATGGCTTCGGCCGCAGGCGCAACGGCCCCGATCCCCAGATCGGCAAGGACCTCTTCCATCCCCGGCCCTTCCTGGAAAAGGAAGAGGACGTTGTCCCAGGAGAGCATCTTTCTGAAGAGGACTTTTTCGGATCGGGTGAGGGCATAGAAACCCCCGAAGATCATCTTTCGGAACGGGCCGAGATCCTCTCTGGAGAGCGTCTCGGAGGCGGCGTGGTATCTTGACGACCGGCTGGACATGCCTCTGGACGTCATCCACGAATAGAATTCCTCGAAGAAGTAGGAAAGGGTCTGAAGCCTTCCGGCGGAGAGCTGGGGAAGGCTCTCGGTGAGAACGCCGTCGATCTCCTTGACCTTCCGGACTGGAACCCCCTCGATCAGCAGCTCTTCAATGTCCCTGTAGATCTTCAACCCCAGGGGAAAGAAACTGTCCGGGGTCATAAAATAGTCCCCGCCCAGCGGATTCCTGGATTTTTTGTGAAGGGTGTGAAGCAGGGCGATCGCATCCAGAGTCTCAACCCTGATACTCGGTCTGTCCTCCCGCGAATCGTAGACTCGATCGATGAACTCATCCATCGAAAGAACGACGGGTGGAATGAAACTGCCGCCGATCTCCTTTGACAGGGATTTCCTCAGAAAATGGGAAGGCCTCTTCCCCGGAAAGACGACCAGGTTGCCGGAATAGTCCCTGCCGGCCCCTTCAATCTCAGGCAGGATGGCCTCGATCAGGCTCTCTTTGGGTGACAGGATAACCGTTTTCAGACAACCCTCCTCACGGTTTTCAGGTCCACGTAGACCAGTCGTCCTTCAACCGCCCTTTCAGGATAGATCTCTCTCAGGAGCCGCATGTAGTTTCTTATCTGAGCCTCGTCCTCTTTCCGGCCCGCGGTGTCGCCGCCTGTTTTGTAGTCGATCACCGTGATCTGATGATCGTCAAGGACCAGCCTGTCCAGCCTGAAAAGTCTCCCGAGGCCATCCGAAACCTCCTGCTCATTCCGGATCTCCCGGTCCGGCCTTGGCTGAAAAAGTTCTTTCAGATCTTCATGCCGGAGAACGCCGACCACGACCGTCTTCATCTCTTCTTCGTCATACTCCACCCTCATCTCTCCAACGGCCTTCTTAAAGGCCTCTGCGAAGACGGCTTCAGGATCGTTACCGGACTCTTTAATGTGAGAAAAGACCCTGTGGATGAAATCCCCCCTCCACTGTTCTTTTGCAGGCATCCTCTTCCCCGCATCCTCGACAAGAAGCAGCGGACTGGGGCAATGGAGCAGGGCAAGGGGTTCTTCAGGTCTCTCTGCAACCCCGGGCATCCGTTTCGGCTTTTCTGCCGGGGGATAATCCCGGACGGGCAGGAGATCAAAGGGAAAGACGTCGTGACGCCCCTTCACGCCGACAACGTAGAGTTCCTCTCTGGCCCGTGTGAACTCCACATAAAGGCTGTTGAGCCGGGCCACCCTTTCCTTGACGGCTTCCTCATGATAGAGGCTCTCGAAGAGCGGGTCCGCAGGCAGCAATCTCCTTGTTGACCTTGAGGAGGCGCATCTCTCCGCCCTCCCTGTCAACCAGGTAGTCGAACCCCCTGCTTCGTTCTCCGTAAAGAAGGGCAATGACAACAGGGAAACCCAGTCCTTTGGCCTTGTGGACGGTCATGACCCTGACCGAATCGACGTCCCTCGGAACGTCGATGTTCCATTCCTTCGTGCCGCCTTCTTCCCCGGCGGCCAGACGGACAAAGTCCCGAAGGTTGTTGTAACCGGTCCCTTCAAAGCCTTTGATCGTCTCCAGCATCTTGGCAAAGGTTGCCTCTTCCTCTCCCATCCGTCCGAAGACCTCGAAAACGGTGAAGGCCTCCGTGACAAGGTCATAGAGGGGACGGTACCCCGAGGACCGAAAGAGGCCTGAGAAGTACTTCTCCCACAGGTCGCCGAATTCCCCCTGAAAAGCCTTGTACAGGGGTCTCCGGTCTCTATTCCTGAACAGGAAGGCGTTCAGCGTCTTCCGGCTTCCACCTCCCCGATGCGCCTCCAGGGTCCTTCCAAAGACGTCCCCAAGGATGAACGTGGCAAAAGAGAGGTCATCCGGCGGGGAATCGAGAAAGCTCAAAAGAGAGATGATCTCGCCGGTTGCCTTTCTCCTCCTGACATCGAGGCTGCTGTACGAGACAAATGGAATATCCTTCTCATTGAGCCAGGACGTCGCTTTGACCACGTCTTCGTTCCGGCCCGTCAGAACGGCGATATCCCGGTAACGGTACCCCCGAAGGATCAGTTCCCGGACAAGATCCTGGAATCTCCTCTTTTCCGGGGGGTCTTCATCGTTCTTGTCAAACACCTGGACTTCGACATAACCCGGGGGCTCGCTCCGGCTCGATTGCTGCACGTAGTCACTCAGTCCGCTCCTCCCGGCCGGCTCGCCGTATTTCTCGTGGGTTGCCGCAGCCCCCTTGAAGACCTTCTCGGTGAATTCGAGGATCTTCGGCAGGCTTCTGTAATTGACGGCCAGTTCGAGGACCCGGTGGCTCGCGGCTGAAAAAGGGTTTCGGGACTCGCACTCCCTCATGATGGTGTAGTCCGCTTCCCGGAAACCATAGATGGCCTGCTTCGTATCTCCCACAACGAAGAGGCTGCCCCCCTGGGACAGGGAATTCTCGATGAGAGGCAGGAGGTTTCTCCACTGGATGGGGGAGGTGTCCTGAAACTCATCGATAAAATAGTGGAAGATGGTTTCGCCCAGTCTGAAATAGACCTCCGGGATCATCCTTTCGCCGAGAACTTCCCCGAGCTTTTTGTTGATGTCCTCGATAAAGACCTTCCCCTGCTGTCTCTTCACTCTCTCGACATACTGGCTGAAGGTCCTGAAGAGATCGAGGTAAGGAAGAAAATAAGACCGGGCATAACAGGCGACATAGTCATTCACCCATTGCCCTGCCCTGTCCCACTCCTCGCAGATCGAATCATAGTGGTTCCGGGCCCCCTCGCCGTTTTTTTTCGGTTTCTTAACCGGACATGCCTTCAGTCCCTTCCCGATGAGATCGGTGAACTTATCCAATCTCACCGCAGCAAGGATTCTGGGATACGCCGACCCCCCGCTCCTCTCAAGACCGGACTCGCTGATGAGATGGTCCAGCCGATCCAGGCTCTCCTGGAGCCCCTTCTTGACCTCCCGTTCCCGATCGCCCTGCTCGTCCGTGATGGGTCTCTCCCCTGAAGAGGCCAGCTTCCGGTATAATTTCCTGATCTCCTGCAGGAGGTTCTCGGATGGATCCCAAAGATAGGAGGAACCCTCCTGCTGATGTTCCTGGATGATCCGAACGATCCTGTCGAGCAGCGCTCCTTCGGAGGAGCCGGTCCTCACCTTCCTTAACAACAGGTTGAACGCGTACTCCATCAGGGCCCCCGGGTCCATCAGGATTTCAAAATCGGGGGCGTATCCGAAGTCAATGGCGGAGGTTTTAAAAAGGGTCGTCATGAAGCTGTCAATGGTCCTGACTTGAAAGTCCGTATAATGGGAGAGGATCTCATCGAGCGTCTGCCGCCCCTTCCGATCAACGCCCCTCCTTCGGAGCTGACGATTCGGGAAAGTTCCGCCAACACCTCCTCGTCACCGAGACAGAGAGACTTCAACCAGAGAAGGACCCTTTCCTTCATCTCTTTCGAGGCGTTGTTTGAAAACGTGATGGCAAGAATGTTCCTCAGATCGTTTCGGGGAATGCTTTCAGACAGGAGAAACTGAACAAACCTTTCGGTGAGGGCGTACGTCTTCCCCGACCCTGCGGAGGCCTTGAGGACCGTAAAGCTCGGGAACGGCAGGTCTGCGTCTCTTTCGAGAAGGGATTGGGACATCGCGGTCATTATACACCGTCCTGCTTCCCCCCGCCAGAGCCCAGTTCTTTTGCGCCCCATTGACACCCCCCGGAGCCCGGGGTATATTTTTTGTACTCTTTTTGAAAGGAGGAAAACAGATGGAGTTCAAGGGGAGCCAGACCGAGAAGAACCTGCTTGCAGCCTTTGCAGGCGAATCGCAGGCACGAAACCGTTACACCTACTTTGCCGGCGCTGCGAAAAAGGAGGGTTATGAGCAGATTTCAGCCCTGTTTCTCGAAACGGCTGAGAACGAAAAAGAACATGCCAAACTTTTCTTTAAACTCCTCCAGGGAGGAGAAGCCGAAATCCTTGCCGGCTACCGCGGGGGAGTCATTGGAAAGACAGCCGACAACCTGAGTGCCGCTGCGGCGGGTGAGAACCTGGAGTGGACAACCCTCTACCGCAACTTCGCGGAGGTGGCCCGCAAAGAGGGCTTTGAAGAAGCCTACCGGACCTTCACCAACGTTGCCAGAGTGGAGCAGTTCCACGAGTCCAGATACTTGAGCCTGCTGAAGAACCTGAAGGACGCAAAGGTCTTCAGCAAGGTATTCCCCTGTAACGTGGCACTGCCGGAATTGCGGATTTGTCTTTGAGGGCACGGACGTCCCCGAGGTCTGCCCGGTCTGTCAACACCCCCGGGCTTACTCCTCGAGGTTCTGGCGGAGAATTACTGAT
>CAVSVC010000062.1:0-25261 GCA_963731045.1 uncultured delta proteobacterium | reverse complement strand
AGGTCCTTGATTCCATCTCTCGCGAGAGTTTCGATTCCCTCCTCCCAGTAAACCGAGTCCATGACCACCCTCCTTGAAGAAGACAGTGAATCCATCTCACCATCCTCCCAACCTCCCTCCACATTACTTTACCTAAACCTGATTTCCGACGGTGGTCCCCCATGGTTAAGTTGCACGACGGTGGGATCCCCGCTTTTCAAAAAAGTGGCGGAGAGGAATTCTTCATAACAGAATAAAAGCCATTTTCTGAACAATAGTCATATTGAGTTATATGTCTAATATAAGGTGCATCTTTTCTTTAAGAATACCTTTATTTAACACAAGTATATGAAATATAACGATAATTATTAATTTGCAGGATGCTAAATAAAAAATAATTGGTTAATATATTTATGAGTTTCATTCGGTAATTGTAAATCTTATATTATACTTTATAATAAAAAGTCAAGGGTTTTCTTAAGAATATATTCCTGATCTGACTTTTTTTGACATTTGCTTCAGGGCTTGTTGTATAACTATCTGATTATTAAGTCTATTATAGAATTTCGGCTTTGGTATTCATGACCATCAGAAACGCACCGTATCTTCTTTCAATCTTGACATAGGCTAATACTTATGATACTTATTCGGAAAACTGAATCTTTAAGAGGGACATAGGTTGGTCAAAACAAAGAAGAATGCGGTTCTGAAGTCTGCTGAGTTCCTATTCTCGACAAACGGGTTCAATCAGACAACCATGGCGGATATCGCAAAAGAGTCAGGAATTCCTGAACCGTCGATCTATTCCTATTTCGGTAATAAGAGAAACATCCTGTTTGCTATTTATGGGGCCTACCTCCAAAGCGCCAACGAAACCCTTACCGAGCACTTCCAGGGGATGAAAGAACCCGGGCCCAAGCTTAGGAAATCGATCTGGCACTATCTGGCCGACATGAAGAACAGCCCCAACTATGCCAGGATTCTGTTGATGGCCCAGCGGGAGAGTCCCGAGTTCTATGCCTCCGGGTACCTGAAGGATCTGCAAAAGTACTCAAGTCTGATTGTGGAGTGCATTGTTGCAGGTCAGAAGGAAGGGTTGTTTCGGAAAAATCTGAATCCTCGACTGATCAGAAACATGGCGATGGGCGCGAGTGTCTTTACGGCCATCGACAGCATTGTATACAATCGTCCCTATGATCCCAATCATACATCGGATATCATCTACCAGTTGGTACTGAACGGGACCGCCACGGAAACGCAGTCGGCGGAGAACAATAGCAGGATACTCCGGAATGAGAGGGTGGAATTCCGAAGAAGTCAGATCATGGAGAATGCGGTCCAGATCTTCGCGGAGAGAGGATTCTCGAATGCCACGATCGCCGAGATCGCCAGGCAAGCGGATCTGGGCGACGCAACCCTCTATGAGTATTTCGAAAACAAGGAAGCCATCCTCCTTGAGACGGCGGAGGCCCATTTACGAAACCTCATCTCCGGTGATGATTTGCAGGTAAGGGGTCTCTCAGAGCCGGAAAAGGACTTGCGAAAACTGATCTGGCGATTCATTTGGCAACTGTATACCTTTGAGAGATTTTCCCGCATTCTTGTCCTGGAGCTTTTCAGGAATATCAATTTCTATTCGAGCCCAGGGTACCGCTACCTGCTGGACTTCTGGGCAGAAATCGAGAAAGTCATTCAGAAGGGACAGGAACAGGGAATCTTCCTGGAGGAGGTTCCCTCCCCGACCTATTTCTATATGATCGTCGGCACCTTCGATCAATTCCTCCTTTCTCAGTTCCTTTTAAAGAGGCCTCCGCTCGGACTGTCCGAGTTGAACGATACCGTCGATGCCCTTGTTCGAGCGATCAAGGTGAAGCGGAATCCGTAGAGCGCTGCACTGCACATTGCTTCGTGCTTACAAGGTCTGAAAAAGGGTCCCATATCTTTTTTCCTGGGAGGGCGGGGCGATTTCCAAAACTTTAGAAATCCGCAGTCATGCCCAAAATACGAGATTGCTTCCCCCGAATCAAGAGACTGTGTCGTAATTCTCGTCTGTCGTTGCGAGCGACCGGAGGGAGCGTGGCAATCTCTCTTTTCGAAGACTTATGAGATTGCTTCGTCGTCCACTCCCTCGCAATGACATTGCGACATAGCCTCCAAGTTCGGGGTCGCAATGACAAACATAACGTAGAAATCTATTCTTGTCGTTGCGAGGAGTCTTTTGCGAAGAAGCAACCTCGGTTTTGAAGAGCAAAAATTCGAGAGAGTCAAGTTTTACTTTTGTTTTAATTTTTCAAGGCTTCTTACTGATTACTGGTCACTGATGACTGGTCTTTGTACTGGTTTCTTGAGTTTGGGGGCCTGATGTGATATAGAGGATACATGCTGAAAGAAAAAGAGATTGTTCTGGGAGTTACCGGCGGAATCGCCGTATATAAGGCGGCGGAGTTCGTCAGATTGCTGGTGAAGGAAGGAGCGAATGTCCATGTCGTCATGACACGGCATGCCCAGGAGTTCGTCGTCCCCCTCACCTTTCAAACCCTGTCATGCAATCCGGTCGTCACCGAGGGGTTTTCCCTCTATGAAGAGAGAGAAATCGGCCATATCGCTCTGGCGGACCGGGCTCATCTGGTCGTCATCCTTCCGGCTACCGCCAATATCATTGGGAAGATCGCCAATGGAATCGCCGATGATTTTCTGTCGACCATGGTCATGGCAACGAAGGCCACGGTTCTTCTTGCTCCATCGATGAACGTAAATATGTGGGAAAATCAGGCTGTGCAGAAGAACGTCCAGACGCTCCTCGACAGGGGATACGATTTCGTTGAACCCGGAGAGGGAGAGCTGGCCTGCGGCTGGCACGGGAGGGGAAGACTGGCCGATCTGGACGATGTCATCGAGAAAGTCAAAGATCTCTTTACCCCAAAGGATCTCAAAGGAGAAAAGGTCCTCGTGACAGGGGGCCCGACACAGGAACCCATTGACCCTGTCCGCTTCATCTCAAATCGTTCTTCGGGAAAGATGGGGTATGCGTTGGCAAAAGCCGCCAGGAGAAGAGGAGCAGAGGTCATTTTCATTTCTGGTCCCACTGCCCTGTCTTCTTTCAGAAAAGACATTCGAGTCGTTCAGGTAAAAACCGCTGAAGAGATGCGAGAAGCTGTGATGGCTCATCTGCCGGAAGCCACCCTTGTCATCAAGGCGGCTGCGGTGTCGGACTATCGGCCAAAGGTGATGAACCCGAAGAAGGTGAAAAAAGAGGCGGCCTTTGAATCGATCGAGCTGGAACGGACAAGAGACATTCTGGCTGAGGTGGGAAAAATAAAGGGAAATCGGATCCTGATCGGATTTGCCGCAGAAACCGACGATCTGATCAGGAATGCCCGAAAGAAGATGGCGGAAAAGAACCTGGACCTGATTGTTGCAAACGATGTCACCGCCCCGGGGGCGGGATTCGGCGTAGATACGAATCAGGCAAAAATCATATCCCCATCCGGAAAAATAAAAGACCTCCCCTTGATGACCAAAGAGGAGGTTGCCCACTGCATCCTGGATGACGTCGGTCGAATTGTTGAGAAGGGGAAAGGTTTAGCCGGCTATTTTTCGGCCTTTTTTTCTACCTTCTTTTCGACCTTTTTTTCTTCCTTTTTCTCTCCGGCCGCTTTTTCGGCGGTTCCTTCCTTTTCGGATTTCTTGCCTTCTTTTCGACTCTTTGAAGGATAATCATTCACGTAGAAACCGGAACCCTTCAAAATGAAGCTGGTGGCCGAAATCAACTTTTTTGCCGGGGCCAGACATTTCGGGCAGGCGACTTTCACGTCCTCATCGATCTTATGAAAGATTTCAAAAACCTCGCTGCAACGCTTGCACTGGTATTCGTAGATAGGCATGTTACCCGCTCCTTCTAAGCTTCTAAACTCATCCTGGGACTGAGTTCCCTCTTCAATTTCTTCAATGCTTCGCTCTCAATCTGTCTGACCCTTTCTCTTGAAAGCTTGAGATGACTTCCAATTTCCTGGAGGGTCAGCGGCGTATCGGCCATGACCCTGTTCTGTATAACATATTTTTCTTTGTCGTTCAGATTCCTCATGGCACTGGAAACCTCCCGCTCCACCACCTTCTTTTCCTGTTCCTGAGCAAGGGCCTCCTCCTGATTCACAGTACTCTCCTGAAGGAGATTGAGATGAGTCAGCTCATGATCGTCATCAAAAGGATTGTCCAGAGAAAGGTCCCTTGAAGACATCCTCTGTTCCATCTCGATAATATCCTCTTTGGCCACATCGAGGTCTTTTGCCAGCATCTCAACTTTCTTATCCATGACCCCTTCCGACTCCAAAGCCTTTCGGACCTTTCCAATCTTGTAAAAGAGCTTCTTCTGAGCCTGGGTCGTTCCAATCTTAACAAGGCTCCAGGTCTTGATGATGAAATTCTGGATATAGGCCCTGATCCACCAGACGGCGTAGGAGATAAAGCGATAGCCTTTGTAAGGATTAAACTTCTTGACAGCCATCATCAGCCCAATGTTCCCTTCCTGGATGAGGTCAAGAAGTTTCACCCCGTAAGACTTATACTCGAAAGCCAGTTTGACGACGAATCTTAGATTTGATGTAATGAGTCTGTGGGCAGCCTCAACATTATTCTGTTCGCGATACTTCACAGCCAAATCATACTCTTCCTTTTGCGTTAAGAGCGGAAACTGATTGATCTGAACGAGATAGGATTCGAGGGAATTCTTGACAACCGGTAAATTCGACATTATATAATCCTCAAGACGTTATTAGCACTCTCACAATAAGAGTGCTAAACTCTAATATAAGCGATGAGCAGTTTATTGTCAAGCAATTTCATATCTATTTGAATTTAAAACCATTTTATGTTCTACTCTCTTTCTAAAGGGGATCATATCTAAAATTCCGAGGAGGGAATCATGGAGAATGAAAAGAAAGTGCAAGAAGAAGAAAAAGGCTTTGTCGTGAGGGACAAGAGATTCAGCGCCAGAGAGGAAACGGATTCCCAACCGGAAGAGAGCAACAAAGAAGCTCTCCATGGGGAGAAGACCGAAGAGCAAACGGCGCCCCTTCCCGAAGTCACCTTTACGAATCTCATCCTATCCATAAGCACATCCGCTTTAATCCAGCTGGGCGAGATAGAAGACCCGATTTCAAAAAAACCCTCCAAAGACTTACCTCTCGCCAAGCAGACCATAGACCTGATTGGAATGCTGAAGGATAAAACAAAGGGAAATCTGACCCCGGAAGAAGAAAAGCTCGTGGAGCACATCCTCTATGATCTAAGAATTAGGTATGTTAAGGCTACGGAGTAATTTTTCGAGGTCGGTGAATTCGAAATTCGTTTCCCCTGCCCGCGCCAAAGCCCTGGCGAAGGCAGGGGTTGTGAGCTTCGGATGACGAATTTATTTTTTGTAGGTCAGATAGAAACTGCTCCCTTTGCGGTGAAGATGAAAGAGGATTCCCTTCTCCAGATTGGCATCCTTAATCGCTTTATCAAAATCCTTGATCGTTTCAATCTTCTTGCGATTGATTTCCAGAATTACATCCCCCTCCTGAAGACCCATCTCGTCCGCTAAGCTTCCCTCTTCAATCCCAATGACCACAACGCCGTACTTTATTCCACTGATCCGGTACCGGGCTGCGATTTGAGGGCTCAGTTCCTGAATTCTTGCTCCCAGTTTTTCCTCACTTTCGTTCTCCTTGGCCGGACCTTCCGGCTTGTCAGGCATGGCCGCAGTGGTGACGTCAATGGTCATTGCCTTTCCGTCCCTGACAATGCTCAGTTTCACCTTCTGACCGACCTTCTTCTTCTGGATTTCTCTCACCAATTCCTGAACGCTCTTTACAGGCCTGTCATCCACCGACTTGATGATATCTCCGGAGGTCAGGCCGGATTTTTCGGCACCCGTTCCAGGATAGATCTGACCCACAAGAACCCCTTCTTTTTCTTTCACCTGGAAGTGTTCCATCATCTCCGCAGTCAGGTCCTGAGCCGTAATTCCCAGCCAGGGTCGAACGACCTTTCCCTGCTTGATCAGGTCGTTGAGGATCTGCTTCACCATATTGATCGGGATGGCAAATCCAATTCCTGTGCCGGGCTGGATGATCATGGCATTGATTCCGATCACCTCTCCGTCGATATTGATCAAGGGTCCCCCGCTGTTACCCGGATTGATCGAAGCGTCTGTCTGGACGAAATCCTCGTAGGTTCCTGTTCCCAGTCCCGACCTGCCTTTTGCACTGATCACCCCAACCGTCACCGTGTGTTCCAGGCCGAATGGACTCCCGATCGCGATAGCCCATTCACCCACTTCGAGCTTATCGGAATCCCCCAGAACGGCCACGGGAAGGTCCTTGGCCTTGATCTGAAGGACCGCAAGATCGGTCCGTTTATCCTGGCCTTTTACGGTGGCCGTAAATTCCCTGCCATCGTTCAATTTCACCTTGACCTTGTCTACCCCTTCCACCACGTGGTTATTCGTAACAATATATCCTTCTTTATCGACGATGACTCCGGACCCTCCACTTCTCTGCTTCTGCTTGAACTCTTTCCCCTTTTCACGTGGAGAGCCGAACCCCCTGAAGAATTCCTCGAAGGGACTGCCCTTGAAGAAATCCTCTCCGAACTTGTCCCCTTTCATGGAAACGGTCTTTTCCGTGGTGACGTTCACAACCGCGGGTTGAACCTTTTTGGCAACTTCAACGAAGGCCGAACCGAGCGACTTGGCGGTTATGAGCTTGTCGTTCTTCTCGCTTTTTGTCAGGGAATTCGCCCGGTCGCCGTTGATGCAGCCGAAAAGAAAGATAAACAAGAAGACCCCGGATAACACTCTTTTACCCATTTTTCTCCACATGCTTTACTCCTGATTCCCTTCCGATTTTTAGTTTGATTTTATCTCCGATTCCTTCTATTGTCAATTCCTTGCATCGGTTGGCAGACAAGTCTTCAGAAGAAGGCATGAAAGAAGTGCTTCTAAGCCCGAAGGGTGGGGAAGGACGGCGGAGAAGCCTCACAAAGGGGTTGAATTCCGGTTTGGGGTTGGGAAGCTCTGCGGAATCTGTCTCAAGTCGGGTGACGAGAACCTGCGGACCCGAGGGTCCGCAGGTTGTGAAGCTCTCCGCCCTGAAGGGCGGGGCCGTTCGACGGTCCTGAGTGTGTTAAAGGACTTCCCGGCAAGATACTTTCATTTATATTGTGCCGTTTCCTGCCCGCCGGTAGGCATGAAACGGCACATGCCGGTCGCAGGTTTCAGCCGGATTTGCCCTATTTCGCCTCTCTTCGGTTTGGGCAATCCTTCAATTGATTTGAGGGATTTTCTCATCTCTTCTTCCGGAAGCGCATAGTCGATCAGTTTCCCGCTGAAGTAGGAGTCGTAGCCCCCAAGGTCCATAAGGCCATGACCGCTCCAGTTCATCAGGATAACCTTTTCCTTTCCTTCCTCTTTTGCCTTTTTCGCCTCTTCAACGACAACAGAGATGGCGTGACTGGTTTCGGGGGCCGGGATGCCACCTTCGGTTCTCGCCCAGAGCACGGCGTTGGCGTAACACTCCAACTGATGATAGGCACGGGGTTCAACCAGGCCATCCAGGATCAACTGGCTGACCAAGGGGGCCACGCCATGGTAACGCAATCCACCCGCATGGATCGGCGGGGGCATGAAGGCATGTCCGAGACTGTGCATCGGAAGGAGCGGGGTCGTTCCGGCCGTATCACCGAAATCATAGACAAAGGGGGCTCGTGTCATGGTGGGACAGGAGGCAGGTTCAGCAGGGATGATCGTGATGTCGGCCCCGTTGATCTTATCCAGAACGAAAGGAAAGGCGATGCCTGAAAAGTTGCTCCCCCCTCCAACGCAACCCGTGACAATGTCCACTTTCTTCTCTCCAAATTTCTCAAGCTGCTTCTTTGCCTCGAGGCCGATAATGGTCTGATGCATCATGACATGATTCAGGACGCTTCCAAGAGAGTATCGGGTATCTTTTGACGTCACCGCATCTTCTATGGCTTCACTGATGGCAATTCCAAGGCTTCCTGGAGAATCCGGGTTCTCCTCCAGAATCTTTCTTCCCGCACTCGTGTCCTTACTGGGACTGGGAATACACTGAGCTCCCCACGTGTTCATCATGAGGCGCCGATAGGGCTTCTGATCATAACTGACCCTCACCATGTAAACCTTACACTCCAGGCCGAAAAGACAGCAGGCAAAGCTCAGGGCACTCCCCCACTGTCCGGCGCCTGTCTCGGTGGTAATCCGCTTAATCCCGAAGATCTTATTATAGTAGGCTTGGGCAATCGCAGTATTGGGTTTGTGGCTGCCGGGGGGACTCACGGATTCATTCTTATAATAGATCCTTGCCGGCGTTCCCAGGGCTTTTTCGAGCCCATGAGCGCGATGGAGGGGAGTCGGTCTCCAGATCAGAAGCTTCTCCAAGACTTCTTCGGGAATGTCGAACCATCGCTGCTGGCTGACTTCCTGTTCGATGAGATTCATCGGAAAAACAGCAGCAAGATCCTCAGGACCGATGGGTTGTCCTGTCGCTGGATGAACGGGGGGCTGAAGGGGGGTTGGAAGGTCAGCCTGAATATTGTACCACTGCCTCGGAACCTCATCTTCTCTCAGGAACACCTTGAATTGCTTCATGCTGTCCTCCTTCAAGTGGCTGGAACTCAAAAGCCGAAGTATCAAAAAGAGATAGCAGCAAATTGCTGTATTGTCAAGAGCCCCTTCTTTTCTCCATCCCTTTGTACTGTGTACCTTCTTGCCCGAAGGCTGTCGCTCCTTTAGAAGCGGTTCTGATGGGCCGTCGTTGATGCTGCTCATGTACGCAATGCCGAAGGGTCGCTCTAAACTTCCAGCCGCCCACTGTCAGGGTCTTTCGATTGCTAAAAGTTGAAGCCTTTTCGGTACGAGGGCGGGATGATTTCGAAACTCCAGATAATTCGGACAGGATCTTGCTGGCAGGAAAACCTCTGGTAACGGACCGGTCTTACCCCCCCGATCTGATAAAACCCGACCCCTTAGAAGGTTGACCGTCTTTAGGAAGAGGCTTTCCTGAGGTCGAGGCCGTTTTGGACTGCTGGCGCATCGGGATTGGAATCAGAAGGTTCATTCCAGCGGAAAGACGGCTCTTCTTGGTCAACTCATTGATCTCCAAGAGGTCATCCATTTTCATCTTGTACCGCTTCGCGACGCCTGATACCGTCTCCCCCTTTTTCACAATATGGGTTTTGAACTCGAATTTCTCAGCATAGAAACCGGGCTCAAAATTCTTGGCGAAGAGGTCCTTCTTTCCAAAGGGGATCTTAATCTCATACTCGAGCGGATCCGGAGGGGTATACCTTCTCAGCAGCTCCGGATTGAATGCTTTGAGCTCCTCAACCTCGATCCCGCAGGCTCTTGCGATGTTCCGAAGGTCCGTGACCCTGGGGACCCTTACCGTTTCATAGCGGAGGGGTACCTGGTATTCAATCCCGGTAAATCCATATTTCTCAGGGGTCTTTGCAATGAGGGCGGCAGCGATCATCTGGGGGACATAGTCCCGGGTCTCCTGCTTCAGATCACGGTATTTGGAAAGTTCCCAGAAATCATCTGTCCCATAGCGCTTCATGGCATTCAGAATCCTGTTCTCTCCAGCATTGTAACCGGCCGCAGCAAGATACCAGCACTCAAACATCTCATAGAGATCCTTGAGATACTTTGCCGCAGCCATGGTTGACTTTTCAGGGTCTCTCCTCTCATCAACCCACGAGCTTACCTTCAGCCCGTACCTTTTGCCGGTGGGAGCGATGAACTGCCATGGACCCGATGCCTTGCTTCTCGAATAGGCGTAAGGATTGAACCCGCTCTCGATGAGGGCCAGATAGACCAGGTCTTCCGGAAGGCCGTTCTCCCTGAGAACACCCTTCATGAACGGAATGTACTTCTCGGATCGGGAAAGCCAGCTGGAAAAATTGGCCCTTGCCGTCGTTTGAAAGAACTGAAGGAACCGTTCCACTTTCTCATTCATCACAATGGGAATGTCAAATTTCACCTCTTGATAGCTGGAAACTTCAGGAAGGATTGCCGGGTCAAAATCGTCATTGGATTCATCGTCAATCGGAAATTGGAGGTTTTTGATAAGCTCGCGTTCGTCGGATGCGTCAGATGATGAAAGGGGCGAAGGATCGGGAGAAAAAACCTTCTCCAATTCCAGAAGGGAAAACAGGGAAGCCTGTCCTTGAACAGGAGCCGAGGTCTCCTCCAAAGGTTTTTCAGCAAGGAACCCTGCATGGGGAAAACAGGCGGAACAGCAGATCGAAAGAGCTCCCAGAACTAAAATCTTTCTCAGCATAGAGATCTCCTTCGGGGGAAAAAAGGAATTTTACCGAGGATCGTTAGAGAATAATTTGTAAGAAAGTCGCACAAACACCTTCCCTTTGTCAAGCTAATAATTCAGGATGCCGCCTTTCTCCATTCCAATTATGTCAGACCGACGTTCAGTATTCTTATCTGGTTTTTCGATCAATTATTAATATGGGACACCCAATGGCAAATAACTATTTGATTATTAATGGAAAAATGGAATTCAACCGGTCCTTCAGGAATCCGGTTCTGAAGCGGATCGGTCGCTCCGTACGGACTCTGTTAATAACAGCAAATATCATGCCGAAAGAAAGGGATGTGAAGCTTTTCCACCCAGGAGGGCGGGGGTTGGGCGCATGCCCGTCAAGGATCCATCCCCATTTTGACGGGCATTTTTTCATCGGCTGACCATTCGACCCAAGACCCCCGATAGAGCTGAACACTTGGAAATCCAAGGACGAACTTAAGGGTGAAGTAAAGATGGCTGGCTTCCCTGCCGGTTCGACAGTGAACAATGATCTCCCTCTGTCGGGAGATTCCCAGGTCGGCCATGAGTCGCTCCAGTTCCTCCTTCTTCTTCCAAATCTTCACCTCATCTCCCTCCAGCACGGTCTCCCAGAAGACGTTCTTTGCCCCCGGAATATGTCCCCTCCGCATCTCTTCGCCCTCCTCACCGCTGTATTGTTTCGGTGGCCGGGCATCCGTTATGACGACCCCTTTGGCTGAGAGACGTTCATAAATCCATTTCTTTTCCGCGAGGCTGTCCCGTTTGGCCTTTCCGAAAAACTTCTTCAGAGGAAGCGGAGGATAGGATCGGGTTGTCGGAAGCTTCTCCGACGACCATTTCTCCCACCCCCCATTCAAAACCCCAAACCGCTTGTGCCCCAGGAAATCGAGCGTCCACGCAAGAAACGTAGCATTGGGATTTGACTTTTCGGAATAGAGAACGACCCACATATCATTCGAAACACCTAAGTAATCCCCCATAATTTTTTCCAGGGAGATGCGGTCAGGCGCCTGGGCGGGAGTCCCGTTCCGGGGAACCTGGAGATTTTCGAAACTGAGATAAACGGCATTGGGGAGGTGTCCTTTGAGGTAATCGGTGAGCGAAGTCCTGAGATCGACCAGACGAACAGAAGGGTTTCCAAGAATACCGGAAAGTTCTCCTGTTTCAATCAGGCGGGGAGACTCAAAATTCTTGAGTGGGGAGGCCTTTGCAGAAAGAATGGCGGCGAAACAGAGGTGAGACGTCAGCAAGAGACATCCCAGCAGCAGAGGGTACCGCGTTGTCTTCATTTTCATCTCCTTCGAAGAGAACCCGCCGTTTCCGTTTCACCCTGGGTCATCCCTTGACGGGAGAAGAGGTCCTTTTGGCTATAGCCCTTTGATACAACTGCAGATACGCCGCGGCGGATCTTTCCCATGAAAAATCCGCCTCCATGGCATTATGGATGAGCTGCCTCCAATGATCCGGCCGGTGGTAAAAATCGATGGCCCTTTTGATCTGGTCCAGAAAGTCCTGTCCGCGATAACGGACGAATTTGAAGCCGTTCCCGTGCCGTTTGACGGAATCATAGTCTTGGATGGTGTCCTCCAGTCCGCCGGTGGCACGGACAACGGGAATGGTTCCATACTTCAGACTGTAGATCTGGTTCAGACCGCAGGGTTCATATTTCGAAGGCATCAGGAACAGGTCTGCTCCGGCCTCGATCTTGTGAGCCAGCCGGTCATCATAGGCAAGCCGGACTCCGGCTTTCCGGGGATATTTCTGCGCAAGCTGCTTGAAGAGGTCGTGGTATTTCTGCTCCCCCGTGCCCAGAAGAATGAACCCGATATCCAAAGAGAACAGCTCCTCCACAATGTCTGCCAGCAGGTCAAATCCCTTCTGATCTGCAAGTCTTGAAATCATTCCGAAGAGAGGGCGGCTTTCGAGAGAAGAGGGCAGTTCGAAGTCCTTGAGCACGTCTCTCTTGCATTCCTTTTTGCCGGAAAGATCTTCAAGACGGTATGTCCTGACCAGGTAGGGGTCATGAGAGGGATCCCAATCCGCATAGTCTACGCCGTTCAGGATTCCACAGAGATCCCCCCTTCTCTTCTTGAGAATTCCTTCCAACCCATAACCGTATTCCGGAGTCTGAATTTCATCGCTATACTTCTGACTCACCGTGTTGATCATATCGGCGTAGACAATCCCCGCCTTCATCAGATTGATTCTCTCCCAGAATTCGATCCCCTCCGGGTTGTAGGTCTCGGCCGGAAGGCCGGTGAGCCGAAATTTTTCCTTCCTGAAGACCCCTTGGTAGGCAATGTTGTGGAGGGTGAAGACCGTTGCGGTATGAGAAAAAAAAGAATCACTCTGGTAGACCGTTTTCAAATAGGCAGGAATTAAACCCGTTTGCCACTCGTGATGATGGATCACGTCGGGGGCGAAGTCCATGTTTCGAGAAAGGGCCAGTACGGCTTTGGAGAAAAAGATAAATCTTTCTGCATTGTCGAAGTAGTCCCCTTTCGAAGTGCCGTACAGAGAGGACCGGTCGAAGAATTCCTCGCAGCCGACAAAATAAACGGGGATATCCTTCGTCAACTGCCCCTCATAGATTTCAGCCTGGATCATTTCATCCCCGACAGGGATCTCGAGCCCTTCTCCAAGATCAAGAGATTGAAGAGGACGGCCGGACTCTCTGACCACCCGGTAATAAGGCATCACAAGTCTGAGGTCACAACCCAGGGGTTGCAGGAATTTCGGAAGCGCCCCTGCCACATCCGCCAACCCTCCTGTTTTGGCAAAAGGAACCGCCTCCGGAGTCGCCATCAGAACACGAAGAGGTTTATCCATCAACACCCCATCTCAAAATGAAAAGTGAAAAAGTGAAAGTGAAAACCTAACAGGAAGTCCTATTTCACATTTTGCAGTTTTACACTTTACCTCAATGGTGCAAAAAAACTCACTGAACGGACATGGGTAAGCCGGTCGGAAAGGCTTGGAGGCGAACCTTTATCCCGATAAGCACATGCTTTCCCGACACATGCTGGACGTCACTCTTGGTGACTTCCTCTCTTTCCCCTAATACATCAAAATCACCGCCTTCCCAAGCCTTGGAGAGCGGGTTACCCATGGCCGTTCTACAACTGGAAGGTTTATATTTTCGATTTGTCTTCGATCTTCTTCTCAGGTTCTCCCCGGAACAGCACCCGGTGCGAGAAAGGGATCCGAATTCCTTTCTCGTCAAACCGGTTCTTGATCCTTCTCCGCAATTCCCTCCCGACGTCCCATTGTTTCAGGGGTGCCGTTTTGACCATCATCCGGATCACAAGCTCCGACTCCCCAAATCGTTCCACTCCCAGGATCTGAAGCGGCTCCAAAATGGCGTCCCGGTAGTGTTCCTCACTTCCCAATTCTTTTCCGATCTCGATGAGAAGATCCATGACCTGATCCACATTTTCCTCATAGGAGATGCCGATGTCCAAAACGGATCGAGACCATTCCTTGGAGAGATTGCTGACGACTCGGATTTCGCTATTGGGAATGATATGAACTTTTCCTTCCAGATTCCGCAGGATGGTCGTTCTCAAGTTCACGCTCTCCACCAGCCCGGATACTCCCGCAATTTCAATGACATCTCCGATCCGATACTGATTCTCGAGGAGAATGAAAAAACCACTGATCAGGTCCTTCACCAGGCTCTGGGCGCCAAAGCCAACAGCGATGGCTCCGATCCCTGCCGTCGCCAGGAGAGGACCCAGTTGGATTCCCAGTTCTCCCAGAATCATCAGGATGGCGATGAACCCAATGACGAAGAGAAGGACGTGACGAAGGGTACTGCCCAGGGTCTGGGCCCTTTTTTTTGCCTCAGCCGCCTGGAGAGGATCCCCCTGCGGCACACACTTTTCCAGCCATCCCACGATCCATTTGGACATCTGGGAGAGGATGAAGACCGCGATCAAAATACCGGCTATTTTGATGGCGGAAGTGCTGAACCAGACTGCAATCGTCTTGACGACTTCGGACATAGAGCCTCTATGGAATCATCTCAAGCCATCCAACGAGTGAATCTCTCCGCCCTGACGGGGCCGTATCGAACCGGGAGACTCACGGGTTCTGAAGTTGTCGAACGCGGCTCTGCTTATGGGAAATCATCGCTGCGTAAATCGAGTGCCTTCGGTGGTACGTGAATCGGAACGTACGGGCGCTCTAACCTTTCCCCCGACCGCCTCCCGTCCGAATGGTCCGCTTTTCGCGGCAAGCGGGGCGGGCGGGAGAAGGAGGATTTGGATTGGGTGGCAGAAGAGAGAATCACCCCAAACCGACCGTGCCGGAAGAAACAGCGGAACCCGGGGGGATCATCCCTTTTCTGATTTTCGGACAACCCGCTCTAAACGGTCCAAAGCATCGGCCGTTTTCTCTCTCAGAGAATCGGTCAGCGTGGAGAGGGCCTCAACCTGCTTTTTCAAATCCTCCGTCGAAATCGTGGATTCGACCTTTCGTTTGAGTTCTACCGTTCCACCTGTCCGCTGATAGGCGAGGATAGCAATGATAAGCGCGGCCACGGCGATGAGCAGTGTCATTCCCTCCATCGTTAAGACCCTCCTTCAGTTTTCGTATTAGGATAATTCATCCCTTCTGATTTTTCAACCGATTCTTTTCCCGGCTTCCCGCTGGAGGACGGGATCGAGAGGAGCTGAGGGGCAACGATCCCCACGGACATGACGGCCTTGATGGCTTCTTCAATCGATAGGTTGGATGGAATCACGCTTTCTTTTGGAAGAAAGAGGAGGAAGCCCTGAGGAGGGACGAAGGCCGTCGGAATAAAGACGGTGAGCTTCCTTTGATTCTGCAGGTCCGTGAGCTCATTGGTCACGAAGCCGAGCACATAGTCCCCAACCCGGGGAAATTCGACAAAGACGGCCTGACGGAACGCACCTTTTCGGGTCGTCGAGAAGGCATCGGTCAACTGCTTGGAAGACGTGTAGACATTCTTAACGATGGGAATCGCCGTGAAAAGACGATCTCCCCAGCTGACCAGCTTACGCCCGAGCACGTTGGTGGCAATGACTCCAAGAAGATAGACCAGGAGTGCCCCCCCGATAATCCCCAATCCGGGAATTTGATATTCCCGGCCGAAGAGAGAAACCGTCACGTGGGGCATGACGGGACCCAGGATATTGTCCAGGGTGCTGAAAACCAGCCTCAAAACGAGAAAGGTGATTCCAAGGGGCAGAATGACCAGAATGCCTGCAAAGATCTTCGTGCGAAGGTGTTTAAAGAATTTTTTCATGATTTCCCGGGTGATTGAAATCGGAGGATTCTTTTCAGATCCGCCTCCTCAACAACTTCCTTTTCCAGAAGGAGACGGGCCAATTCGCCGAGTTGATCCTTTTTCGCCGTCAGCATCTCCTTCACCTTGAGATAGGTCTCATTCACGATCTTCTTGACTTCTTCATCGATCTGCCTGGCCGTATCTTCGCTGTATTCATTCGAGGAAGTCAGGGAAGACGAAAGAAAGAGAGGTTTCTTCTCTTTTTCAAAGGTGACGTAGCCCAGTTTTTCACTCATCCCGTATTCCTTGACCATGCTGGTTGCGATATCCGTGCCCCGCTGCAGATCGTTATGGGCCCCGGTGGAGATCTCACTGAAGATGATCTCCTCCGCCACCCGTCCCCCGAGCAGAACGGCAAGGCGGTCCAGGAGCTCTGTTCGGGTCATGAGGTAACGGTCCTCCGTGGGCAGCTGCAGGGTGTACCCCAGGGCAGAAATCCCTCTCGGAATGATGGAGATCCGTCGCACGGGATCGGCACTCGGAAGCATGGAGGCCATGATGGCGTGACCGGATTCATGATAGGCCACGATCTCTTTTTCCTTCCGGGACATCAACCTTCTCTTCTTCTCCAGTCCTGCCATGACACGGTCAATGGCTTCTTCAATATCCTCCATTTCCACGGCGTCCTTATTCTTCCTCGCCGCCAGGAGGGCAGCCTCATTGACGATATTTGCAAGATCGGCACCCACAAATCCTGGGGTCCGGGAAGCGATGACCTTCAAATCAACCCCCGGGGAGAGCTTAATATTCCTCGTGTGGAGCCCGAGGATTTCTTCCCTTCCGATGAGATCCGGCCGGTCCACCACGACATGCCGGTCAAATCTTCCCGGCCTGAGCAGGGCCGGGTCCAGAATCTCCGGCCGGTTTGTGGCCGCCATGATGATCACGCCTGTGTTGGGGTCGAACCCATCCATTTCTGCCAGGAGCTGATTGAGGGTTTGTTCCTGCTCGTCGTGTCTTCCCAGGGGGTTGACCCCCCGCGCCTTGCCCAGGGCATCCAGTTCGTCGATAAAAATGATGCACGGGGCGTGTTTCTGGGCCTGGGCGAAGAGGTCACGGACCCTTGCCGCACCCACTCCGACAAACATCTCGACGAAGTCGGACCCGCTGATGGAGAAAAAGGGAACGTTGGCCTCTCCTGCCACAGCCCGTGCCAGGAGGGTCTTTCCTGTCCCGGGCATCCCGACAAGGAGTACCCCTTTGGGAATCTTCCCCCCGAGGCGTTGAAACTTCGCCGGGTTTTTCAGAAACTCGACGACCTCCTTCAACTCCTCCTTCGCCTCGTCGATCCCTGCCACATCTGAAAAACTGACCCGTTTCTCCTTTTCCGCATAGATCTTGGCGCGGCTCTTTCCAAAGGACATCACGCTCGTCTCGGGTCCGATACGGCTGAAAAGGACCCTCCAGATAAAGAAGAGGATGACCATAGGAACGATCCAGGAGAGGATGTTCACCACCCACTTGCTATCGATCTTTCCCGTATAGTGAATCTGATGGGAATCCAGTTCTTTGACCAGGTCCGGGTCTTCCACACGGATCGTCTGAAATTTTCGAATCCCCTTTTCGATCTCCCTCTCACCCGAAATGGTTTCGGCCATGAGGACCAGATCCTTCACCTTGCCGGCTCGGAGGGCGGCCTTAAATTCACTGTAAGAAATCACATCTTCCGCCTTCTGGGTCACCACGTAGTTCTGAATCAGCAGGATGATCAGAAAGGCGATGAGGACATAATAGATTGTAAAATGGGTCTTCTTGAAGCCGGGCTTTTTCCCGGTTCGATCCGAGGGCTCTTTGATTCGAAAGAAGGCTTTCAGATTCGGAGAGGACTTCTCATCTTTCTTCATTCTGTTTATTGGGAATCTCCAAACACCCGCCTGAAAATGGTCGCGACGTGCTTCAGGTGGCTTTTCACATCAAAAACGGCGTCCAGCTCCTCGGGGGTGACCGCCCGCCGGACGGCCTCGTCCCGGGAGAGAAGGGTCTTGAAATCGTCTCCCTGCTCCCAGACCTTCATCGCATTTCTCTGAACCACGGCATAGGCCTCTTCCCTGGAAAGGCCTTTCCGAGTCAGAAGGAGAAGGACCCCTTCTGAAAAGGTCAGTCCCCCCATCTTCTCCAGATTGGACTGCATGTGGTCGGGGTAGACAAGAAGACCTTCGATGAGTCCGCTCAGGCGATGGAGCATGTAATCGAGGGCGATGGTCGCATCCGGCGCAATCACTCTCTCTACCGAGGAATGGCTGATATCCCGCTCATGCCACAGAGCAATGTTTTCCATCGCAGGCAGACTGTAGGATCGAACAAGCCGCGCCAGCCCCGTCAGGTTTTCCGCAGAGATGGGGTTTCTCTTATGAGGCATCGCTGAAGACCCCTTCTGACCTTTGCTGAAAAATTCCTCCGCCTCCAGGACTTCCGTCCGTTGAAGGTGCCTCAGTTCAACCGAGAATTTTTCGATTGACGAAGCGAGGATCGCCAGAGCAGCGAAAAACTCTGCATGGTGATCTCTCTGAACGATCTGCGTTGAAATGGGAGCAGGTTTGAGTCCAAGCCGTTCGCACACGTACTCTTCCACAAAGGGGGGAATGTGAGCAAAGGTTCCCATCGCACCCGATATCTTGCCCACGCTGATCGCTTCTTTCGCTCTTTCCATCCGGAGTCGATTCCGTTTCATCTCATCATACCAGAGGGCCATTTTGAGACCAAAAGTAACGGGCTCTGCATGGATGCCGTGGGACCTTCCGATCATGATGGTTTCTCTGTGCTGGAAAGCCTTTGCCTTCAACACCGCCAGAAGGCGATCGATATCCTGCAGAAGGATCTCGGAGGCCGTCTTGAGCAGCAGGGCGAAGGAAGTGTCCAGGATATCGGAGGAGGTCAGTCCGTAATGGAGGTATCGCGACAAGGGCCCGATCGATTCTCCCACGCTGGTCAGGAATGCCAGGACATCATGCTTTGTCACCTGCTCGATCTCTTCGACGCGTTTGGCGTTGAAGGTGGCCTTGGCCTTGATTTCCTGCACCGCATCTCGAGGAATATGCCCCAGTTCGGAGAGGGCTTCGCAGACAAGCAGCTCAATTTCAAGCCAGGTCTCATATTTTTTCTGTTCTGTCCAAACCTGCCCCATCACCGGGCGCGTATATCTGGGAATCATTGAAAACCCCTTGAAATTCTATAGACTCATTTTACTGGATAAGGTTGAAATGTCAACCCTTCGACTCTTCGGTTTGAACGCCGAATTCGCTCGGGGTTGACCATGAGCGAGTCTTCGACTCTGCTATTGAAAATAGGGCAGTGACATGGGGCGCGCCGCAGCCTTGGGTCGTCGAATGGTCAATAAGAAAACCCTGAGAAATATTGACAATTCAGCCCCTGAAATGCATACTGATCTGAAGAGGCCGCAAGAAAGCCTGTTGCTCCGAATTCCGCGGAGAAAAGTATTCACTCCATGATCATCATCAAATCTTCCCGCGAGATTGATGTCCTGAGAAGATCCAATTCCATCGTCGCAGAAGTCTTCCTCGAGCTGAAACCCATGGTGGAACCGGGAGTCATGACTCAGGATTTGGACCGTGTAGCGGAAAAGGTCATCCGGTCGCGAAGGGCTGTTCCTGCCTTTAAGGGGTACCGGGGATTTCCCGCATCGATCTGCGCTTCGATTAACGACGAGGTCGTCCACGGCATTCCGGGGCAGCGTAAACTCAAAGAGGGGGATATCGTCAGCCTGGATGTGGGGGTCATCTCAAACGGGTACTATGGGGATGCGGCCCTCACCCTTCCCGTGGGAAAGATCGATCAGGAATCCTGCCGTCTTCTCGACGTCACCCGGAAGGCGCTCGATATCGGAATTGAACAGGCGAGAACTGGGAACCGCCTTTTCGACATCTCCCATGCCATTCAGGCGTGGGTGGAAGAAAGCGGCTTTTCCGTTGTCAGGGACTTTGTGGGACACGGCATCGGCAAGAGCCTCCATGAAGAGCCCCAGATCCCTAACTTCGGGTCACCCCACCAGGGACCCAGGCTGGAAAAAGGAATGGTCTTTGCCCTGGAACCTATGGTCAATGCGGGGGTCTACGACGTGAAGGTCCTTTCGGATGGTTGGACTGTCGTGACTGCCGACGGAAAGCGGTCTGCCCATTTCGAGCACACAATCGCGATCACCGATGAAGACGCGGAGATTCTGAGTATCCTGTAAAATGCACGTGCTGCGGTGCTGCGGTTATCCGGTACTGCAGTTAGAACCGCAGCACTGCAACACAGAATAACCGCAGCACCCTTGGAGGTTTTTATGTATCGCGTCGCAGAGAACATGATTGACCTGGTGGGATTGACCCCTCTGGTAAGAATCAACCACCTTGTCCCCAAAAAACGGGTGAAGGTCTACGCAAAGCTCGAGCGCCATAATCCTGCCGGCTCCGTCAAAGACAGGATCGCCAAATTCATGATCGAGTACGGGGAACGGGAAGGATTCCTGACGAAAGACAAAATCGTCATCGAGCCCACAAGCGGAAACACCGGAATTGCCCTGGCCATGGTCTGCGCCGTCAAAGGATATCGCCTGGAGCTGGTGATGCCGGAGACCATGAGCATGGAAAGAAGAAAGATCCTCACGGCTTACGGGGTCAAGATCATCCTGAGCGACGGATCGAGAGGAATGGACGGGGCCATAGACCTGGCCAACGAGATCGCGAAGGATTCCAGGTATTACATGCCCTATCAGTTCAAAAACAAGTACAACGTATTGGCCCATTACGAAACGACAGGAGAGGAGATCTGGAAGGCAACCAAGGGAAAAGTGACCCTCTTCGTGGGAGGTCTGGGAACGACGGGAACCCTCATGGGGGTGTCCATGCGACTTAAAGAGTACAATCCTGACATCCGAATCGTGGGGGTGGAACCCTACCCGAATTCCAAGATCCAGGGGCTGAAGAATCTTACGCACCAATACGTCCCGGAAATCTATGATCCTGCCAGGCTGGATGAGAAGATCAACGTCACGGATGAGGATGCTTTTGAGATGGCGAGGGTCCTCACCCTCCGGGAAGGAATCTTCTGCGGGATCAGTTCCGGTGCCGCCATGTGGGGAGCAGTACAGAAGGCAAAGGAGCTTTCCCGCGGCGTGATCGTCACGCTGTTTCCTGACAGCGGGGAGAAATACGTGAGTACTCCCCTCTATGAGCCGAGCAAGTGCTTCGCCTGTTTGAAGAAGAATAAAATTCCCACCTGCATGACGGAAGAATATATCACCTCACTGGAGTGTGTGGGAAAAGAAGGCGGGTAATACCCGTGAGGCGCGAGACGTCAGGGGTAAGGGGGTCTGTCCCTTCACGACTTGCGACTTGCGGCCTCACGATGTGGTTACAGTTTATACTTGAATTTCCTCAGCAGGTCCTTTCGCCAGGCGATCCCGTCCTCTTTCTCGATGCCCTTCGGAGAGGAACCGTCGATGACTCCGAGAACCCCCCGGCCCTGATCGGATTGGGCAAGGATCACCTCCACAGGATTGGCCGTAGCGCAGAAAACGTGACACACCTCCTGACATAACTTCACGGCATTGAGAACGTTGATCGGGAAGGCGTCCCGGAGCAGGATATGAAACGTGTGGCCGGCCCCGATTTTGAAGGCGTTCTTCATGGCTGCCTCCTTCAAGGCCTCATCATTTCCTTCCCCCCTCACAAGACAATCTCCGGAGGCCTCGCAGAATCCGATCCCGAATTTGGCATTGGGAACAGCCCCGACGATGATCTCGTAGAGGTCTTCCACGGTTTTAATGAAATGGGTCTGGCCGAAGATGATGTTACAGCCCTCCGGAATTTCCAGTCGCTCCGTAATCAACTCCATGCGTGACCTCCTTCGAATAATCAGAGAATAAAGGTTTTGTCCGGCGGTAACGGTAACGATGCCCGTTTCGTCTTTCGGTTACGTTATTCGTCTTGAGGATTTCACGTTGACGTCAGACCCTAAACGATACGGGCTTCGTAGCCCTAACCCTAACCCCCGGGTTCGGCGTATTTTCATGGCTGGAGCCATTCATTTAATAGCCCTGCATCCATTTGAATTCCTCCGCACCCTCCTGAGTTGAGAAGAACGCGCCGCATTTGACACATTTGATCTTCACATCCTTGGACGACTGCGCACACCCAAGAAGAACGCCAGAAAGAATCGCCAGCGCAAAAAGAAGATTGATCCATCTCATCATCCTATTTCACCCCTTTTCCGCAGCTTCGTCTGCGAGATTAAAAGAGCTTGGGCAATCCCTGACCGCTCTCTCCTTCAATCCGCCCTTTCATTAAACATATCGTTCCGGGAGTGAATTGTCAACGAGGGGTACTCCGCACTAATTCTCTCCTTTCCGATACGTCGTCACCTCGATCTTCTCTCCATCCGTCGTCACGGTGATCGCACCCTGTCTGTCCGTCCGGAAGATCTTTGTGCCCAGTTCGTCGTACCGTTTCAAAACCTCCGGATGGGGAAGCCTTCCCAAGCTCTGCTCCCCGACACTCAGAACGGCATAGGCAGGCTTCACCCTTTGAGTGAAGAAAGGCGTGCTGGACGACGCGCTTCCATGGTGGGGCACCTTGAGGATGTCCGCCCTGAGGGAACCCTCCGCCCCGACCATCCGTTGCTCCGCCTCTTTCTCGATATCTGCCGCCAGGAGGAAGACCACGTTCTTCAGCTGAAGTCTGATCACCAGCGAGCAATTATTGAGAAAGGAGGGGTTCATCGGGTTTCTGGGAATGACGGTCGTCTTCGCGGGATTGAGGAAGGAAATCTGAACTCCGCCGATGGTTTGAGGGGGTGTCTTCTCATTGCAGGATTGCCAGTCGATTCTTTTCTCCAACAAGGTCTCTCTCAGTCCAAGGTAGGTTTGGGACTCGGTCCGGAATCCGTTGTCCCAGAATTGGCCGATCGAAAATTGGGATGCAACAAAACGCAGCCCCTTCAGATGGTCCGGATCAGGATGCGTGAGGACGAGGGTGTCAATCCTCCGGATCTTTTTCTTCCACAAAAATGGAGCGATCACACTCTTGCCGATATCGAAACGGTCTTCGTGGAGACCTCCTCCGTCTATCAGCATTCTTCTTCCTCCCGGGAACTCAACGAGGATCGAATCGCCATGACCCACGTCCAGGAAAGTCACCGCAAGCGTTTTCTGGAAGGACCCTTTCACGTTCCAGTAGACAAGGTCGAGAGTGAGCATGACCGCGAGACCGAAAAAGAGATACCGCACCCCTCTTCCCTTCCGGAGATGGACAGCCGTAAAGAGAAGGGAGCTGAAGAGGGCGATCTCGAAGACGGTGGGGGTCGACACAAAGAGGCTCGCAAACGGAAGAGAGGCAAAAAGGGCGACTGCTTTGAGCAAAAGGAGGGTGATGAACTCATCCACATAAATCAGGGCGATTCCCAGGGGATAGAACAAGAAGGACATCAGGGAGGCCGACAGCGTGAGGGGGACAATCAGGAAGCCCACCCAGGGAATGAAGAAAAGATTGGTGATCAGTCCGACAGGGGAGATTCGGTTGAAGTGGAGGGCCACAAAAGGTCCCGTTCCAAGACTGGCCACCGCCGTCACCAGCAGAGAGATCTTGATGTACTGAAGCACCTTTCCTTTCCACGAGGGCTCCCGGGGAAGAAGACCCTCATCCCTTTTGATTTCCTCAAGAAGAGGAGGCATCAGGGTCAGAATCGACAGCACGGCGATAAAAGAGAGTTGAAAAGAGACATGAAATAGAGAGGGAGGAGAAAAGACGAGGATGAGAAATGCCGCGACAGCCAGGGTATGAAGGAGATGTCTTTCCCGTTGGCACAAAATCGAAAAGAAGAAGAGGATGACCATGATCGCGGCCCGGATGACGGATATCCCGCCTCCGGCGATGAACGTGTAGAAAAGGATGCACGGGATGGTCAGGCCGGCCGCCCATTTCTTGACGGAGGTGGAGAGAAGAAGCGTCTCGGATCGCTTAAGCAGCCAGAGAAGCAGGGAGTAGGATAGAAGGGCGACAATCCCGAGGTGATCGCCTGAAATGGCAAGGAGGTGAGCAATCCCGATTCGCACGAAATGCTCCCGGATCTCCTCCGGGATATCCTCCTGCTCACCCAGAACGAGGGCCTTGAAGATTCCGGACGAGAGGGGCCCTGTCTCCCTGGTAAGGAAGTGCCGGATTCGGTCTCTCCAATTTTCCACCTGAATCAGAACAGGATGCTTGAATCCTTCACCTACCTTGACCCATCCCTTCTCGACGGACAAAAACCCGACGGTGTAAATTCCCTCGAAGGAAAGGTAATGTTCGTAGTCGAAACCCCCCGGATTGTGAAACCCTCGGGGAGGAAGAAGTTTGCACAAAAAGCGTATTCGATCGCCGAGCCGAAGCGGAACGTTTTCCTCTTTCAAAATGAGAAGAATTTGCCCTTGAACAGGAACCTGCCGATCGGGCAGAATGACTTTTTCCGAACGGACCAGCAGGTGCGTTCCCCCGGGGGACCGTTGAGGGGATTGATCGAGGATCCCTTCTACCGCAATTCGATCAACACCCATGAAGGCCGAAAGACCGTTGGATGACGGAGGGGGATGGAGGTAGGTCCGGATGGAAAAAGCCGCAAGAACAAAGAAGAGAGAAAGGAGCATCCACGAACCGGTTGCACCCCTCCGCGTGACAAGCAAAAAAGCCCACCCCGCAAGGAGCACCGAGATGAGGAAGATAAACCCTTGAGCCGATAGGGGGAGGTCAAAGTGACCTACATAGAGCCCGAGGGTATAGGCGGCAAAGACGGGAAGGAGGGGAAGGCGAAAAACCCTATTCATCTTCACCACAGAGCCACAGGGTGCACAGAGAGAGAATGCTGTTTTTCAGAGAATCGGGAGATACCGATTAACTGAAAGCTTCTGTCTCCCGGTATTCAGGATTCCCTGAATCTGACAGCAGCCTTTTTGTGTGTCGGCACCTCCCGACAAACAAAAAACTGTTATCTCTGTGTCCTCAGTGCCTCTGTGGTGAAAAAAATAAGACTCATTCCTGCTGTGCCAGCAACTGCCGGGCGACGACCAGCCGTTGCATCCCGCTCGACTCTCCGTAAATCTGCGTCACCTTGGCGTCCCGCATCATCCGCTCCACGGGATAGTCCTTCATGTAGCCATACCCGCCCAGGATCTGCACGGCATCGGTCGTCACCTTCATCGCTGCATCGGACGCGTAGAATTTTGAAACAGCAGAAAGCTTGTCGGCGCCCTCAAGATGGGAGTCAATCGCGGATGCAGCCTGATAGACCAGGGCCCGCGCGGCCTCCACCTGGGTCGCCATATCCGAAATCATGAACTGGACGGCCTGAAAGGAGGAGATGGGCTTATTGAACTGAACCCTCTCATTGGCGTAACGGATCGCATTGTCGAGTGCTCCCTGGGCGATACCGACGGCCTGTGCTCCCATGGCCGGGTTGGACATGCGGAGCGTATCCATCGCAATCTTCCATCCCGCTCCCTCCGCCCCGAGACGGCTCTCTTCAGGCACCCGGCACCCTTCGAGGATCACGTCCGCCGTGACCGGTCCTCTCATGCCGATCTTTTTCTCCTTTTTGCCGAACCGGAGACCGGAGAATCCCTCTTCCACGACAAAGGCGGAAC
>CAVSVC010000061.1:0-146840 GCA_963731045.1 uncultured delta proteobacterium | reverse complement strand
GCCTTTCCCCCGGGCATCACGAGTTGTGAGACTCTAACATCGATCGCACTTTCTCGTAAGTCTCCACGATCAGGGCGACGCGCACTTGTCGGCGCTCTTCGCCAAGATCTCATCACACTTCGATCCCCCAAAGTCACTTTCGGTCCTCCTCCTGAACCAGTCCGTCAATTCCCAAAGGATCACAGGCAGCCCCCTGATAAGGGACTCGTCATCCAACCCCTTCCGGCACAAAGAGACAGGAGGCAAACACCCCCGGTCAGTCCGCCGCAGATCTCTCCGGAATAGCCGACACCACATCCTTAGAGACCTCCTTTCTTCCCAGTCAACCCTCTTCCCTGTTCCCGGACCTGGCGAATTCTTGATCCAATACCTTGACAAGGGACGGTCCTTTGTTTAAAATTTGACAGCATGGCGGAATCCCCGTTCACTATGGAGAACATTTCTTGAGTACCATATCTCATATCGCTCAGATGGTCGCCGGACGGAGCTTCGGATCCCGTGCGTAACCATCTAAAGCTATATTCTCAATTCGACCAAATAAACCACAAGGAGGTAGTTTTATGGACACTTTTAAGAACGCGTATATTCCTACGGCGGCTACTATTCAAGCCGACTCTGCCGCTGGCAGGGAAGTCTGCAGAATGAAAACTCCATTGAACTCGGAGCCAAAACGGCCCGTAACTGGTTCCTGCAGAAGAAAAAAACTCGATCCGACCATCATCGACTACCTTTACTTCGGGATCACCATTGCGCAACACCACTTCTTTTACGGCCATACCTGGTCCGGCGCCATTCTGACGGACGATCAAAAACATCTACCCGGCCTACTCTCATCCACCAGGCCCCTATTCTCAACCTCGCACGACGAATCTCCACGGCTTGCCGGCTGGCCATCGATCACGGTTCCCCTAACGTGGCCTTCGGCCTGATACCACCGCTGCTCGAACGGGGCCCGTTCGTGTGGACCCAGCCCCTCGGCCCGGGAGGAGAGATGGAGAGCGAGAACTGGATGATGGACGACTTCAACGGGGACCCCCGCGTGAACACCAAGATGGTGCAAGACGGCTGAGAATGTAGCGAGGAAGATGGGGATCACGAAAGCGGAATGCGATGCAGTGGTCCTGAGACGCTACGAGCAGTATCTCAAGGCTCTGGAGAATGACAGGGCCTTCCAGAAACGCTACATGTTTCCGGTGGAAGCGAAAGTCTCCAAGAAACAGACCAAGATGATCGATCAGGATGAGGGAGTGACTGCAAGCGGCGGAAGGTCTGGCCAAGCTCAAACCGGCTGAAGCCAATGGCGTCCACAGCTTCAGCGCCCAACGTGTCCTGCCACGGAAACGCGGAATCATCCTAACCACCCGGGACCGGGCCAGGAACTGAGTGCCGACCCGAAGATCGAGTTGCAGATTCACTCTTACGGATTTGCCCAGTAAACCGGGTTACCTGGCTGCTGCTCCCGTTCCTGCCGCCGAGATGGCTCTTGTCAACGCGGGACTGAAGATCACGGATATGAAGGCCATCGAAGGAGTTGTACAGAGAAGATGGATTTGATTCTGGAGGGTGTCAGAAAGGCTTTCTGGCTTCTGGTGACGTTTGACCCGGAGGTCATGGGGATTACGCTCCTCTCCCTCCAGGTCTCGGGGACCGCGACCCTGATCAGTCTTTTCCTCGGGGTCTCTGTCGGCGTTCTTCTCGCTCTATCCAGGTTTCCCGGAAAGAAGATTGTGGTGAGCCTGATCAACACAGGCATGGGGCTCCCTCCTGTCGTGGTCGGGCTGTTTGTGACCGTCTTCCTGTGGAGAAACGGTCCGCTCGGTTTCTTTGGAATTCTGTACACCCCCACCGCAATGATTGTCGCCCAGGCGGTCATTGCAACCCCCATCGTGATGGGAATCAGCTTAGCCGCGGTCCAGCAGCTTCCGGGGAAACTCCGCCTTCAAATCCTGGCCTTGGGGGCTACCCGTCTGCAGATGGTCTGGATCCTCGTCAAGGAGGCCAGACTTCCCCTCCTGGCGGCGGTCATGGCGGGTTTTGGCGGAGTCATCTCGGAGGTCGGCGCCTCGATCATGGTCGGAGGGAATATCAAAGGGTATTCCCGGGTTCTGACGACGGCAACCGTGATGGAGACGGGCCGCGGCAATTTTGACGTTGCCATTGCCCTTGGCATCATCCTGCTGCTGCTGGCCTATCTCGTCAATCTGATTCTGACCCATATTCAGCAGAGGGAAAGACCGAGGTAAAGATCAATGCGGTCCAATGACCAATGGCAATGGACAATGAGCAAGAAACAATTCGGAGCAAAAGGATATTTCAAACTAATGCCCCATGCCCGGGGGGTGCCCCGCCTGCGCTGAAGCTTCGGCAGGCAGGCTCGAACCATGAAAATATCTTGAGTATGTCGGTCAAGGTTACGGTTACGAAGCCCGTTTCGTTTAGGGGCAAAGGGTTACGTGAATTTCTTAAACCGAAGGACGTAACCGAATGACGATACGGGCATCGTTACCCTAACCGAGAGACGATACTTTCATTACTAACGATGATCCTGCTTGAGATAAAGAACCTTAAAGTTGAAAGAGGGGGAGCCGTCCTTCTGGATCTTCCCTCTCTTCAGATCGAGGAAGGAGAGACTGTTTCCCTCATCGGACCGAACGGGGCAGGGAAGACGACTCTCATGCAGGTCCTGGCCTCTCTGGTCAAGCCTTCTTCGGGCAGCATCTCCTTCAGGGGCGAAGAGATTGATTCCCATTCCTCCAGCCTGCGCTACCGGAGAAGACTTGCCATGGTCTTTCAGGAGGCCCTTCTTTTCGATACCACTGTTTTTGAGAATGTGGCTTCGGGCCTTAAGATCAGAAAGATCGGGAAGGCGGAAACGGATCAGCGTGTGACGGCTGAACTGAACCGGTTCGGTATCAGCCATCTTCAGGCCCGCTCCGCCCGGACCCTTTCCGGAGGGGAGGCCCAGCGGACGAGCCTTGCCCGCGCCTTTGCCGTGAAGCCCGAGATCCTCTTTCTTCGACGAACCTTTTGCCTCCCTGGACCCTCCCAGCCGCGAATCCCTTCTTGGAGACCTGGAACGCATTTTGAGGGAAACCCGGACCACGACCCTCCTTGCCACGCATGATCGGACAGAGGCCCTAGAGGCTTTCAGATCGCATGGCCGTGATGAATGGAGGAAAGATTCTTCAGATCGGCCCATCCGAAGAGGTCATGAATCACCCGATGGATGAGTTTGTGGCGGCCTTTGTGGGAGTGGAAACCGTTCTGACCGGAAAGGTGACGGAGAAGGATGGGGGAACTTTTGTGGTTTCTGTGGGCGGACAGAAGATCGAAGCCGTGGGGGATGCGATCCAGGGAGAACGAGTAACGTTATGCATCCGACCCGAAAATGTGACGCTCTCTCTGCCCGCCTCCCGGAAAAGACGAGCGCCAGAAACGTCTTCCCTGCCAGGATCGTGAGGATCCTGCCCCTGGGGTTCTATCAGAAGATTGAGCTGGATTGCGGATTTCCCCTCGTGGCCTATGTCACGAATTTTTCTTCAGGTCATCTGTCGCTTTCGGAAGGGAAAGAGGTTAAGGCTTCCTTCAAGGCGACCGCCATTCACGTATTGAGAAGAGGGGACAGATAAGAAAAGGAAGATCAATCCGAGCAGATTTTGAGGACGGTGTAGCTCTTGACACCTCCGGGCGTCTGAAAGGTAGACTCCTCATCGACGACTTTTCCGATTAAGGCTTTTCCAAGCGGGGAAGCGATGGAAATCTTGCCGGAAGGAATATCGGACTCATCAGGTCCTACGATCTGATAGGTGACTTCATCACCGCTGTCGAGATTTTCGAGGGAGACGACGGAACCAAAGCCCACCCGGTCATTGGGGAGGTTGCAGGTCTCCATGATCTCCGCATTGGCCAGTCTCTCCTCTATTTCACGGATCTTTTTTCGACGAAACCCTGCCGTTCCTTCGCGGCATCGTACTCGGCATTCTCACTTAAGTCCCCATGGCCCCTGGCCTCTTCGATCGCCTTGATCACCTGAGGTCGCACCACTTTCTTCAGGTTCTCCAATTCCTTGTGGAGTTGATTGTATCCGTTGCGAGTAATTGGGCTTCGTGCCATAGGGTCTCCTCGATAAAGCAAAAATATACCTGGCAGAAAGGATTCTGTCAACCCGCGCGGCCCGGAATGAAATGGAAATTTACGATTTGGGTGAAGGTGCTAAATCAGAATCAACGGTCCATTCTCGGACGGCAGAATAGCAGGCGAAAAGAAGAGCTACCGGCTCCCTGCAGTTCCTCTTCGGCGAGATACCCTACGTCGGACCCCTGGAGTCGATGGCTCCGAGGTCTCCCTTCATCGGTGGCGATGATAAAAGACGCCGAAGTGCCACCAGTACGGATAACCCCACCATGGATAATAGGTGGGATAGGGGTAGGGGTCGTAATAATACTCTTCCCACAAGTAAACCTCCCGGCCCAGGACAACAGGATACCGGTAATCCATTTCGCCCAGAGGTCTCACCCGTTCACCCTTCACGTCACCCGCCACCGTAATCTTTCTTCCCCGACGGAAGACATAAGCGTCCAGATATTTCTCGAAGGTGACCAGAAATCTTCCCTCGGATGAGAGGGTTTCTCTGGGTTCTCCCCGCCAACCCAGAGGCCGTTGAAAGACCTCCATCAGGGTTGTTCCATCTCTTTGGTTCGTTGTCTGGATGATCTCGTCCCCCAGACAACCCATTTGTCCCGGAAGAATTCCGGGTTCTGGAAAACCTCTCTGAACGTAAGCGAGGGGTCTGCCCGTTCACGTAAGTCTTTTGAAATCACATGGGCGCAGTTTGCAAGAAGCGGAGCCAACAATAAGACTGCGAACACTCTCGTCAAGCGCATCATCGGTTCATCACCTCTACCCATTTTAAATTATTGCACCGGAGGATTCAACGAGGGTTGCCCTTCGAAAAAAAGGCCCGCGCGATGGCGGGCCTTTCATCCTCTCTTTCTTCGTAAAGGCTTTTCTTTCCTATCCCTTGATCAATCTGGGAAGCATCAGATGATGGTGAGGGCATATGGACCTCGGATTCTGATAGACCGCCCCTGCAAAAGCCACCATGTATCTTCTCAGGCTCGGCATGGAAACGATTTCATCGACCAAACCCATCTTAGCGCAAAAGATCGGCCTTGACTTGTCGTAGTACTCCTGTGCCAGGGCATTCATCTTATCGATGACGGGCTTGAGCGGTTTGCCCGAATCTTTCTCCTTGACCAGTCTTCTTGCAAAAGAAGCGACTGCCGCTGTTTCTCCGTGCATGACATAAATCTCCGTGGTAGGGGTTCCCAGGGTAAAGACGTTGTTGTTGTTTCCCTGGGGACCTCCCATGATGTAATGGGCGGCCGCTGTCCCTTTTCTGAGCACCACACACATCATGGGCAAATCACTCTGCTCGATGGAGTAGATCAGGGACTGTCCCAGGCCGAGAAGCTCCGCCTTTTCAGCGATGTCTCCCACATCGATGCCGGTCGTGTCCTGGAACCAGATAATGGGGATCCTGTCCCGGCCGCACTGTGTCACGAACTCGTTCATCTTAATGAGACCCTGCCGGTAAAGCTTTCCACCCACCCCGGGATAGGGGGCGTATCCGGGATACCCCTTGGGGAGGAAACCCTGGCGATTTCCAATGATCCCCGTTAAGAAACCGTCGATCTTGGCCAGCCCGGTGTAGACCTCGGGTCCAAAACCGGGTCTGAACTCCATATGTTCACTGTTATCCGTCAGGCGGGCAATGACTTCGTCGAAATTGTAGGCCAGCTTTTGATTGAATGCGACAAGGGAGTTCAGATCCGCAGACGGGAGTCTGGGTTCCTTTGGCTCTGCTACCCTGAAGAATTTCGGATCATAGGCGGGAAGGTATTTCATATATTCCTTCAATCCATCCAGAACCCCTTCCTCCTTTTCAAAGACAGCCTTAAAGAAGCCCGTTGAGTCATAGTGAATCTCCACTCTTCCCGGGGGAGTGGATTTGAACTTCCGGGTTGCCCCGATGATCAGCTCAGCCCCTTCCTCGTCGAAGGACCCTTTGGGGCTCATTCCGCTCACAATGCCGCCTCCGCCGACGGCAATATTGCAGTTCTTGTGAGCCAGAAGAATCGTGGGGCTGACCCCCTGATACCCCCCTCCCGCGGGGTTGGTTCCATAAATCCCCGCGAGGACAGGAATCCCCAGTTTCTCCAGTTCGGCATGGCGGAAGAAAGTCGTCCCGCTTCCCCGTCTGTTTGCGTAGACTTTCTCCTGTTCCGTCAGTTTGACGCCGCTGCAGTTGACGAGCCAAACGAGGGGCAGGTGGAGGCGCTTGGCCATGTCTGTGACCCGTAAAATATTCTCCGACTGACCTGCGATCCATGCCCCAGCCATGACCTTATTGTCAAAACCGATAATGACCGCCCATTTCCCGCCTATTCTCCCCAATCCGTCAACCACGCCGGTCGTGCCCGATTCCTCTTGCATGGGATCAAACAGGGTGTGGAGGGGGCACCAGGTTCCGGGATCAAGAAGGTATTCCAGCCTCTGATAAACCGTCATCTCGCCCCTTTTGTTGATCTCCTCGGTTGCCAGGCCTGCTTTCTTCACCTTGTCGACGGCCTCGTTTACCTTCTTCTCGACCTCCATGATCTGTTTGACATTCTCTTCTGCCTTCTTAATCTGTCCCTCAGTCAGGGGCTTACCGAATTCGGTCATTTTTTCGAAATACGGTCTCATCCAATATTTCCTCCTGTTTTGAGATTTATGAATTTTTTCACAATATATTTATCAGAAAAAGAGAAACAGTGCAAGAGTTTTCTGTTTACTTTTTCTCTTTTTCTTGATAATGAAAAAAGTGAAGCTCTCCGCCCTCGGCCGGGACCGGGGCCGGTAGGCAGGAAGAAGGACGGGTCGGTCATGAAAGCCTCTGCTATAACTCTGTTAAACCCGTTTCCTCTGCCCATCGTCGGCATGAAGGGCATTGCAGCCAGCTTCACTGTTAGCCCCGTCGTCACTGGTCTTTTTCACCGTCATCGTCTTTTCGGTTTCCTCTTTTCAATCCCCTTCTTATGCCTGAGATGAGAAGCCATACAACCACGATAACAATCCCGAGGGTGAGAACGTTCGGGGTCCCGATCTTTGCCAGGAAATCCGAAAAATGTTCGACCGTTTCCATGCCGTTCAGAAATGAGAAAGGCTTTGCACTTCGCCGCTTATTATAGCAGAGAAAAGGGAATGAAACAAACGTGAGAGTCCCTTCATACTATATCTTGCCTTCGGAGATCGACCCGTTGTGTTGCTTCACTTTTCGCTCCCTCAGATACCGATAACCTGTAACGTGGTTCATTAAATGAATTCAAATAGTTAAGCCGGTTTGTCACCTTATTGTGTGTAAAATGTGTTGAAAACCTGTTTGAAACGAGTCCATGAAACGCTTACCTTACCCGTTCTCAGCCAAATGCCTATTTTGTGTGCAGGTGATAGTCACATGAATTCAGCATGTTATATTTATTTTAGAGATGAGGAGTCTCGGGGAAAAATTTCGGCCTTTTTTTCATCCCGGAAGGGCTGTCTGCTCCTGTGGACCTGCTTGCTCATTTCATCGGCCTGGGTGTCTGCCCAGGGCTGGAATGACGGCTCTGTGCCCACGGGCAGGGAAGAACCTCATCCATCCTTTCCGTAATTTCGGGTTCCCACGGGGTTGTTCTCACCAAAACCTGTTTTGAGAATGATCAATGTGTGTGTCAATATTCTCTCTCGTCACCCGGACACCAAAATCCTCCGGCACCGCCAGTGTCTTATCATCAAATATCCGCGCCGCAATCAGTCGGCTCACCCGAAGATTATAATGAGAGTGATCAAGGTAATTCCGATTATCCGTCGTGACGCTGTTATATCCGCTGAAGTCCCAAAACGCGGTGATTTCCGACAGCTCCTTCAGGAATGTCAGGTAATCCTGTGGTACAAAATGATCCATTAATCTCCTGTGGTAAGGTGTGATGAAAAGATGGAGGTGTATGTCATATTGCCTGCACAGGGCCACCAGCTCTTTCAAAGATTCCAGGTTCCCTTTCATACTCCCGTTCTTTGTCCCGATCCTGTCAATATTCATGGGCATCTCAACGAAAAGCCCGGGATTCTCGGGGTCGGGTCCTGATGCGAGGGTTCCGTCCGGTTTGATTTCAACACTGGAGGTTCCTTTCTTCCCGAAATTGGCCCTCAGCTTTCGCTTGATATCGCCCTTCGAAAGAATGCCTATGTAGGACCAGTAGAAAGCAATCGTGCTTTCATTCGTGACTCTGGGATGGAGCTTCAGCAGGCAGTTCGTTTCCTCATGCATCCTAACCGTCGAGTAGACATCGAAGTCCAGACCGATATATAGGTTTTTCACCGGATACCCGTTTCGAACAAGATATTTTACGTGCAGCACATGCTCGGACATGGTCGCAAAGATCGTGGCAAGATTGTAGAACTTCGACCCGGCGATATATTTCTCAATGGCACCGGGCGGAGTTCCATACATCCTCGAACTGCCCATGATGTAAGAATTGAAGCGGTCCGTCCTTCTTCTCAGGGATTCTATTTTTGCAAACCGGTCGTTGATCTGGGGCTGGATCTTCAAGAAAGGGGTCCTCAGGACATAAAAAGGATCGATCACAACGTTCATGAGGACAACGGAGAAAAGGGATACGGATAGTCGCAGACAGAATCACGATCGAGAATCTTCTGTAAGTCATACGCATCATCAATACTAAAAGTTGAAGTAGATAAATTCACTCGCCCTGTGGAGATTCAGAATCGCATAAACCGAAATCGCGGAAAGGGCCACTGTCGCTTTCCAGTCGGGCTTCAGCCGTTCTGCGATCTCTCCGGAATTTCTAAAGAGGACCGCGAGAAGGAAGAACGCGATCAAATAGAAAGACATCCGGCCGTTCCATTCCATCGCCGGCAGCGCCTGACCGAATTGAACGCCGACCTGCTTCAGCGCGTCAAGGAAGCGGGAGAGTTCCCGGGGCAGCGTCACTCCTGTTAAACCGGCCATTCCCTTCAGGACCTTCAAGGCCTCCGGGAAGGTCCGGGCCCTGAAAAGGACCCATGCGGCGTTTACAAAGTTGAATGTGATGACCCAGGAGACAAACCGGGGGAATCTGAAGGGCGTCTTCTGCCAGAGATGATAGATGACGAGGCCGCAGCCGTGGAGGAGTCCCCAGATCACGAAAGTCCACCCCGCCCCGTGCCAGAGTCCCACCAGGAAGAAGGTGATGACGATATTGAAGAGTCTCCGAGACTCCCGGACCCTGCTTCCGCCAAGGGGAATATAGATGTAATCACGAACGAACCGGTTGAGCGTCATGTGCCATCTGCGCCAGAATTCCTGAAGGGTCAGAGATTTGTAAGGGCTGTCAAAGTTGCTCGGAAGCCTGATGTTGAAGAGAAGGGCTGCCCCGAGGGCCATATCGGTGTAGCCCGAAAAATCATAATAAAGCTGCAGTGTGTACGAGAGTGAAGTGACCCACGCCTCAATCAGTCCGAGGGCGGTGGCTTTGTCAAAGCCGGCATTGGCCCATCCGGCCAGGGTATCGGCGATAATGACTTTCTTAAACAGCCCGAGGAAGAAGAGGGTCAGCCCCTGCGCAAGGTATTTATCGTTGAGCGCTTTGTTCTTCAGATCGTCGAACTGGGGCATCATCTCCTTGTGGTGTATGATCGGGCCTGCGAGAAGATGGGGAAAAAAGGTAACAAAAAGGGCGTAGTTCAGGAGGCTGTACTCACGAGCAGTTCCCCTTGCAGCGTCCACAAGGTACGCGATCTGAGTGAAGGTAAAAAAACTGATTCCGAGAGGAAGGGTGATCTGAAGCAGTCTGATATTCAGAGAGGACAGGGCATTGATATTCGCTATAAAAAAATTCATGTATTTGAAGTACGCCAGAAGAGAAAGATTTCCTGCGATGCCCAGGATGAGCATGCCCCGGGAAGGGATCCCCTTTCCCCGGATCAGTGCGGAGCCCACGGCATAGTTGAAAAGAATGCTTCCAAGGATGAGGGGGATGTAAACCGGGTTCCAGTAGCCGTAGAAGAACAGAGAAGCAATGACAAGCCAGGCTTTGGCGGCAAGGGGACGCTGATGGTGATTCAGGGCAAAATAAACAGCAAACGTTGCCGGGAGAAAGAGGAAAATAAAGCTATATGAATTAAAGAGCATCAGACGTATCCAGAAGAGGTGTTTCCCCGAGGGGGCACCCGATGATCTATGCAGCGCCCGGCAGGATTTCTGCCGCAGGGCGGACATCGGGAGTCTTTCCCGTTATCGCCCCAAAATCACCTTGGAATTATAATAGAAAAAAATCCGGCAATAAAGGGGTTGTATCCCTCTGCTGGCGTTGAGGAGACTGTGTCGTAAGTCCGTTCATGGTTCGACAGGCCATTCGGCATAGCTCATGGCCCTGAGTTTATCGAAGGGCTCACCACGAACGGACCACGACAATTAGGAAATCAATTACTTAGCCGTTCAGCCTGAGCCCTTCGACTCACCGCTCGCCCTGAGCTTGTCGAAGGGCGAGATCCGACAATCCGCTTTCTGAAACGTGAGGATGGATCGGACCGTCTCCGGGGAACATCCCGTCTCAATATCTTCGCACGTAACTGAGGGATTACCATTCTGCCTTTTTTTGATTTGTCAGGAGAGTTTGCTTTATGCTATAACGCCAGAGAAGCGGAAAAGAATGATAGATTGGCGGAGGAGATTTGCCCCAGCAAGCATCGTATTCAGCCCCGAGACTCCCCTTTTATTATGGCTATGTCATTGTGCTCGTTTCGACGGTCGTGATGACGTTGACTTTTGGAGTGAACTACAGCTTCGGCGTCTTCTTTACGCCTCTACGCGCCGAATTCGGGTGGACCAAGGCGGTGACCTCCATTGGCTATTCGCTCCTGACATTCCTGTCCGGTTTTATTGGCATCTTTGCCGGAAAGTTTACTGACCGCTTCAGTGCAAAGATGGTGTCCCTATGCGGTGGATGTTTTCTGGGATTGGGCTGCATCCTCTTATCCCAGATCACTGCGGCATGGCAGTTCTATCTGATTTACGGGCTGGTGGTCTCGGGAGGGATCGGAGGTGTCTGGCCTTCCCTTACCGCCACGGTCCCGAAGTGGTTCATTAGGGGCAGGGGACTGATGATCGGGATCGTGGCGTCCGGCACGGGCCTTGGAACCATGATCGTGCCACCGCTGGCCAGTCGTCTCATTTTGGAATACGGCTGGCGCAGTGCGTACGTCATTGTCGGAGTCTTCACGCTGGTGTTCATCGTGGTTGCCGCGCTGTTCATGAGACGCGATCCACACCAGATGGGGCAACTTCTCTACGGCGGCGACAAAGAAGAACAGGGGCGGAATCGACAAGTTGCGAGGATACTTTCTTACCGGGAGATGGCCCACGACCGGCAGATGCGCATGGTCTGCTTCATCTACTTCTGTTTCGGGTTCAGCCTCCACACGGTGATGGTGCATATGGTGCCGCATGCGATTGAGACCGGGATTGCGCCGGAAACCGCTGCCGGGCTCATGGCCATCGCCGGGGGCGCAGGTGTCCTGAGCAAGCTTGTGGCGGGTGCCATCAGCGACAGGATAGGTGTGAGGTGGTCTCTCGCGTATAACTTTATCCTCCTGATGGTTGCCCTGCTCTGGTTGCAGGCGACTGGGAGTCTCTCCGCGCTTCGCGCCTTTGCCTTTGCTTTCGGATGTGCTTATGGCGGCATCATGGCCCTGCAATCCGTTCTGTCTGCCGATCTCTTCGGCCTGAGTTCTCTTGGACTGATACTGGGCAGCGTTACCTTCATTTACACCATCGGTTCGGCAGTGGGTCCGCTCTTATCGAGCTATCTGTTCGATGTCACCCGAAGTTACAGGATACCCTTTTTCATCTGTGTCCTGCTGGATGCTGCGGCCCTGGCCGTCATCTTGACCTCCCTGGGTAGGAGAAAGAGCGAAACCAGATCCTGAAACGAGCTTTCCGCCGCTGAAGGGCTACCCTGTTTTTGTAACCCTTCAGACGGGTGGTTTGGATCGGGGAGGCCGCTCCCAGGCTGAGAGGGGCTATCTCCAAAACCTTGGAAAGCGGTTATTTGACAGGTGCGGCTAAGTAAGCGTAAGGGGGCTGCAGACATTTTGTCTTGCTATTCCGCTATTGAATTTCGACAGGGAATGTGCCGCTCCAAGGTTTTTCCGACAGCCCCTCCCAGCCTGATCCAACTTCTTTGCTCCACCTGCCGTTGAAGGGTCACCTATTTTTCCCATTTCCCTATTGACATAAACCTTTTCTTAAACTAAAAGTAGTCAACGCGACTGCTGTGGGGATGCCTGGATCCTCACCCATTCCAAGACAGGAGCCACGGCATCATCGGAATATCCATCAGGTGGGGTGAACATTGTTAGCCTTTATCGCCCGCAGACTGATTTCCACGGTAATTGTTATTATCCTCGTTTCATTCATTGCCTTTTCTCTGGTTCATTTTATCCCGGGAGATCCCGTGCAGGCGATGCTTGGGGCCGATGCCACGAAAGAGCAGGTTGACGCTCTTCGAAAGGATCTGTGGCTGGATCGACCGTTGCTTGTGCAATACGGGCATTGGTCCTCCAATGCCCTTCAGGGGAACTTCGGGAAGTCGATCACGTATTATGAAGATGTCACGAGCGTTGTTTTGAGATGCCTGCCCATTACCATGTATTTGGCCGGGATCGCGCTGGTGCTGAGCGCCGTCCTCGGCGTCTCCATGGGCATCCTCAGCGCGATAAGACGGGCAAGTTTCCTCGATAATATGCTGAGTCTATTCGCCAACGTGGGCATAGCGACTCCCGTATTCTGGCTGGGTTTGCTGGGAATCTATGTCTTCGCATACAGGCTCGGATGGCTTCCGATTCAGGGGTTTACGTGGCCAACCGTCGATTTGGGGAAGAGCATCGCCCAGTCGGTCATGCCCGTTATCTGTCTGGCGCTTCCAAGTATCGCCATGCTCGCACGGCAAACAAGGTCCAGCATGCTCGAAGTGATCCAGCAGGACTACATCCGAACTGCCAAAGCGAAGGGTCTGACGGAACGAGCCGTGACGTCCAGGCACGCGTTGAAGAACGCCCTCGTTCCGGTCGTGACCTTGATGGGGATCCTGGTCCGACTTCTTATCGGCGGCTCAGTGCTTGTGGAGACGGTCTTCAATATTCCGGGCATGGGCCGGTTGCTTGTGAACGCTGCCATCAATAAGGATTTTATTGTCGTACAGGCGGGGGTTCTGCTCATCAGTGCCATCACTTGCTTTGCCAATCTTGCGGTCGACATTTCCTACAGTTGGCTCGACCCCCGGACAAGATATGAGTGAGGTTTAGATCATGACGGAAGTCAAAATCGCTCCGGCCCGACGCACGGCACACAGGTCACAGGTGAGTGAACTTCGCCGTGTAACTCACGTGATGTTTTCGCGCTGGGTGGTTGTTTTCGGTGTCATTTCCATCTTTGTGTTCATCCTGCTCGCAGTGACCGCTCCCTGGGTGGCCCCCTTTGACCCGCTTGAACAGGACTTAAGAGCGACGCTCCAGCGGCCTTCCATGAGGCATCTTCTGGGCACGGACGACCTGGGCAGAGATGTCTTAAGTCGTATCATTTACGGGTCCCAGATCTCCCTCATGGTCGGCATCGTCGTCGTGATCATCGCTGGAGTGATCGGTATGTTCATGGGGTTAGTGGCCGGATACTTCGGTGGCTGGATCAATGCCATGATTATGAGGATCAATGACGCCCTGATGTCTCTTCCCCCGATCGTGTTGATGCTGGCGATCTCTGCGGTCCTTGGCGGCGGGCTGAAGAGTATTTTGATTTCCGTGGGGATTGTTCTGGCACCGACGTATTGTCGTTTGATGTGCGGTCAGATTCTGACGCTGAAGGAAAGCGACTTCGTCACAGCGGCGAATATCATCGGGGCCAATGACCTGCGTATCATGATCCGCCATCTTCTCCCGAACGCATTTCCGCCTCTCCTGGTATTACTGACGATCAACCTGGGGACCGCGATCATGTTCGAGGCGACCCTCAGTTTTCTTGGGATCGGCATCGCACCGCCCACCGCGGCGTGGGGATCCATGGTGATGTCCGGCTACAGATATCTGCTCAAGAATCCCGTCTTATCTTTTGCTCCCGGGCTTTCGATTATGCTTCTTGTCCTGGGATTCAACATGGTGGGGGATGGATTGAGGGACGCATTAGACCCGAGACTCAAGGGCACACTCTAATCAGGAGACACGGCGGTGGCAAAGTGGCTGCACTCTTAGAAGTCCGGAATCTGAAGACCTATTTCAACACCCTGAGCGGTGTGGTGAAGGCTGTTGACGGTGTTTCTTACCACATCGAGGAGCAGGAGATCGTTGGCCTGGTCGGAGAAAGCGGCTGCGGTAAATCGGTCAGTCAGCTCTCGGTCCTGCAGCTCGTCCAAACACCCCCGGGCGAGATCGTCGACGGGGAGATTCTCTTTGAAGGCCGGGACTTACTGAAGCTCAAGCCCTACAGCGATGAGATGCGCTCAATCCGGGGAGGGAAGATCGCGATGATCTTCCAGGAACCGATGACCTCTCTGAATCCTGTGTTGACGGTCGCTCAGCAGTTAATGGAAACAGTCGAACTGCACCTGCGGATGGACAGACCCTCCGCCAGAAAAAGAGCCATCGAGCTCATCGAGCTCGTCGGCATCCCGGATGCAAAAGTGCGGATCGATCATTATCCTCACCAATTCAGCGGCGGGATGCGTCAGAGGGTGATGATTGCCATGGCCCTCTCCTGTCATCCCAAACTCGTGATTGCCGATGAACCGACCACGGCGCTGGATGTGACCACCCAGGCCCAGCTCCTGGAGGTCATGACGGAGATGGTCGGCCGTTTTAAAAGCTCTCTGGTTATTGTGACACACAACCTGGGTGTGGTGGCCCGGTACGCCCACCGCATTTATGTCATGTATGCCGGCAACATCGTGGAAGCCGGCACGTCGGAGGAAGTCTTCGGCGACCCCCGCCACCCCTATACGATCAGTCTGCTGAGGTCTGTTCCCAGGCTGGATGAGCCTCGCCGTACGCGATTGACGCCCATCTCAGGCATGCCGCCCAATCTGATCGATCTGCCGCCGTTCTGTGCGTTTCGACCGCGGTGCACTCACCGTGAACGATGCCCGAAGGAACTCTTTCCCCGCCTCAGGCAGATATCCGGCCAGCACACCGTCCGCTGTCATCTTGAGATCAAAGGAGAGGCCGAGTGAATTCCTCATCGGATGCCACGCTCTTAGAGGTGAAGAACCTGAAGATGTATTTTCCCGTGACCACGGGCCTTCTCCGCAGGAAGGTGAACGATGTGAAGGCGGTGGATGATGTCAGCTTTAAGATAAAGAAGGGCGAAATCCTTGGGCTCGCCGGTGAGAGCGGCTGCGGCAAAACGACGGTGGGCCGCTGTATTCTCCGCGTCTATCGCCCAACGGAAGGTCAGATTCTATTCGAGGGGCAGGATATTTCGGGCTTATCGCGGAGTGAGATGAGGGGCCTCCGAAGGAGAATGCAACTGATCTTTCAAGACCCCTACGGTTCCCTGGATCCGCGCCAGAGTGCCGGCAGCATCGTCGGCGAACCGCTCAAGATTCACCACCTTTACCGGACAGATCACGAACGCGAAGAGAAGATAAAAGAATTATTCAGAATCGTCGAACTGGATCCCGAGATGGCAAGCCGCTATCCCCACGAGTTCAGCGGCGGGCAAAGACAGCGAATCGGGATCGCTCGCGCCCTGGCCTGTGAGCCGTCCTTCATTGTCTGCGACGAGCCCATTTCGGCACTGGATGTTTCAATCCAGGCACAGATCATGAACCTGCTCCAGGACCTCCAGGAGAAACTGGGGCTAACCTACCTCTTCATCGCCCACGACCTGTCGGTGCTGCGACATGTCAGCAACCGGGTCGCTGTCATGTACCTGGGCCACATCATGGAGGTTACCGGTTGGAAAGAGCTCTACGAGAACCCCCTTCATCCCTACACCAAGGCTCTGCTTTCAGCGGTGCCTGTTCCTGATCCGTTCGTTGAGAAGAAGCGGGAACGGATCATTCTCAAAGGGGATGTCCCCAGTCCGCTGAACCCTCCTGCGGGTTGTCCTTTCCATCCCCGCTGCTGGCTGGCCATACGTGAATGCCGCCAGGCCCGGCCACCGTTACGTCCTATTACCGCTCAGCATGAGGTCGCTTGTATCAGAGTGTGAGGAATTTGAAACGATCTGAATCCCTGGCAGTGGCATTCAGCAGACCCGGTCGGGATTGTTTCTGTCGCGGCAAGGAATACAGGCTCACATGAGCGGGATCGATTCCATCCGAACTTATCCCCCCCGGTCATCGGAGGTAGGCCTCTGTGACGTACCGGCGCATCATTCGATGGGTATTGAAATAGTAGGCATTCTTGGCAATCGCGTTCTTCATCATGGCGATCCATTTGCTTCTGTCGCCGTAGTAGGTTGGAATGATGATGTGCTCGAGCTTTCGGTAAAGGTCCTCCACGTCCGCACTCTGTTGTGGCTTCGTCCGCCTTCGTCTCCTTTGGCTCGGGACCGATGGCCCAGCCTGTATCGCCCTCGATGTGCCCTTCAATCCACCACCCGTCGAGGACGCTGAAATTGAGCACCCCGTTGTGCGCCGCCTTCATGCCGCTCGTGCCTGAGGCCTCAAGGGGGCGAAGGGGAGTGTTGAGCCACACGTCGACACCCGATACGAGCATCAGGGCGGTGTCCATGCTGTAATTCTTGAGGAAGGCGATCTTGACCTTTCCCTGCAGTCTGTGGGCAAAGGAAAAGATCTCTTCGATCAGTTTCTTTCCGTTTTCATCCTTGGGATGGGCCTTTCCGGCATAGATGAGCTGCACCTTGCCTGCCGCAATCCTTTCGAGTCTCTGGATGTCGTGAAACAGCAGGGTGGCCCTTTTGTAGGTGGCAACCCTTCTTGCAAACCCGATGGTAAATATCTCATGATCCATCCCGGCATTCGATCCCGCGTCGACAACCTCCATCAGTTTCCTCTTGGCCTCCAGATGGGCTTTCCAGAGTTCCTCATCGGGAATGATTCCGGCTCTCACAAAGATTTCAGGCTCGTTTGCCCATCCGGGCAGATACCGGTCGTAGAGTCTCTTGAAACTCTCAGAGGTCCAGGTGTAGGAGTGCACCCCATTGGTGATGGCGTTGATTCGATATCCCGGGAAGAGGCTCCGTGAGATCTCGCCATGTTTCTTTGCGACGCCGTTCACGTAATTACTCAGATTCAGCGCAAGAAGCGTCATATTGAGATTCTTTTCTCCGGCAAGTCCGCGAAGCACCCTTTCCGGAAAGTAGTCGCCGAGGACCCGATGATAGAGATCATAGGAGAATTTGTCATGTCCCGCTTCCACCGGCGTATGGGTGGTAAAGACACACAACTCTCTTACCGTCGGAAAATCCCATATGAGGGATTCATCCCAGACGGATTCAATATCCTTTTTGTGTTCGTGAAGAACCTCGAGGGTCAGAAAAGCGGCGTGGCCTTCATTCATGTGATACTTTCGGATGGTCAAACCAAGTTCTTTCAGTATTCTGACGCCCCCGATACCGAGAATGACCTCCTGCTTGAGCCTGTAGCATTCATCTCCGCCGTAGAGAGAATCGGTGAGGCCCCTGTCCTCCCGGCTGTTTTCAGGCAGATCCGTATCCAGAAAGATGACAGGGATGCTTCCTCCCCGGAGGCTTTCTACGAAGTAGACCCATGCCTGAATGTGGACCGATCTTCCCTCCATGGTCACACAGGTTTTTTCAGGCAAAAGCATCATGTACTTGCCCGGGTCCCAGGCGACAGGCGATTCGATTTGATGCCCTCTTATCATCGATATCCTGTTTGAAGTAACCCTTCCGGCTGACAAGCGTGACGGCGACAAAGGGCAGATTCAGATCCGCGGCGGATTTCACCGTATCCCCTGCAAGGACCCCCAGCCCCCCGCTGAAGGTGGGGATATCATCCTTGATGCCTATCTCCATGGAAAAATAGGCAATTTTGGGTTCTTTTCTGTACTTCTCCAGCGGCGACATATTTCCCCCGATCGCAAAAGTTCATCCTGAACCGACGATATTGAAACTCTATCAGCTAAACACATCCTGCCGGTTCTTGTCAAACCGGAGTCTCCGCAACCGATAGGATCGTCAGGGAATCTCCATTCCGCTCCTTGTGGGATGAAATGTCCTCGGATTTGGGCAGATCGATTTCATGCTTCGACAAGGTCAGCATGAACGGAAAGGTTCCATGGGATCAACCTATCACCGTTCGCCCTGAGCTTGTCGAAGGGCAAACCATTGGTTGAACAGCTCATCCGCTTTTGACAAGAGGGAACTTCAATAGGATAATACGGGAAGTTCTGTTTGAATATGTTTAAGCCGAAGAGAGGGATTCTCGGATATCAGCCGACGGGAGGTGTTTGATGGAGGACCAACAGGGGAACGTGAATATTTTCGACGAGACGATGGCCCACATGACCTATGTCCAGATCGAGGAGGCGGCCCGGAAGGGAACCCTCGTGCTCTTTCCTACCGGAGTGATTGAAGAGCACGGGCCCCATCTGCCCCTGGCCGTTGATGTCTACGGAGCTTATCTGCAATCCAGAGCCGTTAAGTCGGAACTGGAAAGGAAGGGGATCCCGTCCCTGATCGCTCCTCCTTTTTATTGGGGGATCAACATTGCAACGGGCTCCTTTGGCGGCTCCTTCTCGTGCCGGGAGGAGACGATGATTTCCGTCCTCTTCGATGCGATGTCCAGTCTGAAGATCTGGGGATTCGACCGGGTTTTTTTCATCAACCATCATATGGATGGCGGTCACCTGAAGGCTCTGACCCGGGTCCTTAAGAAGGCCAGGGAGGAAGTGGGAATCGGAGCCTGCATGGTCCTGGACGAATTCTTTGCGAGGCCACAGGGATTCAAGGGGGATGAACCCTATCTCCTTCTTTACCGGAGTCCGAAACCCTCTGAACCGCCTCCCCGCTACCTCGATGTTCACGCTGAAGCGTACGAGACGGGTTTCATGTGGCATTACCTCCCGTCCCTGGTAGACCTCAAGGTTTTGAGGAGACTGAAACCGACGAACCTGACTTTCAAAGATCTTCTCGTCTGGGTCAAAGGAGGCGCGGAGGCCAGAAAGATCACTCCCAACGGGTACTTTGGAGATCCGACCGGGGCAAGTCCTGAAAAGGGGAGAGAGGCCATGGAATCGTACGGCAGGATAGCCGCCGGGGTGATCGAAGCCTCTCTGCGGGGACGCTACTCACCGCCTGAGGATTTCGGGAAGTGAATGATGGGTTGATGAGGGTGAGGGGCAGGTGCAATGGAAGGATTAAAGCTTGGATGGGATGTTCAGATTCTCCCACTCTTCGAGTTGAGGTTAAGCTCAAGGCTTTTTATCGATCATAAATCCTCGAGGAGTTCTTCGAGGAGTTTTTCCATGGTCGGTACAAGGCGTGAGACATCCCTGCACGGAAGACCGTCGTTTCCCCACACCCGACGGAATTTGTCTACGTCTTCGCTGCTTGGCTCTCCAACCTGAATGGCCTTCGCTGCCACTCCCATGTCCGTAAGGCGATTTTTTCGTCTCCCTCGTAAGCAGGACATCGTCACTACCGCCATCTGTAATAAGGACAACGGCCTTCTTCAGGTCCCGGTCCTCGATGGAGGTTCCAATTTTTGCATCCAGTCTGGAGGCAACTTTAGCCAGTGATTTGTAATCGGCTGTCCGCCTGCCGACACATGACGCAAGACGCCGGCTTATCTTAACCCTGGTGTAGTAGTCGATCGCGCCGCTCATGCCTTTCAACTCTTCGTCCTCGGCGGCGAACCCGCGCACCTCGGTGAACACCTGCAGGTCAATCACCTTCTCGATCCTTTCAGCCCTCAGCTTCTTCTCAAACTCGTCAAGGGCCTCCGTGATCAGGATGGTACAGAGTCGCTGTTCATAACTCTTGCCCCCGGGCACTTCCTCGTTCATTGAACCGGAAAGGTCACAGATCAATGTGAATTCGAAGTCGAGAGGACGATGCTCGTCCAACTCATCCCTCCTCATGTTCAACTGGGTTCGGGAATCGATGATTCCGCTTCGGGCGTCAATATAGGCCTGGACCAGAAGCGAGGGGTCGACAATGACGCCCTGGTCGGTTCGTTCCTTCAACCGCCGCCTCACCTCCTTGCGCATGGCGATAACGCGCTCGAAAACAGCCCGAAGGGGATGGATATACCGCTCGATCTTGCCATACTGCTGGGCGTAATCCTCCACCTCATCGGCCGACACACCATAGAGGGCCTTGAACTGCTCCCTGGCCAATTGCTCGGGGGTCTTCTCGCCTTCTTTGAGCCGCGCAATCTCCTGATCGATGGCCTGCCTTATCTCGTCCGCCGACATCACCTGAGGCATCCTTCGATCCAGTTCTTGATATTCCTCAGTGAAGGTGTCCTCCTCGGTCTCGTCATCGACTTCGATCTCGCTCTCGCCGGCGCTTCTTGCGTCCTCCATGATCGCTTCCGCAGCATCGCCGGCAAGCGAGTCAGCGGCCTTCTTTTTCTGCCGTCGCCTCTCCTCCACGTCCTCTCGAAAGAACCGTTCGTAGATAGGCTCGATATAGTCCTGGATGAGATCGAAGCGCTCCCCCGCATTTGCGGAAGGATCTGAGGCAAGGTCGATGAGATCTGTGCCTTCACCGTCAATATTTTTCAGTTTTTCAACCTGAGCGCGCACTTCGGGTGCAAGGACGACCTGCTCGTCAGGCAAGATCCTTTCACGAAGCATGGCGTCAAGAAACTGAAGGTGCCGGGGTCTCGTCGAATGATCGGTCCTGGGCATCAACTTGTATGTATAGAGGTAGGTACGGGTCTCCCAGTGAGCGGGGAAACGCCTGTCTTCCTCCCTGTTCGCCGCGATGTCGTTGAAATGCTCGTACAATAACCGAAGCCTCTTTCTGCCCTTACCAATTCTATGGTAGAGCCTGGCGTATGCCTCGGGGTCCTTCCGCCAGTCGCGGAAGTGCTCTATCTCGTGGCACACGGCCCACATGCTTTCTGCCGCAGTGAAGCCTCTCGAGAAGAAAAAGCCCGGATCAAAGGTGCCCCTCCCGGTGGTGAGGTCGATCGACCATCTGTCAGCCGGCTCGAAGGAAAGGCCGGCCCGTTGGGCGTAATCGGCGATTGCCTGCTTGTTCTCCGAGAAGAACCGCTCTGCCTCCCGGAGCGCCCTGGCATCGATCGTTGCTTTCTCGTCCCGATCGATCATTGGGCGATACCTGTGAAATGCATCAAGTCGTGGTAGATATCGAAGGTTTCTTTGATGAGGTCGTGGCTACGGCGGGCAATGATGTATGCCCTTCCCGCCGCCAACGGTCTGAGATGGTACATCTCATCGTACTCGCGCCGTGTTCTTTTCCCGTCTGCGTCTGCAATGAAAAACCTGCCGGTATAACGGGCCCAGAAGATCACTTTCCCATGGATGTCATGGGGCACGCTGACGTAGTCGTATTCTCCGCCAAGACGTTCCCCTTTTTCACTCACGATGAATTGCCTCAGCCGGTTGACTGCTTTGAAGGTAATCACACCGTTGATACTGCGAGGCGCACTGATAATGTCATATTCACCCCCGATTCGTCGGCCCTCCTCGTTTAGGATGAAATATCGGTGCCGATGCATCACCCAGAAGGCGATTTTGCCGTCGATGCTGGCCGGATCACGAACGGAATCATACCCCTCGCCGATTCGGTCTCCCTTCTCGTTGATGATATACCATTTCATATCCTTCATGGCCCTGAAGGCAATGCGACCGTTTATGTCCCGGGGATCGCCGCACGCATCGTACTCACCCCCGACACGCTCGCCTTTCTCGTTTATGACAAAGTAACGGGTCCCCTGACGGGCCCAGAAAGCAATCTTGCCGCCGATATCGCTGGGAGGGTTCACATAGTCGTACTCCCCTCCGATCCTTGCCCCTTTCTCGTTGACAACAAACTGCCGGCCTCCTTTCGTGGCGACAAAGGCGATCCGTCCGCCTACGTCCTGAGGGTCCCTCACTTTGTCGTATTCGCCCGCGACCGTTTCTCCTCGTTCATTGACTACAAATTCTCTGCCCTGTAAGACCGCTCGAAAAGCGATATGCCCTTTGATGCTCTTGGGATCCCCTACGGCATCGTATTCTCCGCCAATGACCTGGCCCTTTTCGTCGATCACGAAACAGCTCTGCCCCTTTCTGGCCCAAAAGGCGATCCTGCCACCCACATTCCGGGGAATGCCTACGTCATCAAAGCGGCTACCGATCCGTTCCCCCTTCTCATCGACGATGAATGCGCTTCCCCCCCGCTTCGCGCGGAAGGCGATCCGGCCCGCGATATTCTGCGGCTCGCCCACCTCGTCGAACTCGCCGCCCACTTTATCGCCTTTTTCATTGATGACGAACTCTGTCTTCGTTCCGAATGCCCTTAGGGCGATTCTCCCCTCCACATCCTTTGGTTCGCTGCAAGCCGCAAACCCGCTCAGGTCGATTCGGTATTCATGCTCATCGCGAACGATCTTCTCTGCCCTGAACGCCTCGGGCTTAGGAATCGCCTTGTTGCGGAATGCCTCGATGCGGTTCTTCCCACTCCGTACGGGAGAACCGTAAATATCCTCAACAACCCTTCTGCTCGGGATCCTGTAGCTGCCGCTGCGGGTCTTTTCCTGCTCAGACATCCTTTTCCCCAATGCAAAAAAACTCACTGAACGGACATGGGTAAGCCGGTCGGAAAGGCTTGGGGGCGAACCTTTATCCTGATAAGCACATGCTTTCCCGACACATGCTGGACTTCACTTTTGGTGACTTCCTCTCTTTCCCCTAACACATCAAAATCACCGCCTTCCCAAGCCTTGGAGAGCGGTTTACTCATGGCCGTTCTGCACGTGGAAGGTTTATCCTTTACCCGGGGACCACCACTCTTCCCTGGAATGCGAGCAATTTGGCCTCCGTAAGTCCCGGTATCTCAAACCGGTCGACGGTCCAGTCCTTAAAGAACCGGAACCGGCAGAAAAGTTGCACCAGATAGACCTGATCTTCAGCGACAGCCGGCCTGATGAACTCCTCCAGGATATAGTGCTCGAGTGGTTTACTGAAATGATGCGCCTTCCACGGTCGCACAATGTTCCAGAGATGGCGGAGCGAAAGGACACTCTTCTTCAAACCCGCCGGAAGGCCCCTTGCCGCGTCGGCCCCTTCGCCCAGGGTGTCGAGATGCTCCCCCGTAAAAATCTGTTGAATTTCGCCGGCGACCTCCGTCAAGCGTTTAAGATCGTCGAGGTCCCCGGGGTTCTTCACCTGAAGATCCCCCCTTCGGTCGATCAGGGCTGCAGTCAGGATCTCATAGGTTTCATTTTGGGGCGGGTATCTGATATCTTCAGACCACCAGCGGGAGAGAAAGGCCGCGTCGAGCTCTTCCCGCTTGTATCGGGCTGACTTGACGTTCCCCGTTGCGATGACGCAGAAGCCCTTCTGCACCACAATCTCTTCCCCCCCGCTTTCCTGGACCCTGCCTTTGTCGCCGGGCCTCCTCGTCAGCACATGGTTCATTCGCATGAGGATCGAATGGGGGATTCCGTCCATCTCGTCGATGATGAGCGGCTTGCCTGCCCTGATGGCCCTAACCAGGGGGCCTTCCTGAAAGAAACTGCTCGTTTGGCCTTTCACGACAATCGTTTCGTAGTACCTTCTCTCGACCTCCTTCAGCTCGCTTTCCGTCCATTCCGGGTTGGCCCGCCGGACCTGGTCGATTCGTCTCCGCAATTCCGCCATGCGCTCCGCCTCAGACGTGACACCGATCTGCGTGCGGCCGTAAATATCATACTTGGTCGCCTCTTCAGAACCCGAAATAAACTCCGGTTCGACACCAAGATAATGCCGGCAGACGTGGAGGGCCAACTCCGTCTTCCCGACGCCCAAGTGACCGCGGAGAAAGACGGGGATACCCGCTTGCAGGTGGCCAAGGACACGCATGATTTCGCTCTTGACCGTCGCCGTCTTGACAAAACCACCCGCCATGAGTTGGCGACGATACTCAAGAAGGCCACGCCTCTTGGTCTCATAGAAGACCTCTTCACGGGCCATCAAACCTTCTATCTTTGAGCGGGCCTTGTCGATCATCGTCTCAAACTTCTTAAGTGTATTCAGGTCGGTCGTCGTCAGCGGCAGGTCCTGGCTGTTTCGCCGTGCCGCAAGCTGCATGATCGCCAGTTCGCACTTCTCAACAAGGCCGTAGAGGCTGTCTACGTTCCTCGCCAAGCGGATAAGCCCGATGCGACTTTTCATCTCCTCGCGATAAGCGCGGGCGGCTCCAGGCTCTGCAAGCACTGCTGCGATCCTGTCCGAGACTCGCGCCAATTCTTTTCTTGCCTCCTCCATGCACGCTCGAAACGACCGATTGACATCCATCCGGCCGGTCAAACCTGGTAGATGCACTTCTTCCAAAGCCTCTATGAGATCGAGCGCGGCCAGGACGTCGTCCTGGCTGATCGATGGATGTTCATCGCGAACGGAACTGCTGTCAGCCGCAATCTGCCTGATCAGATCCTGTCTTTCCCGCGTCAGAGCGAAAACTTCACTCAGGATCCGTTCTTTCCTGAAGGGATCGAGTTCCGTATTTTTCGGAGCCTCCGCGATCTCGGTCCTTAACTCCTCCTTAAGTCCTCCTTTCATCCTTTCCGGGCGGAACTGTTTCCCGCCATGAATAAGACGCTTCGTCAGGTAGTATGCCACCTCGTCGGCGGTGAACTTTGCTTTTTCCGGCATCATCTGATTCCTCCACGCGACCTTATATTCCAAAAAGCACGGGGCGGCCCCGCTCTTCAGGGGCCGCCCCGCTTCAGTCTGATAGACGGAAGTTCAAGCCCTCGACGGAGCGTGCACTTCCCGTTACGATTTCACGATCTTACCACTTCGGCATCGGCAATTTTTCCGGTGATTCCCAATCCTTCATTTCCTTAACCCAGGGCGACCTTTCCACGAATTCATCGTGCGCCAATGGGACAGGGGGATGGGATACCCAGAGAGGATCGAATTCCTCCTTCACCCTGAGCAAGAAAATATGGTAGTTCGGTCCGTACATTGGGCCGGTGAGGTAGAGCGGCTGATGAGGTCCGAGCAACGAGGTGTAGTACCTCCCCTTGATGTTCATCTTTGAGGTGTCCAGATAGAATTGGTCGACGCCGTCGGTATTCTCATCCTGATCCCAATAGATAAGGAATTCGGAGTAACCCTGGTGACCCAGCTCGAAGCTCTGGAACCACCCCGGGTCGCCGTAATCCGGCATCAACGGCGGTGTGTACTTCTTTTTCAGCTCGGCATAGCTTTCGCCGTGTTTCGTTGCCTGTGACATGGACTCGATCACATAATCGACCGATACGTAAGAACCGCACATCAGCCACATACCCGCTGAGTCGGCGTTCTTCAGCCAGGACTCGTCCGAAGGCTTCGTCGGTCTCGAGATGCCGCCAAGCTCGGTCATGATGTCGGTGACCACCTTTTCGTCATATATCCATCTGCTCTTCTGAGGTGAAACCGATCAAAAGCACGCGGAGGATATGGAAGTTCTTGATGGTGTCCGCATTCTCTTTACCCCAGATGTCCCAGAATTCTTCTTTGTCTTCCGCCTTTGCAATGGCCCTCCAGAACAGAGGGACTTTCGTTACGGCGCCTCCAACCTCAGCGTGCCCAATGGCCACCATCCCCTTCACCTGCGCCTCTTTGTTCGGCATCTGGAAGTTGATCCATTTGATACGTTTTTCCGGCAGTTTCAACGACGTATTTGGGGAGATGCCGGTCGGCTCCAGTTTTTCCGGCTGGAAGGGAAGCAGCTTCACGGCCATCTTTGTAACGATGCCGAGGCATCCACGGAGACCCGTGTAGCCACGGAGAAGACCTCTCAGGTCCGGGCCGGGGCCATCACCCCAGAAGGGATCATCGCCAACCGCCAGTGACCCCATCCTGACGATCTCACCATCGGGAAGGACAAGCTCCGTGCCGAGGATTCGTCTGTGGGGCAGACCCACCCGGTGGGACAGCGGGGACCAGCCGTCACCAATCAGGTTCGCGATGACCGAAGCCTGTGCGCCTCCTCCACCGATGATGCCGTAACCGCCGTGATCCCACGCTTCCTGCTGAAAGGGGGAATAGATGACACCGGTGCCAACAACCGCATACAGATGCTTCTCATCGATCTCGAAATCATTCAACCGCTTCAGGTCGATCAAGAGCTCGTTCTCCACATGGCAGTGAGACTTCGGGCCGTAGAAACCCGTGCTATAGGGTACGTAAGGAACCCTGTAGCGGTTGCAGATCTTGACGATCTTCTGCACCTCTTCCGTGTTCCGCGGCAGGATGACGACAGCCGGTATGACGGTCATCACCTTTTCATAGCCGGTGCCGGCCTCGTATCCACCGGGTCCCGATCTGTAGCCTTCGCAAACAGCCGGGTCGTCGGAAATATACCTGGCGCCGGCTACGGATTCCAGTGCATTATATGCTTCTTTGGATATCGCCATGCTACCCTCCTTATGCCTGCATTGAAGCAGCAATCACTTCTGCTATGTCCATGACCTTGATGCTGTCGCCGTTCTCTCTTGCTGCCCGGCCAAAGTTGTCTTTGCACCACGGGCAGGATGAGACGAGAACCTCTGCGCCAACTTCCCTGACCTCTTCCAACCGGTGCTTGGCAGAGGAGTTTGCGAGATCGGGATAGGCCTCCAGCGTGCCGCGACCCGCTGAGCAGCAGAACGCGTTCTCTCTAATCCGGATCATCTCGGTGTAGTCAATCCCGGGTATGGCTTTAAGGATATTTCTCGGCTGGGCATAGAGACCTGCTCTGCCGCGTCGTCTCTTGAGCCTTGGCTCAACCATGCCCATCCAACCCCTTGTGCCTTTCCACGGGGTCCATGGATCACAGAGCCTGCTGACACCGCAGGAATCGTGATACGTGGCTCTCGCCTCGAAGGGCTTCGTCAGCTTCAACGTCCCTTTCTTCAGCGCCTCGTCCGCATACTCGAGGAGATGAATGACCTCGAAACCCAGGTCCGCAGTGGCCATGTCGAGTATCTTCGGATAATCGGCCTTCCACATCCGGTAGCCTTCCGCACAGGCGGTAATCAGTTTCTTCGCGCCTGTGGCTCTGACCATCTCGAGGTTCCGCTTCGCCAATACCCTTGCCTCGTCGATCATCCCGACGGAGTAGAGCGTGTTTCCGCAGCACCATTCGTCGGGCATCAACATGAAGGGCGTGCCCGACCCATTGAGTATCTTTGCCGTCGACTGGGCGATCGTGGGGTTCCGATAGGAGGCGGAGCAACCGACAAAGTAAAGGACATCGGCTTTCTTGGCGACCTGAATATCGTTGGTGATCCATTTCTTCCTGTTTGCATGGGGAGCGCCGAACTGGTTATGCGCGGAAGCGATGTTCGCCGCCACCTTCTTGTGGGCGGGCATGGGGCCTGCGCCATCCTGGACTGCCTTGACTCTCAGGGCTTCCAGAGTCAATCCAATCTCAAGGTCGAGGTTTCTCTTGCAGCCTACATCACAGGCGCCGCAGAGAGGGTCCGCGTAGATGATCTCAAGAAGCTTTGGTGTCCATTCCAGCTTGCCGTCCGCTACGGCCAAACCGATCCTCATCTTGCCAAAGGCGCCGTAGGCGTCAAAGTCATTCCAGACATTGCTGGGGCATCTCGTGCTGAATCTCACGCCCGGCATGTAGGTGTGCTCTACCCAGTAGCAGCCCTTGCACTTGATGCAGCGGCTCATATCATAAGTGAAGTTGTTCAAATTGGTGACATCGAGTGCAACCGGTTTTTTCGGTGTATCGAAGCGATCGTCTGCCATTATTTCCTCCTTAGAAACAGAGATTTCCGGGGTTCATGACGTTCTTCGGGTCAAAAACCTTCTTCGTCCGCTTCAACGCCATGGTGTAGCCTGCGGCCCGATCGTAAACCATACCGGCCAGATCCCCGTAAGGCCTTGAGAAAAAAGCACCATGGGCCATCAGGGCCTGCGCTGCTTCGCGGTAGAGGGCTCCGATCACGGCCTTTTCCGCTGCATCTTCAGGATCGTGGAAGAAGTTGAACTCCACGTGGGCTGCGCGGTTGTGTTCGATCGGTTGAATGTACATACCGATATCGGCGATCGGATAGCCGTACTGGGCCGCCACCTCGCCGACGATGTCAACGTAGAGAGGCGTCTGCACCGGCCTGGCGATAAAGAAGAGGCTCTGGACGCCGCCTTTCCATGCGGTCTTCCAGTAAGGTTTCTCCTCGGGCCACGGCTCACGGAGCATCTTCACAAGTTTTCTTCCAACGCCCGGGAAACCGGGGATCGTGTCGACCAGTTTGATCTTCTGGAACTCGTTCTTCATCACTTGATCGAGGAACTTCTCCTCATAGGCGATCTTCTCTTCCGGACGGCGCATGAGGCCACTGATGATCATGATGAGCGACCAGGGCGGCAGGGTTGCCCGTAGCTTGTCGAAGCCGGCGCCGAAATCGTCTGCGAGGATGGCAGCGAGATCGACGTTGTTCAACAAGACGACTTCCTGGCCGATTCTCCTCGGGAGCACCCTGTACAGGAAATCCTGAGCCAGCGCCAGATCTTCGATCGGTGCACAGAAGACTTTGTCCATCTTCGTCGCAAACTCAATCTTCAGGTTCATCCAGGTGACAATGCCGAACGTCCCCTGGGCTCCCTGCAGAAAGCGGTAAAAATCAAGGCCCGGGCCCGAGGGGTTTGCACCCTTTGAGTTTGAATCCGGGTAGCCGTTGACGCTGGCCGAACCCACTCTGAAAAGCTCTCCAGTCGGCCACACGAGCTCAAAACTCTGAGTGGGTTCACCGTAATCGTATACGGTGTTCGTCGGGACCTCCCTTTCGAGATAGTCGGTCAGGACCGATCTGTTCGCCGGGGGCAACAAAGGCATGATCATTCTCATCCCTTTCTTCCCCAGTTCCTGGGTCAACTGTTTCCAGGTCACGCCAGGCTGAATCCTGACCTTTCTGTTGTAGTCGTCGATCTCGAAGATCTCCGTCATTCTCGAAAGATCGACCACGACTCCACCCTGCTTTGGTATGGAGCATCCATAGAAATGGACCCCGGAGCTGACCGGAACGACCGGCACATTCTTTTCGTTGGCCCACTTCACGATCGCCGATACCTCATCCGATGTCTTCGGGTACGCAACGGCATCCGGCATGCCGGAGGGAACCAGGCTATGGTCCTTTGAATACTTAGCAAGGACTTCTTTCGCATCGCTCACGTTCCCTTTACCGACAAACTTTTCAAGTTCCTGCTTCATTCCCATAAAACCTCCTTCTCATTTATTTATGGACAAAGGAAGCGTTCACCCTGGGACCGTTCTTGAGGAAGTTCTCCATCCCAATCTTCATGTCCTCGGTCAGCAGACACTCCCCAAAGACCTTGGATTCAAGTTTCAATCCTTCCTCCAGAGTCATTTTCGCCCCCTCCAGGATGGCCTTCTGCAGGATCGAATCGATCTTGCGGCTGAAATGCCCGATATCCACTTCCGGAAGGGTACCAGGGACCGGGATGGGGCCTTTCGGAATAGGGGGAACAGCGACCTTTCCCGACAGGATCTTCCTGACCCAGTCGATGGCTGCTTCGATGAGATCCCCTTCCACTTCCTCCTGAATCAGCCCGATCTCTTTGGCCCGGGTGGACGAGATCGGATTGCCGTTCCGCAGAATGGGCCAGGCATTCTCCATGCCTACCAGCCTCGGAAGCCTCTGGGTTGCGCCGGCCCCGGGGATGATGCCGAGCCTTGGTTCCGGCTGGGCGACGAAGACCTTCTGTCCCTTCCTCGCAATTCGGGCGGTACAGGCCATTGCCAGTTCATTTCCGCCGCCAAAAGCCAACCCGTTCATCGCACAGACCACCGGTTTGCTCAGATTCTCGATCAGGGCCAAGACCGCCTTGTCTTCCTGACAACCGGCTTCAGCCTCTTCCGGGGTCTTGAGGGCCGCCAGCATTCCGATGTCCGCACCCGAGACGAACGCCCTTGTGCCGAATCCCGTCAAAACGGCTCCCTTGATCCCGGAGTCCTTCCGAATGCCGGCAAAGGTCTCCTCCAGTTGATCGAAGACGTCCTTGTTGAGTGCGTTAAGGGCATTGGGTCTCCGGATCTTCACGACGGCCACATCGCCCTTATCCTCTCTGATCAACACCGGAATCTTCCATGGCTTGCCCGTGGCCGCCTGCTTCTTCATCAGCTCGGTGACCTTGAACCCGGGATTCTCTTTTGCGTAGGCCTCTACCAGTTCCAGGGATTTCCGGATGCCCACCTGGTTCATCATTCTGAAGGGGGGCGTCATGACCAGCCCGACCTCTACGGCCATATCCAGATCACCGATATTCGTGATGCCGCTCTCGACGATCTCACAGGCAATCCCGAAGTAGGCGCCCATGGCCCTGGTTGAGATGGCCTGATAAACCTCCTGGCTGTACTCAACCGTTTCCCCTTTCGCGGCCGTCTCCCAGGGAATACCGGATGTGACCCTGTCGTCCAGTAACTTCGGGGAGTGAAACCAGGGCATGATCACCGAATGGTACTTTCTGAGACCGTGCTGGGTGAGAGGGTTTCCCCCGGTAAGATTGTGGCCCGTGCAGGGTCCGATTCCCATTCCGAGGGTCTTCTGAACGATGGTGTCCGCCTGCTTGACCGTCGCCAGCCCTTTCTCAACCGCCAGGACCGTGGCGAGAAACGTTCCTTCAAAGAAAGGATTGACGGCATAACCGAAACGGCTTCCTACCCGGATGGGTGCCTTGCCGATGAATTCATAGAGTTTCGTCCAGTATTCAACAAGCGCAGGGTCGGTCTCCTTCATGTAAACGATTTCGAGCAGGATGTTCCTCTCGGCAGGGAAAAAGTAATGAAGCACCAGGCACCGGGACTTATCCTTCATCTTCGAAAAGATCTCTTCAGGGATCATGTGGGAGGAGTTGGAGGCCAGAATCGTCGTTTTGGGACAGATCTCTTCAAGCTTGGCGAAAACCTCCTGTTTGGCCTCCAGCGTCTCGTAGACCGCCTCCAGGATGAGATCCGCATCGGCCACCGCTCCATAATCCAGGGTGAACTGCATATTCCGGAAGATCGCGTCCGCTTCTTCTTTCTTATAGATTTTCTTCTCCGCAGCCTTTGCGAGCTTCGATCCGGCTTTCTTGGAACCCGCATCGAGGGCGGACTGCTGGATGTCGATGACGACAACGGATACGCCATAGGAATAGAGGGTTTGACTGCAATGAAGCGCAATATCCGGGCCGATATTACCCGAGCCAATGACACCTATTTTTCGAATCGTTCGACCAAACATGGTGAGGGCCACAAACATCCTCCTTTCCTGTCTTCCCGGAGAAGACTGCCTAATATCAGCGTTCTTATTGCGGATTGTCTTGTAGGGTGCTGGATCGAATTTTTGGGCAACCAGCGATCCACGCGAAGCATCGATCAACCGGGCAACTTTTATTCGATAACTTACTTGTGTATTCTATCACAACCATTTTGTCAAGCGAAAAGTGGAGAAAAAAGTTGAGATAACCTCAGAAAATCCGTAACCCCTCGAAAAATGACCAGTGATCAGAGGCCAGTGATCGGTAATCAGCACCCATGCACGGCATGGTGGATACGGTCAAACTTCCCTTCGCATGAAAAAAAAGAAATAGAGGAGGTTGACCAATCCTACAAAAGCCAGACAGAGGAACATGACGGGATAACCTGCCGAATGGATCACCATCCCCATTATCGCCGGTCCCAGGCTCATTCCCAGGTCGGAGAGGGCGTTGAATGTACCCATCGCCGGCCCTGGAGCAGCTCCCCTGTCAAGGGCATAGGCCATTAACGCAGGGATGAGGAACGCAGGCCCGATCCCATAGATCACCGCGACAAGCACGAACATCGGCATGGTTTTGGAAAAAGCGAGGACGGCCATCGAGAGGACATAGGGAGCGATGGAGGGCATGATGATGCTTTTCCGGCTGTAAAGATCAAGTATCCTTCCGCCCAAAACACGACTCAGAATGAGCACAACGGCGACGGTGCTGAAGAAAAGCCCCGGGTTGGACACCCCGTGGCGGATTGCATAAATCGGGAAAAAGGTCGTTAGAGCGCCCCAGATGAAGAAGGGGAAGAAGCCCATGATGGACGGTTGAATCACCTGTCGGCTGAGAAAGAAACCGTCGCGGGTGGGGGAAGTCTCGAATGGACGCATCTGCCTCTTTCTCAGTCTGAGGGCCAGGAGGAGCGAGCATAAGGAGAGGGCCAGGCAGACCAGGAAGAGGTGGGTGAAACCGAAACGATTGATGATTAGCATGGCAAGGGGTGGAGCCAGTGCGCCCGAGAGGGTGAACGCGAGGATGAAGTAACCGAGGCTCTGTCCCCGGTGGGCTTCGGGGCTGATATTGGCGATCAACGTAAAGGAAGCTGTCGTGAAGAAGGCGAATCCGACTCCCTGGAGGATCCTTACGAAGAAGAAGGGCCAGAAGGGGGGAGCGAACACATAGGCAACGGTGCCAAAGGCAAAGAAGATGGCGCCGACGATCATGAACGTTTTTTCAGGGATTTTCAGGAGGGCTTTTCCGACAAGGGGTCTGAGGATCAATGAAGAGACGGAAAAACTTCCGATCAGGATGCCGATATCCACTTCTGTCGATCCCGATCTCGATAGATAGATCGGGAGAGTGGGAATAAGGCAGAAGGCGGCAAAGGTCATGCTGAATTGTGTTAGAAAACAAAGAGTGAAATCCCGGGTTAGAATTTTTCCTAAAGTTTGGGTCGCCATGTTCTATCTTCCTGTACGTCAATTTTATAACATGCCCCTTTGATGAAGAATTTTCAACCCGGTCTTTTTTTCATCATGTTTTTTGTACCCTCTCAGTTACCAGAAAACTCTGCACGGGCATCATGAGACAGTTCCCCGGGGGCGGGCCGGTCACCCGGAGCGTTTCAGTGGCGGGACTTTTACCCATGAGGAGGAGGGAGCTGCAAAGGGGTAAAAGCGTTGCTTTCCGCACAACCTCCTCGTCACCCTGCCTGTCAAACGATCCGCCTTCTGAAACGTGAGGACGGATCGGGTCGACTCCGGGGAACACCCCGGCCTCATACGCTCCACGGAACTGGGGGGTTACTTTTTTCCCATGTTTTTTCTTGACCCCAGTGGGGGTCTTATATTATACTCCGTCCGCAACGGTGCCCCCAGGTTCTCAATCAAGAGGTTCGGCGCGGCGGTTGTATCTCTGCCGGCTCCTGTTCCATTCAACGAAAGAAAACACATATCCATATTCTCAATATTCAATATATTCAATCAAGGGGGAGGGTATTTTATGGCAAATGGTGAAACACCATCAGGAAATCCAGGGGTAGTCGGGTTAGCGGGCTTCGGCATGACCACCATGGTCCTCCAGTTCCACAATGTGGGCTGGTGCGGTCTGGGTCCGGTCGTGGCGCTCGGGCTTATCTTCGGCGGATTGGCGCAGTTGATTGCCGGTTTCCAGGAATTCAAAGGGGGTAACAATTTCGGTTACAGCGCTTTTGTTGCTTACGGATCCTTCTGGATTTCCCTGGGCGTGATCTTCATCCTCAACTTCTTCCATATTTATCAGGCCGACACGAAAGATGTCGGGTGGTTCCTGGTCGGCTGGACGCTTTACACATTCATCATGTGGATTCCTGCCATGAAGATTCATTCCGCCATGGCAACGACGTTTACCCTCTTGCTCGTCGGATTCATCCTGCTCGATCTGGCCCACTTCGGTTATCCTGAGATGACCGTCGTCGCCGGCTACGAACTGATGGCCTGCGCCCTCTCTGCCTGGTACATGATGGCTCACGTGATCTTCAATCAGGTCTTCGGGAGGAATGTCCTGCCGGTTGGGAAACCCTGGATCAGGTGAAGATGAGACGTCGTTCATGGGCGATTTGGAAAAAGGAAGCACATTCCGAACAGACTGAAGGAGGAGACTATGAAGACACTGCATACCCTTGCAGCCGTACTGGCAATCCTGGTTTTTGCGGCAAGCGCCGGCGCCCAGCAGACGGCGACAAAAGAAGAGTGCGTGATGAAATGTCATGAAGCCGCTGCGTTGATCAACGCGAAGGGCCTGGAGGAGGCTATTAAGGCCATCGGCGACCCGGACGGAAAATTTGTCTGGAAAGACAGCTATGTCTTTCTGATGAATCTCGAAGGCAAGATGCTGGCGCACCCCATGCAGCCGGAGCTGACGAAGCTTCCACACTGCCTGCTCATCACGGACCCGACCGATAAGGCGCTCTTCGTCAGTTTTGTCAATCTCGCCAGAACAGCGGGCCAGGGATGGGTCGAATACATGTGGCCCAAACCCGGCAAGAAATCGCCGTCAAAGAAGATTACTTACATCTACCGGGTTCCCGGTCAGGATGTCTTCGTAGGCGCCGGAGTCTATGTGGGCGGAATGATGTACTGATCCGGCGTCGAGAAGCCGGCCTTTGTTACCTATCGTCGCCCGTAGCCGTATCAGGGGCCGACCCCTGGCACGGCTGCGGGATGATCTCTCGCATTCGCATCGTTCTGTCCCCTATCCGGGTTCCGACAGCCTATCGCTGCTTCTTCCTGATCGCAGTGACCTGTTCTCCTGCCACACCCCAGTTGTCCGTTTCAACCTCGTCAATGACCACAAACGTCATTCTGGGGTCCTTGCCCAGCACTTCGAGTAAGAGGTCGGTTGCTCCTTTGATCAGTCGGGCCTTCTGCTCGGAAGTGACCCCTTCCCTCGTCACCTTGATATTGACATAGGGCATAACGGTTCTCCTTTCCGGACGTCGTCGAAAGAATCACTCTTGTCCAAAATAGATTTATCACCACAGAGGGCACAGAGTAAAGTATTTTTGGCAGGGGTGATGTGAGGTTCCCATTGCGCCAGTTGAGCCATACAGCATGGGTCAGAACCAGAACTCCGGGTACTGCCGCTTTCGGGGGATGTTATTGACCAGCAAAGCAACGAGAAGCATGATCAGCGCACCCACACCGACAGGCACGATCGCATAGAGATACCCGAGGCGATGAATGTCTTCGCTCCCGATCACTGCAATGAGCGCGGTGGCGCCTCCTGGCGGGTGAAGCGTCTTTGTGGCCTGCATGATGACCAGGGCCGTGGCAACCGCACATGCTCCCGCAAGCCAGAGACAGTCATGAAAAAGGTTGAAACTCAACACGCCGATCAGGGCGGAAATGAGATGTCCCCCCAGAAGATTGCGGGGCTGGGCAAGCGGACTCTTGATGGCTCCGTACACGAGAACCGCGGATGCGCCGAATGAGCCGATGATCATGATCAGGTCGGTATCCCGAACCAATCTGGAATGGACAAGACCAATCGCACCAATACCCAGGAAGGCGCCAATCCATGACCAGGCCATTTCCGGGAAACCTACCCGTGGAGGGCTTTTCGTGGTCCCCTTCATTTTAAGCAGATAGTTCATTCCGTTCCCTGGAAACTTATTGCAGGAAAAGACGACCGAACAATGTCGGTGCGGGAAACAATCCCTGTCATTTCCCCCGTTGTGGTGACGACCGGAACCCGGTTAATCTTCTTCTTCGTGAAGATAGCGGCAATCTCGGCGACGGGAGTCTCTTCCTGAACTGTGACGGCGGGGGATCTCATGATATGCCCTGCGGTCTCTTCCCTGAGACAGAATGAAATGCACCCGGTGCCGTTGAGAGATTGGGCTACCACCTCCATAAAGGATCGAGCGTTTTCGAAGCCCAGGTGGAAAAGAAAGTCTTTTTCCGAAATGACCCCGGCGACCGTACCGTCCTCTTCGACGACGGGAACCCCGGAGATACCATGACGGGCCATCAGTTCGGCCACGTCTCTAAGAGGTGTCTCCTTTCTTACGGAAACGACGTCTTTCGTCATGACATCCTTTGCCTTCGCCGCCAGAAGTAGACGTTCAAGGGCATGGCGGTACGCAAGCCGATAGATCTGCCTTGCGTCCCCGGGCGTAATATCCACGTATCCCCCGATCTCTTTCATCGCCTCCATGATGTCGTTATCCGAAATATCGAGGGGCGATAGGGGACGAAGGTCTTTTTTGCTCAAGGTGGGCATCCGATGTCTCCGATTGCAGTCTTGAAAAACAGGTTGCACAAAGACTTAACCAATTTGCCGCCCTCAATGACCGTCTTGGCGGTCTAAGAAACAATTGAACCCATGGCCCTCTGTCAGTGCGTGGTTCGCTCGATGATCGCAGCCAGGCAGTTTGCATCTTCGATCGGCTCCGTTGGAAACCGTGCCTGGACCCATTCGTGCCATCCGCCCTTAAGGACATACACCTTTTGATACCCGCGCTGAACGAATTCTCGTGCCACCCTGGCACTTGATGCCTCGTATCTTCAGGCGCAATAGAAAACCAGTGTCTTATGGATAGGATACTTGCCCATCCAGAAGGTGACATGCTTGGAGTCTTCCCGCACGGCTCCCTGAATTCTCAGGTCACCGTCGTGTTGAAGATCCACGAGGATCAGATCGGGATTTCCAAGCATTCTCCTGACCTCGTCTTTGCTCAATTTCGTGACTTCCTGGGAGAAGGCGGATGTCGATACCAGGAGAAGGATCCCCAGACACAGCCCCCAAGCCTTGATCGTTGATTTTGCTCTCTTCATCGGTTTCCTCCTTGATCTAAGTAGTGTATGGTTCAATAATAACAAATGAGCGCATAGGTTCCTTGACTTAGATCAAAACAGGATAAAAAGATCTTTGAGAGCAGTTGTCCACCTGAAAAACCACATGGCACAGGGTAGGGGAACGCGGTTTCGCAGGGGCACGTTGAAACGTGCCCCTGCTGAGGAAGGAACTACTTCTTCTTCTCTTTGTCTTTCTCCCGCATCTCCGCCGCCTTTTCTTTGATTTCCGTCAGACTCCGCTGCATCTCACTCCAGCCATACCACAGGGCATAGTCCGGGTTGGCATGAAAGGCTCCCTGGAAGCTCCTCATTCTGTGTTCGAGAAACATGACGAAGAGCTCCTGCTCAATCCTTGTCGGCGCGTCGTGGAAAGTGAGAAGATCGGGAAATGGATAGGAATAATTCTTCGGCTTCTCCAACAGCCCGTCTTTGTATAACCCAGCGATAGTCCGGATCGCTTCCGCCATAAGGTGGTCAGCCTCTTTGATCATCTGGTCACCCTTTGACAACTCGGCCTTGGCAAAATTCACGGAATGGCATCGGTTACAGGTCTTCATCATCTTGTCCCGTTCTTTCTGCCAGTCTTCCTGGGTCAGGCGGGCCACGTCAGCCGCCTTCACCACATCCAGGCGGGCGGTGGGTTTCCCGTCAGGGTCGAGGACCCCGAGGCCTTGCAGGATGGTCACCCGGTCGGCCGTCCACTGCTGGTCCTCCGGCATCGGGAGCCGTACGGCAAGGAATCCCCATCCCGTCCTGACGGCATGGTTGCCCTCCTGCATATGACAGGTCTGGCAGGTGGGGGCGGGGGTTGTTGCAGGCAACGTCTTATTCTGTTTCAGCAGGAATCGGACGCCATGTTTTGAACCGGAATACATCTCCCACTGGGGGTGATCGAAGCCCATGTGGCAGGTCTGGCAGGCCTGGGGCTGTCTGGCCTCCTGAACGGAGAAGGTGTGCCGGGTGTGGCAGGCGTCGCAGGACGCCACGCCGAACCCGGGGCTGTCTTTCTTCAATTCTTTTATTTCGGCTTCGCTTTTCAACCCGATCTTGTGGCAACCTCCGCAACCCTTCATCCCTTCCGTCAGGGACATGGGCTGCCAGTGGATCGTGGGCATGGCCTTCATCGCTGCCCATGCGGCCGCATGTTTGCCGTTCTTGAATTGCTTCACACGGGCTTCGTGACAGGTCGCGCAGGTGTCCGGTGTCGGAAGCTTGGCCTTGGCCACATCCTTGGCGGATTTGTGCTGATCCCCGTGGCATTCCGTACAGCCGATTTTGTTCTTATTATGTTTGCTCAGTTGCCAGTCATTGACAATACCGGGCGTGATCTTCTTGTGGCAGTCCACGCAGGTCTGGCCAAAGGCTGATGCGCCAAAGAACATAATGAACAGGATGATGAAGATCGTTTCCAATTTCAATCGAACCATAGACCCCTCCTCTTCTTAGTATGTTCGTCAATTTTCAACCCGTTCGACGGCGCTAAGCCCCGCCTTTGAAGGCGGGGATAGGAAGCGCCGCTCAGGGTCTACCCTCAGCAAGCCCCGGCATTTATGCCGGGGAGCCGATGGGTTGACTCGTAACTCGCAACCTGTAACCTGTAACTTCTATCCCTTCACCCCCTTTCTTCCGGCCTCGATATACTCTATCAGGGCCGCGGCATTGTTGAGCCGCTCCTCTTTCGAGCTGAAAAGGAACGTTACATTTCCTTCTTTGATTCGCTCGGCGATCAAGCGAATCTCTTCCTGATGATGGTCCAATTCTTTGAAATAGTCCCGCTTGAATTGAGTCCACTTCTGGGGATCGTGGGAATACCATTTTCTCAGCTTATCACTGGGGGCGATCTCTTTCAGCCACAAATCCACTTTTGCTTTTTCTTTAGTCAATCCCCTCGGCCACAACCTGTCTACCAGGATTCTGAATCCATCGCCAGAGCCGGAGGGCTCATAAATCCGCTTCATTTTGGTCATTCATCCACCCCTTTCGCAGGAAGGAGAGGAGACCCCCTTCATGTGGGTCTTACAGATTTCAGATCTCCATTTTCATTGAAACTTCTTCTCAAAGTAAATCAGGTGAAGACTGTATTTTCTGCCGGATCAGACAGCATTTTTGAGGTGGGGAAAATTGGGGAGGGAAAGGGTGTCTATGATTCGGATCGCGAAGCGAAGGAACCGATGATTCAATCGTCGCCTGCCTACGCCTAGGCTCCGGCGGGCGAGCTATACCCGGAACCAATATGGCAGAGGTGCATGCAAACTGCGCTGGTCCTCCGACACTTTGGTGAAGGAGGGCCTCCCGATTGGATCATAAGTCATTTACCTCTGTGCCCTCTGTGCCTCTGTGGTGAAGAATCCATTTTGGACAAGACTAGTTTTGGATCGGTGCCTGTTCGGCTTAAATCATAAACGTGCCCCCGTTGACATTCAATGTCGCCCCGGTCACGAAGGGTGAATCGAGAAGATATTCAAATGCGCGGGTGACATCCTGAACCGTTCCCAGGGAAGGGACGAAAACCTTTTCTTTGAGCACGGCCTTCTTCTCTTCGGGCCACTCGGCGAAGATTCCGGCATCGACGATGAAGGCCGGCGCAATGGCATTGACGGTAATCCCGTAGGGCCCGAGCTCTTTGGCCGCATAGCGTGTCAATCCCAACATCCCCGCTTTAGAGGCTGCGTAGTGGGGCCCGATCACGCCGCCGCCCCAGGCTGCAACAGACGATATATTGACTATGCGGCCGAAACGGGCCTCCTTCATGCCCGGGACGACCAGCCGGCTCCAGTAAAATGCACTGTTCAGGTTGACACGAATGGTCTCGTCCCAATCCTGTACGGAAATCTCTTCAAACGATCTCGCCGGCATCATGCCGGCGTTGTTGACAAGAACAGTGACTGGTCCCAGGTCTCTCCGGACGATACGGTGGTGTTCTGCCACGGTGTCTGCATCGCCGGCGTCTCCCTTAAGGGTGAGAATGGTCTGCGCTTCCTTTTTGAGACGATCCAGATGTCGTTGGGCCTTTTCGAGCCGCCTTTTCATCACTCCTGTAAGTGACCGCCAGAGAAAAACCCCGTTGAACCAGCCGTTCGGCAATAGCCAGTCCGATGCCCCGGGTTCCCCCGGTTACGACAGCGATTGGTTTATTCATGAAAAAACCTCTCGGGTCATGCCTGCAAAATCGGAATAAGGGGTGGAAGAGGGCTGCATGGCTCGCAAACCTCGAGTTTACTATCGCGAAGCGCGGCATCACGTCTTACGCGCTCACCGACCAATCCCACATCGTTCCCTTCCAGCCGGAAATCGTGCCGTTATCCTCACAGACGGGGCAGGACCAGAATATGGCTCCATGTTCATCCACTACAGCCACAACCTCTCCGGGGCAGGGCTTGCGCCCGGGTCGCCTGCGGCAATTGACTCCCGTAGACAGGGTATCCCCGTTACGGCCTGTAACGGCTTTTATGATGCGGCCAAAGTAATTTGCAAGTTTCAAGGCCTGCTTCGGCATCCCCGCGACAAGACTTCCGTCATCGTCCAGAAAATGTCTAATATCCGTGATCCAGGTATTGCCCATGGCGATAGTGCCACTACTCGGTATTTTTTTTACGCTTCTTTCCACGGATTGAGTATCTTTACTCCCGTGTATTCAAAATCCTGTTCGTTTCTTCTAACGAGGCAATAATTCCCCTGAAGTGCGATCGCAGCGAGGAGGGAGTCCATCGCTGAAATCGGTCTCCCTTCGTTTTCCAACCGTCCGGTCAGTTCTCCGCAGATCAGCATGACATCAGCCGTGATTTCAAGAATCTTTTCCTGGACCCCAGACCTTTGACCCCAGACCTGTGGGGAGTCAGATGACGTTAACGATCGCTGCCGAACAGTTCGAGCGTCTTTCTGGCGATGCGTTCTCCGAATCGTTTCGCTCTTTCTCTTTGGGCTTCATCGCCGTCTTTGATTGTGACGGCACCAAAATGGGTGAAAGGTTGACCAAAGGATGTCCCTCCCGAGTAGACAAGCATCCCCATGACGAGGAGGTGTGCAATCAATCCCATCTCTGCAAAATCAGCGCCCCCTCCGAGATAGCCTTCCGTCGCGAAGACACTACCGATCTTGCCGGCAAACTTCAGCTTGGTGGTGCCGATCCACTTTTTCATCTGCCATGAAAAGGTCCCCCGATGGGTTGGGCACCCTACAATAACTGCTTTTGAACTCTCGGCAAAAGTCTGATCAATTTCATCTATGCTCATGCTTTTGACCTCGACTTCGCCCCCCAGTTTGGCGCCTTCGGCAATCATTTCGGCGATTCTTTGCGTATTCCCGGTTTCGCTATGATAGATCACTGAAATTTTCATTCGGGTGTTCTCCCTCCACATCATCAACCCAAAAGAGCTCGACACTAAACGATGACAGGCCCGATCCTTCCGGGTACGGCCTGATCACGCGATGCACCGCAATAAAGTGCCTTCCCCACTTCCCGAACTATGAGGATAAGGTTCGGCGGACTTTGTCCCACGCAATCGAAATCGCCGGCCAGAACAACAAGAGGAGCGCCAGGGTCGTAATCGAACCGACAAGCCAGTTCGAATAAAAAACAGCCATCGAACCCTGAGAACCCATCAAGGCCTGGCGGAATGAGATCTCAGCCCGGTCTCCAAGCACCACGGCCAATACCAGCGGCGCCAGGGGATAGTTCAGCTTTTTCATCACATACCCGATCACCCCGAATCCCAACATCAGCCAGATGTCGAGCATGGCGCTGTGCACGGAGTAGGCGCCGATCGCGCAGACGACGAGGATGATCGGGGCGATGATGGCAAACGGGACGCGCAGGATCGCCGCGAAGAGGGGCACCGTGGACAGAACGATGACCAGACCGACGATATTGGAGAGGTACATGCTGGCAATCAGGCCCCAGACGAAGTCCTTCTGCTCGACGAACAGCAACGGTCCCGGCTGCAGTCCCCAGATCATGAGGCCGCCCAACAGGACCGCCGCAGTGGCCGAACCGGGAATCCCCAGCGCCATCATCGGCAGCAGCGCCGCACATCCGGATCCATGGGCAGCGGTCTCGGGGGCGAGAACGCCTTCCAATTCCCCGGTGCCGAACTTGTCCCCTCTCTTCGAGAACCGCTTGGCGATGCCGTAGCCCATGAAGGACGCGGACGTGGCGCCCGCCAGGGGTGATTCCCATCCAGGCGCCGATGAGGCAGCTGCGGATCAGCGTCATCCAGTACCTGGGAAGCTGTTTCCAGGTTTCCCACACCACCTTCGCGTTGATCTTGGCACTTTTGCCTTCGAACTTGAGCCCCTCTTCCATGCTGATCAGGATTTCGCCGACGCCGAAAAGACCGATGACGACGATCAGGAAGTCGACGCCCCGCAGCAGTTCCATCAACCCGAAGGTCAGACGCAGCCGGCCGCTGACGGTATCCATGCCGATCGCCGCCAAAGCGAAGCCCAGCATCAGGGCGATGATCGTTTTGGCGGTATCCTTGCCCGTACCGACGAAACTGCAGAAGGTGAGCAGATAGACGGCAAAGAATTCGGGTGGGCCGAACTTCAACGCGAATTTGGCCACGAGCGGGGCCAGAAAGGTGATCAGCAACACGGAAAACAGGGCGCCGACGAACGATCCGGTGAAACACGCGGTGAGCGCCTCGCCGGCCCGACCCTGCTGGGCCAGAGGGTAGCCATCGAAAGTGGTCGCCACCGAATGGGACTCGCCGGGAATGTTGAAGAGGACCGAAGTGATGGCCCCGGCGAAGAGCGACCCCCAATAGATACACGATAACATGACGATCGCCGAGGTGGGCGGCATGGTGAAGGTCAGCGGCAGCAGAATGGCCACGCCGTTCGGTCCCCCAAGGCCGGGCAGGACACCGACAATGACCCCAAGGATAAGGCCGATCGCCATCATGCCAAGGTTGTACCATGAAAAGATGACCACAAAACCCTGGAACAGACTTAACACATCCTCCACCTGGCAATCCTCCTATATGGTAACGCCTTACAACTCAGTATCCGAACAGGGCTTCCAGCGGTCCCTTGGGTAGCGGCACCATGAACTGGATTTCGAACATCCAGAATAACGCCACGCTGACTCCGACGCTGACCAACACGGTTTTGAGCCAGCTGAACTTGTCCACCATCCGCATGAATATGGCGATGAACAGGACGGAGGCGACATAGATGCCGATCAGTTGGGTAGCCAGCACATAGGCCGTGGTCGGCACGAGCACCCAGAGCACCTGCTTGAACTGTTCCCACGAAACAAAGACCTTATGACTCCGGTTTTTGCCGAACCGTGTTCTTAAAAAAACCACAAGGCTCGCAATACAGGCGATGGCCCCGATGCGAAAGGGGAAGTATCCCGACTCCGGCCCGTCGAAGGCCCAGCCCGCCCCAAGTCTGTACGTGCTGATCATGATCACGGCACCGATGCAGAAGATGACGGCCGCTGTGACTGCTTCCACGGCGTTGTATGAGAAACCCCGTTGAATGCGAACCTCCGGTTTTTTTTGTTCCATGCACTGCCTCCGCTCAACGAACAACGAAACATCACACCGGCCGGCGAACGAGGCCGAAAGGCCCCAGCTGCCGGCCGGTACCAATTCTATTTCTTGGTGCCAAACCCTGCTTCCTGCATCAGCTTGTTGTGGAATGCCTCATCCTTTTCGAGAAACTGGACGAACTCCGGCCCGGTGACATAGTTGTTCTTGAGGGCGTTTTTCTCCGCGTACTCGTTCCACTCCGGGGTGGCAACCACCTTCTTCAACAGGTCGGCATAAAAGGCGACCTGCTCTTTGGTGGTTCCGGACGGCAAGAAGTAGGCGCGCAGCATATGATACTGAATGTCGATCCCCGCCTCCTTGCAGGTGGGAATGTCAGCCCAGGACTGGTCCTGGGTCACCTTCTTGTCGTAGCCCATGCGCTTGTCCGAGAAGACGCACAGGGCACGGACCTGACCGGCCCGCCACTGTGCGATGTTTTCGCTGGGGTTGTTGACGTTGGAATCGGTATGTTTTCCCACCAGCTGTGTCGCAGCCTCGCCGCCGCTCTTGTAGGGAATGTAGGTGAATTTTGTCCCTGTGAGCTTATCGAGGGCGGCGGTGATAATGTGGTCTTCACGTTTGGAACCGGTGCCCCCCATCTTGAAGGTTCCGGGAGGAGCCGCTTTCACGGCATTGATATACTCCTGTGCCGTCTTGTACGGCGTCTCGGAATTGACCCACAGCAGAAACTCATCCATCGCAATCATGGCCACCGGGTTGAGGTCCCGCCAGTTGAACGGCAGGTCTGCGGCCACGGGCAGGGTGTAGATCGCGGAGAACGCCACCATGAGTTTGTGTGGGTCGCCTTTGGCGGCTTTGGCATCCATGATCCCCTCGCCACCGCTCGCACCGCTCTTGTTCATGATCATCATGGGCGCCTTCATCAATTTGTACTTCGTGACAATTCCTTGAACGCTGCGGGCCATCTGGTCGGCAGCACCGCCGGCCCCGGCAGGCACGATGACTTCGACGGTCTTCGTAGGTTGCCAGGCAGCGGCTGCGCTGGCTGACACCACTGCGGCGCCGGCCAAGCCTACTGCGACAAGCAACAGCACTCTGTAAGATAACTTGTGGATCTGTCGCATCATCATTGTCTCCTTCAGTCTAATCTGTCGCATCATCATACCTCCTTCGTTGGTAACTAAACGACCTTATAGTGATTTCATGGCATGGAGCGCCAGGTTTTGATTCAATGTGCAGCCAGATAATCCATCGCCGCCATGACGCCGCCTTTTTGATAGGAAACCCCGGTCATGGCCAACCCCATTTCGACACCGCCGAGAGTTCCGATGAGCATCAGGTCGTTCATGTCCCCCAGGTGACCGATCCGGAACACCCTGTCTTTGAGCTTCCCCAGACCGTTTCCCAGGGACATGTTGAACTTGTCAAGTACCGCCGCTCGGAATGCATCCGCGCCGTGATTCTCGGGCATCAGAACCGTCGTCAAGACCGGACTGTACTCTTCGGGGTTAAGGCAGAGGATCGAAAGCCCCCAGGTCTGAACCGCCCGGCGCGTGGCCTCGGCAAGACGCTGATGACGGTTGAAGACGTTTTCGAGTCCTTCTTCCGTCAGCAGGCGGAGGGATTCCCTGAGGCCGAAGAGCAGATTGGTCGCCGGAGAGCTCGGGAAAAAGCCGTCCTTGTTGGCCGCAAGCATCTCATCCCAGGACCAGTAGGATCTGGTGAGGCGGGCTTTTTTCGACGCCGCGAGGGCCTTGGCGCTGACCGCGTTGAACCCGAGGCCGGGGGGGAGCATGAGCCCCTTCTGCGAGCAGCCGACCGAGACATCCACACCCCATTCGTCATGGCGGTAGTCGATGGAGCCGAGGGAGGAGATCGTATCGACCATGAAAAGGGCCGGATGCCCGGCGCGGTCGATGGCCTTGCGGATTTCGGCGACGCGGCTCGTTACGCCGGTCGAGGTTTCGTTGTGCACAACCATGACCGATTTGATCCGGTGTTCACGATCCTCGGCAAGTTTCATCTCGACCACGGAGGGATCGACACCATGGCGCCAGTCTCCCGGCAACGAAGTCAACCTCCAGCCCCAGGCGGATCGCCATGTTCTTCCAGAGGGTGGCAAAGTGGCCCGTCTCGAACATCAATACCTTGTCCCCGGGCGAGAGGGTGTTGACCAGACTCGCCTCCCACGCGCCGGTTCCAGAAGAGGCGAAGATCATGACGGGGCCGGCTGTTTTAAAGACGACTTTGAGACCTTCGAAGACCTCGGCGGCCAGCGCCTTGAACTCGGGTCCCCGGTGGTCGATGGTCGGTTTGGCCATGGCCCGCAGGACCTGTTCGGGGACGTTCGTCGGCCCCGGAATTTGCAGAAAATGACGTCCGCTCGGATATGACATCTCGTATCCTCCGTCTGTCTGAAATCTTTAAGTGGCAAAAATAGGATTAGAACTTGCTTTGGGGTAGGTTTACTTATACAAGAAGGATGAATTGTATGTCAAGAAGAAAAACCAGACTAAAACCAGACTCTCACGCAATAAGGTTGCGGTCAAGACTCCGGTACTGGATGGCTTCGGAGAGGTGGGAGGGGTGGATGTTTTCTTGATTGTCGAGGTCGGCGATGGTCCGGGCCACCTTTAGGATCCGGGTGTAGGCCCGTGCGCTCAATCCGAACCTGTCGATGGCCGTCTCCAGCAGTTTCTGGCTGGGCTCGTCGATCTGGCAGAACTTCTTGATCTGCCGGTTTGCCATCTGGGCGTTGCAGTAGATCTTCATCCCCTTGAATCGATCGAGCTGAATCTTTCTGGCCGTGTCGACACGGGCCTTGATCTCCTTTGAAGGTTCTCCTGCATCGCGGCTCGCCAGGTCCCGGTACTTCACTGCAGGGACCTCGATGTGGATATCGATCCGGTCCATGAGGGGACCGGAGATCTTGGACCGGTAGCGCTGAATCTGGGGAATCGTGCAGGTGCATTCATGGGTGAGGTCGCTGTAGTATCCGCACGGGCAGGGGTTCATCGCAGCCACCAGCATGAACCGGGCAGGGTAGGTGAGCGAGGTCGCTGCCCGTGAGATGGTGACTCTTTCCTCTTCCAGAGGCTGCCGCATCACTTCGAGGACGTTTTTCCTGAATTCAGGCAGCTCGTCCAGAAAAAGGACCCCGTTATGCGAAAGGCTCACCTCTCCCGGCTTGGGGATTTGACCTCCTCCGATCAGCCCTGCATCCGAGATCGTGTGATGGGGACTCCGGAAAGGCCGGACGGCGATGAGGGCGTTGTCCGGCGGGATCAGTCCCATGACCGAATGGATCTTGGTGGTTTCGATACTCTCCTCAAAATTCATATCCGGGAGGATCGTGGCCAGACGCTTTGCGAGCATCGTTTTTCCCGAGCCAGGCGGTCCGATCATGATGATATTGTGGCCGCCGGCGGCAGCCACTTCCAGGCAGCGTTTCACATGCTCCTGGCCTTTCACGTCGCTGAAATCGACGGGATAGTTCAGGTCGGTCTTGAAGATCTGATCGAGATCGACGGTGACCGGATCGATGTGAAGGTTTCCGTTCAGAAACTCGACGCAGTCGGAGAGGGTATCCACCGGAAGAATCTGGACTCCCTTTACCACCGCCGCCTCTCTGGAGTTCTCCCGGGGAAGCAGGATGCCTCGAATTCCGGCATCCCGTGCCGTCACAGAGATCGGGAGGGTTCCTTTGATGGGTTTGATCTGTCCATCCAGGGAGAGCTCGCCGAGGATGAAGTAATGGTCCAGCTTTGTCTTTGCGACGATGTCCGTAGCAGCCAGGATCCCGATGGCCATGGGAAGATCGAAAGCCGTGCCATCCTTCTTGATGTCCGCCGGGGCGAGGTTGACCGTGATACGGCGTGCAGGGAATTCGTAACCCGAATTCTTGACGGCGGCCTTGACCCTGTCTTTTGATTCCTTGACGGCACCCTCGGGAAGTCCGACGGTGGCAAAGGCGGGGAGTCCCTGAGCGATGTCGACCTCCACCTCAACGACATAGGCGTCGATTCCGAAAACGGAGCTGCTCAGGATCCGGGCTAACATGATGTTTCCCTTTATATCAGAAAAGCATGGAGGAAACAACTAAAAAATTTGTTAAAAACATTGTATCGCATTCGGTCCTTGAAATAGGATTTTGGGAAGGGCCACCGGCCAGGAATACTTTCAAAGATTTAGAATGCCGGACGTTTTGTATGTTGTTGGAAATAATCGGTCTTAATGAAAGAACGATGGATCTGAATTGGGACGCATAAAATTCGCGGCAAAAGGTGTCCGCTCTAAATCTTTTACAGCATCCCTGGCCGTTGTCCCGATCTTTGATGGACTTTCTCAAAGAACTGAAAGGTTTCTAAAATTTGTGCCTAGGATTAAGGCATCAAAAGGTGTCTCGAACGGATCTTCTGTCCCTTTCACGAAAAAGAACGAAAAGTTTCCGGAACTTTGGAACTCCGGGTGTGAGACTGATTACTGATCACTGATTACTGTTGTTTCCTCTCCCGAACTTGGCCCTTTCAGGACAGGATTTTGACCTTGAGTTCTTCCGCAATCTGGATGGTTCCGAATGCTTTTTCATATTTCGAGACGTTGTCCCGAAGGGCTTCAAGGATGCGCTTCATGTGGCCGGGGCTGACGATGACTCGTGCCGTCACCGTGCCCGCAGGAGGGGCCACCATCAGGAAGTCCAGGATGAACTCTTCCTTGGTGTGGGAAACGACCATGTTATTCGAGTAGACTCCGGCTTGAACCTCCGGGGGGAAGTTCACTTTGATCTCCTGTCCGTTTGACATAAAATCCTCCTCTCATGAACAGAACCGCATAGCGCTAAGCGCATGGCGCAGAGCGTAAAAACCGAAGGATTATGAAACGAGATGATCGTTGTCGATACTGGTATCGAACCTCGAAACTCGGCTACGAAGCTTGACAACCCATTTCTTTCACCAGCCTCGTTAGCCGGTTCTTCCTGCGATTCGATACGAGCTTCCCCAACAATAAACGTGGCCTTTCTTACGAAACTGGCTTCGTAACCGTTACCCTAACCGGTTTTCTCTTCGGCCTTTCTCCGTGACTGCTTGATCTCTTCGAGATAGAACTTGATGAGGGGGGACATCTCAGGCGGCTGCCAGTCGACCTTTCTTGGATCTTCGGGCCAGGTGAAGGGAAGGTGCCAGACCTCTCCTGGGTTCTGGGCTCTTTCGAGCATCAACAGCGTCTTCGACAAGACCTCCCGCTGCCCTTCCCGGTCTCCGACCTGACCGACGGGCCTGCCGTAGGGGTATTCGATGGCTGCCGAGCGCGGGATCCCTACTGCCCGGTGAAACTCGTAGGTAGGGGTGAGCACGACCGTAGAAAAGCCCGCCTCCTCCAGGACTCGCGCCGCCAGTCCGACGGACTGGCAACAGAAGGGTCAGGCCGGGGTGAGGAGAACAGCCTCCACCCCTTCTCCTTTCATTCTTTTTGAGATAGGTTCGATCGCCTCGGTAAGAAAGGCGGTATCCTGCCATTGAAAGCCGTAAAAGGAGTAGGCTGTTGGAGCGAGACGGCCGATGACCTTCTCCTGCTCGAATTCGGCCATTCGCTGCAGAGGCAGGATGACATTGATATCCTGTTTGATATAGCTGGTGTTGATGTGGAGATGATTGACGTCGATCTCTTTCTCAGTGGTGTCCCGCGGAATCTCCCTGAAGGAGCGGTCGCCCCAGATGGCCTCTTTCTTCTCCCTTTCCATGTCGAAAGGGGTATCTTTCTTGAGGCTGATTCCCGCACTTGTCACTAGCGAAAGGGTTGTCCCGCTCAGCCGCCGGGGTAGAGGTGTCCATGGGATGGGGCCTCTGAAGTCATCGTCAGGGATGAAGGTGCGGACCCAGGCCTTCAGGCCGGGCGGCAGAAACCGGAAGCCATCGACGATCTTTTCTCTGTGGTCCACGAATCCCTCCGGCTGTGCTCAAGAGATCGCATAGCGCAAAGCGCATAGCGTAGTAAGACCATTCCGACGGCTATGCGGCATCACTTCGTCAATAAACTTTTCAAAGATTTCTTCTTTTACCCCTGCGTCTCGCGAAAGGCTTATTTCAATTTCCACTGCGTGCCGGAGGATGAATCCTCCAGGATGATTCCCTTTGCGAGAAGATCGTTCCGGATCTCGTCCGCCTTTCTCCAGTCTTTCTCTTTCCTGGCTCCATTCCTTGCCTCGATGGCTCTGAGGATCTCTTCTTCCGAAAGATTCAGTCTCTTCAGGCCTTCTCTTTTCCGGACCTCGATATACTTTTCCGGATCCTCCCGGAAGATCCCCAGCACACCTCCTGCTCTTGAGAAATGCTCGAAACCCTGTCTCAGTATCTGAATGGCTTCTTCCGGCGCCGTTGCCTTCAGGGAATCCAGAAGGGCGTTTATCTTGCCCTGAAGATCGTACAGGTGCCCGATGGCCTGGGCTGTGTTGAAGTCCTCATCCATGGCTTCTTCGAATTTTGCCTGGAAAGACTCGACCGATTGCCGGCATTCGCTGAGGATGGGGGCACGACCACCCCCACCCCTTCGACTCTGCTCAGGACAGGCCTTGCCCTCCCCCGTCAAGGGGGAGGGGTTATTAAGAGAGGAGCCCTTTTCGGCGACAGGAGAAGGGGCGCCTTTGATTCTGTCTTGAATGGACTTCAGGGTTGTATAAAACCGGTCCAGCCCGGAGTTTGCCTCGGAAAGGCTGTTCTCCGAGAAATCGACAGGACTCCGGTAGTGATGGGAAAGGAAGAAGAGCCGTACCGCCTCGGGGTGCCAGTCCCTGACGATCTCTTTGATGGTCAGGAAGTTCCCCAGGGACTTGGACATCTTCTCTTTATTGATATTCACAAAGCCGTTATGGACCCAGTATCGGGCAAAGGGTTTTCCCGTGGCCCCTTCGGACTGGGCGATTTCGTTTTCATGGTGGGGAAAGACCAGATCCTTTCCGCCTCCATGGATGTCGAAGGTCTCTCCCAGGTACTTCTGACTCATCACAGAGCATTCGATATGCCAGCCGGGCCTTCCTTTTCCCCATGGACTGTCCCAGGAAGGCTCTCCGGGTTTGCTGGCCTTCCAGAGTGCAAAGTCGAGGGGATTCTCTTTCTTCTCATCGATCTCCACGCGGGCGCCGGCCTGCATCTCATCAAGGTTTCTCCCGGACAGTTTTCCATAGTCCTTAAACCGGTCGACAGAGAAGAAGACGTCTCCGCCGCCCTGATAGGCGAGCCCTTTTTCCACAAGGTTTGAGATCAGACGGATCATCTCAGGGATATGCTCTGTGGCTTTTGGTTCGACCTGAGGCCTCTCAAGACCGAGACTCCCCATGTCGGTGTAGAATTCGCGGATGTAGCGTTCCGCAATCGTTCTGCAATCCACTCCCTCCGCGTTGGCCCTTTTGATGATTTTGTCGTCGATGTCCGTGAAGTTTCGGACGTAAGTGACGTCGTATCCCCTGTAACGGAGATAACGGAAGATGGTATCGAAGATGATGGCCGACCGGGCGTGACCGATGTGGCAGAGGTCGTAGACCGTGACCCCGCAGACATAAAGGCCCACCTTCTTATCCTGGAGGGGGACAAAATCTTCTTTCTTGCCTGTCATGGTGTTGTAGATGCGAAGAGTCATTATAACCATCCTCTGAAAAATTGGAAATTCCAATAATGCGAAAATCTTCCGGATATCAAGTTCCGGGTGTCAGAACCCGCAAACTGGCAACTTCCAGCTAACCCGATTATTCCATCATTCCAGTTCCTATTCCTTCACTTGATTTCCAGTGCCATCTTCAATCGCTTGATCGTTCTCTCTTTTCCAACAAGAGAAAGAATATTGCGCCAGTTGGGGTCCCTTTGTCTTTCCAGTCATTCCCGCCCGGAGAGGGGCGAACAGTTTCTTTCCTTTCAATCCTGTTCCCTGCTCCAACCGGGACAGGAAAGACGGCCAGTCCTCCCATAGGTCTTCGGACACTCCTTCGAGAATCCCGAGAATCCGACGAATCGTCTCCCGGCCTTCCGGGCTGGTCAGGATCTCCCTGGTCTTCTCCTCATAGGAGAACGCTTCGTCAAAGAAGATCCCCAGATAGTCCCTCGCCTCGGAAAGCGTGACCAGATTCTCCTTCAGGACCCCGGAGATCCGGATGAAGCGGTCTCGATCCGTCGAATTCATCCTGATCCCGGCCTTTTCCAGATACGGGAGAAGCATTTCGGCGAGTTGACTGTCCGTCTTGTTCCTGAGATAGGAGGTATTCAGCCACTCCAATTTTTTCCGGGTGTAAACGGGGGCGCTTCTCGATATGTCGCTGAGGGAGAAATCCTGAATGATCCTCTCCATGGAAAGCACCTCTTCCCCCGAAGGAGGCGTCCATCCGAGCAGGACCAGATAGTTCAAAAGGGCTTCCGGGAGGAATCCCTCTTCCCGGTACTGCGAAACAGCCGTGGCCCCGTGCCGCTTGCTCAGTGGGGATCGGTCCGGGCCCAGAATAAGGGGGTGATGAGCAAAGGTCGGGGCTGTCCATCCCAGGGCTTCATAGAGCAGTATCTGCCGCGGGGTGTTGGAGAGGTGGTCTTCCCCGCGGATGACATGGGAGATTTCCATTAAATGATCGTCGATGACACAGGCGAAGTTATAAGCCGGCATTCCGCCGGAACGGACGATGATAAAATCACCGATACCCTGCCGATCGAAGTTCATTCCGCCGTAAACGAGGTCTTCAAAGGGAATCGCTCCCTTTCCCACCTGAAACCGGAGAACGGGCTGAAGTCCTTCCGCTTCCATCTTAAGTGTCTCTTCGTTGGACAGGGAGAGGCATCGGCCATCGTAACGGGGCATGTGTCCCCTGGAGAGCTGCTCTTTTCGGAGGGCTTCCAGTCTTTCCGGAGAGCAGAAGCACTTGTAGACCCTTCTCTGGCGGTAGAGCTGGTCTATATACCCGCGATACAGGTCCAGTCGGTGAGACTGACGGTACGGGCCCAGGGGGCCTTCGATGTCGGGGCCCTCCTCCCAGCGGATTCCCAGCCACCGGAGATCCTCCAGGATCGTGGCCATCGAGGCATCCGTCGATCTCTCCGCATCGGTATCCTCGATGCGGAGGACCAGCGTCCCCTGGTTCTGCCGGGCAAAGATGTAGTTGAAGATCGCCGTCCGGGCATTTCCCACGTGGAGAAGGCCGGTCGGGGAAGGGGCGAATCGAACGCGTACCGTCATAGGGGCTCAATCCTCTTCCAGAAGGGCCACGGCGTATGCGACGATGCCTTCGGCCCGGCCGGCAAATCCCAGCCCCTCTGAGGTCGTTGCTTTCACATTCACCCTTGCCTGATCGATTTCCAGGGTTTCCGCTATGGTTGTGATCATCGCCGGGATGTGTTCCGAAAGCCTCGGCTTTTGGGCGACGATGGTCGTGTCGACGTTGAGAAGGTGGAACCCTCTCTCTTTCATTCTTTCCACCACTTTTTTGAGAAGGATCGTGCTCCGGATCCCTTTGTACCGGGGATCGGTATCCGGAAAATGGACCCCGATATCCCTTTCCGCGATGGCTCCCAGCACGGCGTCGCAGATCGCATGAAGAAGGACATCCGCATCCGAGTGTCCGAGGAGGCCGAGCGGGGAAGGTATGGCGATTCCCCCGAGAATCAGATGGCCGGTCCGGGACGAAGGCATGAACATCGTATCCGAAACCGATCCTCATCCCTTCTTCCTCTGGGCCGCTGCGCCTTTCTTCGGAGGCAGGGGGACCTCGCCGGAATGGAGGGAGGCCTCTTCTGCGAGCCGACCGGCCAGGACGAGATCCTCCGGGGTGGTGATTTTGATGTTGGAGTAGGATCCCGAAAGAATATGCACTTTGAGACCCAGCCGCTCTACCAGGGAAGCATCGTCCGTTCCGTAAAACCCTTCCTGCATCGCTTTCTGGTAGGCTTTCTTGATTACGGTGATTTTAAAGGCCTGGGGGGTCTGCACCTGCCACAGACCATTCCGATCGAGTGTCCTCTGGACCGTCCCATCCGGACCGCCGACTTTGATCGTGTCCTTTACCGGCACCGCGGTCACCGCCGCTCCCTTTTCCATTGCGGAGTGAATCGAGTTTTCGATCATCCCGCCCGTGACAAACGGGCGGACGCCGTCATGAATGACGACCACGTTTACATCCGGAGACAGGGCGTCAATTCCGTTCTTTACCGAGTCCTGCCTGGTCTTGCCTCCGCTGACAACCTGGGAGACCTTCCGGTATCGGTATTTCTCCACGATTTCCTTCATGCAATAGGTCATGTCTTCCGGGCTGACCACCAGGATGATCGAGTCAATCCCGGGGCAGGCTTCGAATCTGTCGAGAGTATGACACAGGACAGGTTTCCCCGCCAGAGGGAGAAACTGCTTCTTCGGCCCCTTCAGCATCCGTTGGCCTTTTCCTGCAGAGACGATGATCGCGCTGACTTTCATAATGCCTCAAAGAGGGAAAAGGGAATCGTGGAATGTTGGAATAATGGAATAATGGGAAAAGAAAACCCTCAGAGTCTTCCTATAATCCTGTAATCCAGCAACCCATCATTCCAATTCCGTTGTTTCCCAGTATTCCATTATTCCAGCCTTCCAATATTCCCTCTTCTTTTCCATTTTCTCACGTTTAGTATTCACTGTCCAGTGGATAGAACAACTCCTTGCCTTTCCCCTCCCGGGAGTGTTCTTCCTTCAGACGGCCAAAGATCATTCTCCCGGCAGGAGTTTGAAGGACGCTGGTGACGACGACGTCCACCGTCTTTCCGATCTGTCTCCTCCCGTTATCGACGACAATCATCGTCCCGTCATCAAGATAGGCCACTCCCTGTCCGCTCTCCTTCCCTTCTTTAACGATTTTAACGTTCATCTCTTCCCCGGGAAGAACAACCGGTTTCAGAGAGTTCGCCAATTCGTTGAAATTCAGAACGTCGATTCCCTGGAGTTCAGCGACCTTGTTGAGGTTGGAGTCATTGGTCATGATTTTTCCTCCGACCTCTTTCGCCAGTTCGATGAGTTTGGAGTCCACCTCCTTCACCGCCGGATAGTCCGTGTCGACAATCCGCACCTCCACATTGACCTGCTTCTGGATATGCCGGAGAACCTCAAGCCCCCTCTTGCCTCTTGTGCGCTTGATGGGGTCGGAGGAATCGGCAATGTGCTGAAGCTCGCTCAGGACAAACCGGGGAATGAGAAGCGGGCCTTCCACAAAACCCGTCTCCGTGATATCCGAAATCCGGCCATCGATGATCACGCTTGTATCCAGGATCTTCGGAGTCGCTCCTCCGGGAATTTTTTTTGAGAAGAGTTTCCAACCGGGAAGGTGGAGTTCTTCCCCTTTCTTCAGACCGATTCTCAGGCCGATATACCCAAGTACCCCGTAGATCAGACCAAGAAGGGAGAGCGTCATCCGTCGATCATCCAGGAGATCAAGGAAGAAAACGTTGGAGATAAAACGGGCGAACATGAATCCGATAATCAGTCCGATGAGACTTCCGATAAGATTTCTGAGAGGAACCTTCCTTAACTGGTTTTCCAGCAGAAGGCTCAGACAAAAAATAAAAAAACCCCCTGCCAGGCCCCACAATCCGGCATAAGGAGATGTCGCGATTTCCCGGGCTAAGGAGAACCCGCCCGCCCCGCAGACGAAGAGCAAAAGAATACGACAAACCCATGTATTCACACGGCTTCACCTCCTTTCCACATTATTTCATAACAGGAAGACGAAGAAATATCCACCAGGCAGGATTCTGCCTCCCGTCGACCTCTCGATCCTGGAGACAAAAAGAGATACCTCCTTTGCCTTCCGGGAGGGAATCCCCTGCAAAGGAGGAACGACAAAAAGAGGATGCGGGAACGGTTGCTCAGGCCCCGAAGATGACTTTGATCTCTCTCAAGATGTCAGACTCTTTCACGGCTTTGGCGATGGCCAGTTCTTTGACCAGAAGATTCTTGGCCAGGTCCATAATCTTTCTTTCACCGAAGGAAAGTTCTTTTTCACCTTTCAGAAGGTGAAGGTCCCGGAGGACTTCCGCTATTTCAAAGATGGAACCGGTGTTGATCTTCTCCATATATTCCCGATAGCGCCGATTCCAGGTTTGATTGTCGACTTCAACGTCACGATCCCTCAAGATATGGAGAACCTTTGAAACCTCCAGCTTCCGGATGACCCCCCTCAGTCCCACCGCGGCGACATTATCCTTTGGGATCATGATGGTCATCCCATTCTCAAGAATCTTGAGCACGTAGAACAATTGGTCTCTGTCCATGATGTGTTTGGATTCAATGGCTTCAATCACACCCACCCCATGCCCCGGATAAACAGCCTTGTCACCGATCTCAAACATATAGTTGACCTCCTGTTCCATAAGCTTCCCCTTCCGATTTTTAAGAAAAGACGGTTTCTCCTTGCCTCGACAATTACGGATCGCGGGTGGAGCCATCACTTGTTTTCACGTCTGGCCAACCTCAGTATGTCGCTTGCATCGGGCTGGCTTCCTTGAACCAATTGAGCGATCGAGGCGTCAATCCCCAAAAAAGCGGAGATTTGGATTCTCCCCTTAACAGCCTCACGGTCTCCGGGATTTCCAGACTTCAGCACTTCCAGAACATCTCCCACCTTCAAACCGGATAACTTCCCTGCATTGAGATAGACTTCCTCCGCCTCCACCTTGGCGATACGGCAGGACCAGTCCAGATTCTCAATCTCTCGAACGAGGGAGCGACCCAGGTCAGCGACCGCAAGGTCGATTGCCTTCATCTTCGCCTTCTCGTCTGAAAAGGTTCCTTTCTGTCTTGCAGCAAGGATGGGATTGTTGACGGAGAAGGTCTTCAATGTCTTTCCGGTGAACGTCTCCATCAGAGCGACTTCAATTCGGATGATGGCGGAAGCGGTTTCCTGTGACTCCTTTTGAGCCTTTGAAGTGAACACGTAAGGGCCGGAGAGGTTTACAAGAACAAGGGCGTGGATGCCAAAGGTTTCATTCAAGAAACGAGTGCCGGCAGGCTTCGCCATATCCCCCGGGGCCATCCCTCTCTTGTCGAGAAACTCCCTGACCGCGCTGTAATCAACAAGAAGAATCCGACGAGTCCTCGCATCCAGATCCTTCATCAGCTTTTCGGTGATAATATCTCCAAACGGTTCTTCGGCCGACCCCGTCGGGTCGTCGAGATGGGCGATGACCACCTTTCTTCTCAGGTCGGAAAGCCGGGGACCCGGGGATGAAACGACGAAAACCTCTTTTTCCTCCGTGCGCGAAGGGGCTTTAGGAGGAGACGACAGTTCTTTCGCGGAATCGCCCCCCCGAGAGAGGGCGTGGACGTAGGTTTCTTTCTTCAGCTGGTACTCGCGGATTGGAATGTAAAGAAATCTCGGCTCGGCCGGGGTTCCGGAGCTCTTTGGGTTGACAACCTTGATATATTCCTCACGGTCAATAATGACGACTTCCTTGTCCAGGAACTCCTTCGTCTTTGCCTTATAAGACGTACCCTTCTTACCTGGAAGCCATGAAGGATAAGAGCAGGCGAAGAGGACCAGTGAGATAAAGAGGAGAAGAAAAATGGAAATCCAGCGTATCGTCCCTTTTGAGTCCATTATTCCCCTTTACAAAATACTTAATTTTACCTTATAAAGGGTCGAAAAGCAATAGGTAAATTGTCTTTAAATAACAGAGTGTTACGTGTTTGAAGCCTTTGAAGGTTTCTTGGAAGAGAGAAGGGTGAGCACCTTCCGGAGATCTTCCGGAGTGTCGACGCAGAGCGGTTCATCGTTGACAGCCACCACTTTAATCCGAAATCCGTTTTCCAGGACCCTGAGTTGCTCAAGCTTTTCCGATCTTTCCAGGGGGGTGGGGTGCATCCTGGAAAGCTTCAGAAGAAATTCCCTGCGATAGACATAAACGCCGATATGTTTATTGAAGATCCCGGGCAATCTTTTGTGATCTCCCTGGAAGTCTTTTGATCTGTCCCCGGATATCGAGATCCCGGGGGAAGGGGATGGGGGCACGTGAAAAATAGAGGGCCATTCCTTTTCTGTCAGTGACCACTTTAACGACGTTGGGGTTGAGCCAGTTATTCACGTCCTTCAACCGTGTCATGAGCGTAGACATCACAAGCGATCTATCCTCAAGAAGAGGACGGACTGCCTTGTCGATGAGGGATGCCTTGATGAGAGGCTCGTCTCCCTGAACATTGACGATGATCTCGGACTTGAGCTTTCCTGCCACCTCGGCCACGCGGTCCGTTCCCGAAGGATGGCCGGCATCGGTCATGACGACCTTCCCCCCAAAGTCCCGGACCGTATCATATATCCTCTGATCATCGGTGGCCACAATGACGTCACTGACCAGCCTGGAGCGGGACACCCTTTCATAAACATGCCGGATCATAGGCTTTCCGAGAATGTCGGCAAGAGGTTTGCCTTCGAAACGGGTCGATCCGTACCGGGCAGGAATGACGGCAGTCACTTTCATCGGCATTTCTTTCTTCCGGTCGCTTTGATCTTTCATCCCATTCTAAGCGAAAACAACGCAACCTGAAGGTTGCGGCTACAAATACCATTTATCCCTCCCCCTTCAAGGGTGAAGTTAGGAGGGGGATGGGGGGTCTGCCGAATAGTATTCATCCAGTCCCGTTGATCTGTCAAACCCTATTTTGAGGCGCTGCCTCGGAGCCCGTATTTCTCGGCCACTTCTTTGAATCCGGGAAGGGCGCCTTCGATCATCTTCTTATCGACGCAGTAGGCAATTCTGAAATGTCCCGGTTTGCCGAAACCTCTTCCGGGAACGGTCATGATCCGTTTCGACTGGAGTTCTTTCACAAACGCAACATCATCTCCAATCGGGGTCTTTGGAAAGAGATAGAAGGCGCCCTGGGGTTTGGTGAGCTGGTAGCCATAGGACTTCAAAGCGCCGTAGAAGAGGTCTCTCTTCTCTTCGTAGTGTCTCAAATCGACCGATTTCTTCTGCAGGTCGGCGACCAGCCGCTGCATCAGGGCGGGGGCGTTGACGAACCCGAGAATGCGGTTGGCAAAGACAAGGGCGGAAACGAGATCATGGGTCTCTTCGCAGTGGGGGCTGACGGCCACATAGCCGATCCTTTCACCCGCAAGGGAAAGGTCTTTGGAATGGGACGTGACACGGATGGTGTGAGGGTAGTAATGAAAAAGATTCGGGAGGGAGATTTTATCATACACAAGGCGCCGATAGGCCTCGTCCGACACGATATGAACCGTTTTTTTCATCTCCTCATTTTTCCTCTTCACCAGTTCCCCCAGTTTCCTGAGAGACGCCTCGCTGTAAATGACCCCGGTGGGATTGTTGGGCGAGTTGACCAGGATGGCCTTCGTCTTTTCATTAAAGGCCTTTTCAATCTCAGCGAGGTTAAGGGAGAAATCTTCGTTCGTCTCGACGAGCCGGATCACTCCTCCGCAATTATCGATGTAGAACCGGTACTCCATGAAGTAAGGAGAGGGAACAATGACTTCGTCTTCTCTGTCCAGAATCGCCTTGAAAATGACATTGAGACCGCCGGCTGCCCCGGCCGTCATGATGACATGGTTTTCGGTAAAAGGCAGGTCGGATTCTTCCGACAGGTATTCTGCAATCGCCCGCCTCGTCTCACTGTAGCCGCTGTTGGGCATATAGCGGTGCATCCCTGAAACGGGGGCGTCGACAAGGGCTTTGAGACCCTCTTTAAAAGAAGCGGGAGGTTCGAGGTCAGGATTTCCAAGGGAGAAATCGAAGACGTTTTCTTCACCATAAAGGCGTTTCATTTCTTCTCCCTCCTCGAACATCTTTCTGATCCACGAGGAGCCTTCCAGAGATCCTCTCACCTTCACGGAAATCGGCATGGCTGATACTCCTTTCCTCTTCCAAGCTCCACCCGGGCGGAGCCGGTCAGAGACACAAATAAAGAAGCCATAGGGGATTCCCTATGGCTTCCTCGAAAAAAAGCCATGGGAACGTGAAGGTCACCCATGGCTTCCTGTCCGGACGTTCTGGACAAGGGTTAGGGGTGCCCCCTGTCAAAAGAAAAGCAGAAGAAATAAAAGCGGAAAAAGCGTTTCATAGCCAGCTCTTAGAGCAAATAAAACACATCGGTACGGAATTGTCAAGGGGGTCTACCCTGAGCCCCTCGGCCTGAGCTCGGGTCGAAGGCAAGCCCCGGCATTTATCCGGGGAGCCGAAGGGTTTGACTTTTGGCTGAAATCCCTTTAATATTGCCCGGATATATTTCTTGTAGTTGGGCTATTGGGAGGTAAACTCCAATTCCAGTAATGACGTCGCCGAATGACGATACGGGCATCGTGGCCCTTCGACCTTGCTCAGGGCCTTGAGTCCATCGAAAGGCCGTGACCGTTTGACGAGAATTCTGTTTTCTAATTAAGGTGTCCTATGGCTGGAGAGAAAAGGCTCGTACGAACGCGTAACATCGGGTTTATGGCCCATATCGATGCCGGAAAGACCACCGTAACCGAGAGGGTCCTCTTCTACACCAAGAAGATACATCGCATGGGGGAAGTCCACGAGGGGACCACCGCCATGGACTGGATGCAGCAGGAGCAGGAAAGGGGCATCACCATCACCTCGGCGGTAACAACCGTTGAGTGGAAGAACAATATCATCCACATTATTGATACACCGGGCCATGTGGATTTCACCATGGAGGTTGAGCGGTCACTGCGGGTTCTGGATGGCGTGATCGCCATCTTCAGTGCCGTAGAGGGAGTAGAGCCTCAGTCCGAAACCGTATGGCATCAAGCCGACCGATACGGCGTCCCCAAGCTGGCCTTCGTGAATAAGATGGACCGGATTGGGGCCGATTTCTTCGGCACCGTGAAGATGATCGTCGAACGTCTGGGAGCCAACCCCATCCTGACTCAGATCCCGCTGGGGATGGAAGACCGGTTCATCGGGGTCATCGACCTCATTGAGCTCAAGGCGATTGTCTGGGACGAATACAGTCTTGGGATGGATTTCAAGGTGGTTTCCATCCCGGATGAGATGAAGGACGAAGCCTCTCTCTACCGGTCCCAACTCATCGAATCCCTCGCCGAACTGGATGATGACCTCATGGAGAAGTACGTGAACGGCGAGGAGGTTTCGGATTCTCAAATCAAAGACGCCCTAAGAAAGGCCACCATCTCCATGAAGGCCGTGCCCGTCCTTTGCGGGACCGCCTTGAAAAACCAGGGGGTCCAACCCCTCATCGACGCCATCGTGGACTATCTTCCTTCCCCGCTGGATGTTCCCCCGGTTCCCGGGACCCATCCTGCAACAGGGGAAGAGGAGACGCGGTTGGCAAAGGATGAAGAGGCCTTTGCTGCGCTGGCCTTCAAGGTGGTGATGGACCAGGGCCGTAAACTGGTCTATATCCGGATCTATTCAGGGACGCTGGAGGTGGGGGCGGAGATCTACAACCCCCGCTCGAAAAAGACCGAAAAGATATCCAGAATCTTCCAGATGCACGCAAACCAGCGTCTCCGGGTCGAGGAGGCGAAAGCCGGAGAGATCGTGGCTGTCATGGGGCTGAAGGAAACGACGACAGGGGATACCCTCTGTGATCCGGCCCATCCGATCGTCCTCGAACCCATCGATTTTTATAAGCCCGTCATGTCCGTGGCCGTGGAACCCAAAACGAACAAAGACCAGGAAAAACTGATGGAGTCTCTTGAGAGACTGAGCGAGGAGGACCCCACGTTTCACGTCAAGTTTGACGAAGATACGGGTCAGACGGTCATTTCCGGTATGGGAGAGCTGCACCTGGATGTGCTGGTGAAACGGCTCCTCACCGAATACCATCTGGAAGTGAACGTGGGAAGACCTCAGGTGGTCTATCGGGAGACGGTCGAAAAAGAGGCGGAGGCCTCGGCCAGATTCTCGAAAGAGATGGAGGAGACAAAGCATTTTGCCGAGGTGTGGCTGCGGGTTGCTCCCAACCAGAGGGGAGCGGGAGTCGAAATTACCTCGGAGATTCCCGAAGCAACCCTGTCAGCGGAAGGGCTTGCTGCCGTAGAAGAGGGGGTCCGGGAATCATCGGCCGTGGGGGTCATCATGGGTTATCCGTTAACGGACCTCCGGGTGACGCTCCTGAAGGCCAGCGTCGATCCGGCCCATCCGTCCCTGCTTGCCCTCAGGGTGGCTGCGTCCAATGCCTTACGGGATGCCTGCCGAAAGGCGCAACCCGTTATGCTGGAACCGATGATGGAGGTGCATGTCATCGTCCCGGAGGAGTTCATGGGAGAGGTCGTCGGGGATCTGAAGGCGAGAAAGAGCTCTGTAGAAGCCATTACCCCGAGAGGCAAGGTGACGATGATCAAGGCGATCTCCGTCTTAACGCGCATGTTCGGTTACTCCACGGAATTGAGGTCCCTCACCCAGGGCCGGGGGACCTTCACTATGCAGTTCTCACGGTATGACAAAGCCTCTTCTTAAACCAAGCTGAATGAGTTTGCGCAGAAAATGCCAGGGAAAGCTTTTGATGGCGCCCAGGGAATGGGTTGATTGGAGATCAAACCGGCATGGGTGTTATTCAGTAAAGGGCCTCCGGACCAACTCCGCATGTCACACAGGCAGGTTTCCATGGATGAGGCCATCCTACAACTTCTCAGGGATCACCCTTCGACGTTCCTCTCGGGTGAGGAGATCGCCCGTCGGCTGAAGATCAGCAGGACCGCTGTCTGGAAGAGGATCAAGAACCTTGAGGGTCTGGGGTACGAGATCGAGGCCTCTACCCGATCAGGCTACCGGCTTGTCCGATCGCCCGACCTGTTGGCCCCGTGGGAAGTTGAGCCCCTGCTCAAGACAAGACGCATGGGAAGGACAATTCATTACTTTGAAAGCCTTGATTCGACGAATGCCATGGCTTATCAACTTGCTTTGAAGGGGGCCGAGGAGGGCGAGGTCGTGCTGGCCGAATCCCAGCAAAAGGGAAGAGGAAGGCTCGGAAGGCAGTGGTTTTCTCCTCCTTTTCTGAACCTTTACGTCTCTATGATTCTGCGGCCTCAAATTCCCCCGGGTCAGGCTCCCCTGTTGACACTTCTGGCTGCTGTGGCCGCGGCCGAGACCCTGGAGCAGATATCGGGATTGAAGCCCCTTATCAAGTGGCCCAACGACCTTCTCCTGAGGAACCGGAAGATCGGTGGTCTTCTCAACGAGATCCATTCGGAAACGGACCGTGTCCATTTCATAGTCCTTGGCATGGGGATCAACCTTAACGTGGATTCGGGGATGTTTCCGCCGGAGATCAGGTCTCTGGCGACTTCGTTGAAGTGTGAGACCGGGGAGGCAGTTTCAAGGAAGATTTTCCTGTCCTCTCTTCTTCAAAACTTGGAGAGGTGGTATGACACTTTTTTGAAAGAGGGAAGAGAATCCGTCCTGGGAGCCTGGAGAAATTGGGCCCGGATCAAGGGGAAGAAGGTCCGGGTGACCTCCTTTGGAGAGGTGCTGGCGGGCACGGCCATCGATATCGATTCGGACGGGGCCTTGATCCTGGAGACGGAAGATGGGATACAGAAGAGGGTAGTGGCAGGAGATGTAGAGTACAAGAGATCACAGGTATGAAGCATCCGAATTGCCAAGTATGCGAATAACAAACAAATTTCGAATTCACCTCAAATTCCTTGCAGAAGCGTTTCGCGTCGAATTTGAATTTGGTCTCGAATGTTAGGTTGGGATTTGGGAGTTGGAATTTGCACCTACGACTTGCGCCCGGTCTCGCAGATCCTGGATGTTATGAGATGGAGGAGTTATGCTGCTCGTGATCGATGTGGGGAATACGAACACGGTCCTGGGGGTCTATGATCGAAAGGTCCTGGTCGATCATTGGCGAATCGCCACGGAAAAGGGAAAAACCGCTGATGAATGGGGGATCATGTTTCGAGATCTCTTTCTATTTGATCATCTCGATCTTAAAGATTTCGAGGGATTGATCATCTCCTCGGTCGTCCCACCGGTCTCAGACATGTTGCAGGGGATGGCGGACAAATATTTCCACGTCAAGCCTCTCATCGTCGGGCCGGATATTAAGACGGGGATAAAGATTGCCTATAGGAACCCGGCCGAAGTGGGGGCAGACCGAATCGTCAATGCCGTGGCTGCCTATACGCGATATAAGAGAAGCCTGATTGTTGTGGATTTTGGAACAGCAACGACCTTTGATTATGTTTCGTCTAAGGGGCAATATATGGGTGGTGTGATTGCGCCTGGAATCGGCATTTCAGCGGAGGCGCTTTTCCAGAGAACGTCCAAGCTGCCCCGGGTAGAGATCTTAAAACCGAAGAAGGTTATTGGAGAGAATACCGTTCAATGTATGCAATCAGGCATCTTTTTTGGTTATGTCGGATTGGTGGACGAGATTGTCAGAAGAATGAAGAAAGAAGTGAAATCAAATCCTAAAGTGATTGCGACAGGCGGACTGGCAGGTCTCATTGCCAACGAATCGAATACCATTGAGGAGGTGAATGAATTTCTGACCCTCGAAGGGCTGAGGATCATCTATGAAATGAATGTCAAAAAACGTTAAAAGTTCGAAAGAGGTTTCGGGTTTCAGGTTCCGGGGTTAAAACACGTTAACACGCAACCCGTAACCGGTCTGATTAAGATCGTTTAAGATTGTTTCGAACTTTCTTTGATACCACTCCACAAACCTTCGAATCCCTTCCTCGATGGGGAATCTGGGCTCATAGCCGAGTCGTTGCCTTGCCTTTGAAATATCCGCATACGTCGTCGAAACGTCTCCCGGCTGTGATTCGAGAGTCTCGATATCGGCCTTCTTTCCCAGGGTTTTCTCGATGAGCCCAATGAGTTCCCTCAGCGAGGTGGTTCGGGACTCACCCAGGTTGTAGATCTCATAACCCCGGTGGTGACGGATCACACCCAGAATCCCCCCGACCAGATCATCGATGTACGTGTAGTCCCTCCGTGACGACCCGTCTCCAAACATCGGAATTTTCATGCCCTGGTCGATCAGACGGGTGAATTTATGAATCGCCATCTCAGGCCTCTGTCTGGGACCGTAGGCTGTGAAGAATCGGAGGCAGGCGATACTCATTCCATAGAGATGGTGGTAAGGATAGCAGATCAGTTCTCCCGCCCGTTTGGTGACGCCATAGGGAGAGATGGGTTGAATCAGAAGATCCTCCTCGGAGAAAGGAACCCGCTGGTTCTCTCCGTAAACGGACGATGAGGAGGCGAACACGAACAACTTGACGCCAAAGGCCTTGCAGACCTCCAGAAGGGTGATGGTTCCTCTGATATTGACATCCGCATAGAGGAGAGGGTCCGTCAGCGAAGGTCTGACTCCGGCCCGGGCCGCCAGATGGACAACCGATTGGATCTCTCTTCTCTTGAACAGAGTCTCAAGATGTTCTCCGTCCCGGATGTCCCCTGTGATCAATTCGAACCGGTCCGGAAACTTATCGACCATCCCCTCCACGTTCTTGACTTTGATATCAGGATCATAGAAGCTGTCAAAATTGTCGAGACAGACCACGGAGGCCCCTTCTGCAAGAAGACGCTCGCAGAGGTGAGACCCGATGAAGCCCGCTCCTCCGGTCACGAGGATGTTCTCCACGATTCCTTTCTCCCTTCTTTTCACAGAGTTGACGCTGCACGGCGCTGGTCGCCCAGCAGGGGTGAACCATGAAAATTCAATGGGGTACGGCCACGCTGTTTCATATCCAAATCGGGTAGGGTTACGGTTACGAAGCCCGTTTCGTTTAAGGGTGGGCGGCTACGGGAGGTTCTTAAAACCGAAAGACGTAACCGAATGCCGATACGGCCATCGTTACCGTCACCCTTAGGCGATACCTTCATCTTCTAATCAATCATTCCTCTCCAGAACCAAGACATTATTGACGATGGGCCCGGGTTTGTCAAATTCAAGCTCCCTTCAAACTCCCTTCGCTTTTTTCCCTATCTCCCTATCCCGTTATCCCCCTGTCTCCCCATCCCCCTATCCTCTCCCTTTCGCATCTTCTCATCTTCCCACCCTCTCATCTTCTGATCTTCCGCCGGCCTGCCGTGACATTTGAAGATTTCTTGGATATGATGCATATTGGAGGGACAAAAATGAAGATCGCCGTTTCAGGAAAAGGTGGAGTTGGAAAGACGACGCTTGCAGGGACGATGGCCCGGATCCTGGCCGATCAGGGGAGAAAGGTGCTGGCCATCGACGCCGACCCCGATTCGAACCTTGCTTCCGCGATCGGCCTTCCTCAGGAGAGTCTGGCCAAACTTCTTCCGATTGCAGCGATGACGTCTCTCATCGAAGAGAGGACCGGTGCAAAGAAGGGGAGTTACGGCACGATGTTCAAGCTCAACCCGAAGGTGGACGATATCCCTGCCGAAATGGGAGTGGTTCACGAGGGGGTGAAGCTTCTCCTGCTGGGCTGTATCCCTCAGGGAGGCGGAGGGTGTTTCTGCCCCGAAAACGTTCTTCTCAAGAACCTGGTCCGCCATCTGCTGGTTCAGGCTGAGGAGGCCCTGATCATCGACATGGAAGCCGGTCTCGAACACCTTGGAAGGGGCAGCACGGGCTATGTGGATGCCCTGATCATCGTTGTGGAGCCCGGACAGCGGGCCATGAATACGGCCAGGCAGATCAAGAAACTCGGGGAGGATTTGCGGCTGAAGAAGATGATGATCGTCGGCAATAAGGTGACCTCCGACCAGGACAGGAAGATTATCGAAGAGAACCTCTCCGATTTCCCGATCCTGGGACACATGAGCTTCAATCCCAGGATCATCGAGGCGGACCGCGAGGGAAGAGCGCCCTATGATATCGACGAGAAGATCAAAGAGGAAGTGAAGGGCATCTTGACCGAACTGGAAAAAAGAATAGTGCAGCCTTAGAAAGCTGGTTTTTTTCGGCAAAATGACAGGATGGATTGTGAAAGAGGATTCCTTCCAGGAAAAACTGAAACATGAGATTGTGGGGATTCTGCTAGTTGCCCTCGGGTTGTTTTTTCTCCTGAGTCTGGTCTCCTATTCTCCGATGGACCCATCCTTCTTCACCTACACTTCCGTGAAGATCAAAGAGATCCAGAACTGGATGGGCATTGTGGGCGCCTATGTCTCCGGGCTGCTCTTTCAGGGATTCGGTTTTGCTTCCTTCCTGATTCCTTTTGTCCTGGGCATCTTTGCGGTCAGCTTTATCCTGCGCTGGGAATGGAAGTACCTCGCTGTGAAACTGACGGGCTGGGTGATCATCCTCCTTTCCGTTTCCTCTCTTCTCGGTCTGTCGTTGAAATCGCTTCACCAGGATCCCCTGGCCGGGGGATTCATCGGAGAGGTCATTTCGAGGATGCTGGTTCGGTACTTCAACTTCCTGGGGGCTTCCGTCCTCCTGCTGGTCCTTCTCATCCTCTCTTTCATCCTGGGGACGGGAATCTCTTTCTTTTCGGTTCTGCATCGTGTGGGGGAGGCTGCGGGTGCCCTTGTTGAGAAGGTGAGCACCCTGAGGATGATCAAACGAGAGAGGGTAAAACGGACCCGGAAAGTGGAGAGGCAGAAACAGGAGGAGGAAGAAGAGGAGATCAGCATCCCTCCGACGGTCGTCGTGGATAAGCCGTCGCCTTCGAAAGAGAAGAAGCCGATTGCAGAACAGCAGGCGTTCGATTTCCTGGACGGCAAAAAGACCTTTCAGCTGCCTCCGACTTCTCTCCTTGAAGCGGAGACCGAGAAGCGGCAGAAGGTTGACCGGGACAGCCTGATCATGAACTCCCGTATCCTCGAAAAGAAACTGATGGACTATGGGGTGGAAGGCAAGGTGGTCGAAGTCAGGCCGGGTCCGGTGATTACCGTCTACGAGTTCGAGCCGGCCCCCGGGGTCAAGGTCAGCCGGATCGTCAGCCTGGCGGACGATCTGGCCCTGGCGCTGAGCGCCATCTCCATCCGCATTGTCGCCCCCATCCCCGGAAAGTCGGTCGTGGGAATCGAGATCCCCAATACGGTCCGGGAGACGGTTTTTCTGAAGGAGATTATCGATTCGGATTCCTTCCGGGCCTCGAAATCAAAGCTCTCCTTCGGTCTGGGAAAGGACATCTCCGGAGAGTCCTTTGTCGTGGATCTTGCCCGAATGCCCCATCTCCTGGTCGCCGGCTCGACCGGGTCCGGAAAGAGCGTGTCCATCAACGCAATGATTTGCAGCATCCTCTTCAAAGCCACTCCGGACGAGGCCCGGTTTATCATGATCGATCCGAAGATGCTGGAACTCTCTGATTATGACAAGATTCCCCATATGCTTCTGCCGGTCGTCACCAATCCCAAGAAGGCCGCTGCCGCCCTGAAGTGGCTCGTGGAAGAGATGGAACGGAGATACACGGTCCTGGCTGAAAAAGGCGTGAGAAATATCGAGCACTACAATCAGAAGATGGAGAAGGAGCTGAAGGAGAGAGGGAAGGTCTCCAGGCGGAAAAGCGACATCCCGGAGGGAGACGAAGAGAAGGCGGTTGAAGAGCCGGGACGGATTCCTTACATCCTCGTGGTCATCGACGAACTGGCCGATTTGATGATGGTCTCATCGAAGGAAGTGGAGGAATACATCACCCGGCTTGCCCAGATGGCCAGAGCGGTGGGGATCCACCTATTGCTGGCCACCCAGAGGCCTTCCGTCGATGTGTTGACCGGGATCATCAAGGCGAATTTTCCGGCCCGGATCTCGTTTCAGGTCACTTCGAAGGTGGATTCCCGGACCATTCTCGATACCATCGGTGCGGAGCATCTGTTGGGGGCAGGGGATATGCTCTTTCTCCCCCCCGGCAGTTCGAAGCTGACCCGGATCCACGGCGCATTCGTCTCCGGCACCGAAATCAAGAGGATCGTTGATTTCCTGAGGCAACAGGCGCCGCCCTCCTATGAGACCTCCATCCTTACGGAGATCAAGAAGGAAAAGGGGGTTTCAGGGGAGGACGGATACGATGAGAAATATGACGAGGCCCTTGCCTTCGTGGCCGAAACCGGGCAGGCTTCGATCTCCCTCGTTCAGAGAAGGTTCAGGATCGGTTACAACCGGGCTGCCCGCATCATCGAAAAGATGGAGGAAGAGGGGGTCGTCGGGCCCTCCGATGGGATCAAACCCCGGGAGGTGCTGGTCAAGAAGATAGAGTGATGCGTGAGAGCGTAAGGCGTCAGAAGGGATGAAGAAGCCTGTCCCTATCTTTTTCTGGCCCAACGAGGGTGGACCGCTTTCCAAACTTTAGAATTGCGATCTTTTTAATCAGGGGAAGCCACTCTGTTAGTAAGTCTTCGTTATTTGTGGGAAGTTACGCGTCAGCTCGCTCGATAAGGTTTCGCCTGCCTGCGGTAGGCAGGCTCTAAAGTTTTCCAAACGGCCCGCCCTCATTGGGCACAGGATATTTTTATGTTTGTTTTAATTTTTTAACAACTTCTGAGGGGTTAAACTCTCTCGCGACTTACGCCTTGCAACTTACGGTCTTTGGTGTGTGATTCACGGCGGAGGAGGTGACATGAAACCATTCTCTCGTAAACTTTTTCAATGGGGGGGGCTCTTCTTTTTCCTTTTTGCAACGGCATGGGTTTCCCTGATTTTCGCCGTGACGGGGCAGAGCCTGGTTTCCGAGGTTCAGAAGCGCTATGAAAACACATCCGATCTGGAGGCCAACTTTATTCAGGAATACGTCGGGAAGGTCATGAAAAGGCCTCAGCGGGGAGAGGGGAAGGTCTTTTTCAAAAAGCGGGGCATGATGCGTTGGGACTATACCGTGCCCAATCAGAAGTTCATTTCGAATGGCCACACCCTCTGGTACTATCAGCCGGAAGAGAGCCAGGTTTTTGTCTCCGACGTCGCCAAGGTTTTCAACGAAAAGACGCCCCTGGCCTTTCTGTCGGGCGAAGGGGACCTCAGCCGGGATTTCAACCTGATCCAGTTCAATGAAGCGATTGCCCAGAAAGAGGAGAACTATGTCCTGGAACTGGCGCCCAGGGAACCCCAGGCCGGCCTGACCAAGCTCGTCCTGACGGTGGACAAGAAGAGTTATTATGTTCTGCAGGTGGATGTCATTGACGAACTGGGGAACGTGACCCGGACCCGGTTCATCGATATCAAGACGAACATCGTGCTTCCCGTTTCCATGTTTCAGTTCACCATTCCTCCCGGGACAGAGGTGATAAAGGCTCAGGAACCGCCTGCTTCCCCGAAGAGGTAAGAACGATTTCAGATTTTAGATTTAAGATGTTCAGATTTTCCTGCAATCTCGCCGAGAATCTATCAACCAAGGTTAAGATTGAGGCTCAGGTTAAGGATCGAAACCGGAGACCGAACCGCAACGGTGAGGACAATTTCGTAGATCAGGCTGCAAAGGGCCTGCAATCCGAGCTGAGAGGTTATGTTCTTTTCAATCTGAAATCCGCAATCTGAAATCTAAGTGACTGAGTTCGCATATGTCCTTACACACGACAGAAGCCATTGTGATCCGTTCCCTTTCCTATGGCGAGTCGGATAAGATCATCACCTTCTTTACAAGGGATTTCGGGAAGATCAAGGGGATTGCGAAAGGAGCGAGACGAAGCAGGAAGCGCTTTCAGAACGCCCTCGAACTTTTTGCCCATCTCCGCCTTGTTTTCTTTGCAAAGGAAGGCATGGACCTGGTAAGAGCGGAAGGGTGTGATCTTCTTCGTTCCTTCTCCGGCATCCGGGACGACCTCGCAAAAATCGTCTATGCGAACTATTTTCTGGAACTGGTCAACGAGATGACGGGAGAGCGGGAGATCGCGCGTGAGACCTACGACCTTCTCTTTTCATTCTTGTCTGGCCTCGATGAAAAGGAACCCCACGAAGAGGTTCTCAGGGTTTTCGAGATCCGCATGCTCTCTCTTTTCGGGTATCGACCCAATATGAAGACCTGCTCCCTGTGCAAAAAGGATTGGGAGGATTTGAAAACCTCCCCGACGGTTTTCTTCTCCTTTGATAAGGGGGTGCTGGTCTGTGAAAGGTGTTCAAAGAGCGAAGGGTTTCTCATCCCGCTTTCTCTGGGCACGGCCCGACTGATCGAACGGATCTCTCAGATGGAGATATCGAAGGTTCACAGGTTCAAATTCACGGTTCAGGCCCTTCAGGAGAGCCGGGCGCTTCTTCCGAGATTCATCATGCACCAGCTCGGAAAGGAGCTGAAATCGCTCAAGATGTTGCAGGGGGTCTGCGGTTGATTTTCTTTTAACCCTATGCGCTAACTGGGAGGATCAATGACGTTTCAAGATTTAATCTTTTCGCTGGAGCGATACTGGGCGGATCAGGGATGCCTGATCCATCAACCCTACGATCTGGAGGTGGGAGCCGGGACCTTTCATCCTGCCACGTTTCTCAGGGTCCTGGGTCCGGAGCCCTGGAGGGCGGCGTACGTCGAGCCTTCCAGGCGTCCGACAGACGGCCGATACGGTGAGAATCCGAACCGGCTTCAACATTACTATCAGTATCAGGTGATCCTCAAACCCTCCCCACTTGATATCCAGGACCTCTACCTCAACAGCCTGAAGTCTTTCGGCATCAATCCCCTTGACCACGACATCCGTTTCGTGGAAGACGATTGGGAGTCTCCCACGTTGGGGGCCTGGGGATTGGGATGGGAGGTCTGGCTGGATGGCATGGAGATTACTCAGTTCACGTATTTTCAGCAGGCGGGAGGGATTGAGTTGAATCCGGTTCCCGTTGAGATTACTTACGGGACGGAACGGATCGCCATGTATCTTCAGGGTGTGGACAACGTCTACGACCTGGAGTGGGCAAAGGGTGTGAGTTACGGGGACGTTCACCACCGGGATGAGGTGGAATGCTCCCGTTACAATTTCGAAGAGGCGAATGTGGAGATGCTCTTCCGGTTTTTTGAGATGCATGAAAAAGAGTCGAAGGCCATGGTGGAAAAGGGACTGATTCTCCCTGCCTACGACTGCTGCTTGAAGACCTCTCACGTCTTCAACCTCCTGGATGCGAGGGGGGCGATCAGCGTGACGGAGAGGGTAGGGTACATCCTGAGAGTCAGGACGCTGGCAAAGCTGTGTGCAGAGGGATACTACAAACAGAGGGAAGAGATGGGGTTCCCGCTGCTCAAGAAACAGAAAGCAGAAGGCAGAAATATGAAAAAAGAGTAATCAGTTATCAGTGATCAGTGGACCGAAGGCAGTAGGCAGAAGGCAGAAATCAGAAGGCAGTTGGCAGAAAGCAGTAAGCAGATACCCTGGAACCATAGAAGACAGAAGGCAATAGAAAGAAGACAGCAGGTAGCAAGGGGAAAACAGCAAATAGAACGGACCAATCAGTTGCAGGTATTAACGGTTTTTTATTTGGTTTTCGTTTCCTGCTTACTGCTTTCTGCTTACTGTCTCTTTGAGTTGCTGACACTGACACTCATCACTGACACTTAGCAAGGATGGTGGAGATTCTAAGACTATGAAAGAATTACTTTTGGAGATAGGAACAGAAGAAATTCCGGCGGGATTTATTCCCCAGGCACTCCACGATCTGGAAAACCTGGTCCGCAAGGAACTGGAAACGAACCGGATCGATTTCGAGAACGTGAGAAGCCTTGGAACCCCGAGGCGGCTCGTTCTCTTCGTCGAATCGGTTTCCGAAAGGCAGCGGGATTGGGAAGAGAAGAAGATAGGCCCTTCCAGGCAGGCTGCCTTCGATAAGGACGGAAATCCAACCAGGGCCGCCATCGGGTTTGCAAAGGGCCAGTCCGTTCCTGTGGAATCCCTTCAGGTCGTACAGACAGAGAAAGGGGAGTACGTCTGCGCGACGAAGAAAGAGGCCGGAAAGCCCACGGCCGATCTGCTCCCGTTGCTTTTTCCCAGGATGATCCTATCCATTCCATTTCAGAAGTCGATGAGATGGGCGGACGTCCCAATCCGTTTTGTCAGACCTATTCACTGGATCCTGGCCCTGTTCGGCGGGGAGACGATTCCTTTCGAGATTGGAAATGTGAGGAGCGGAAACGTGACGTACGGTCACCGGTTCATGCGGCCCGGGGCGATCCCCGTGGAGGGCTTCCAGGATTATCTCAAAAAGACAAGGGAGGCCTTCGTTCTGGTCGACCCCGGAGAACGGAAGAAGAAGATCGAGGAGGAAATGGCCCGTGAGGAGACCACTCTCTCGGGACAGGTCCTCAAGGACGAAGAACTCCTCGATGAAGTCAGCTTCCTGGTCGAGTATCCTGTTGCCCTCTGCGGAGGCTTCGATTCCAAGTTTCTTTCACTTCCTGCGGAAGTGCTGATTCATTCGATGAAAGAACACCAGCGTTATTTTCCCATTGTGGACCGTCAGGGACGGTTGCTCCCTCAGTTCATCTGCATCAGCAATATTGCCCCTGCGGATCCGAAGGTGGTCATCAAAGGCAATGAGAGGGTGCTGAGGGCGAGGCTGGCCGATGCAGCCTATTTCTTTCAGGAGGACATGAAGGTCCCCCTGGAGAAGAGAGTCGAACAGCTGAAGCAGGTGGTCTTCCAGGCGAAGTTGGGTACCTCCTACGAGAAGATGAGCCGGTTCAGACAACTGGCCTCCTGGATCGCTGAACGAATCGATCCTGCATTGAAAGGGGCGGTTGAAAGGGCTGCATTCCTTTGTAAAGCCGATTTAGTCACTGGCATGGTGGGCGAATTCCCAAAACTTCAGGGGATAGTGGGAAGGGAGTACGCTCGTCTTTCGGGAGAAAAAACGGAAGTGGCTGAGGCGATTCATGAGCATTACCTCCCGGCCTTCGCAGGGGACCGGTTGCCAGGGAGCCCAATCGGAGACATCGTCAGCATGGCCGACAAGATGGACACGATCGTCGGTTGCTTCGGAGTGGGATTGGCCCCTACCGGGACCGCGGATCCATTTCGGCCTGAGACGCCAGACACTGGGGATCCTCCGGATCATCCTTGAAAAGAAATATCCCCTCTCCCTGGTTGAACTGATCGGACAGAGCCAGGGTTTTTTGAGAGAAAAGACGGAACGGCAGGCGGTGGAAGTGACCCGGGATGTCCTCGATTTCTTTCGCACGCGATTCCAGTATTTCCTGCTCGACAAGGGATACCCGTCCGATGTGATTGATGCCGTTGTTTCCACTTCATTCGATGACCTGGTGGACGTTCAGCACCGCGTCGATGCCCTGAGAGAAGCGAGACAATTGCCCGATTTTGAGTCGATCGTGATCGGCTTTAAGCGGGCGATGAATATCCTGAAGGGCACTCCTGCCCGGAGCGAGGTCAACCCTTCGCTCTTCAGTGAGCCTGCCGAAAAGAATCTTTTTCAAACCTACCTCAAAGCCGGGGAAGAAATTGACCGTCTTCTGGAACAGCATGCATACGAAGGTCGCCCTGATCGAGATGACGAAGATGAGAAAGCCTATCGACGACTTCTTCGAAGGGGTGATGGTCATGGTTCAGGATGAGGCCGTCAAGAATAACCGACTCGCCCTGCTGGATAAGATCGGTTCTCTCTTTCTGAAGAGTGGGAGATTTCTCACGACTTGCTTAGGCCCCTGAAAAGAATTTGCTCTCGCCTCCCATTTGTCAATGCAGAATCACCACTAAAAGGGACGAAAGGGTATTTCCATTCATAGTGAAAATCCATCAGGATAAACGGTTGACAAAGACCCTCCGGAATTGTAGTATCCAATCTGCAATAATATAAACAAAAAGAATAGGTTATGACAACTTCCCGGGCCTCGGTGACCATTGGCACAGGGATCAGATAGCATGAAGAAAAAATACTCACCGGTAACCAAGATTATTCGTCCCCGCGTGACCGGGATCGTCCAGCGCGGGCGGCTTTTCACGTTGCTGGACGGCTGCCGGAAGCAGCCCGTGACATGGATATCGGGTCCCGGCGGGTCCGGCAAGACCACCCTTGCCGCGAGCTATCTGGATGCCCGCAAGCTGCCCTGTCTCTGGTATACGGTCGATGCCGGGGATGCCGACATCGCCTCTTTTTTCTATTACATGGGCCTTGCGGCAAAAGAGGCAGCCCCGCGATATCCGAAGCCCATGCCTCTCTTAACCCCGGAATATCTTCTGGGGATCCCCGCATTTACGCAGCGGTATTTCGAGGAACTCTACAGAAGGATCAAGCCGCCCCTCGTAATCGTCCTGGACAACTACCAGTTCATCCCGCCCGATTCCCCTTTTCACGAAATCGTGAACACCGGACTGTCCCTTGCCCCTGAAGGGATCAACGTTTTCATCATCAGCAGGAACGAGCCACCGCCTGCCTTCATACGACTCCGGGCAAACAACCAAATGGGCCTGCTCGGATGGAAAGAGATCCGCCTGACGGAAGAGGAGTCAAGGGAGTTTGTGGAGTTGAAGGAGGAGCGTCATCTGGGGGACGAAACCCTTTCTCTCCTTCACAAGAAGACCGAAGGGTGGATAGCGGGCCTGGTGCTCCTGATCGAGAGCTCAAAGATAGAAGACATGGACTATCAGTTGCTTGACAGTCATACGCCTACGGAGATCTTCGAATACTTTGCAAGCGAAATCTTTCTTAAGGCGGACCCGGAGGTCCAGGATTTCTTGCTCAAGACCTCCTTCTTACCCACGATGACGGCGCAGATGGCTGAAACCCTGACCGGCATCGAAACGGCGGCGCAAATCTTAACGGGGCTGGATAAGACAAATTATTTCATCGAAAGACACATAAAAGATAAGCCGGTCTACAATTATCATCCGCTCTTCAGGGAATTCCTCAGATCGCGGGCAAAAGAGGCCTTTGCCCCCGATGAAAAGGCCCGGATACAGAGAAGCGCAGCCGCCCTGGTGATGGAAACGGGGCAAGTGGAAGAAGCGGCCGCTCTCCTGATCGATGCCGGGGACTGGAAGGGGTTTATTCCATTCTTACTCAACCATGCGGCTGCCCTGATGGCCCAGGGGAGAATAAAGACGCTTGGCGGGTGGCTGGCGGCAATTCCAAAGGAGATCACAGAGCACACACCGTGGCTGCTCTACTGGCTCGGAATCTGCAGGCTGGGGCTCAATCCCGCCGAGAGCAGGGCCTATCTTGAGAAGGCATTTGAGCTCTTTGACGGACAGCGAAATGATGCAGGGACCCTTTTGGCCTGGTCGGGCGCCGTGCAGACCTTTCTTTTCGAATTCGATGATTTCAGGCCTCTCGATAAATGGATCCGCTGGCTTAATGAGCGGGCGAGCCGGGGCATTGACTACCCGTCCCCTGAGATCTCGGCGGGCGTTGCGTCCGGCATGACAGGCGCTCTGGCCTGGAGAATGCCCTTTCATCCCGAAGTGAGAACATGGGTCAATGCCGCCGTCGCCGTGTGTCAGGAGAATCTGAATATGGATGCCCGGCTCCGGGCCTGTACAAACAGCGCCATTTTTTATATCTGGATGGGAGAGTATGCCGAATGCAGGATATTGATCGAGCAGATGAGAAAGATGGTTCAATCTCAACCGGCCTCTCCTGCAAGGCAAATTGCTCTAAAAATAGCGGAAGCGATGTTTTATAACTCGTCGGCGGAATTGCAGACACGGGCCGATCAAGCGGTCATGGAGGGACTGGAGATTGCCAGGAAAACGGGCGTGCATGTGATGGATGCCCAGCTCTATCTGCAGGGAATCGCCAGTTCACTGAATGCAGGGGATAAAGACAGGGTCCATGATTTCCTCTCCAAAATGGAGAAAACCATAGGCGTCAACAAACGTGCGCACTCCGGCCATTATTTCTATTTTTTGTCCCGTTATTATGTTCTCGTGAATGATATTCCCCAAGCGGCCATGTTTGCGAGAGAGAGTCTGCGGTTCATCGAGGAAGCGGGCCTCCCTGTCTCCGAGACCTTGATCAGATTGGGCCTGTCCCAGGCCCTTTACGACCTGGGAGATGAAAAAGGAGCTCAACTGCAACTTGAGACGGCAAAGAGACTCTCTGCTCAAACCGGCAGCTCCTATTGTGCCTATCTGTGCGATATAACGGACGCATACCTGTCCCTCACATCCTCCCCTCTCCCTGCCGAGGAGAGGACCCATACCCTCCCTCTGGAGGTCCTCTCCCCTCTCCCCATGGGGAGAGGGATAGGGTGAGGGGTGGGTCCGGTGACTTCGAAAACGGACTGGAATCCCTTCGAAAGGCTTTGGCTCTTGGCCGTCAGAAGGGATATGCCACGATGATCCATTTCTGGAGGCCGGACATCCTCAGTTACCTCTGTACGAAGGCCCTTGAGGCGGGGATAGAGGTGGAATATGTTCAGGACTTGATCCGCAAGCTCAAGCTTAACCCCCCCTTTCCCCCCTTAGTCTAAGGGAGGATGAAGGGGGGTTAGGGCTTTTGATCGAAAGCTGGCCCTGGCCGGTAAAGATCTATGCCCTTGGGAGGTTTGAACTGATCATCGATGGGAAACCGGTAACCCCGTCGGGCAAGGCACAGAAGAAACCTCTTCTTCTGCTCAAAACGCTCATTGCCCTCGGGGGAAGAGACATCAGGGAGGAACGGCTGGCTGATATCCTCTGGCCTGATGCCGATGGCGATGCCGGTCACAATGCCATCAAGACCACCGTCGGCCGGCTGCGTCAAATGATCGGAATTGACGGGGCCATTCAGGTCCATGAAGGCAGGGTCTCTCTCGACGGCCGCTATTGCTGGGTGGATGGCTGGGCCTTTGAACAGCTTTGCGGACCGGTGGAAAAGATGATTGAGAAGGTACAGGACGGGGCGGATCTCGACAGGCTCAGACAGCTTGCCCACAGAGCCCTGAATCTCTACGGCGGGCCGCTTCTGCACTCCGAGACCTATCAGAACTGGACGGTCGCTTCCCGGGAGCGGTTGCGAAGCAAGTATCTCCGGCTCATTTCCGGCATGGCCCGTCTCTCTGATCGAACAGACAACAGCAAAGAGGCGGTGGAATACTACATGAAGGGGCTCGAGACAGAACCCCTCGCAGAGGAGTTCCACCAGGGACTGATGGCATCGTACCTCCGTCTCGGCCACCATGCAGAGGCCCTGTCAGCCTATATGAGATGTAAGCGGATACTTCAAGCCGAGTTGGGGATTGCCCCCTCCGGCCGAACCGAAGCACTCAGAGCAGAAATCCTCAAGGAATAAGAGTGTCAGTGTAGGAGCACCTTCCGGGTGCGACACAAACCATTTTTCCCCTTCCTCGAACTCCTCATTTTATCCTATTAATTCCGGTATGTTATCCCCTTCCTAAACTTTTCTTGTAATCTGTTCCCGATCTGTTACCTGCCATAAGTTAGAACTCTTCGCAATAGAAATCAGCTTATGAAGAGGAACGAGGAGATGTTGAAGAAAGAGGCAACGGACAAGGTGTTCACTCCGGAGAAGTACGGTATGACCATTTGTCTTCTTTGCAACGGCCTCGGCAAATTCGTCAATGAGGCCAATGAAATCGAGTGTCTGTAAAGCCTGTGGGGGCTTCGGAGCAGTCAGATCGATGGCTGAAGGAGCAATTGAAGAAGATCAGAGCCCGTAGGGTCCCGGTGTGGCTGGAACCGGATACGGCGGGCGGGGCACCCGACAAAAGAGGGAATACTGGGTGTCATTCATGTCAATCGAAACTGTTTGAAAAAGAGAGGATTCGCATGAAAAAGAGTCGGATTTTGAAGAAGAGAAACATGGGCATCGTCATTCTGGGAAGTATTCTCCTTCTGCTTGCCTCAGGGACAGCGAGCCGGGCCCAACTGGTTTGTACTGAGACAGTCTTTGAGGATGTCAATGTGGCTTTGACAGGACTCCCTTACTGTCATTTTATCGAAAGGTTTGCCGGGTTGGGCATCACCGGAGGATGCCGGTCCGACGATCCGGCCACGCCCGGTAATCAGGCCCTGTACTGCCCTGACTCCAGTCTTACAAGGGCTCAGATGGCTATTTTCCTCACAACGGCACTGGACATGGTTCCCGGGATCCTGTCGGAAGGCCCCTGTCAGGAGGGGCAGGTGCTGAAAAAGACGGCCACAGGCTTCACCTGTTCGGACGAGAATTCAGGCAGCGGCACACCCTCCTCAACCGTGACCGCGCTGGATGGAACCTCTGCTGCAGGGACATCGAGCCGAATACTCCCGGGGAGACCATAAGCATGGGATCGGGGCAGGAGCGATCACAAGTGCTCACATCCTGGATAGCACCATCACCAATGCCGACATATCGCCCAGTGCGGCCATCGACTACTGCAAAACTTTCGGGTGTGGCCTCGTCGACCCACAATCACGATGCAGCCTATGTAAATGAGGGTCAGGCCAACAGCGTAACCTCTGCGATGATCGTCAACGGAACGATCCTGTTTGCCGACATGGGGCAGAACGGGTGTGCAAACGGACAGGTCATGAAGTGGAATGGGAGCGCATGGGCCTGTGCAGGTGATGATGCGGGCGCAGGCGCTGACAACCTGGGCAACCACACGGCAACCCAGAACATCCGGCTGGGTGCCTACTGGTTGTCAGGGGATGGCGGGAACGAAGGGATCTCGGTTGATAGTTCAGGGAACGTTACGATCAAAGGCGACATCAAAACCGACTGGAGGCTCAACGCCAATACGTTCATCGGGGTCGGAGCAGCCGGGGCGGGAACGTTAATCCATATTTCTGGTTTTGATGGTTGGTACAACACGGCGGTGGGTAACAATGCCCTCTACTCCAACACCACGGGCAATCTTAACGCTGCTTTGGGGGATAGCGCCCTTAGCTCCAACACCGCAGGGTATGCTAACTCCGCCTTCGGGGCATCCGCCCTTGGGACCAATACCACGGGCAACAACAACTCTGCCTTGGGACAGAGCGCTCTTCACAGGAACACCACAGGCGACTTAAACTCCGCCTTCGGAGCATACGCCCTTGAGTCCAATACCACGGGCGACCACAACTCTGCCCTGGGACAGAGCGCTCTTAACCGGAACACCACCGGCACCTATAACTCCGCACTTGGAAGTGCCGCCCTCCATTCCAATACCACTGGTTCCGGCAATTCGGCGGTGGGAATGAATGCGCTCTTTTCCAACACCACGGGCTACCACAATTCCGCAGTGGGGGGAGTGCCCTGTATAGCAACACCACGGGCTACCACAATTCCGCAATGGGGACCGCCGCTCTCTATTTCAACACCACGGGCTACGACAATTCCGCAATAGGAATGAATGCCCTTCACCTACAATAACAGGGTCACCACAATTCCGCAATGGGAACGGATGCCCTTTATAACAACACTACCGGTGGTTCTAACTCCGCTTTCGGGTCCGAGGCCCTCTACTCTAACACCATAGGCAACTACAACGTTTCCATGGGTAACAGTTCCCTTCATGCAAATTCTATCGGGAACGACAATACTGCTTTGGGCTATCAGGCGGGATATAACGCAACGGGAAGCGGTAACGTCTTTCTCGGGCATAATGCGGGGTACAACGAGACAGGTTCCTACAAGCTTTATATCTCCAATAGCGAGACGACACCGCTCATCTACGGCGATTTTGCGGCTGGAAGGGTTTGCATCAACAACTGCACCGATCCGGCGAATGCGCTCGACATCAATGGTCGGCTTACGGTAAGGGACTGGGCTGCGGCGACCTCAAATCCCGTCTGCCGGAATGGAAACACGCTCGCAAACTGCTCATCGAGCCTTCGATACAAGGAGGAGATTGCGGACCTTGGCATCGGGAATGGAGACGGTGGAGCAGCTCCGGCCCGTGACCTTCAAGTGGAAGGACCGTGAGGAACGCGACATCGGCTTCATCGCCGAGGAAGTGGAGGAGGTCGCACCGCTCCTCGTTGAATATAACAAAGACGGCCAGGTGGAAGGGGTCAAATACAGCCAGATGACCGCCGTTCTCGTCAAGGCCCTTCAGGAACTGAAGGCTGAGAACGATGCCTTAAGGGTGCACAACGACGAGCTCGAAAAGCGCCTGTCGAGGATTGAGGAACTGATAGGAAAAGAGACCCGGTAAAGAATCCAGGTGCTCATTTGTGGAGACCCGTCTTGGAACCGGGGGGATTCTTCTTCGAATTTATAGGCATTCCCGGCGCTTGATATCGACCCATTTCCGATTTGGCACGTAGGGGACTTTACCGTTCCAAAATACCGGAGCGTGAGGTCACGCCTCCCTCTCGATGAAACGCGGACTACGAACCCAATCGATGAATAGCTCGATATTTTCGGTCATTCCTTGCCGATGTCGGGCGCTACGGGAACAGGCTGCCATTTTTCGCGAATTTTCCCATCCTTCCCGCCTTTTCGCGTTTTTAACCTTTGATCTTTTTCTTTTTTTGCATTTTTTGAGGAATCTGTTACCGATCTGTTACCTGACATATGCTAAATCGACTGCACCAGTTCAAAAATGGAGGGATACCTTGAATTGCTACATCGTTCGCATTTATCGGCAGGACCGCTGAACTCCCCGCGAATTTGTCGGGGTGGTGGAAGAGGTTGGGGCCGAAGGGAAGAGGGCCTTTACCAATTTCGACGAGCTCTGGGAGATCCTGAAGCCAGCCAAAGTGATCGTCGAAGAAGACCGAAACGGGGAACCCTGGAAAAGGTGAAACGGAGACACGGAGACACGGGGAAAGATAAATAAATCCACAAAGGACACGCCTGCCAGCCGCAGGCAGGAAGGAACACGAAGAAGACGGGATGAGAAAAATATTGAGAATGAAAGGAGGTGTGGAAAACATAGTGGTTGATTGTGGGGGGAATCTGCGTAATCGGTTTTCGAAATCTGTGTAATTTAAGAGCAAGAGTGAGGTCGGCGGCCTCGCCGACCACAATACGGCAGCCTGGGAAGGCTGCCGCATAAAAAGGAGGAGGAATATGTTTCAAAGAAGAAGAGTTCTTATGTTGTTAGTCATGGGATTGGTTTTCTGCGCATCATTTTTTGTTTCGGTTTCGGCCCGAGCGGCCCAGGGCGATCTCGATACGACCTTCGGCAGCCCCAACGGCTACGTGATCACCAGTTCGACATTGGGCGTAACAGGGGCCACCGCGGCCGCCCTCCAGCCGGACGGTAAGATCGTCGCGGCCGGATATGTCACGGGAACGCCGCGTCTTTTCGTCGCGCGGTACAATACTGACGGTTCTCTGGACTCCGGCTTCGGCATTGGCGGGACTTTTTCTTTCTCACAAACCTATTCGGAAGCTTATGCTGTTGCCATACACGACGGCAAGATCATCGTGGCGGGAAAGACCGGAGGCTGGGGCACTGGAGCAGGACAGATGCTGGTCCTCTGCCTCACCAGCGCCGGTGCTCTTGACTCCACCTTCAACGACGGCAGCGGGCACCCGGGGTATGTCACATGGCACCACCCGAGCCCGAATCCTCAATGGGCAAGCGAGGCGTTCGGTCTCGCCGTCCAGCCCGACGGCAAGATCGTGGTCACTGGTTATACGGAAATAGATTACGGCAGCACAGAGGATCTCGTGCTCCTGCGGTTCAATGTTAATGGTACCCTCGACACCACCTTTGGAACGAACGGCGTGACACAAATCGCCGCCATGACCTACGATGCGAGTTTCGGAGGGAATCCCGTAAACGACGCATATATCGAGGGTAAGGCCGTTACAATACAACCATGGGATTCGAAGATCCTTGTTGCCGCTCAATCAGGCAATAACCACTCGGCCATTTACCGGTTCACCACGAACGGCGTCCTTGACACCACGTTTGGCCCCATGGGAAACGGCATGACCATACCTTTCAGCGGCGAATCTGAATAATCCCGGAGGCACTTGGGGTTCTGTCTGGCCCGCAGCGATAGCCGTCTTCGAACATGACCGGAAGATCCTGATGGCAGCGATCAACGGCAATCCCGCCCGGGGAGCGGCAGTCATCGTCCGGTACCTGGAGAATGGATCCATCGACCCCTCCTACGGGACAGGGGGCCAGGCCGTATCCTGGCAAGACGGGGTCGACTGGTCGAATGTTCCAATCGGCATGGCCCTTCAGGATGACGGGAAGGCTGTTCTTGTGACTCGCCTGAATAATGGCTTGTACCGTGACATTATCGGCCTCAGATTCACCCGCGGCGGCGTCCTCGATACGACCTTTGGAGGCGGAGACGGATGGGTAACGTTCAGTGGTCCTCTCAACGAAAACGACGAGGGCATGGCTGCTGTAATCCAACCCAATGGGAACATCATCGCCGCGGGCTACACCGCGGACGGTGACAACTCGTTCAGTTACGACGCCATCACCCTTCGATACATCGGCGATCCGCCTACACTTGCCGTCTCTCCCCCGAACAATCCCTTCAATTTCGGTTCGGTTGCTCTCCAGACCAGCAGAACCCAGATCTTCACCCTGACCAATACGGGCGGTATGAACCTGACAATCAATCAGATCGCAGTGAGTGGTACGAATCAATCTGAGTTCGTGAAGATGAATGATACCTGCTCGAATACGGTTCTCGCTCCTGCGTCCCTGGGCGTGGATGAGAAATGCACATTTCAGATTCAGTTCACACCGGGTGCAGAGGGTGCCCGGACGGCCACGCTCACCATCCCTTCGAGCGACCCCGCTCAGAGCACGCATACCGTAACGCTTCAAGGAAATGGAGTCACAGTCGTGCTGCGAACCTTGACGATCTCGAAGGCCGGGGCGGGTTCGGGCAGTCTGACCAGCTCGCCGGCGGGCATCGACTGCGGTTCCGACTGCAGCGGGATTTTCGATAACGGGACAGCGGTCACGGTTACAGCCAGCGCAGCGCCAGGCTCATACCTGAGTGGATGGACAGGCTGCCAGAGCGTGGTAGGGAAGGAATGCACGGTGACCATGGATATGGATCGCACCGTCACGGCCACCTTCGAACTTATCATTCTCAGCGGCTTTGAGGATGTTCCTATAGGGTATTGGGCGGACGATTTCATCTATGCCCTGCTGCAATCGGGTATTACGGGTGGATGCAGCCCGGGGTACTATTGTCCCACCGGGGTTGTGACCCGCGGCCAGATGGCGGTTTTCCTGGAGGCAGCTCTCGGACATCTCCCGAATGTTTGCGAAGGCCGGTTTTCGGATGTGCCTGCCGGTGGTTTCTGCGGGTTTATTGAACGAATGGCAGACGACGCAATTACAGGGGGATGCGGCACCGGAATCTACTGCCCCAACGACCCCGTGACACGCGGTCAGATGTCCGTCTTTCTCACCGTAGCTCTCGGGAAGGCAGCCAATACGTGTACGGAACAATTTTCGGATGTGCCTGCTACGAACGGATTCTGCGGATTCATCGAAAGACTGGCGGCCGACGGAATTACCGGAGGATGCGGCACCGGGATTTTCTGTCCGGATAGCCCGATCAACCGCGAGCAGATGGCGGTCTTTTTGGCAAGCGGTTTCCTGCAGTAAGGTGATGTGAAACAAGGGGACAGACTGTTCTTGAGGGAGTTCTTTCAAGAAACACCTGTCCCCTTTTCTTCTGTCAAGAGGGAGGGGGATAAAGGGCGGTTGGTTTGCCTGCCTCAGTTCAGGATTTCCATTCGAGAATGTTTGCGTTTTTCGCCGCTGATTTACAAATCTCGTCATTTCTAATCGGATCTTTCCCACGAGGTTTCCTTTTCCTGCGGTATTTTCCGGATTGATTTCAATCAATTAGCTTTGGTGGCAAGAAACTGGCCAAGATGGCAGACATCTTGCAACCACCGTGAACTTTAGTTTGTCCAGTTCAAGGCAACGGGGGGTCCTTCCAATTTCCGGTAGGTGTCTTCTTACCTTTTCAATAGCAATCGGACAGATCAAAGATCTATGGCGCCCTTTTCATCTTTAATGCGGGGGCGTGATTCACAACATCCAAACCCTGAAAGACAGATGGAGAGAGTTATGAGCAATCGTGTTAGGTGGCAAATCTGCAAGTGTATCACTCTTTCGGCGATTCTTTTTTTCTTATCAGTGGTTGGCCTGAGGGATGCGAGTGCTGCGTTCCACTTCGAGGCGAGCACGATCAGCGGGTTGGACGGCCCTTATCATATCATTAGCGCCGATTTCAACAATGACACAAAGCCGGATCTCGCAGTGACGAACTGGGATAGCAATGAGGTGGTCATCCTGCTGGGAGACGGCCTGGGGCATTATGCCGTCGTCTCAACACTTCCGACGACCGCCTCGCATCCGAACTTTCTCGCTGCCGGGGATTTCGACAACAACGGGAGTACCGACCTTGCGGTTACCAACGGTACCCCCAGGGAAGTGACGCTTTTCTTCAATGACGGGTCGGGGGCATCCTGGACAACCACGGCGGTTGAAGTTGGAACCGAAGCCGACCTCGTTTCGATCGTCGCGGCCAACTTCACGGCGCCGGCGGATAACGATAGTGATCTATTCATCGTAAGGGATTCCGGATACGGCGGGGATCTCTACGAAGTCTGGCAGGGGGACGGTACAGGGGCATTCACGAAGGTCGCAAGCGGCGATACCGGCAGTCTGCCGATATACGCGATGGCAAGCGATTTCAACGGTGATACAAGGCTGGATCTCGCTGTTGCGAATTATACCAGCGGCTCCATAACGATTCTCCTCGGCAATGACAACGGCTCGTTCTCCGAAGCCGCTGGTTCACCGATCAGTGTCGGGGCCCAGCCGCGTGCAATCGCTGCAGGTCATTTCAACGGTGACGGACAGATGGATCTGGCAGTGACAAATTCGGGGGAAAATACCGTGTCGATTCTCATAGGCAATGGAGATGGCACGTTCGCACGCGCCGAAAGTATTGTCTCGAGCGATAGAGCGGGAACTCTTGCAATCGCCGATTTTGATGGTGACGGTAAGAACGACATTGCAGTGACCCTCGGTAATTCAAATCTCGTCTCCATATACCGGGGAAGAGGTGATGGGACATTCGATCCCAGTCCTGCTGATTTCCCGGCAGGGACAACTCCATTCTTCATCGCTGCTGCCGACATGGACAAAGATGGCAAGCCTGACCTTGCCGTTACGAATTACGGCAGCAATAGAGTGACGATCCTTCTGAACAGGAGCGGCGAATGTGTGCAAGCGCCCTCGGGAATATTGGCCTGGTGGGGAGGGGACAATAACCCATTGGATATCGTCGGAACAAATAATGGGACACTGATGAACGGCGCGACGTACGGTGCAGGAAAGGTCGGGCAGGCGTTCAGCTTTGATGGGGTGGATGACTATGTAAACATCCCTGCCTTCAATATGGGCACCGACTGGACGATTGCAGGATGGCTGAATCCTGCCGGCGCATCCGATGGAACGCATCATAGTTTCTTTTCCCGAAGTAACGGAAACCAGGATGGGATGACCATTAATTATCTAGGGCCCGGTCATTCCAATGCCAACCAGATAGGGGTGGTCATCGGTAACGGTTCGACATGGCAGCTTGCTTCCTACTCGGGAACGCAATATCCTCTAAACTTCTGGTACCACATCGCTGTTTCCAAGAGCGGCGACACCTATACCTTATACGTGAACGGCCAGATGAAGGATCAACAGACAGTTTCCGGCGTATCGACCGATTACCAGGCAAGGGCCATCAACCTTGGGCATTGGAATTATGGCGTTTCTCTCGAAGGCCTCATCGATGAAGTGGAAATCTTCAACCGCGCCCTCTCGGCCGAAGAGGTCACCGCTACTTACAATGCCGGAAGCTGGGGTAAGTGCAAACCCTGTTTCGCGCCGCCTTCCGATATGGTCTCCTGGTGGCCTGGGGACAGTCATTCGTTCGATCTGATGGGGTCAAATCACGGAACTCTGCAGGGAGGCGCGACGTATGCTCCGGGTAAGGTCGGTCAGGCGTTTAGCTTTGACGGTGCAGAGGCGAATTTCGTAGAAATACCCAATACGGCGGCATTTAATCCGAGCGGTGCTTTTAGTGTTGATGGATGGTTCTATATTGATCCGGAGGCATCAAGCAATGCAGGTGAAATAGCTACTTTGGTTGCTAAAACCGAGGGCAGCACTGGCAACGGATGGGCCCTTTATTTTGACGACAGATCCGGAGTCGGCGCTTCAAAAAGTCTAAAGTTTGCCCTGGGGACAGTTTTAGAGCTGGAAAATGCGATTCCCACAGCCAATTGGTATCACATCGCCGGGGTATTCGACCCGACAACATCACCGATTCAAAACTCTATGTAAATGGCTCTATGGCTGCGTCTATCGACAGTGGTGGGGCGACGGCTAATAGCCTCAATGTGAGAATCGGGGCCATGTACTGGACTGATTCTTATCATCAGGGAAATGACCGTTTGAACGGCAAAGCGGATGAGGTGGGATTTTTCAAGCGCGCCCTTCTGGCAGAAGAGATCGCAGCGATCTACAACGCCGGCAGCGAGGGGAAATGCCGCCCTTGTGTGAGCACCTCCCTCGAATCTGGTATCGTGGTGGACCGGGGATGGTGATGCGAACGACATCATTGGGACGAACAACGGCACACTGATGAACGGGGCTGCTTTTGCGGAAGGAAAAGTGGGACAGGCGTTTAGTTTTGATGGGGTGGACGACTACTTTGAGGTGCCGCATGCAGCTACCCTCGACTTGACCGGCGGGCTGACGCTGGGGGCCTGGGTCAAGCTCAGGATCGCCGGATACTCTATGATCTTCTCGAAGGCCGACTACAACGGATCGGAGTCAGTAACCTCCTACGGCCTTCAGATTAATCCCGACGGTGCGATCAACGCCGCACTTTATGGGACGTATCCCGCAGACAATTGGACCACTGCGGGCGGTCTCGTTACTCAGAACCAGTGGTATCATGTGGTCCTGACGTGGATGGGACGATCGGACCGGTGGACAACGTGCGGCTCTACATCGACGGAGCTTTCTTGCAGGCCTGGACCAAATCCGCGACGCCACTCAATGTGACGACCCAGAGCCTGACGCTTGGATCCATGAAGCCCCCCACCTATTACGGACATATGGATGGTTTCATCGACGAACCGATGGTCTTCAACCGGGCGCTTTCGGCTGAAGAGATCGCGGCCATATATTCAGCTGGCTACACGGGCACGTGTCTTCCAACGGATACGGACGGCGACGGGATTCCGGATGGTTCGGACAATTGCCCGTTGGTAGCCAATCCCAATCAGCTTGACGCGGACGGGGATGGAGTACGGTGATGCTTGCGCACAATTGTCCCGCTGTGGCCAATCTGAATCAGTTGGATACCGATGGCGACGGTCTTGAGAATGCATGCGACAATTGCCCTGGGATCACTAATGTGGATCAGTTGGATGCGGACGGGGATGGGATCGGGGATGTCTGTGACAATTGTCCTGGCGTTTCCAATCAGGACCAGTTAGATGCAGACGGCGACGGTGTCGGGAATGCTTGCGATAACTGCCCGGTTACAGCGAATGCGGATCAGGCCGATGCGGATGCAGATGGGAAGGGAGATGTATGCGACAATTGTCCGGCTTCCCCGAATGTGAACCAACTCGACAGTGATGGGGACGGGAAGGGGGATGTTTGTGACAATTGTCCCGCCAGCCCTAATTTGAATCAACTCGATATGGATGGGGATGGGATCGGGGACGCATGTGATAACTGTCGTGCCATCGCTAATGTGGATCAGGCCGATGCGGACGGCGACGGGGTTGGGAACGTATGCGACAATTGTCCGAATACCGTGAATGCAGATCAGGCCGATGCGGACGGGGATGGAAGGGGCGATGTTTGCGATAATTGTCGAGCCACAGCGAATGCGAACCAGACTGATGCGGATGGGGATGGGAAGGGTGATGTATGCGACAATTGTCCTGCCGTCGCCAATGCGAACCCAGCTGGATACGGACGGAGACGGGATCGGGGACGCATGTGAAGTTCTCCCAGTCCTGACTGCGAACAAAATAGGAACAGGAGGGGGTAACGTGGAGCCGTCGTCAGGAACCCTTGTCTGGACCGGGAACACGGGTACGTGCGGATATGACCACAATACCGCAGTAACTCTTACAGCCTCTGGCTGGTCCGGGGTCCTTCTTCGCCGGGTGGACCGGGTGTGCGGATGGGAGAGGAACTACGTGCCATGTGACGATGGATACGGATCGGAATGTGACAGCCACCTTTACCCAGATCGTCTTCGGAGGATTCAGTGACGTGGCCTCCGGGCTTCTGGGCGGATGATTTCATCTATGCCATGAGCCAGGCAGGAATCACCGGAGGATGCGGAAACGGGAATTACTGTCCGAATGATCCGGTGACGCGGGAGATGATGGCGGTCTTTATCATCACGGCCATGGGCGAGACCGGGTCGCAGGCGGCGCACAATGGCTACTTCAGCGATATCGCCGATAATGGATTTGCGGCCTTCATCAACCGGATGAATGAACTTGGAGTCACGGGAGGGTGCGGGGGAACCAACTATTGTCCCTCCACGCCGGTGACGAGGGGGATGATGGCGGTCTTTATTCTCGCAGCCATGGGTGAGACGGGATCACAGGTAGCCTACAATGCCTACTTCAGCGACATCGACGATAACGGATTTGCGCCCTTCATCAATAAGATGAATGAGCTTGGGATCACGGGAGGATGCGGAGGAGGTCATTATTGTCCCTTCAATCCGGTGACCCGAGCCGAGATGGCGGTCTTTCTCGGAAAGGCCTTTCTGGGAATGTAGCGGTAATTGATCTTCTTTCTGTTCTCACGGTCCCTTTCCCTCCTGTTACGAGGGAGGGAAAGGGGCTTTTGATTTCTGTGACGTCTTATGGATTTTGTTTCGGGAAGCTTGCAACTTTTGCCGCTGAATTACAAATCTCGTCATTTTCTCATTCAATCTTTCTACCGGGATTCCCTTTCCTCGGGCAGATTCTACTTTATTTTCAATGAATTATCTTGGGTGGAAAGAAACTGACCAAGATGGCAGAAATCTTGCAGCCTCCGTGAGTCTTTGTTTGTTCAGTCCGAGACAACAGGGGGGGGCCTTCCCATTTCAGGCAGCGTGGCTTCTAGCCCGTTCTACCGGAAATCCCGGACGCATCAAGTGCTCTATGGCACCCTGTCCCTATCTCGCAGCGGAAGTGAAATTCTCCGTCCGAACCCTAAAGGGTGGGGCACGTGCAGGTCACCTTTTTCATCCTTTACCTGGGCGACTTTGAACAACCGCCTTTTCCTCTTTTAATGCGGGGGCGTCATTCACAACATCTAAATACTGAAGACAGATGGAGAGAGCTATGACCAATCCTGTTAGGTGGCAAATCTGGAAGTGTATCATTCCTTCGGCGCATCCTCTTTTTTCTTATCAGTGCTGGGCTTAGGGATGCAAACGCTGCGTTGAAGTTCGAGACGAGCACGATCGGCGGATTCAACGTCTCCTTACCATATGATAAACGAGTGATTTCAACAATGATACAAAGCCGGATCTTGCCGTGATCGGGCTCTATGGTAACGAAGCTGGTTATTCTATTGGGAGATGGTCTGGGAAATTTTTCTGTAGCCTCGACGCCCCATACCGGGGTTCATCGACTTTTATCGCCGCAGGCGATTTTGACAAGAGACGGTACTACGGACCTTGCGGTCACCAACGGGGGAGTGAGGAGGCTACCTTTTCTTTAATCATGGACGAGGGAATATCCTGGGGGAGCAGCACGCTTTTAAATCGGGAGGTGACGCCGATGTCAGTTCGGTCGTTGCTGCAAACTTCACGCCTTCTACGGACAAGGGGTGATATTGATCTATTCGTCGGCAAGGATTCCGGCAGATCGCAAATCTCCAAAGCCTGCAGGGCAACGGGATGGGCGCATTCAAGCAAGATCGCAAACTGCCGATACAGGGCAATCAGCCCATTTTCGCGGCGGCAGGCGATTTCGACGGAGATACCAACTTGGATATCGCGATTGCGAATTTCAGCGGCAATTCATTGACCATTCAGGCAACGGGAGACGGCACGTTCTCCGAGGCCGCAGGTTCACCGGTAAACCGTTGGTACACAGCCGCGTGCCATCGCTTTCAGTCACCTCAACAACGGCGAAAATCGTGGCAACATCGATCTGGCAGTAACGAATTATGGGGACAATACCGGCGTCGATCCTTTCTTCCGCAACGGAGACTGCAATATGTTCGCTGCCGGGGCAAATGTTATTTCGAGCGGCGGGGTCGTAGCACTTGTTATCAGCGATGTTGATGGAGACGGAAGAAGCGATATTGCTGTGACCAAAATTTAATGCAAATGTCGTATCCATGGACTGCGTGGAATGGGGATGGGACAATTTATTCTATTCATCTTACGTACGTTCTGGCAGGAACGGTCCTTACTTCATTGTCGCCGGTGACCTGGACAAGGACGGCAAACCCGACCTTGCGGTTACGAACTACAGCAGCAATGATGTGACGATCCTCCTGAACAGGAGCGGCGAATGCATCCAAGCGCCCTCCGGCCTCGTCTCGTGGTGGGGCGGGGACAACAACGCGCTTGATATGGTGAGCACAAATCACGGCACTGTGAACAGCACAACGTATGCTTCCGGATTGGTCGGGCAGGCTTTCAGCTTTGACGGCGTTGATGATTATGTCAATGTCCCCTACAGCTCATCACTCGACTTGCAGTCCTCGCTTACAATCTCAGCCTGGATCAACTCGACCAACAACAGTACCCAGAACAGGGGAATCGTGGGCAAGTCTGGGGGATACCAGATGTTTGTCGAAGCCGGAGGACTCCTGGACTTCGGTTTTTACAACGGGCAGTGGACCCTCATCTCCACTCATCAATCCATATACCCGAGAACGTATCGGTCCATGTCGCCGGGACCTTTAACTCAGCAGACGGAACCATGCAGCTCTATATAAACGGAGTGCCGGATACCAACCTCGTCACCGCGCAACGGTTGTCGGCCAACGCCAACTCAGTGAAGGTCGGCGGTTTCGGAATGGACGGCGCACCTTTCAGCGGGCGTATCGATGAAGTCGGGATCTTCAACCGTGCCCTTTCAGCATCAGAGGTCCAGCGATTTATAACGCAAGCAGCGCGGGCATGTGCAGGTCCTGTACTGCGCCTCCCACGGGCCTCGTCTCGTGGTGGACCGCGGACGGGGATGCAACCGACCGTATCGGCGCAAATCATGGCACGCTTCAGGGGAATGCGACTTATGCCGAAGGCATGGTCGGCCAGGCGTTCAGTCTCGACGGCAGCAACGGGGCGGGTGGGATCAACAGCTTCGTTCAGGTCCTGAGTCCTGAAAATATCCCTGAAGGGGACTCTCCCAGAACTCTTATCGCATGGATCAAGAGTGCCGGGCAAACATCAGGGAATCTTTACCAGGGGATCTTCGGGTATGGAACCGTCGGTGCGGGTCAGGTGCCTCATTTTTGAACGGGGGGGGGAATAGCGGCGGACCTGATAACAATAAGATGTACTTTATGGACCTGGCCTGGGGGGGACGCGGGGCACCTGAATACTCGATTTTGGCCGTTGGTACCATGTCGCCTATACCCATGAGGGAGAGACCTCAAAGATCTATGTAGACGGCCGAGAAGATAGTTCGGTGGCGATCACACATAATACGGTCATGAATCCGGCCACAGGCTTCAAGATCGGGAGCTCACCCATCTACGATTCGTGGCATCGGGACTTTAACGGCCTCATCGACGAGGCAGCGGTCTTCAACCGAGCCCTTTCGGCGGAAGAGATTGCTGCCATATATGCGGCGGGAACTACGGGCATGTGTGCCATCTCCCCGAGACATTACGCCCGATGTCTTTACCTTCATCGATCAAACAGGAGTCGCATTGAATACGCTGACAACCTCTAATTCCGTCACTGTTTCAGCCGTAAATGTTGCGGCTCCTATCTCGATTACAGGCGGCGAGTAATCGAGCTGAACGGCAGTGGTACATGGACAGCCGCGGGCGGGACGGCAAACAACGGTGAGACGGTGCGGGTGCGTCGGGCTTCGTCTTCTAACTATTCGATCACGACGGATGCGACCCTGACCATCGGTGGGGTAAGCGATACCTTCAGTGTCACCACCATAATGGCTGATACCACTCCGAACACCTTTGCCTTCATCTCACAAACAGGCATGCCACTGAGGACGACTATCGTGTCCAACCCCGTTACCGTCACCGGGATCAACGACGCGGCGCCAATCCGTGTCACAGGACCGGGAGCGGCCTATTCGATTTCCATTGACAACGGTATCACCTGGGGCGGCTGGTAGAGCACACCCGGTACTGTCCTCCTCAACAACCAGGTGAAGGTACGCCAGATCTCTTCGGCAAGCGGTGGCACGCAAACCGACGCCACGCTGACGGTCGGCGGGGGAAGTGGCACCTTCAGTATTACGACACAAGGAGCGCCTCTGCTCCCTAACGACGATTTCGAAATCGATCCGGACGGGACGATGCCCCCGAACATCACCGGATGGGATGTCGATTTCTACGGTATGAACGACTGCGGCGCGCGGGGCGACAATCCCTGGGGGTCCTATCAGCTTGCCATCTCCACGGCGCGGTCCTACTCCGGAAGAGGATCGGTCTATTCCTGGGTTCAGAACGCCGGCGGCCAGAACCACTGCGGAGACCCGAACACCCGCCGCACCACTCTCGACCTTGTCGCCGCCAGCCCCTTTGCGACCAGTTCCGAGACGTTGTATCTCTGGCGCTCCGATGTGAGTTGGACAGCCCCGTCCCGGTGGAACTGGAATTTTGCAGTGGAACTCACTGATGGGATCGCGACCGAGGAAATTCTTCTTGCCTGCCGGGCGTGGGGCAACCAGGAAGGGTGCCCGGGAAATGTCTTCAGCAACCATGATCAAACCGACACCGGTGTCGACGGCCAGACCTGGTATCGTCACCCGATCTCGATCCCGGCCGGGATGGATAAAAACAACCTGAATATCAAAATTCGCCACCGGCAGGATAGTTGGGACGGAAATACGGCTGAGAGCAGTCTCTATTACGATCTGGTCACCACGGCAGCAGCCGGCGATCCCAGCGTAAACGGTCTCGTCTCCTGGTGGCGAGCTGAGGATAACGCCTACGACAGCGTGGGCGGCAACCATGGCTTCTCCCACGGTGGCACCGTCTTCGCTGATGGCATTGTCGGCCAGGCGTTCAGTTTCGATGGGGCGGATGACTACGTAGAGATGCCTCACAGTGACAATCTGGATTTCGGGCCAAATCAGCCCATGTCCTTGAATGTGTGGGTGAAACGGATAAGCACAGCTGCCATCAACACCATTCTTGCGAAGCGGCCGGATTGCGGATCTCAGGTCCACTATATCCTCCAGTGGTATGCGCCCGGGGACTGGTTCCATTTCGGGAGTACGGGAAGTCTGGATAACGGTGTCCATACAACGGCAGACAAGTTGCCATTGGATTCATGGACGTTCATATCAGTCACTTTTGACGGGGCCGTCGCAACGATGTACATAAACGGGGAGGCCGTGGCGAATCACGCCATGTCTTTCGACCCGAATACGGTGCCGTTGACAATAGGCGGAGAACCCAGTTGCGGGGATTTTTTCGGGGGTCTCATCGATGAGGTAAAGATTTACGATCGCGCCTTATCGGCTGCTGAGGTGGCGACACTCTCCGGCATGATACCCAACGCGTTCACCTTCACATCGGTGACCAGTGTGCTGCCCTCTTCAAGCGTTGAATCTGATCCGATCACTGTCACCGGAATTAGGTATCCGACAGGGATAAGCATCACCGACGGCGAGTACGCCATTTCAACCGACGATGGTCTCACCTGGGGTGACTGGACGAGCATAATCGGCACTGTAAGCCTGAACGATCAGGTCTTGGTGCGGCAGGCCTCTTCCGACAGTTATTCCACCACCACCACAGCGACGCTGATGATCGGCGGAATCACCGGCTCGTTCAGTGTTACAACGATATCGGATACATACCCGGATACCTTTACTTTTGTCGACCGGACGGACGTGGCATTGAGTCATCTGATTAATTCGAATTCGATCACGGTATCGGGAATCGATGGAACGACACCGATCTCCATCGTAGGTGGAGAATATGAGATCAATGGGAGCGGTACATGGGTAAGTGTTGCCGGCACGGTGAATGATGGCAACACACTCCGGGTCCGCCAGACGTCCTCGGCGAACTTTTCAACAACGACAGACGCAACACTGACAATCGGAGGCATCTCGGACACTTTTAACGTAACCACGCTGGCATCGGACACAACACCTGACGCGTTTGTGTTTGTTGATCAGACGAATGTCCAACCCAACACGTTGATCACTTCGAACCCGGTCACCGTGGCGGGAATCAACACCGTTGCTTCGATCTCCGTGTCAAACGGTCAGTATTCAATCAACGGCGGGACGTACACATCACTCCCGGGGACGGTCAATATCGGAGACACGGTGCGGGTGAGACAGACCTCCTCCTCCAACTTCTCCGCGACGACGGAGGCGGTCGTCACCATCGGTGGGGTGAGCGATACGTTCAGCGTGACGACGCTTCTCGATACGGATGCGGATGGGATTCCGGATGTATCGGACAACTGTCCGAACATTGCCAACGCGAATCAGGCGGATACGGATGGCGACGGGATCGGGGATGCGTGTGAAGCGCCCACGGTTCTGACCGTGAGTAAGACAGGAACAGGAGGGGGTGGTGTCATAGCCTCGTCAGGCAGCCTTGTCTGGACCGGGGATACGGGTACGGAAACTTATGATTACAATACCTCCGTAACGCTTACAGCCACTGCCGGGTCAGGCTCTTATTTTGCAGGCTGGACAGGATGCTCGCATGGGAGCGGCAATACGTGCGATGTGAGGATGGGTGCAAATCAGACGGTGGAAGCGACGTTTGCACAGGTCGCGATCGGGGGATTCAACGATGTGGCCTCCGGCTTCTGGGCGGATGACTTTATCTATGCCATGAGCCAGGCTGGCATCACCGGAGGATGCGGAAACGGGAATTACTGTCCGGATGATCCGGTGACGCGTGAGATGATGGCGGTCTTTATCATCTGCAGCCATGGGCGAGAGCGGGTCACAGGCGGCATTCAATGCTTACTTCACTGACATTGACAATAACGGCTTTGCGCCCTTTATCAACCGGATGAACGAGCTGGGAATAACGACAGGATGCGGGGGAGGCCACTACTGTCCCTCCCAGCCAGGTGACGCGAGAGATGATGGCGGTCTTCATACTCGCAGCCATGGGAGAGACAGGATCACAGGCGGCGTACAATGCCTATTTCAGCGACATCGCCGACAATGGATTTGCACCCTTCATCAATAAGATGAATGAGCTTGGGATCACGGGAGGATGCGGAGGGGGCCACTATTGTCCCTCCACCCCGGTGACCCGGGCGCAGATGGCGGTCTTTCTCGGAAAGGCCTTTCTGGGAATGTAGCGGTATTCTTGCTTTAATTGCCTTTCACGGTCCCTTTTCCTCCCTCATATCAGGAGGGAAAGGGGCCGATGTCACTCAACCCTCACTGAGAACCTCATCCTCTTCCGGGATCAATTGACAAGCTCTCGGCCTCTCTGTTAAGAAAGTTTATATGAAAGAGAATGTGGAAATGAAGAATCTCGCTGACGTGGCGTTGGGCCTCGATTCCCCCGGATATCCTCATCATCAACGGAACAGTATTCAACGTTTTCACGGGGGAGTTCATTCCCGGGGCAGTCTATCTGGATCAAGGGCGAAACGATCGCTTACGTGGGGCCGGATTCGAACCCTCTTCGAGACGACAGGACCCTTGTGATCGATGCGGGCGGCAAGGTCCTTCTTCCGGGGTTGATCGACGGGCACACCCACCTTATCGGGAACAGGTATGGAATCGAGGAGTTTATTAAACATGTGGCCCCACGGGGTGTCACCTCCGTTATTACAGAAACAATCGACTTTGCCATGATTTCAGGCAGATCCGGCATGGATTCTTTTGTCAAAGGTTTTGACGGGCAGCCCATCCGGATCTACTATACCGTGCCTCCCCTGGCAGGGCTGACTCCTTCCGAGGAAGTGAATGCCTTGACGCGCAAAGAAGTGCTCCCGTTTCTGAAGGATCCGAATTGTGTCGGGATGGGTGAGATTTACTGGGGTAACATCTTCCTCAAAGGCAAGCAGGGCGAGAGGATACGGAAACTTGCCTCCCTGACACTCGGTCTGGGAAAGAGGGTTGAAGGACATGGGGCCGGTGCAGCCGGGAAGAAACTTCAAGCCTACACCTGTTTCGGAGTCTCTTCCGATCATGAGCCCATCAACGAAAACGATGTACTGGAAAGGCTGAGGCTCGGGTACTGGGTCATGATCCGGGAAGGTGCGGTGCGGAGGGAATTGGCCGAGATCAAGGGAATTTTTGAGAGAAAGATCGATTTCAGAAGGCTCATCCTTGTGACGGATGGGATGGATCCCGAAGGCCTCCTGGAGGACGGGTATCTCGATGACTCCCTCCGGAGAGCCCTGAAACTCGGGGTTCCGCCATCCGTGGCCTATCAGATGGTGACCCTGAATGCGGCAGAGCACTTTCGCCTCGATCATCTCATCGGATCCCTTTCGCCCGGGAAGGCAGCCGACCTTCTGATGATCCATTCAGCGGAGGACTTCAGCCCTGAACTGGTGATGTGCAGAGGCAGGATTCTCTCCGAGAAGGGCAGATCGTTGGTCGAACCCAGAAAGGTTACGTTTCCGGACGACATGTACCGGATGGTCAAGGTGGATGGCTCCAGGCTGCCCTCTCTTCCAACACGGGGGAAGGCGAGGGCGATCGAGCTCGTGACCCGTCTTGTGACGAAAGAGAGCATACTTGATCTCGAAGATCCGGAAGCAACTAAAGACCTCCTGAAGATCGTTGCCATCGACCGGCTGGGAAGGAAGAAGGCCTTCACCGGATTCATCAAGGGATTCGGTCTCCAGAGGGGGGCTTACGGAGCAACGATGAACTGGGATTGCGTGGATCTGATTGTTGTAGGAGGGGATGACCCGTCGATTGAAACCGCGATCGGAAGACTGAAGGAAATGGGAGGTGGGGGTGTCTATGCAATCGGGAATGAAGTGGTTGCGGAATTCCCGGCCCCTCTGTGTGGAATTGCCTCTCTCAAACCCATGGAAACGGTGAGAGAGGAAGTGAGACGCCTCGAAGAGGCTCTGAGAAGAAATGGTGTGAGGTGGGAGAAACCCATCCTCACGGTCGACACGCTCGCTACGCCTGCGATACCCCATCTCCGGATCAGCCACCAGGGCTATGTGCGGTTCAAAGATTGGAAGATCCTCCCCGTTGAAGTCCGATAACACAAGGCCGGTTTCAGTTCTTAGTGCCAGGGCATTGCTGACACAAACACAGTTCGCTGACGGTCAGAATGACGGCTTCCTTTTCGTGGGGGCTCTATCTGGCCGCAATCTTCTGCGCGATCGGAGGAATCCTCATCTTCAACGTCAGTCCTCCATTCCGTTGGGGAAGGGAACGCCCGATCTCGGTGAGATAGGGCGCTCCCTCACGCAGCCTGAAGGCTGCGGCTACGTGTGACGTCAATGAACCGCAGCAATTCCTCTCTCCTGATTCTGTTTTGTGCTATATTGTAATAGGACGACTTCTTTATGTCGGCAACTTCGTTGCCTCCCGTAAGCAGCGGCTTCCAGCCGCGCTTGTGCGTCCGGAGCGCTTCAGCGGGCAGGTCCGTTCGCAGCAAGATGCTGCTCCTACCGGAGAAGGTTCGAAACGTCGCAGTACTCATAACCGAAGTGTTTCAACTGCGCGCCCGCGGAACAAACGGAGAAACCTCGTGGAAAGAACGGACATTGTGGACTATTATGGAGTCGAATCGCTCCTGACCTCGGAGGAGAAGGGGACGGTCGAGACCCTCAGGGCCTTTGTCGATCGTGAATGTATACCCGTCATCTCGGACCATTTCGACAAGGGAACGTTTCCCATGAATCTCATCCCCCGGATGGCGGAGTTGGGTCTCCTGGGAGTCCATATAGACGGCTACGGGTGCAGGAAAACGAGCCACACCCTTTACGGCCTCATTTGCCAGGAGCTTGGACGGTGTGACAGCGGGTTGAGGGCCATGTGCTCCGTTCAGAACTCCCTGGTCATGTATCCCATTCATGCCTTCGGCTCAGAAGCACAGAGGGAGAGGTGGCTTCCCCGGATGAGGCGCGGAGAGGTGATCGGTTGTTTCGGGCTTTCGGAACCGGACTTCGGATCGAACCCCTCCGGGATGACGACCTTTGCCGAGAAGAGAGGAGACCGGTATGTCCTCAACGGGAAGAAGATGTGGATCACCAACGGAACGATTGCGCACGTGGCTCTGGTCTGGGCCAGGATGGATGGGGATATCCGCTGCTTTCTGGTTGAGGCCGGGACCCCGGGGTTTCAGTCGACCTCCATTCAGAGGAAATTTTCTTATCGGACCTCTCCCACCTCTCTCTTGATTCTTAAAGACTGCGACGTTCCGGAAGAGAGCCTGCTTCCCGAAGCAAAGGGACTCAAGTCAATTTTGCAGTGCCTGAACTATGCCAGGTACGGCGTTGCTTCAGGCGCCGTGGGTTCAGCCATTGCCTGCTATCAGGCAGCCAGGGCCTTCGCCAGCGAGAGGCAAGTCTTCGAGAAACCCATCGCTTCCTATCAGCTCGTTCAGGACAGCCTGGTGAAGATGGTGATGGAGATTACGAAAGCCCAGTTGCTGACCTACTACCTGGGGAGGTTGATGGATCAGAACCAGGCGAAGCACACGCAGATCTCTCTGGCAAAACTGAACAACGTGAAGGAAGCCATGGAAATTGCCCGGATGGCCCGCGACATCCTGGGGGCCAGGGGGATCCTGGCCGATTACCACGTCATGCGGCATCTCTGCGATCTTGAAGCGGTGAGTACCCTGGAAGGAACTGAAACCATTCACACGTTGATTGTCGGACAGGACCTCACCGGGATTTCGGCGTTTCGATAGAAGTTCCCCACGTTGCTTTCAGAAGAGCACATTCAGCGCTTCTTCCCGATCGTAGGTCCCCTTCGATGTCTGCTCCATCTCCTTCAGCCTGGCATGGGCGGCAGCCAGCCTTGCGATGGGCAGCCGGAAGACGGAACAGCTCACGTAAGACAGTCCGAGGGTATGACAGAATTCCACCGAGTCGGGATGACCGCCGTGCTCGCCGCAAATCCCTATTTTCAGCTGGGGCTTCGTCTTTCGTGCCCATTCGATCGTGATCATCATCAGTCTCCCCACCCCTTTCACATCGAGCACCTCAAAGGGGTTGTCCTGGAGAATCTGGCGCTGATTGTAGAGGGGGAGAAACTTATTTTCGGCATCCTCCCGTGAGAAGGAGAAGGTTGCCTGCGTCAGGTCATTGGTTCCGAAGGAGAAGAAGTCCGCCACCTCCGCAAGTCTTCCCGCCCTCATGCAGGCCCGAACGACCTCGATCATGGTTCCGAACTTGAAGGGGATGGGAATTCCGTACTGTTTCTCCACCTCCTTCTGGACCTTCCTGGCCATGTCATAGACCAGTTTCAACTCCTGAGAGGTGCAGACCTGGGGAACCATGATCTCAGGCTGAACATCCACCCCCTCCTTGATTAATTCCGCGGCAGCCTCCAGAACGGCCTGGATCTGCATTCTGTAGAGTTCAGGGTAGGTGATCCCCAGCCTGACGCCCCGGTGGCCAAGCATGGGATTGACTTCCATCATCTCCCGGACCTTCTTCAGGGTTTCCTGCTGTCTTCGAATCAGCTTCTTGTCGAGCTTCCGCTCCTTGATCTCGGAGATGTCGGCAACGACGTGCTCGAGGGGGCCCAGAGACTCTTTCAACTCGGGATCGACATACTTGATCGCCTCCGTAATCTTTTCCAGAGACGAGAAGGCCTGTTCCACTTCCTTCAGATTCCTGAGTTCGGAGGCGAGCTCTTCCGCAGAGGGGAGAAACTCGTGAAGAGGGGGATCCAGGAGACGTACCGTTACCGGAAGCCCTTCCATGGCCTTGAAAATGCCCTTGAAATCGGACTTCTGCAGAGGGAGAAGCTTTGCGATCGCGTCCGCTCTTTTCTCCTTCGATCCGGCCAGAATCATCTCCCGCACGACGGGAAGGCGGTCAACGGCGTTGAACATCCTTTCCGTCCGGCAAAGGCCGATTCCTTCCGCTCCCATGCTTCTTGCCCTCAACGCATCCTCCGGCGTGTCGGCATTGGCCCGGACTCCCATGGTCCGTAGCTCGTCCGCCCAATGCAACAGGGTGATGAGGTGATCACTGATTTCAGGGTCCACGGTGGGCACTTCTCCCTGGAAGACTTCGCCTCTCGATCCGTCGATGGTGATGAAGTCTCCTTCCTTGATGCGAATGCCCCTGATCGTCGCCTCTCTGGCCTTTGGGTCGATCTGCATCTCCTCGCATCCGGAGACGCAGGGTTTTCCCATTCCCCTGGCTACGACAGCGGCGTGGGAGGTCTTTCCGCCCCGGCTGGTCAGGATTCCCTGGGAGGCGAAGAACCCGTGAATGTCCTCCGGCTTCGTTTCCTCCCGAACCAGAATCACCTTCTGGCCGAGCTTCCCAACCCGTTCCGCCTCATCGGCGTCGAAGATGGCCTTCCCGGAGGCGGCCCCCGGAGAGGCGGGAAGGCCGGCGAGGATCGGCTTCCCCTTGAAGTTCGGATCGATCCGCTTGTGGAGGAGCTGCTCCAGTTCCTGAGGTTTCAGCCGGAGGACGGCCTTGTTTTTGTCGATCAGCTTCTCGGCCACCATCTCCTTGGACGTTCTGACAATGGCCTGGGCGTTCATCTTTCCGTTTCGTGTCTGCAGGATATAGAGGGTCTCCTTTTCAACGGTGAACTCGAAATCCTGAACTTCGTGAAAATGCTCTTCCAGGGTTTTCCGGACCCGCTCAAGCTCCCGGTACGTCTTTGGCATTTCCTTTTTCATCTCCTGGATGGGCTTGGGCGTTCTGATGCCTGCGACGACGTCTTCCCCCTGGGCATTGACGAGATATTCGCCGTAAAGAACATTCTCACCGGTTGCGGGGTCCCGGGTGAAGGCCACGCCGGTGGCGGAGTCAACGCCCATGTTTCCGAAAACCATGCTGCAGATATTGACTGCGGTGCCGTTGGCCATCTGAGGTGTGATCTTGAACTCCCGGCGATAATCGACCGCCCTTTTTCCCATCCAGGACCTGAAAACAGCCTCGATGGCAAGCCCCAGCTGGACCATGGGGTCCTCCGGAAACGGCTTTCCCGTTCTCCTTCTTACCAGGGCAAGATACTGGTCACAGATGTCTTTGAGACAGTCCGCGTCAAGATCGGTGTCCATGACGGCGGCGCACCGTTCCTTGGTTCGGGTCAGGATCTCCTCAAATTCCTGCTCCTCTATCCCGAGGGCTATTTTCCCGAAGAGCTGGATGAAACGGCGGTAGGCATCATAGGTAAAGCGGCCGTCCGAGGTGATCCGGATCAGACCCTCCAGGGTGCCGTCATTCAATCCCAGATTGAGAATGGTATCCATCATGCCGGGCATGGACAGGGCGGCACCGGACCGGACGGAGAAGAAGAGGGGGTTCTGGGGATTTCCGAAGGTCTTCCCGGTTTTCTCTTCAATCTTCTTGAGGCTACCCTGGACTTCGGCCATGAGGCCTTTCGGGAGTTGTTTTTTGTTCTCGGAATATTTCAGGCAGGCCTCGGTCGTAACGATAAACCCCGGAGGTACGGGAAGTCCCATCCGCGTCATCTCTGCAAGACCGGCGCCCTTGCCTCCAAAGAGCTGCTTGTTCTTTCCGTCTGCTTCTTCAAAAAGATAAACATACTTTTGAGTTGTCATGGGTGTCCTCTCCGATTTTGGGGTGGGTTATTATTCCACTATACACCAACGGGCCATCAAGCTCAATTCCGATCGATACCCATGAAGAGCTGATAGGCCCTGGATAAGAACCGGTATGCGGAAACATTGCCATGGCCTTTTTCCATGACCGCACGGCCCCGAGGCGAAGCTATCTGAGTCCATAAGCTTATTGAGTTAATGGGTTATTAAGTGAATGAAGAACTCACCAACCTTCATCACTTTCGCGTTCTCTTTCAATAATTCCATCCTTGACATACATTCCAATTCTCCTTTGCCTTTGTCTTTTCCACCATTCCATTATTCCAATATTCCATTTCTCCCCTATCTTGACAAAGACGGGAGATTTCAGATAGATTTGGTGTACAAAAGTCCTTAGGAGGAACTGCATGGGAAGCAAACCCTATGTCCTTTGGTTTGATGAAATCGGACTCGACGACCTTCCCGTGGTGGGCGGAAAGAACGCCTCCCTCGGAGAGATGAGAAAGGAACTGACGAAATCCGGAGTGGATGTTCCCAACGGATTCGCCATTACCGTGAATGCCTACCACGCGTTGCTGGATGAGGGGTTTTCTCAGGACTGGGCTGAAGCCCATCCCAAACAGAACGTGAGAGAATATATCCGGGACGTCCTCTCCACCCTCAATGTGGAAGATGTCGAAATGCTTTCGGAGAGGGGGAGCAGGATCCGGAGGCTGGTTCACAGCCTCGAATTTCCCAGAGAGATCGTGGCCGAGATCGTGAAGGCCTACCGCACCCTGTGCAAGGAGTACGGGGAAGACACCGATGTGGCGGTCCGTTCGAGTGCTACGGCAGAGGACCTTCCCACAGCCAGTTTTGCCGGGCAGCAGGAGACCTTTCTCAATATCCGCGGTGAATATGCCCTGATCCAGGCCTGTAAGAAATGCTTTGCCTCACTCTTTACGAACCGGGCGATTGCCTACAGGGCCCATCAGGGATTCGACCATTTTCAAGTGGCCCTCTCCATCGGGGTCCAGAAGATGGTGAGGTCCGATAAGGCCTGTTCCGGCGTCATGTTTACGATCGATACGGAATCCGGTTTTTCCGACGTCGTCTACATCACGGGTGCCTACGGATTGGGGGAGAATATCGTTCAGGGGGTCATTAATCCGGACGAATTCTATGTCTTCAAGCCCTGCATCAAGGACGGTTTTAAACCGATTATCCAGAAGTCCCTCGGATCCAAAGAGATCAAGATGATCTATGCGGTGGAGGGGGAAAGCTCAACGAAGAGTGTGCCTGTGTCTGCACAGGAGCGGGCAAGTTTCATCCTGAGTGAAGAAGAGATCATCCGTCTGGCCAAGTGGGGGGTAAAGATCGAGGAGCACTACTCGAAGAAGGCAGGGACCTACAGGCCGATGGATATCGAATGGGCAAAGGACGGGATCACCCAGCAGCTCTTCGTCCTCCAGGCGAGACCGGAAACGGTCAAATCCCAGAGGAAGATGAATCTTCTTGAAACGTATGTCCTGAAAGGGAGAGGGAAAATCCTGGCGAAAGGAAAGAGCGTAGGCGAAAAGATCGGGGCGGGGCCGATCAATGTGATCTCCAGCGCGAAAGACATCGCAAAGTTTAAGAAAGGGGAAGTCCTTGTAACCCAGATGACAGACCCGGACTGGGAACCCATCATGAGAATCGCCGCGGGAATCGTCACGGACCGGGGCGGGAGGACCTGCCATGCCGCCATTATCAGCCGGGAGCTCGGTATCCCGTGTGTGGTGGGAACCGGAAACGGAAGTACGATCCTGGGAGAACATCGGAGCGTCACGGTCTGCTGTGCCGAAGGAGAGACCGGATTGGTCTATGAGGGGGCCCTCGACTTCGAGATCAAGCATTATGACATGCAGCACCTGGAAAAGCCTCAAACCAAGATCATGATGAATGTGGGAGACCCGGACAATGCCTTTCACCTCTCGTTCATCCCGAACGACGGGGTGGGTTTGGCGAGGCAGGAGTTTATCATCAACAACACGATCAGGATCCATCCGATGGCACTGGTCCACTTCGATCAGTTGTCGGACGAGCATGAGAGGAAAGAGATCGAGCAGCTCACGTTCGGTTACGAAGACAAGAAGGTCTTCTTCGTGGACAAGCTGGCGCAGGGTGTTGCAAAGATTGCGGCGGCTTTTTATCCCAAGGATGTGATCGTCAGGATGAGCGATTTGAAGAGCAACGAGTATGCCAACCTGATCGGGGGGAGCATGTTTGAGCCTGTGGAGGACAATCCCATGATTGGTTTCCGGGGGGCCTCCCGGTATTACGACGAGGATTATCAGGAAGGGTTCGGGCTGGAGTGCCTTGCGATGAAAAAAGTCCGGGATGAAATGGGGTTGGCGAATGTGAAACTAATGATTCCGTTCTGCCGGACCGTGGAAGAAGGCAGGCTGGTCGTTGCCGAGATGAGAAAATACGGACTCGTTCAGGGTGCAGAACGGTCTTGAAATCTACGTGATGTGCGAGATTCCCGAGCAACGTCATCATGGCGGATGAGTTCAGTGAAGTGTTCGACGGCTTCTCCATCGGCTCCAACGACCTGACCCAACTCGTGCTGGGCCTTGACCGGGATTCGGAGAAGGTTTCCCACGTTTTCGATGAGAGAAACCCTGCCGTGAAGAGGATGGTGGAGTGGGTCATTGCATCCGCCAAACGAAACGGCAGGAAGATCGGAATCTGCGGGCAGGCCCCCAGCGACTATCCGGAGTTTGCGGAATTTCTGGTCAAGTGCGGGATTGACAGCATCTCCCTCAATCCGGATACGGTGATCAAGACGACCGAGAAGATCCTTCAGACGGAGAAGGAACTCGGAAAATCCAGGAGGAAAGAGCCCAAGAAACCCAAGACCACCGCATAAGAAACGGAAAGATACCGGAAGGATGGAATTTTGGAATAGTGGAATGATGGGAAAGTCAAAAGAGAAAACAATAAATCGGAAGGTTTGTTAAGAAAGATTTCCTTTTCTTTCTTTACCCGAAATTCCAATTTACCACTATTCTTCTTTTCCGGTTTTGCTGTACCCAGTATCCATTATTCCAACATTCCACGATTCCGATGAAGATTCTTCTCCACATCTGCTGTGCCAATTGCGGTATCTATCCTCTCGAATGGTTGAAAGAGATAGGGCACGAGACCGTTGGATTCTTTTTCAACCCCAACATCCATCCCTACCAGGAATATCAAAAAAGACTCGAAGCCCTGAAACAATTTGCTGAAAGGAGCGGCTTGGAAGTCATCTACCGCGACGAGTATCTGCTTGAAGAGTTTTTGAAGGAATGTGTCGCATCGGGTGGATACGAGGTGCCAGTACTGCTACGAAAGCCGCCTCGGAGCAGCAGCACGTGAGGCCAGGAAGAGGGGGTTCGATCAGTTCTCGACGACCCTGCTCCAGAGCACCCATCAGAACCATGCCCGGATCAGGGAGACCGGGGAACGGATTGCCCGGGAAGAGGGAATCCCATTCCTTTATGAAGATTTCCGCGTCGGCTGGAAAAGGGGGCTGGAAGTCTCAAAGGCGATGGGACTTTACCGTCAGCAGTATTGCGGGTGCATCTACAGCGAAAAAGAAAGATATCTCCAGAAGCCGAAAGGCGCAAGGGGTAAGGCGCAAGAGATGTTACCGCCTTCGTCCTGATCAGCATCATCCTCCGCTTTGGGAAGGGCCGACCGGGCTAACTCGCCCCGATTCTTCGCTCTCCCAGGTTCCCGGTCATGACCATGGTCGCCAGATCCTCTGCGCTCAGCCCCTGGGCAAGGCACTCCCCCACTTTTCGGCCGTTCTTAAGAATGGCGATTCTGTTGGCTACCGCGAGGACATCCTTCATATTGTGGCTGATGAGCATCATGGTCACTCCCTGTTCGTGAAGCTGGCGAACCAGTTCCAATACCTGAGTCGTCTCCTTGACTCCCAGGGCCGCGGTGGGTTCGTCCATAATCACCAGACTGGCGTTCCAGCGCAAGGCACGACAGATGGCCACAGCTTGTCGCTGACCTCCGGAGAGGCTGGCCACCGGAGCGGAGAGATCTTGGATATCGATTTTGAGCCTGTCCAGGTATTCGGCGGCGGCCTGCCTCATCGCTTTCTTATCCAGAATCCGGAGGCCGGGGATGAGGCTCGGCCGCATTAACTCGGCCCCCATGAAGACATTCTGGTAGACCTGCAGGCGGGAAGCCAGGGCCAGATCCTGGTAGATCGTTGCCACCCCCTGGGCCAGAGCGTCGGCCGGCGAGGCAAAGTCAACCCGCCGGCCGTTCAATCGCATCTCTCCCGCTGTGGCCGTCTCAGCCCCGGAAACGATCTTGATCAGGGTCGATTTGCCTGCCCCATTATCGCCGCAGATGGCCAGGACATCCCCGGAGTTGACGAAGAGGTCGACTCCCTGGAGCGCTCGGACCGCTCCATAGTTCTTGCAAATCCCTTTCAGTTCCAGAACCGGTGTCACGACATGCTCCTCATTTCTTGACGTTCAAGGCGAGCCCCTGACACCCACCCATCACCCCGCTTTACCACGGCCACTTCCCCTCGGGCGGAACATTGGCCTGGTTCACCAGGACTGCGTCCATAAACATATAGGGTCCCCTGACCAGCGTGTCCTTCTTCATCTTCTTCATGACGATCTTTTCGATGGAATCAACTGCTGCCACACCCATCTTCTCAAAAGGAATGGCTACCGTCGCGGTCAGGGTTGACTTGGGGTCCCGAATCCGCCGGAAGATCTCCTGTCCCCCGTCGAAGCTGATGATCGGCAGTTCACCCTTCTTGACTCCCTGGGCGGCCAGGATGTCGTCGATGATGAAGGCCTGACCGTCAAAGGAGATCCAGATGCCCTTGAACTTCCCCTGATTCTTGAGGGTGAGGGCCTCCATGCCCGCCCTGACGTCTTCGCGCCATCCTTCAGGCTTGGCCATCGTATGGCTGCCGATGACCTTTACTCCGGTATTTTCAGAGAGAACGACGTCCAGAATCTTGCCGCGGATACGGGTCCCGACGTTGTTTTCGTACCGTTCAGTCAGGATCTCGCCCTGGTAATTCAACTGGCCCAGGAGGGCGAGGGCGCCCTCGGCCCCTACCTTGTACTCGTTGACCTGGATCTCGAAAAGGGCATGCGGCGAGGTTCCGGACATGATCGTGATGATCGGGATGCCGGCCTGCTTTGCCGCGGCGAACTGGGCCTCCGCCTCTACGGGTTTGCCCATACAGACGATCATGGCGTTGACCTTAGCCTGGATGAGATTTTCCATCTGGGCGGTGTGCTCGGCCAGAGACCCCTTGGAGTTGAGCAGGGTCACCTTCCAGCCCTTGGCCGCGGCCGCCTTTTCCGCTGCTTGTGCTGTCCTGGCGTGAGTTTCCGAAGACATCTGGAATGCGATGATTCCCACTTTGAACGGCTCGGCCCCGTGTCCGAGCGTCGGCAGCAGCCACAGGCCGATCAGAACCGCCGCTGCCACCACTGGCCAATGTTTCCCGATTCTCAAAGTTCTCATACCTACCTCCTCTTTGGAATAGTCTTGTTGCTCAATGGAATACCGCCTTGGTAATGGTCGAGGCCGACAGGCTGACCGAGGCGATGATGATCACCCCGAGGACGATATCCTGAATATAGTAAGGGGCCCCGAGAAGGACCAGCCCGTTGGATAGAACGCCGATGGTCAGTGCGCCGGTCAGACTGCCCAGGACGTTGGGCCGGCCCGGCTCGAACATGGTCATGCCGAGAAGCACGGCGGCCATCGAGGTCAGCATAAAATCGTGGGCTGAAGTGGGGCTGGCCGAAGAGAGCGAAGCTGTCAGCAAAACGCCTACGATTCCTGCAGCCAGGCCGGACAGGGCCAGGCCCAGGGTCTTCATCCGCTTCACCGGTATTCCCGCCAGGCGGGCGGCTTCGTCATTCTCACCCGTAAAAGTGAGATGGAGTCCCAGCCGGGTCTGTTTAAGAAAATAGAAGGCCACCACGCCGAAAAAGACCGTCCACCAGGCCAGGATAGGCACACCGAACAGACGGCCCCTGCCCAGAAAGACGAACGCTTCCGGCCACCGGCCGACATAGGCAACGCCCTTGGTTATCCAGAAGCCTGCCCCATTGGCGGCCGAGGCCATGGCGAGGGTGGCGATAAGGGATGGGACCTTGAGACGGGTAACCAGCAGGCCATTCACAAAGCCGGCAAGCAATCCCACGGCCAGCCCGGCACCGATGGCCAGGGGGATTGGATACTGATAATAGACCAGGCCGCCGCAGGAAACGCCGGCCAGAGAGCAGATGTTGGCAAAGGAAAGGTCCAGTTCGGCTGTGGTCAACGCGAGAAGAAAACCGAGAGAGAGAATGGCCAGGTAGCTGATCTGCTTGACCACATTCAGCAGGTTGGCGGTCTTCAGGAAATTGCCGACAAAGAGGGAAAAGAAGCTGAAAACAACGAGGCCACCCAGGGCCGTGCCGTATTTTGCAAGAAAATCTCTGGACTGTCGTGACACTCTACTTCACCTCAACGATGCGAAAAGACCGTTCCGGCGGCCCCGATGTCAACACTGGAAGAGCCTGATCGGATCCGCTCCGGGAAAACCCGCCTTGCAAGGCCTTGGAAGTGTTCCCTCCGGGTCTGCGGAATGTCGCTGGTCACCTCTCCAAAAAGGCCCCCAGGGAAGAGAGCAACTCCAGCCCGCCGGTTACCGGGATCACCGCGCCTGTGATAAAGGAAGCGTTCGGTGAAAGGAGGAATGCCGCGACTTCGGCGACCTCCTCGGGCCGACCCAGCCGACGCAATGGAGTACGGGCCGAAACAGCTTTCTCAAGGGCGGTGAATTTCTCCCCGGGGAATGCGCCCCGGACCATCCCTGTGTCAATGACTCCCGGGGTCAATGCGTTGACCCGAATCCCAAACGGACCCAGGTCCTGGGCAAGCGCGTAGGTCAGGGAAATGATCCCCGCCTTTGCCGCACCGTAGGCCGGGTTTGCCCCGCCGGAAAGGTGGGCGATGGAGGAGATCAGGGCAATCGATCCACCCCGACCCAGTTCGACCATCTTTTTGCCGGCCGCCTGGGCCAGGTAGAATGCCGCCTCCAGGTTTACCGAACGGACTGCGGCCCAGGATTCCGGTGTCTGGGTCAGAGTGGATGCTACCAGGCTTTTCCCTGCGCAGTTGACGACGCCATCCAATCGGCCGAAGGACTTCACGGCACAGGCTACAACCTCGGGGCCGGCCGAAGGCTCTGTCAAGTCGGCCGGGATCATCTCTACCCTGGCCCGGGCCTTGAGGTCCGAAAAGAACGGGTCAGTCCGGGCCGGGAAAGCAAGATCGGTCAGAAGCAGATCCCAGCCTCGGTCGGCCAGCGTCGCTGCGGTGGCCCGGCCGATGCCGCCTGCGGCCCCACTGATGATGGCTACCGGACGATCAAAATCCTCAGTCACGGATCCTCCTGCCTGCGGCCATGAACTCAGCCACACGGGCCGGATCCACCGGATTGAGAGTCCGACCGTCGATCTTGAGGGAGGTCCCTACAATGAAGCCATCGGCCACCTCGGCCATAGCCCTGAGATTGGCCGCCGTTACGCCTGTTCCGACGACTACGGGAGTTTCTGGAACCCGGGCAGCGACGCGCTCGATCAGGCTCAGGTCGGCCTCTCGCCCGGCCGCCGGGCCGGAGACACAGACCGCATCCGCAAGACCGATAAAGACCGCTCCAGCTGCCTGTTCTTCCACGGGGCGGCTGTCCAGGCTGATTGAGAAACCCGGGGTGATGTTGCAGAGGATCTTGATCTCCTCAGCCTGCAGGTTGGCTCGGAGCCGCTGCACTCCGGCCCCATCGGGGACGAAGAGGCCTGTATCACCTACTGTGGCCCCGGTCAAATAAGCCCGGACGAACCTGCCGCCCGTCGCATGGGCCACAGCCACGGATGCCGCCGGGTCCAGAAGAAGGTTGACTCCGTGGGGGACCTTGAGGCCGGATTGCGTCTCTGCAATCACTTCGGTCATGGCCGCAATCGTTGCGGGCTCAAGCCGGGTCTGGTAGGGCATGTCCGACTCGTTGCAGTAAAGCAGGGCATGGAAACCGGCTTCGGCCAGGATGGCGGCCTCTTTTCTCGTTTGAGAGACGATCTTCCTCATTCCGCCGGCGCGGTCATAGCAGGGAGATCCAGGCAGGGGCAGGGTGTGGACCATGCCGATCAGGAAGCGCCGATGCCCGAATTCACGTTTAAAAAGATCCTTCATGATCCATCCTCCTCACGTTGGGTTAATCCCCGGGAAACGGGTTTCCACCAGGGCCTGTGCCAGCGGCAGGCTTGCCTCCTGAACCCGGAGCCATAATTCAAAAAGCCGGTCGTAGACCTGGGTTCGGGCCGGGTCAGAGGTAAAACGCCGTTCCACCTTAACAAGGACCGACTCGGCCTGATCAAAGGTACTGAAGTGTTTCAACCCCGTCCATGCCACCATGGCCGCGCCGAGCAATCCGGCCTCCGGGTTCACAGGTCGGACAACCGGCCGGCCCATGACGTCGGCCTTTACCTGACACCATATCTCGCTTCTCGCCGCCCCGCCGCCGATTCGAACTTCTCCTGCGCGTTCCCCGGCGGCGGTTTCGGCCAAAGAAAGGACCTGGCGGTTGGCCAGGGCGACTCCCTCCAGGACAGCCCAGATCAGGTCAGCCCGGCCATGACTCCGATTCAGTCCGATGAAGAGGCCCCTCGCGTTGGCGTTCCACAATGGCGTCCGCTCGCCACGGAGATAGGGTAAGAAGAGGACAATCTCCTGGTTGCGGGTAACCGAGGCCAGATTATCCAGAAGGGTTGAAGGTTCGGTTTGGTCGAAGAGTCCAGCCAACCAGGCCAGACAGTCGGCTCCTGCCTGGCTGGGGCCTCCGATCTGGAAGAGACCCGAACCCCAGGGCAGATCTACGAGGCCGGATGCTTCGATCCTTTCGGCCGTGACCAGGCCCAGAACCTCCGAAGTTCCCGAAATATTAAAGGCCCGGCCGGGATGGTTGGCGCCCAGTCCCAAAGCGGCCAGCCAGGCGTCCATGGATCCAACCAGGACCGGCCGGCCGGCCAATCGGTTCAGCGGGGCCGGCAGACCGGATTTCACCACTCCCAATATTTCTTCCGGCTGAAGCAGAGCCGGGAAGAGCGCGGGGGACAGTCCTGCTGCCAGGCAGAGTTCCTCTGCAACGCGCTGATCAGTACGGCGCAGGAGTCGGGCCTGAGCGGGATAGTCGCCTGCCAACTCACCCGTTAAGCGGAAATTAAGAAAGTCCTTGGGTTCCAGCACAGTGGTCAGTTGCGTGAAGATATCCGGCTCGTGATCCTTGAACCAGACCAGCCGTGCCAGCGGGTGAAAGGCGTTCACCGGGCCGTAGGTCTGACCCACTGCCCCGAGCAATGCCTGCCGTGCTTTGATTTCTTCAGCCTCCCCAAACGCCCGGCTGTCGGCCCAGCTGATGGCCGGCCTTATGGAGCGGCCGTGGCTGTCCAGGAAGACCTGGGTTCGTGTGATTCCCCCGAGGCAAAGACCTACGATCTCTGTTTCGGCCGCCAGGGGTGAGTCCAGCAACAGGCCAGTGACGTGGAGCAGATTCTTCCACCACCCCTCCGGGTCCAGTTCGGAGTATCCCCGTTCGTCCACAGTCAGATCGTGCTTGACCACCGCCGGACCGACCATGGCCCCGTTCTGGCTGACCAGGCCGGCCCGGAATGAAGTGCCGCCGAGGTCGTAGACTAAGACGACTTCCATCCGCGCCATCTGCCTTTCATACGAGAAAGAGATTTCAATGTCAAGAGATTGGAACAGAAAAGAGGGAGAGGGAAATGAGGAGAACTGAGGAGAAAAACGTGGAGGCATCCGACGTTTTTCTTGAAGATGCCTCCATGGATATGACACTTTTGTATGGCTGAAAACCGGACAATAACGTTTTATAATTCACGGGGAATAAGAATACACGGGAATCGTGGAAGAGGGAGGGAACCGTGAAGGTTGCCATAGGGTCCGATCATGCCGGGTTTCGGTATAAAGAACTTCTGATGCGGCACCTTCTTGCACAGGGGCACGAGGTGCGCGATTTTGGCACCTTCTCCACAGACCCGGTTGACTATCCGGCCTTCATCCGGCCTGTTGCGGAGGCGGTCAGCCGCGGCGATTTCGAGCGGGGGATTGTTCTGGGCGGATCCGGGAATGGAGAGGCGATCGTTGCCAACCGGGTGAAGGGGGTCCGGTGCACACTGTGCTGGAGCACCGAGTCTGCGCGGCTGGCCCGCGCCCACAACGATGCGAATGTCCTGTCGCTGGGTGAGCGGCTGCTTTCCGAGGACGAGGCTTTAGCAATCGTTGAGGTTTGGATGGAACAACCCTTCGAGGGAGGGCGGCACCAACGTCGAATCGACATGATCGATCACATCGGTCCTTAAATCTGAAATCTCCAATCTGAAATCTGAAATGCCCTGATCTGGTCGGTCAGGTTGCAACCTCTTTGATCGCCTCCACCATCATTCTGATTCCAAACCTGAGATTCTCTATGGAGATGCGTTCGTTATTCCCATGCATGCTCATGTTTTCTTCTTCGGTCAACCGGAAGGGACAGAAGTCGTAGGTGATCACGCCTCTATCTCTCAAAAACCGGCCGTCCGTGGCTCCTGGAAGAAGGAGGGGAACCACAGGGCAGCCCGGATCATTCCTCGAAGCGAACCGCTCGATGGCCCGGTAGAGATCCGTATCGAAGGGCGAAGGGGGATGGGATTGACTCTCCGCGATGATCTCCACCTCGACCTCTTCTCCCAGCCTCTTCTTAACTTCCCTGAGAAAATCCTCCTTGGAGGAACCCGGAATGAGACGGCAGTCGAGGTTCGCGATCGCCTCCGAAGGAATGACATTCACTTTTGATCCTCCCTGAAGGACATTAAGGGAGATCGTGTTTCTGACCATCGCATTATAGGAGGGGCTGGAGGTCAGGCGTTTTGAGAAGGAAAGATCCCTCAGCCCCTTCTCGATGTCTTCGAAGAAGGGCTGATCTGCCAGGGCCTGCATGGGCGCTATCTTCCGGAAATACTCCTTGACCATGGGGAGGATTTCGAAGGGGGTCTCCCAGGATGTCACCCTGTCGAGGGCGCGGATGAGCTTGACGTTCGGATTGTCGGGATGGGGCATGGAGCCGTGACCGGATTTCCCCCGGGCCCGCACCCTCAGCTGGAAAAGCAACTTCTGCCCGCTCGAAACCTCGTATCGCTCCGGCGCCCCGGATTCACCCATCCAGACGTGTCCGCCCTCGTTGAGGGCGTATTCCGCTTCCCGCAGGACCGGAACATGATCGATGGCCCAATCGACCCCCCACCCGCCCCCCGTTTCCTCATCCGCGGAGGCAAAGAAAAGGATGTCCCGTTTGAGGTCCGTTCTTTCCCTTTTCAGGATCAGAAGGACCATCATCTCGACAATCCCCATGGATTTGTCATCGAGAGCCCCACGGCCATAGAGATACCCATCCTGAATCACCCCTCCGAAGGGGGCTACGTTCCAGTGTTCTTTCTCGACGGGAACGACGTCGATGTGGCTGAGCAGGAGGATTGGCTTGCGGCTTCCATCTCCCTTCAGGGTGGCGAGAAGGCTTCCTCTGCCCGGCGAGGGCTCAAAAAGCTTGCAGGGAATGGATTCGGATTCGAAGATCTCTCGAAAGAATTCCGCTCCCGCTGTTTCGGCCCCCGGGGGATTGACGGTTTGAATCCGGATGTATTCCTGGAGATATCGGGTTGCTTCGTCTAACAAGTTGATCATAATCCATAGTGAACCCCCATTGAAATGCCAGAAGGCAGTATGCAGAAAGCAGTAGGCAGAAAGCAAAGAAGAGAAAGCAGAAGGCAGTAGGCAGTAGGCAGAAAGACAAAGAAAAGGAGAAAAAAAGAAATTATGGGTTCTGTCTTCTGCTCACTGCTTCTTGCCTACTGTGATCTTGAACTCTCTGGGTTCTGCCTTCTGCTTTCTGCCGACTGCTTTCTATGGTTCTAAGGTTTCTGCCTTCTGCTTACTGCTTTCTGCCTACTATTATTATTCAAACAACGGGACGATCTTGAATTGATTCACATCCACCAGGCCCAGATCCGTGATCTTCAGTTCCGGAATCACGGGGAGAGAGAGAAACGAGAGGGTCATGAAAGGATCGAGCAGTCTGCATCCCAGGGCCCTCGCCGCGTCAAAGAGCTTCTCTAAATCCGCATGGACCTCTTCCACGGGGACGTCTGCCATCAGACCGGCGATTGGGAGGGCAAGGGAGGCCAGTACCTTTTCTCCTGAGACGACTGCCAATCCCCCTCCCATCGATTGGATGGTTTTCGCTGTTTTAACCATGTCCCGGTCATTCGTCCCGACGATGACGAGATTGTGCGAGTCGTGTGCCACCGTGGATCCCATTGCCCCCTTTGTCAGGCCGAATCCCTGAACAAATCCGATGCCGACATTTCCCGTGGCCCGATGCCGCTCCACGACGGCGATCTTGAGAATGTCCTCTTCGATGGATGGACAGGCCGCCCCTGCCCTGACCGGAATCTTGGCGGTCACTTTTCTCGTAATGATCTGATCCGGAATAATTTGAATCACCTTCGCCGATTGACCATTGCCCGGGAGCAGAAAAGCATCCTTCCGAAGGGGGCCGATTCTGCACCGTTTCTTGGCAGAGGCGAAGGATGGACGGTTCTTTTGCCCGGGAAAGGCCACCTCTCCGCCATCCGAAATCAGTCGCCCATCCTTGAAAACGCTCTTGACCTGGAAACGGGAGAGGTGATCGAAGACCACGAGGTCCGCCCGGAATCCAGGACCGATGGCTCCAAGGTCGTCGAGTCTGAAATACTCCGCCGCATTGATCGTAGCCATCTGTATGGCCAGGACCGGATCGAGGCCGAACCGAACGGCCTTCCTCACGATATCGTCGATGTGGCCTTCCTCAAGAAGTTCCCGGGGGTGCCGGTCATCCGTCACGAAGAAGAAGCGCCTGGAATTTCTTTCCGTCACCAGAGGGATAAGATCCTTCAAATTTCTTGCTGTCGTGCCCTCCCGCACCATGATCCACGTCCCACTGCTCAGCTTTTCCTTTGCCTCGGCCGGTGTGGTACACTCATGGTCTGAGCGAATACCGGCCGAGAGGTAAGCGTTCAGCCCCTTTCCGGAAAGGAAAGGGGCGTGGCCGTCAATCCTCTTACCCCTTGCCGATTCAATCTTTTTCAACACCTCGGGGTCCCTGAAGATGACACCGGGAAAGTTCATCATTTCGGCCAGGCCGATCGCCCAGGGTTCTTTGAGAAGCGGTATCACCTGGGCCGCCGACAGGACCGCTCCGGAGGTCTCCATGTGGGTTGCGGGGACACAGGAAGGGATCATGACAAAAACGTTCAGCGGAATGCCTCTCGCTGATTCGGCCATCAGACGAACGCCTTCCTGACCCATGACATTGGCAATCTCATGAGGATCGATGACGACGGTCGTGGTCCCATGGGCCAGGACGGCACGGGCAAAGTGGGGGAGGGTCACCATGCTTGATTCGACATGGACATGACCGTCGATCAGGCCCGGACAGATAAAATCGCCTTTTACGTCGATCACCTCTCTGGCCGGATAATCCCCGAAGCCAAGGATGACCCCCGCATAGACGGCGATGTCTTTCCGCTCAATCTCTCCTGAAAAGACATTGACGACTCTCCCGTTCCTGATCAGAAGATCCGCCTCTCCCTCGCCGGAGGCAATCCGGATTCTTTCGGCCAGCATGGAGTTTCTTCTTTCTGCTCTCATAAGAAGTTACATACCAAATCTCCGGCCTCCATTCAAGGGAAATCTGAGAGGGGAATTCCATCACCTTGATGATTAACAGTCTGATAATAGAACAAACATCTGTTGCAATTGATTTAAGGCTGCAATCGATACGAAGTAACTTCCCCTTCCGCCTCTTAACCTAAGAGGGGGCACGTTCCTCCCCTTAACGATAAGGGGAGGGTGGGTGGGGTTATGAGTCTATGTGTTGATAGTAGCACCCAATGGACTTTTTGAACCCTTACGCGTTTGCAATTTGGGTTCGCACATTGGATAGTTGAACTGATGATATCCCTTAAGAATACCAAGGCGGTGATTTTTGATTTTGACGGGACCCTGGCGGTTTTGAATCTCGATTTTTCGATGATGAAGGAGAAGATTCTGGCATTGGTCAGGGAGTTTGGTGTCGAGGAAGGGGTGGTCAAAGAAAAGTATCTGCTGGAGATGATCGATGAAGTTTGTCAGGTTTTATCAAAGAAGCATGGGACCGGGGCGGACGGGTTTTACCGGGAGGCCCACCTGATTCTGCACCGCATCGAAATGGAGGCGGCCGGCCGGGGGAGGCTGATTCCCGGGACGAAGGAGACGCTGAGAACGCTGAGAGAGAGGAAGGTCAAGATTGGAATTATCACCCGGAACTGTGAAGAGGCTGTGCGAAAGGTTTTTCCCGACGTCGAGTCTCACTGCGATGTTTTCATCTCAAGAGATTCCGTCAAGAAGGTCAAACCCCATCCGGAGCATCTCCTCACGGTCACAGGAGCCCTCGGTATCCCGGGGAAAGAAGCCGTGATGGTAGGCGACCATACCCTGGACATCCAGGCGGGGAAGAGGGTTGGAATGAAGACGGTGGGTGTTTTAACCGGACGAATAAAGAGGGAGGAATTCGAAAGGGTCGGGGCGGATGTGGTTCTGGCACAGGCATCAGAGATCTGCGGACTGCTGGAGGGATGAGCAAAATGAAAAAGGTGATCGAGACGGACAGGGCGCCGAAGGCCATTGGTCCCTATTCTCAGGCGATTCAGGCAGGAGACCTGATTTTCCTCTCAGGTCAAATCCCCATTGACCCTGCAACGGGAGGGATGGTGGAGGGGGGGATCGAGCAACAGACCCGAAGGGTCCTGGAGAACATAAAGGGCCTGCTCGAATCTCAGAAATCGGGGATGGGAGATGTGATCAAGGTCACGATCTTCCTGAAGGATATGGGCCATTTCAGCCGGGTCAATGAGATTTATGCGGCCTACTTTCCTTCTTGCCCGCCGGCAAGATCGACCGTTGAAGTCGCCCGGCTGCCCAGGGACGTGCTGATCGAGATCGAGGCTGTTGCCCTGACCGGGAAGATCGCATAGCCCAGAGCGCCTCCCCGAATTTGGAAATAGGAACAAAAAAAGCAGCGATCGTGACTCTGTCGCTGCTCCGAGTTTGTGTCTTAAGGAAAACCTAAAGAGGAATCCCGGTGATCGTGCCCGATCGAAGATCCCCTTTATCCCCCATTCTTTTTCTCCTCCTTCCGATAGAACAGCTTGAGACTGTTCTTCTCGGTTAAGACCTCGGCCGACCCATTCTCCGCTTCCAGTAAAACCATTGTATCCTTGATTTTCTTCACTCCGTACACCAGGCCGGTAAAGGAACTCTTGAATCTGTCCCCCTGCTTAATCACGATCATGGTGATCACCCCCTTGACGGAGCAATGGCACGACCACCGAGGATCCAACAAGCAAAAAAATGCTACCAAATTTTACAGGATTTGTCCAGTGTTATTTTGATTTGTTATTTTGATTTGATTTATTTCGGTAACGGGTGGAAGAACACCGGAGGATCAACCCTCTTCCAGAACGATCCGGTGATCGATGAGATTCATCTCTTTGATTCGCGCCTTGACCCGTTTTTGCTCGCCAAAGATATTCTGAAGGTAGAGCCCGCCTTCCTCAGCCCGAAGAACGGAAATATCTTCCAGAATCAACTCCTCCTTACCTTCTTTAACCAGGTAGGCATTGGCTTCGCACATGGTTTCCTCCGTTATGAAACGATCGTCTCTCGGACCTGCTTGACCATCTGTTCGATCAGATGGGGAAGAGGTTCTTTGGGGGTCCCGACAATCACCACTTCGGGCATCTTCAGCGGAATCAGAACCTTACTGGCTGCGGCGGATGAAATAGCTTCCGCCATCCGGGGAGTGACTTCTCCCATCATCGAATGGGCCATGACAATGGCTACAGACCCGATCAGGATATCCACGGACTTGACCGTTTGAACGATCGCGTTCTCGCCCGAAGCCCCTTTGTTGGCGCCGGCTTTCAGCATCGCCCCCGTCGCCATGGCATTGGTTCCGAGACCGATGATTTCAACCTCTTCCGAGAAGACATCCCGGAGGCGCTTGACCATCGCGCTTCCGATTCCTCCCCCCTGTCCGTCGATCACTGCGAGAGACTTCTTTCTTTTTTCCATAGGTTTTCAGCCAAACAAAAATGCTACGGTAGAAAAACTTGAGTGTCAAAAACTGTGGAAAAATCAATCCTGAGAAAAAAAGACCTTTCCCGGAAGGACGGGGCGGTTGGAGAAACTTTAGAGCGTTACCTTAAACGGCTAACCCTCAAGACCGAAAACGGAATCATTTCTTATTCATACTATGAGGGAATGAAAACCATACATCTGATGCCCGCAATTCTAAAGTTCCGGAAATCGCCTCGTCCTTCCGGGAAAAAACGATCTGGGACCTTTCTTTCACACATTCTCAGTGTTTGGTTTCGGTGACCGGAACGTGCCCCGCTGGTCCCTCAGGGATCAAGGGGCACAATATAAATGAGAGTACCTTGCCGGGAAGCCCCGCCCTTTAGGCGGGAGCTTCACTTCCAGCTCAAACAAGAAAGCCACTCGAGTGGCTGATTTTTTTATAATCCAGAGCACAGTGTTTGTCAATCTGGACTGATCCTGTGCCTCAACACCGCGGCCGGCTACTGGAGATCAGGGTTCGAAGAACTTCGTGACGGAATCGGACAGGGTTCTGGCAAGCTTGTCCTGGAATGCGTCCTGATTCAGCAGGCGCTCGTCCTCCTTATTGGAAACGAAAGCCGTTTCAACAAGCACCGAGGCAATGTCCGGAGCCCTCAAGACGATGAAGTTGGCCTGGCGATAGGATGGGTACTTCAAATGATGCACGCCCCTGAGATCGTTCAGAATCGATTCAGCAAACCGCAGACTCTCCCTCATGGAGTTGTTCTGCAGGAGGTCCAGCAGGATCTGATTCAGGTTGGGGTCCTTGGAAAGGGAGGCCGGTCTCAGGAAGGCCCCGCCCAGGACATTGGACATGTTTTCCTTGTTCGCAAGAACCCTGGCTGCCTCATCGGTGGCGCCGGAGAGGGAGAGACAATAGACGGAGGTGCCTCTTGCCTGAGAATTGAAACTTGCGTCCGCGTGGATGCTTACAAAGAGGTCGGCGCCGTATTCCCGGGCGATCCTCAAACGCTGTTCCAGGGGAATAAAGTAATCTCCCTTCCGTGTCAGAAAAGGCTTGATCTCCTTACGGGAACCGAGGTGTTGGAAGAGTTTCTGGCCGATCTTCAGGACGACGTCTTTCTCCATAGTCTTATTGCGTCCGATTGCCCCCGGGTCTTCACCCCCGTGCCCCGGGTCGATAACCACGATCCTGGTCTCCTTCTGCTTGATTTCTTTCTGTTTTTGGCGTTCTTCCTGGTCCTTCTTCTCCTGGCTTTGGTCAATCAGGTCGATCACAAGGCGGTAAGGCTTGTCCTGATAGGGTTTAAGAATGAAAATATTGGCGTTCAGAGGTTTCTTTTGATGGAAAACCAGTTTCACCTTATTCGTGTCGAGGTCAGCAGCGGTGAACTTCCTCAGAAATGGGTCGTTTGGTTCCCATTCTCTCCGGGAGGTCTTCAGGGAAGCCCCCTTCAGTTCCAGGCGGAGCTGGAGAGGGTTTTCCTGGGAGCTTTCATATTGAACCGGTTCGGTGAGATCCAGAACCACCCGGGCATGATCCGGGGCAGACCAGAACCTTACCTCCGTAATGTTGGCAGCCTTGGCGGGATGCAACAGAAAAAGGCTAATGGAAATTCCAATAAAAACAGACAGAGCGGTTCTGTAGCATGATGTTCCCATTGTTGAGCTATCGATACCATATCCCTGCTGATCTGTCAAATTGCGGAAGGGCGGAGAACAGGAAGTGAATAAAAAATCCCGGGTTTGCAAAAAAATATTGACATTCTATTTTATTGTGATAGGGTCTTCTACCAACCGGTTAACAACCGGTCAGTAGATAAACTTTGAACAAGACCCAACAACCGAAAGAATCACTGAAAGGAGGTCATATTTTATGAAGAAGATGTTGTCAGGGTTGGTATTTGCTGTATTGGTCATTGGCATCGTTCTGCCGGGATTCGAATCGCCGGTCCCTTCCTCCCTTGAAACGTTCTTATCCCCTGCACCGGCTGAGGCTCAGACCCCTGCCAAACAGATCAGGTTGAAATTCGCCACTCATCTCCCGGCGATGCATCATGCTGCCAAGAATCTTGTTTTTCCCTGGGCAGCGGAAGTGGAGAAACGGACCGAGGGAAGAGTCAAGGTGAATGTCTTTACCGACCAGCAACTGGGGAAACTGCCTGAGATGTACGACGACCTTGTGAGAGGCACAAGCGACATCGCTTTCATCCTCCCCGTGTTTATCATGGGACGTTTCCCTCTCGAAGGTGTTTTTCATCTTCCTACCATGGTGCCGGGCGATGTCGGCGACCCGACCTGCACGGCGATCCGGACGATGGTCTATGAGAAGTATCTTACCCCCCTGTACTTCAAGGACATCAAGATCCTCTGGACGGGCCGGTTCGGACTGAACAATCTTCAAATGGCTTCCAAACCGGTAAGGAATCTCGAAGATATGAAAGGGAAAATCGTCGGGTTTGGCGGGGGAAAGACGCCTCCCCTTGTACTGAAGGCACTGGGAGCCTCTCCGGAGAGCATCATGTCGAACGACATCTACACCTCTCTGGAGAAGAAAGTGATCGACGGGATGCTCTTCCCCCTGGACGGCCTGAGAGGATATAAGCTCTCGGAGGTTGTCAAGTACGTCACACGGCTCGATTTCGGGTCGGCATCCAACTTCGTTGGAATTCGAATGGCGGCGTGGAACAGCCTTTCTCCGGCCGACCAGAAGATTATGACGGACCTGATTCCCTGGGCACTGGAGGCACAGGGGAAGACCTATCGGAATGACGCCCAGGCCGCCATCGAGACCGGAAAGAAGGCGGGTATCGAATTTATCGAACTTTCCGCCCCGGAAAGGCAGCGGTGGATCGATGCGGTCAAAGCTGTGGACAAACAGTGGATCGCCGAAATGGACGGGATGGGATTGCCGGCAACAAAGATGTATAACGACATTGTCCAGATCGTCTCTAAGAAGTAGCGTCTTTTGGTTTGAGAATAAGCGTTTGAAGGTAACGGTAAGGATGCCCATATCGTCATTCGGTTACGTTATTCGTCTTAGGGATTTCACGTGGCCGTCGGACCCTAAACGAAACGGGCTTCGTAACCGTGACCCGAACCGGTTGGATGAGAGGGGATCGTTGTCGATGCTGGTATCGAAGCTCGAAGCTTGGATACGAAGCTCGATAACCTGCTTCTTTCACGGGCCTCGATACCCGGTTCTTACTACGAGCCTCGATACGAGCTTCTACAACGACAAACGTGGCCTTTGAAAGGGAACACGATGGCATCTGACAGATTAACGGCCTTTCGAAAAGGTTTGCATGCCTTTATTACGGGAGGAACCTGGGTTGGGGGGGCTGCGCTGGTCCTGATGGTGTTGGTGACCTTTGCTCACGTCATCGCCCGTTACCTGCTCAGGAAGCCCCTCATGGGTGCAGTGGAGGTGACGCAGATCCTGTTAGTTGTCACCGCCTTTTTGGCCATTCCCTACACCGAGGTTAGAAAGCAGCATGTGACGTTTGACGAGGTTGTCTCCCTTTTTCCCCGGCGCCTGAGGGCGATGACGATCGGTCTCATGTATTTTCTCGTAGGGGTCTATACCCTGATTACGAGCTGGCAGGAAACGCTGCTGGCCATATCCTACGCAGTCCCCAGCATGAGAGTGACGGACGTACTCAAAATCCCGATTGCCCCCGCCATGTTCATCATCGCGATCGGGTCGTTGCTGTGGGGCATCGAGCTGTTTCTGAACGCCTTGTCGCCCCTGGAGGCAGCCGAGCAGGAAGACATCAAGAAGCAGGAAGGTCTTGAAGACGAGGTGAAGTGACTCGATGGAAGAATGGCAAATTGGACTGATCTGTGTCGTTTTCATGTTCGTTCTCATGATCTTGCGGATGCACATCGGTGTGACCATGGGGCTGACGGCCTTTGTGGGGATCGCTCTTCTGGCCAACCTGGACGCGGCGTTTGGCAAGCTGGCCCACAATGCATTCTCGCAGACGTTTACCTACAGCATGTCCGTGATCCCCCTGTACATGTTGATGGGGGAGTTCGCCTTCCTCTCCGGGTTGAGTCAGGACGCCTACAGAACAGTGAACAAGTGGCTGGGCCATCTTCCCGGAGGCCTGGCCATGGCAACGATAGGAGCCTGTGCAGCCTTTGCTGCGGTCCAGGGATCGAGTTCTGCCGGCGCGGTGATCATGGTTTCCATTGCCTATCCGGAGATGAAGGCGCGCAAATACGCCAACAGCATGGCCTTAGGCTGCATTGCAGCCGGAGGGACGATGGGGATCCTGATCCCGCCCAGCGCTGCCTTTGTGCTCTACGGAATTATCACCGAGCAGTCGATCGGTAAATTATTTACGGCCGGTATTATTCCGGGGCTTCTGCTGACGGTTCTTTTCTGGCTTCTTATCTACGTCTGGTGCAGACGCAATCCGAATCTCGGGCCTTCGGGTGCTCCTGCGAACTGGCGCGAACGGATTGTTTCACTGAAGGATCTCTGGTCCGTGGTAGTCTTGTTCGGCCTGGTGATGGGAGGCATCTACTTCGGGATCTTCAATGCGACCGAGGCGGCCGGGGTAGGTGTCGTGGCGGCTTTCCTGATCGCTTTGTTTAGAAGGCGGTTGAGTAGGGAGGGGATGAAACGCTGCATCCTGAATACGCTCAGGACCACCGGGATGATCTTCGTCATGGTGATCGGCGCCATGCTCTTCAACTACCTGCTTTCATTAAGCGGGCTCACCAAAGCCCTCGCGGATTTCTGTATGACCCTTCCCGTACCGCCGGTGGGGATCATCATTGCCATCATGATCCTGTATGCGATCCTCGGTGCCCTGATGGACGATTGGGCCATGATGCTCATCGTGGTGCCCGCCGTCTTTCCGACGGTTTGTGCGCTGGGTTTCGACCCGCTCTGGTTCGGGGTGCTCACGGTGATCATGATGGAGATGGGTATGATTCTGCCGCCTGTGGGAATGAATGTCTTCATCATGGCGGGGATGGTCAAGGAAGTTCCGATGACCGAGATCTACTCGGGGATCTGGCCTTTTGCCCTGGCTATGGGGATTCTGGTGGGTTTTATCATTGCCTTTCCGGAAATCGCTCTCTATTTGCCCAGGGTGATGATGTAATAGGTTGCCAATGTTGCATGGAGGAAAAGTATGAAAGAAAAAGAGATGAATCTCACGTTTCGATCGGATATTGTCTGGCCGTGGGGCCTGTTCTTCTCCGAGCTTGCGGAATTTCTGAGCGGGGAACTGCCTTCTCTTCGCAGGGTGAAGATCGACCTGGTGCTGGGGGACTTTCTGACGCCTCTGGCCGTAAGCACGAAAGAGGCCGACGTGGGTTTTGTGACTCCGCCGGCGTGTGTGACCATGGCCTACAGGGGAGTCGGCCCTTTTACCCGGAAGATGGAGAATCTGAGGGCGGTTGGAGCACTGCCCCATGACGACCGTATGATATGGGCCGTGCCTGCCGATTCACCCATTCACAGCATCAGAGACATGAAAGACCATCCGATGCGGCTCGTCATTCCGGATAAAGACTTCCCGGTCCGGTTTGCCGTGGAGAGAATCCTGGAGGCCTACGGATTGTCGATTGACGGCTTGAGACGGGCCGGCTGGCAGATCATCGAGGAAAGCCACTGTCTGAAGATCCCCAATCTCGTGCATTCAGGGCAAGGCGGATGCCCTGGTCCACGAGGGACAGAGAACCCCGGCCTGGGTGGAACTCGGGCGGACGCGCCGGATGCGATTCCTGCCCGTCGAAGCGTCGGTCCTGGGTGATCTTCAGAACGCCTACGGGTACAGACCGGCCGTGCTCTCGAAAGGAGCGTTTCCCGGGATGGAGGAGGATGTGCCCTGTGTCGATTTCTCGGACTGGCTGCTTTTCACCCGTGAGGAGATGCCCGAGGAGTTTATCTACCTGATGACGAAGCTCTTCGTAGAAAAGAGGGAGAGGCTCTTCGAGTTCCATTTCCGGAATATCCCGGTGGAGGCCTGCAACCTCGTGTGTCCCATCGATCCCGCTCAGCTTTCGAAGAATGTGGGAGGGATTCCCCTGCACCCGGGTGCGGAACGGTACTACAGGGAAAACGGGCTCCTGTGATGTCTCTTTTTGGGGGACCCGCAGGGGTTATTTCTTTTCATTATTGACGGAGGGAGAAGATGAGATTCATTGATTTGGAAACGCACTTTTTTATACCCGAGTACGTCCAGTATCTTCGAAAGAGGAAAGAGCCCCCGAGGGAAACAGAGGAGAAGGATGGGCTCACCATGTGGTATAACGATGTCCTGTGCTCCCCGCGGGGCTTTGAGATGGAGAACAGACTCCTTGACCTGGGAGAGGCCCGTTTGAAGGACATGGATGCGAATGGCATTACGATCCAGGCCCTGAGCCTCAGCCCTCCGGGCGTTCAGTGTTTTGAACCTGCCGACGGGACGGCCTGGGCAAGAAAGGTCAACGATGCCCTGTCAAAGGTGGTGAAACAACATCCGGACCGATACGTCGGATTGGCCTGCATTGCCCCTCAATCTCCGGAGGAAGCTGCCGCTGAACTGGAGAGGGCGGTTCTGGAACTTGGCATGAGGGGCGTGAACATCGAATCCCATGCTCGAAACGAGTACCTGGACAACAAGAAGTACTGGTGCATCTTCGAGAAGGCCGAAAAGCTCGGCGTGCCCATCTATCTCCATCCGGAAATCCCCTCCACCTCCATTCTGAAGGGGTATGCCGATGATTACGGTTTCGAACTGGCGGGCCCGCCCCACGGCTATGCGGCGGAGGTCGCCCTTCACAGCATGCGCCTGATCTACAGCGGACTGTTTGACCGATATCCCAAGCTGCAGTTTATCCTCGGGCATATGGGGGAGGGACTGCCCTTCTGGCTGACGCGGATGGATGCCTACTTTATCAAACCGTGGAAAGGGCAAGAAACCGAGGATCGAGAAGAAGCCCAGCGACTATGTGAAGTCGAATTTCACCGCGACTTTCAGCGGGATGTTCTTCACCCCTGCTTTCCTGTGTGCTTATCTGGGCATGGGGGCGGATCGGATCGCTTTCTCGGTCGACTATCCTTACGAAAGAAACGACGAGGCCGTCCGGTTTGTCAAGGAACTGCCCATTTCCGAAGCGGACAAGGAGAAGATCTGCTATGGCAATGCGGCAAGGCTGCTCAAGATTATAGAGATGCCTGACGAGGGCGATTCTCAGAGGTCCTGTCTTGACGATATCAGCGAATGGTTGTAGGAGACTGTTAGACAGGAATAAAAGACAGGACAAGGAGGTCAAGATGAAGAAGAGGCATTTTATTGTGGTGCTGCGGCTATTGTAGCTGGTCGCCGGTTTTGTTTACGTCGGCCAGGGGGTTTCCTATTCAGCCCCGCCCGTGGAACTGAAGGTGGTCACCTTTCTCCCCAAAACAGAGCCGCGCATCGTCATCTTTCAGGATCTTCTCAAGCTCATTGAGCAGAAGAGCAATGGGGCATCGTCTGCAAATACCTCGGCGGACCCGAAGTGATTGGGCCTCTGGAGCTCGGCGATAACGTCCGACTCGGAAATATTCAGATGGCTGTCGTCCCCGGCGCCTTTTTTTCAGGACTGGTTCGCATTTCGCCGATCATCAGTCTTTCACAGTTCAACATGGACGAAGAAAGAAAGCGCGGTCTGTGGGACAAACTGGCACAGATCTTTGAGCCCAGCGGATTGAGGCCTGTGGGAAGATTCATGCCGCACAATGATCCGGCGTACTTATGTCGGCTTCCGGAAGGTGAAACCCACTTCGATCAAGGATCTTGCCGGGCTCAAAGTGGGTTTTGGGAGCACCGTCAACAAGGCATGGGCGGAAAAACTCGGGATGACCTTCGTCCAAATTCCTCTTCAGGAGGGCTACAACGCCCTTGAAAAGGGAGTTGTGGACGCCTATACCGGCACGGTGGGCGACCATCTGAATTATGCCTATTGCGAGGCGGAGTCCTATCATCGTCGATCATCCCATTTACGGCAACAATGGGTATATCATCATGAACCTGAAAACCTGGAATAACCTTCCCCAGAACCTGAAGAATGCGATCCAGGAGGCCCTCATTACCTGGGAACCCCAGTCCATGAAGATCCAGCGAGAGCTCGAGGCCAAACAGAAGCAGCAGATCCTCGACAAGAAGAAAACCCAGTTTATTAAATTGCCTCCGGAAGAGGCGGCGAAGTACGTTCAGGCTGTCTACGATGGGGAATGGCCGACCTGGGAGGCGAAACTGCCGGAACTGACGAAGGTCCTGAGACCCCTCATGTCGAAATAGAGAGTGATCAAGAAATCTACGTGTGCACAACCTTCCGGGCTTGAGGCAGAGAATCCGCCTCAAGCCCGGAAGCGTGCAAACTTCCATTTGCCCGGAGACGGAGAGAATCGATGAATGAACGAGGGTTCTTCCATCGATTCCACAAGCTCTTCGATCGTATCGTCGACTATGCGGCGTCTCATTTCAGGGATCATTCTTGGCCTCGTCACCGTCCTGGTATGCGTCGATATCGTCATGAGGTATTTTTTCAACAAACCCATACAGGGTGCCCTGGAGAGTTCCGAGTATGGTCTCCTGTTTCTGACCCTGCTGGCTGCCGCCTGGCTGGTTAGAAAGGAGAAGCATGTCAGGATGGAGCTTCTGGTCCACAGACTGAAGCCGGTGACGCAGGCTTATATCAACGGAATCACTTCAATCGTCTGCGTCCTGATCTGTGCCGTCGTCACCTATTACGGGATTCTCGTCGTCATCGATCGGTACCAAACGAGCCATCGGCTTACCACGACCCTGGAGCCCTTGTCTTATCCACTGATGTCCATTATTCCTTTATGTTTTTTCCTGCTGATCATTCAATTTTTCCTATCGGCTCGCGGTTCTTCTGCAAAGAGGCGAAGCTCCTGAAGAAGGGAACTCCGCAAAACACCCCGAAAGAATAAATCTCGTATGAGGTGATCGCACTATGTCCTGGGAACTCATGTTGATTCTTTTCTTCGGCGGCTTCGTGGCGATCATGCTCACCGGCATGCCTGTCGCCTTCTGCTTCATGTTGATTAACATGGTGGCCTTTATCTGCTTCTGGGGCCTCGATGGGGCCATGCGCAACATGATCATCAATATCTTCGGATCGGTGACGACCTTTAACCTGCTGCCTCTTCCCCTCTTTATTCTGATGGGGGAATTGATGTACCGGTCGGACATCGCCCCCTATATGATCTCCGCCCTCGATAAATGGATGGGAAACCTGAAAGGGCGACTGAGTCTGCTGGCGATCATCGCGGGCACCCTGTTTGCGAACCTGAGCGGAGCGAGTGTGGCCAGTGCGGCCATGCTCGGGTTCAACCCTTGCTCCGGAGATGGAGAGGCGGGGATACAAGAAGCCCATGGTCCTGGGACCCGATCATGGCCGGAGGCGGACTTGCTGCCATGATTCCGCCCACGGGTCTCGGCGTCCTCGTAGGCGCGGTCGGCGAGATTTCGGTAGGCAAACTCCTGGTCGCGATCTATATTCCCGGGGTATTGCTTGCCACCGTCTATGTCATCTATATTCTTCTCCGGTGCCGAGTCCAGCCCCATCTGGCTCCTGCCTACGATGTGCCTATCGGCCTCTTTCTCCGACCGAGATTTGGTGATCTATTCCGTTATGTGGCGCCGGTCGGTTTTGTTTTCTTTATGGTGGTAGGCCTCATCTTTCTGGGTGTCGCGACGCCGACTGAGGCCGCGGCTGCAGGGACTTTTGCCACGTTTATTCTATCCATTTTCTACCGGAAACTGAGCTGGACGGTGGTCAAGAAATCCTTTAGCGGCACCCTCGAAATCGGAGCGATGGTCATGATGATCATGGTTGGGGCAAAGGCATTCGGCAATGTCCTGGCCTATAGCGGCGCGACTGCCGGACTCGTTCAATACGCCGCCGAGATCAACGTATCGCCGATGCTTCGTTGTGATCGCCATGCAGATCGTCGTTTTCATCATGGGATGTTTCATGGACCCCGTGCCCATCACGATGATCGCCCTTCCCATCTTCATGCCGATCATCAAGACCCTGGGGCTCGATCCCATCTGGTTCGGCGTCATCTTCTTGCTCAATATCGAGATGGCTACGATCACGCCTCCCTTCGGGCTGGTTTTGTTTGTCACGAAGAATGTGGCTCCCCAGGGGACCACGCTGAAAGACGTCTATCTGGCGGCTTATCCCATCGTGCTGCTCCAGATGTTTACCATGGCGCTGCTAATGGTCTTCCCGGTGTTGACATTATGGCTGCCGGGTCTGATGCTCAAGTGATCTGCGGGAACAAACATCTCACGTAGTTGGGACTTCTGGAAAAGAAAGAGGGATTCGATGATGGAAGAAGGAAGAGACATCGATGTGAAGGTCATGGAGACGGACGTCCTGGTCCTCGGGGCCGGGGCGGCAGGCTGCGGTGCTGCCATTGGCGCAAAGAAGGCCGGCGCCAGGGTCCTGCTGGTCGAAAAGGGGAAGCTGGAGAGCTCCGGGTGTGTCGGCGGAGGAAACGACCATTTCATGGCAAACCTCAATACCGGACCGGAGTGGGATTCCGACGAGAAGGTCATCCAGTTCTTCAAAGGGCCTCATACCGGGCTGACCGCCCGGATGGTGGAGAAAGGCTGGGTGCGGGTCATGCCGTTCATGGTCAGGTTCCTGGAAGAGATCGGTGTGGATTTCATCCGAAACAGCGACGGCTCCTATGTCCGGAGCGTCGGATTCGGTCAACCGGGGGCGTGGTGGCTCAACATCCGGGACGGGCAGTTCGTGAAGAGGCTCCTGGCTAAGAAGATCAGAAAGATGGAGATCGATGTCCTGGACCATGTCATGATTACGAAGCTCCTGACGAGGGGAGGTAGAGTGACGGGGGCCGTGGGGTTTCATGTCCTGGACGGGACGTTTTACCTGCTCAACGCAAAGGCCGTGGTGATGGCTCTCGGCATCTGCACACCCCGGGCCACCACCAACTCGACGGGCAATCCGTTCAACACGTGGCAATATCCCTATAATACGGGAAGTTATTGCGTCCTTGCGTACGAAGCCGGGGCGAAAGTCATCAATCTCGACGTGGAACATTCCGTGACACTCCTTCCCAAGGGATACGGGGCCCCGGGCATGAACGGCCTGAACGGCATGGGAGGCCACGAACTGAATGCCCTGGGTGAACGGTTTATGGGGAAGTATGACCCGATGTGGGAGAACGGTCTGCGTCGTAACCAGGTTCTCGGGAACCTACCAGGAACTCCTCGAGGGCAAGGGGCCGCCCTTCTACATGGATGCGAGACACCTGTCCAAGGAGGATCTGGATCTGCTCCAGAACGTCCTGATGGTAGGTGACAAGGAGACCTACAACGACTACCTTGCCCAGAAGGGGATTGCCTTTGCCACCCATCCCCTGGAAGTGGAGATTTCCGAGATCGCCTTCGGGGGAAAGATCAGGATGGATGAAAACTTCGAGTCTTCCGTCAAGGGGCTCTTCTCCGGGTGCAATTTCATGGCCTTCTCCGGGGCGATCTGCGGAGGGTTCTCTGCCGGAAGCGAAGCCGCCGCGACGGATTCCCATGGAAACCGGATGAACCTGGAGGATGAAGAAGTGGTCCGGGAAAAAGAAGAGATCTTCCGGCCCCTGCGGGTCCGGGGAGGCCTGGTGCCGCGGGAGTTCGAGAATAGCATCCGGCAGGTGATGAATTACTACATGGGGTTTGTCAAGAATGAGAAGGGAATCGACCTTGCCATCGAGCGGCTGAAGCTGATCGAGGAATACGTGAAGCGGATCGAGGCCCGCGACTATCGCGAACTGATGAGAGCCAATGAGGCTAGACACCTTCTGAAACAATGCCGGCTGACAGCGAGGGCGGTTCTGGAGAGGAGAGAGACCGGACGGACGACCTATCGCAGAAGCGACTACCCTCAATTGAACCCTGAATACAATGGCAAGTGTCTGGCCTTCTGGCAGGAGGCAGGGGAGATGAGGACGGCTTTTGAACCCCTTATCTGAAGGCGAGTTCGTTAGAAAATAGAAGTATCGTCTACCGGTTAGGGTAACGATGCCCGTATCGTCCCCTTCGACTCGCCGTTCGCCCTGAGCCTGTCGACGGGCGTGTTCGCCAGCTCCATCCATCCTTCGACAGGCTCAGGACGGGATTCGGTTACGTCCTTCGGTTTAAGAAGTTTACGTAACCCTTTGCCCCTAAACGAAACGGGCTTCGTAACCGTAACCATGAACCTCAACCTTAACCTTGGTTGTTAAGCTTGCCTTGAAATCGATCGGAGAGAGAGATGCCCCCTAAATTCAGTCGCGAATTGCAGCACCCCGTAATTTTTTCAGATTTTCTTGATTTTCAACCGCGGACCTCTCCGTGTGAAACGGATTGTCCAGCCGGAAATCCCATTCAAAAGATAGGTTACCTCATCCGGGATCATCGGTTTGAGGAGGCGATGGAATTCATAAAAGCTCGAAACCCTTTCCCAGGGGTCTGTGGCCGTGTCTGCCCTCATCCGTGCGAAAGCAGGTGCAACCGAAGCCGCTATGATGAAAGTATTTCAATCAGGGCCCTTGAGAGAGCCCTTTTCGATCACTCGGAAACGGCGAAAGTGCGGCGTCCTGCCCCCATGACCAAGACGGGAAAGAAGATTGCGATCATCGGTTCGGGACCCGCGGGTATGACCTGTGCCTATTTTTCAACCCTCTTGGGACACAGCGTCACGATTTTTGAAGCCTTGCCTTTTCTGGGAGGGATGATGCGCAGCGGAGTCCCCGACTATCGTCTGTCCAAGGATGTTCTGGATCGGGAGATCGGTCAGATCCTGGATCTCGGGATCCAATCGAAGGTGAATACGGTGGTAGGTCAGGATATCACCCTGGCCGAGATCATGGCCGAGTTCGACGCCTGCCTGGTTGCTGTTGGAACCTGGAAGGCAAAGGCTCCGGACGGACCCGGGAAACATCTGGGCCTTCCGGGATTGGCATTTCTGAGACAGGTGAATTCGGGGAATCGGCCCAATGTCGGGAAGAGGGTGGTCATTGTCGGCGGCGGAGGTGTGGCCTTTGACTGTGCATTTACGTGTAAGCGCCTGGGCGCCTCCGAGATTCATATTGTCTGTCTCGAAGCGGGTGAAAAGATGGTGGCCCCGGCGGAGGATATCCAGCAAGCCCGAGAAGAAGGCATTGTCATCCATGATTCTGCCATGATCTCTAAGATCTTGAGCCGGCATGAGAAGGCATGCGGTATTGAATTCTACCCTGTTTCTTCTTTCAAGTTCGACGAGGCCGGCGGCCTGAGCGCAGTCCGGGGACCCGGTAAGGGAGAGGCATTAGAAGCCGACACGGTCATCCTGGCCATCGGTGAAGGGCCCGACTTCCTCTGCCTCCACGGAGACAGGCCATTTCAATTAACGCCGAAAGGTACTTTGAAGGTAGATCCCGACAACCTGGCGACTTCGGTGGCAGGAGTATTTGGTGCGGGAGATGCGGTCTCAGGACCGACAAGCGTTGCGCAGGCCATTGGAAGCGGCCGTCGAGCTGCTATCGGGATCCATCAATACCTGATGAAGAACATTCTGGGGCTGGTGGGATACACCGTGACAGATGGCCGGCAGAGCGTTACTGCAAAGGCTGCTGATCCCGAGTCGAAGGCCCAGGCACCGCACATCGTTCAGTACGAGGAGTTATCCCATATCGACTACTTTGAGAAGAAGCCTCGCGTGGCAACACGGAAAATCGCAGCCTCGGAATTCCTGAAGAGGTTTGTGGAATCAGACGCAGGTTATGCACGGGAACAGGCAGTCGACGAGGCAGACCGCTGTTTCCGTTGCGGCCATTGTTTCTCATGCGGGAGTTGCGTGGAAGACTGCCCGGGCTATGTCCTGACCATGGGCAGTGACGGTGCGGCTGTGAGCTACCCTGAGGAATGCTGGCATTGCGGAAACTGCAGGATCAGCTGCCCCTGCGGAGCCGTGCAATTTGAATTCCCGCTATCCATGCTGGTTTAGCAGATGGCTTGAGAAGTTTGACGTTCGGCGTGGCCTTCAAGGCCATTTCAGATTTTAGATTTGAGATGTGTCGAGTCGCGATCTGAAAGCCGCAAGTGCTCCGTGATCCATACAGGGTAAGGATCATTCGGGCAGTCGTAGAAGTCTTCTGGCATTCTCTTCAAAGATCTTTCTTCTATCGGAATCGGAAATCTCCATCTCGTTGATCGACCGGATGGTCTCCCGGGTGAGCCTGTAGCCTCTTTCGTTGTCGTAGGGCATATCCGTTCCGAAGAGCAGACGTTCCGAGCCGAAGAACGAATACGCACACATCAGTCCGGCCGTGCTGCCCGAAATGGCGGTATCGTTGTAGAAGAGACGATAGTAATCAACGGGGTCCTTCTTGAGGTAGGATTCATACCCGAGGGGGATGACGGTTCTGAGGCTGTCATTGGCCGCCTCGATTCGGGACCCGAAGAAAGGAACCATGGCTCCAGCATGGTGGGTGATGATCTTAAGGCTGGGATATCTGTCGAAAACCCCGCCCAAGACCAGCCGGCTCATCGCCAACGTCGTTTGATAAGGCCAGCCGAAAATGAGAAACATTCCGAATTTGGAAACCTTTTCGGTTGGATAGTCCGGGCTGGTGTATTCTCCAACGGGATGAATCCAAATCGGCAGATCATAAGACACCATCTTTTCGTAGAGAGGCATCAGTTCCGGTGAATCCAATGGTTTGCCGTTGATATCGGTGGAAATCTGGACACCTCTGAACCCGAGCCTTATGGCTCTCTCAGCTTCTCGCAGTGTGGCCTCCATATTATCCAGCGGCAAAGAGGCGACTGCCGAAATAAAGCGGTCGGGATATTTGGAGACCAACTCGGCCATTTCATCATTGGCCCGCTCGGCCAATTCAATGGCATCCCTGCCGGCTGCCACATCCTGCAGGAGGGGAGCCCCCAAGGTCAAAACCTGTCGCAGATCTTGATAGCTATCCATCACCCTGAACCGGGTATCAAGATCGGTCAGCGTGGAATAGGTATCCGTCAGCTTTCGATAAAAGGAATTGGCCGGAAGCTTATCGTAAAGAACCTTTTTATAGTTGGGCGGGATGATGTGAGGGAAGATATCGATCATCATGCGGTTTCAACGCCTCCGAGGACATCGGTTACTTCGGAGGAGACCCTTGCCGTCAAGAAATCTCCCCCGAAACAACAATCGCTTGAAGCTTCGTAGATCGTAACCCTATTAGCGCCTTGAAAAATTCGCTTCAGGGAACCCCGGTCAGAGATGCTGGAAAAGGCTTAGAGCGGAAACCTTATACCGGCGACTCAATCGACCCCAACAGCCTTGCAGCGCGCTGTTCCCGCACGTGCCCCGCCCTTTGGCGGAGCTTCACTCCTTCCATTTCAATACGTCCAAATCCGAAAAACCGCGTTCTAAGACTTTGGAAGCATCTCTGACCGGGATACCCATCTCAGTTCATTTCAAAGCGCTAACCAAGCAGCTTGGCAGCCAGATGGCCGTCATGAACGGCATCAAAGATCTTGCGGGGTTTTACGCAGTCGCCCGCTTCAAAGACCTGCAATTTCGAGTCATTCTTCAGACCGTCAATCAGTTCCCGGTTGGGCCTGAAGCCGGCGGCCAGGACCACGGTGTCCGCAGTCAGCGTCATTCGGGCGCCGTACCGGTCCATCACGGTAATCCCCTGATCCGAAACCCTTTCCAGACGTTTGCCGGTATAAACGGAGGTCTTGAGGTTTCTGAAACGTTCCTCATAAACGAGTTTTTCGTCGAAGGTGATGTTGTTCATAAAGGTGTCCAGCATTTCAACGAAGACCACTTCCTTCCCCTGTTCGGCCAGAAAGAGGCCCACCTCCGTGCCGACGATCCCTCCCCCGATGACGATCACTTTTTGCCCCACCTTGGCTTTCCCGTGGAGCACCTGTACGGCGGTCGTCACTTTCGCGTTCTCAATCCCCGGGACATCCGCCAGTCCGAGAGGGGTCGCTCCGGCGGCAACGATGACGGCGTCAAAACCGCCTTTCTGGATCGCCTGCACGGTGGCCTCTTCATTGATGACCTTGATCTTCAGCTTCTTCATCTGCGTCTTCAGGTATTGAATCAAAGGCTTGAGATCAGGCGCCTTGAATTCGGGGATCGAGGCTTCAATGAGGGCACCCCCCAGTTCGCGTTTCTCATAAAGCGTGACCTGATGGCCCTTCAAAGCGCATACCCTTGCCGCCTCCATGCCGGCGGGTCCGCCGCCGATGACGGCAACCTTCTTGGGTTGCTCTGTCTTGGTAATCTTGAATTCTTCTTCCCTGCACACGGCAATATTGACCGAGCACTGGATTGTTTTCGCGAGATGATCTCCCCGGGCCAGGCAGCCGTCGTTACAACGTATGCAGGGTCTGATGTCCTCCGGTCTGCCCTCCATCGCTTTTCGGGGAAAGCGGGGATCGGCCCAGAGGGGTCTGCCCAGTCCGATAAAGTCGCCCTTGCCGTCGGATAAGATCTTCTCCGCCAGTTCGGGGCTTGTGATCGAGCCGGAGGCAATGACCGGTATCTTGACTGCCTTCTTTACAGCCTCGGCGGCCCAAACATTGTATGCCAGGGGCATGCCCATCGGGCTGACTTCGTGAATGGTCTGGTGATGATTTCCTCCCGACATGTGTATCGCAGCGACACCCAATGCCTCAAGACGCTTGCACAGCTCGATCGTTTCTTCAATGGTCGTTCCGTCCGGTTCGTAGTCAATGCCGCTCACCCTGACGCAGACAGGGTATTCGGGTCCCACCTGACACTTAATCTCCGTGATCGCTTCGAGCAGGAAACGCATCCGGTTTTCCAGGGAGCCGCCGTACCAGTCCGTGCGTTTGTTTGTCCGGGGAGAGAGGAAATTTGAGATGAGATACCCATGGCAGGCGTGTATTTCCACCATGTCGAAATCCGCAATCTGAGCCCGTTTCGCGGCCTGTCCAAATGACTTGACAATCTGCAGGATCTCGTCGAAGGTCAGGACATCCGGCGGAGGGCACCCCTGGGCATAGAGCTCTTCCCACGGGACGGTTGACGGCGCCTTGGGTCTGTCAAGGGTGAACCGCTGCCGGCCTGCGTGAGAGATCTGAATGGCCGCCTTTGCTCCATTGGCCTGGATGGTCTGGGCAAGTAATGAGAGCCCGGGAAGGTGATCCACTCTTGAAATACCGAGCTGGCACGGCGAAGCCCTGCTGGCGTCGTTGTCGATCCAGGCATACTCCACAACCACCATACTGACCCCGCCTGAGGCCACATCCTTATAGTATCGGAGCATTCGTTCAGTGACGGAGCCGTCAGGGTTCGAGAGCCCCGTATGCTGTGGCGCTTTGACAATCCGGTTTTTGAGCCGGATGTTCCCGATGGACCCGGGTTCACATAATCTTGGAAACATCGTTTTCATACACAGACTCCTCCTTCTGAGCAAGGGTTCAATCCAACAGCAGATCCGGTGTTTCGAAACAGACCCCGAAAACGGGGAAGCCTATCCCTCATTCCTGATCAGTCATCGGCCCTGACATTATCCCAAACATCGGAAAAAAGTCAAACAAGATTGGTCGGTTATTTCCCGGTTATTTCCCTTGACAGGGTGCTGATTTTTGTCGTATAGCTATCACTCATATCCGATGCAGCATTGAATAACCGGAAACAGGAATACCCGCCGGAGAGTTCGTGTGATCGACAGCATCAACCAATACTTGCCTGAAGGAGGGAGGATCCGATGAAGAAGAGAAGAGGGTACGTTGTGGTGGGAATCGTTCTCGGATTAACCTTGGCCGTGCTTGCCTTTGGAACAAGTGTTCCGACGCCAGCCGCAACGAGTAAGCCTGTCGTCATAGGGAACCTCGGTGTTTTTACCGGAACGGATGCTGATACCAACCCCTGGCTGCTAAGGGGGGCTGAACTGGCCATTAGCGAGTTCGGTGGAAAAGTTGCCGGTCGGGAGATCAAACTGGTCAGTGAAGACTCTGCAAGCGATCCCACCGTTGCCGCGGACAAAACGAAAAAATTGCTGGAAGTCGACAAAGCCGATGCTGTCATCGGTCCTCTTCCGGCCGTGGCGGCCTTCCCCGTTGCCGACATTCTTAAAGTCAACCGGAATCTCCGCTCATGAGCATCATGGATTTTCCAGCAGGCACTGACGGCGATGGGAGATCACGTTTTTGCCCACAGCGGAAACCAGAGAGGAACCGGGTATTTTGTCGGGACCTATGCCTACGACGTGATGGGTTACCGGACCGCTACCGTGATTCATGACGACATCATCTTTGCAGAAGAGTATACCCAAGGCGCGATGGACGGGTTTGTGAGCAGGGGCGGCAAGATCATCCAGCGGCAACGGACTCCGATGAACACGGTGGACTATGCACCTTACCTGACCTCGATGAAACAGGCGGATTGCTGCCTGTTCTGGTTCATTCCCTTCCACGCGGTCCAGTTCATCAATCAGTTCAGTCAATACGGTTTCAAAATGCCGATGGTGCAGGGCGGGGTGAACGTTCTCGGACTACAGAATCTGGCGGAATTGAAGGACAAGGCGCTGAATCTTATCAGCTGTAACCCCTATGACGCCTATATCAAAGGCGCGGATGTCAAGAACTGGGTGGACCGATGGGTGAAACTCCACGGCAACAAATCGGATAAGGATGGACGGTATCCTTACTATTCGGAGGGCGCCGCCATGTACGCCGCTACCTCGATCCTGCTGCAGGCCATCGACACGGCCAAGGGAGATACCACCCCGGCCACTTTGCGAAAGGCCTTGCATACCGGAAAATTCAAAACCCCCTGGGGCCAGGTGTCGTTTAACAACGGCCAGGTGGGTGTCGGGAACACCTACATTCTGAAGGTGGTGAAGGAGGGTAACAATTACGGCAGAACCGATGTTTACAAGTACGAGAACGTCCTCCGTAACGAGCCTGCAAGCGCCAAAGATGCCGCTCCAAAGATGTAAAGAATCAACGTGACCGTGTGCAGTGCGCAGGCACGGACACGGTCACGTTATTTCTTCCTTCACTATGGACCTCCTCACCATAAACCTGCTCAACGGGATTTCCTTCGGGATGATCCTCTTTCTGCTGGCCATGGGACTTTCGATCACACTGGGTGTGATGGGAATTCTCAACCTGGCTCATGGCGCCCTGTTCATGATCGGCGGCTTCATCGCATTGAGCACGGTCCATGCGGGAGGGGATTTCTGGCTTGCCATTGTGCTTGGCAGCGTCGGTGCCGGCGTCTTCGGTCTCATGATCGAACGACTCTTCTTATCCCGCCTCTATCAACAGTTGGACAACCAGGTCCTGCTCACGCTGGGTTTGGTGTACATCATCGGGAATCTCGCTCTCTGGATCTATGGCGGACGGGTACAGATTTTCGATTCTCCACCTCTCCTGACCTGGAGAGTATCGGTTGGAAATTATGCCTTTCCTTTCTACCGCGTCTTTCTGATCGGGGTGGGGGCAATCGCATTCATCGCTCTCTGGTGGATCGTGGAGAGGACGCGAATCGGTTCCATTGTCCGTGCCGGGATGGACAACAAGGAGATGACAAGGGGGCTCGGTATCAATTACAGCCTCACCTGCAGCGCGGTCTTTGCCCTGGGGGCGCTCGTAGGGGGTTTTGCAGGCAGCGTGGCCACGCCCCTGATCGGCGTCTTCCAATCCATGGCCCTGGATATCCTTCTCTACGCCTTGATCGTCGTGGTGGTCGGGGGACCCGGGTCGGTCCTTGGGACGCTCATCGGGGCTCTTATCATCGGGCTTGTGGACGCCTTTGGCAAGGCCTTTTTCCCCGACCTCGCCATGTTCACGATGTATCTGGTTCTCATCCTCATGCTGCTGATCAAGCCATCAGGAATTCTGGGAAGGAGCCGGAATGTCAACGGCACCAGCCCGAGTTCCGCCTCGTCGATCACCTCTTATCGGCCACGGAGTTTCTTCCTCAGATACAGTCCTTGCGTCCTCTGTTTATTGGCATTTGTCGTTTTACCGCCCTTCCTGCCCCGGTATCTCCAGAGCATGACGACCAAGATCGTCATCTTTTCAATCTTCGCCCTTAGTCTCAACCTGATCTGGGGCTACACGGGCCTCATCTCTCTCGGCCACGCGACGTACTTCGGCGTCGGGGCATACGCTTCCACGATCTTCATCATGCGCATGGGGATCGGAAACTTCTGGGCGGCCGGTTTGTTTGCCATGGTTGCCGCAGGGCTTCTTGCGGCCATTTACGGAGTGATCGCCCTCCGGGTGTTCGGCCTCTACTTTCTACTCGTGACCCTTGCCCTGGGGCAACTCGTGTTCTGCGTTTCTACGGTATGGCGGTCCGTGACAGGAGGGGACAACGGGGTCATCGGTACACCCTATCCGGACCTGGGGATCCCGGGGTTTTCGATCAACTCCGTCACCTACTACTATCTTGTCCTGATCATTGCGGCTCTCTGCTTCTTCTTACTCTACCGGTTGGTTCATTCGCCCTTCGGGTATGCGCTGCAGGGCATTCGTGACGACGAAAAGAAGATGCGCACGCTGGGTTACAATACCTGGCTGTATAAATACCTTGCCTTCATCATCGCCGGGATCTTTGCTGCGGTAGCCGGGGTGCTCTTCAGCTATTTTCTGGTTGTGGTCGGGCCCCCTCAACTCAGTATGACGACCTCGACCATGGCCATCCTGATGGTGATCATCGGCAGCACCCGGGTCTTCTGGGGACCTGTGGCAGGTTCCGTCATTGTCATCCTCCTGGAATACGTTGCCAGTCTCTATGTCCCGGAACGCTGGCCCTTGATCCTGGGGGGGATTTTCGTGATTGCAGTCATGTTTCTCAGAGATGGAATCGGGGTTTCTCTGGTCAGATTGTGGAGAAGATTGGACGGTCCACATGGAAGCGCTGAGAGTTGAAAGGGCTTTCAAAGAATTTCGGCGGGATTGAGGCTTTGAGGGACGTCAGCTTCACCGTTGAGTCCGGAGAGAAGTTGGCCATTATCGGTCCCAACGGCGCAGGGAAAACAACGCTCTTAAACGTGCTCAATGGCCAGCACTCCGCCAATTCCGGCCACATCTACTTTATGGGCCGGGATATCACGCACCAGTCCGTCTATAAACGCGCCCATCTCGGCATGGGGCGGGCCTTCCAGTCGTCTACGCTTTTTCCGAGCATGAGTGTCCTCAACAACCTGCTGCTTGCCATCCACGGGATGAAACCGTCGCGTCTCCATTTCTTCCGGTCTTTTGAAACCTATGATGAATATAGCGGCGAGGCTGAAAGGATTCTGAAATCCGTCCACCTGTGGGAAAAGAAAGAGGAAGTCGTCAGCGACCTTTCTCATGGCGAGCAGAAGAGGTTGGAGATCGCAATGAGTCTGGCCCTGGAGCCCAAGTTGCTGCTCCTGGATGAGCCGAGTGCGGGGTTGACCGCAGGCGAAAGCGCCGATGTGGCGGCCATCCTGCGCAATCTCGGCCCCACGGTCACCATTCTGATTGTGGCCCATGACATGGACTTGGTTTTTGGGATCGCCGATCAGATCCTGGTTCTGCATTACGGTCAGGTTCTCTGCACGGGGACGCCCAACGACGTTCAATGTAATGCCAAGGTGAGAGAAATCTACATGGGGGTGGAAGACGACGCCGATGATGTTGGAACTCCTTGACATTCATACCTATTACGGGGAAAGCTACGTCCTGTGCGGGGTCTCTCTGAAGATTTCGGAAGGGGCTGTGGTGGCCCTTCTTGGTAGAAATGGGATGGGAAAGACAACGACAATCCGTTCGATCATCGGGTTTACTCCTCCCCGGCGAGGCAGGATCGTTTATGGGGAGAAAGAGATTACGGCTTTGCCGCCCGAGAAGATCGCCAGACTCGGGGTCGGCCTGGTTCCCCAGGGAAGATACATCTTTCCCTCCCTGAGCGTCAAAGAGAATCTGACCATGGCGGCCCGTGGCGCAGGCAAAGCCGAGTCCTGGTCTCTGAACGAGGTCTACTCTCTGTTTCCGATACTGAAAGCAAGGTCCGCTTGCCGCGGCACCCTCTTAAGCGGCGGGGAACAGCAGATGCTGGCGATCGGGCGCGCCTTCATGACCAACCCGCGGCTTATCTTAATGGATGAGCCCTCGGAAGGACTGGCTCCGCTGATCGTCAGAGAAGTTGGGAACATCATTTGCCGGCTCAAGCCGAAGGGGTTCTCCATTTTACTGGTGGAACAGAACCTGTCTATGGCCCTGAAGGCGGCAGACTACCTCTATATCCTGAGTAACGGCAAGATCGTGTACGAGTCCACCCCTGATCAGCTCAAATCGAACGATGAAATCAAGGCCAGGTACATCGGCGTGGCGGGATAAGGGTAGGTCAGTTATCAGTGGCCCGCGTGATCCTCCGCGCTGTGATCGCAGAAAGCATGACACGTAATGAATCCGCCGCAATTCTAAAGATCTGCGCCAGGCATCCGTTCCGTGCTTCCGGGAAATAAAAGACGAAACCAATTCGTTCCATCTCGCGAGATTTTCCGATCTGGTGAATCCCATCTTGACATCGATTCTTGATTTTTCGTATCCTAAGTTGAAATAGGAGGAATCCCGTTTGAGGTCAGTCCAAAATCTGATGGAGAGAATGAGAAAAGGAGAAAACGTATGATTTCATCCCGTTTTGTGCGTCGGATCGGTTTTCGTGCTCTGTTTGTCCGTGATCGCTGCCGGGTTGTTCGCGCAGATCGCGGCAAGCGCGGAGTATCAACCCACGGTCGGCCAGCCCGGCAAGGACGTCGTGTGGGTGCCGACCTGTCAGGTCCTGGTGGACAAAATGCTCGACATGGCGAAAGTCACCGCGGAGGATTATGTGATCGACCTGGGTTCGGGGGATGGCCGGACTGTGATCACGGCCGCCAAACGCGGCGCCCGTACGCTGGGGGTTGAGTATAACCCGGATATGGTCGCCCTGTCGAAGAAAAACGCCGCCGCAGAGGGCGTCGGCGACAAAGCCGTGTTCGTCCATGGCGATATTTTTGAAACTGATTTTACGAAGGCCACAGTGCTGACGATGTTTCTCCTGCCTGAGCTCAACCTCAAGCTTCGACCGCAGATCCTCGATCTGAAGCCGGGGACCCGCGTGGTATCGAATTCCTTCACCATGGGGGAATGGACAGCCGACGAGAATGCCCTGGTCGATTCGAAAGGGGACTGCGGCGACTATTACACGGCGTATCTCTGGATTGTGCCCGCGAAAGTGGAAGGCACCTGGAAGCTTCCGCAAGGGGAACTCACGCTGAAGCAGACCTTTCAGACTTTTTCCGGAACGCTGAAATCCGGCGGCACGACTTCTCCTGTCTCGAACGGCAGGCTGAGCGGCGACCAGATTACCTTCAGCGTCCGGGACAACGATTTCGGTCGCGTCACCGGCGGCACCATGGAAGGGACGTCTAAGTCCACTGGATCCACCGGGAAATGGAGTGCAACCCAGGTGTGGCCGCCCAAAAAGTCGAAGACCTAGCCCAGGCGATTCGGCGGGGTCGATGCTCGTATCGGAGCAGGAACCTCGGATGGAAACTCGAAACCCAGCCTCTAATCACGAGCACGGTCGAGTCACAACCGGAATCGCGGTCATTGTTTCGGATGCGAATCCCAGTTTCCGGTCAAGGCTGGGATGAATCGGGACTTGGGCGGAAAGCGCCGCCTTTTCAACATCCTCAACCCGTGTCGGATTGAGAAAAAAAGCCGCGGAATCACCCGAGTTTACCTGATCGAGTGCCTTCGTGATATCCATCTCATATCCGATTTCGGCATTCGCAGGACCCTCGGATATCATGCAGGGTGATGACGTCGATCTCCCCAGATCCGGATGAACCCCCGGGAGATTCCCCCCGCGGTAGGTCAGGAGGCGCCACGCCTTCTTCTCCTTTTCTGAAAAAACCGAAGACATTTTTCCTGCCGGAAAGCCTTGCCCGGAAAAATCCTCTTCCACCGTTTCGATTTTGAAATCGTCTGAAAGCACCTCAAGAAGGCTCGGGAATTCTCCCGGATGAGCCGGTGCGGCAGGATCGTGATGCCTTCGTCCTGCAAGGCGGAACATGAGGATGTAATCATAGGGCTCCGCATTCGAAAGCGACATCGGTTTTCCCCGGTATTCGAACGAAGTCTTATCTGTGGTGTCCGTCAGCGATCAGGACGCCCTGCCTGCAAGCTCCTGCCTCATGATTTCGATCTCTTCGATCCGATGGACCTGCCAGAGACGGTGCGATTCCGGCATGGTCCGATCGATAGTCTCGGGTGAGCCCGGAGAGGATGTCGGAGATTCCATGAGTTGCCCTCATAGAGGGAGAAGAGGGGCTGGTGCGTGGCAGGCCTCAGGAGGTTGAGCCTGTCCTGTTTGGCTTGGAGTGCGTGCATTCATGGGGGTAAATGCTTCCCTTGCCCAGTTCTTCGAGTTCTGACCAGGCACAGAAATCCGACGAGTCGCCTTTGAACCTCATGAAGGGTATACGTAATCTCATAAGCATAAAAGGAAGGCTCGGTGCTCCGTGTCAATACGCCGTCTTTGATCCAGTCATCGAAGTATCTTCTGGCCCGGGTGTATCTGTTTTCGGTTTCATCATCCCCGGGTTCTTCCCTGCCAAAATCGATTCTCACGATGTTGTGGGGGCTCTGCCTGTAGAGCGACTCTCGATGTTCGGGCGTGATCACGTCGTAAGGAGGAGCAAGGACATCCTGAATTGAAACCCTCGAAGGATTGTACAGAAGCCCCCTGAAGGGAATGATCTCCGCCATGAGTCAGGTCCTTGGCAGGCTGCTGAAAAACACCCATCTGCTTCGTTGCCCTTGCCCTTCGTCGTTGCGGTACCTAAAGGTACAACGTGTGGTACCTTCAGGTGCCTCACTCCTCAGGACTTCGGGCGCCTGCATCTGGGCATTTTTGAGCAGCCTGCGAAAAATGACTTTTTCACCTAGTCTCTGGTAAAGAATAATGTTTGAGAAACTTTCTGAACTGTTCCATCAAAAGTTCATCGATCTTAGCACGGTCGGAAAGAGAATTGCAACCAACCCCCTTTTCCATTTTTCCCTTGACAAACCCGGCACCTCGGTATCTAATGAGCACGGATTTGTCGGAGAAGACAGACGGGGGGACCAGGGGGGCAGAGATCCCAAACTAATTGCTTGAATAGCTTAAGTACGTCCTCGTAGACGTTCCAAAATTGCAGCATCGCAGCGAAAGGAGACTATACTAATGACTAAACGCACAGTAGGGGTCGTGATAGCCGCCCTCAGTCTCATAGTGGGTTTCCTGATTGGCAACGGAACGGCTCCGTCAAAGCCGGCATCGGCCGTAGCGCAGCCAGCCCCAGCCGGCTTCGCGGCGGTTCCGGGACAGAAGGGTGGCCAGGACACTTTTGGCGCCTACAAGCCCGTCGCGGACTGGCCAAAGCCCTTGTCCCAGTTGCCGGGGCATGAGAAATGGACATGGGGATCGACGCAGGGAGTCTTTGCTGAAAGCCCCAACCGGGTCTTCATCCTTCAGAGGGGCGAATTGCCGGACTTTCCCAGGCCGGATAGCAGACCCGTTCCCGAGGCTGGGCCGAACCTCATTTTCCCAATCCAGGGCCTGCCTTTCCGCAACGCCACAACTGCCAGCCCTCCGGCAGCGGGTGCCAGCGGCCAATTGGCTGAGGATGGGCTCAGGCTTTACAAAGGCAAGTTCGGCGTCGACGCCCGCTGGGAGCATTGCCTGATCGTGGTGGACGCCAATGGCAAGATCATTGAAGAGTGGACCCAGTGGGACAAGATGTTGAAGCGGCCGCACGCGATCTACATCAGTCCGTACGATCCGGAAAAGCTCGTATGGGTGGTCGACGACCATTTGCACGCCATCTTCAAGTTCTCCAACGACGGCAAGAAGCTGGTGCAGACGATCGGCACACCCGGCCAGCTGGGCGCGGACGGCACGCACTTCAACCGGCCGACATTCATCGCATGGCTGCCCGACGGCACTTTCTTCGTCTCGGATGGCTACAACGGCACTCGAGTAGCGAAATTCGACAAGAACGGCAAGTTCCTGCTGGATTGGGGCGAGAAGGGTAATCCCCCGAAGGAGGCGCGTCCCTGTTACATGAACAATGTGCACGGGATCGCGGTGAATCCCGAGACACGGCGGGTGTTCGTGAATGACCGGGCTAACCGCCGCATTCAGGTTTTCGACGAAATGGGCAAGTACCTCTACGAGTGGAGCGTCGGCGTGCCCGGGACTGCGGAGATATACACCATCTACATGGGCGCCGACGGATACCTGTGGGGTGCGGACCATACAACATCGAAGATCGTGAAGTGGGACATGAACGGACAGTTGCTGTATTCCTGGGGCACCTTCGGCGCTTTCCCGGGAGGAATGTGGGGCGTGCATCAGATCAGCGTGGATCAGGAGCAGAACCTCTACGTTTCCGAGGTGAATAACGGGCGAGCGCAAAAATTCGGGCCCAGGCAGGACGCCAACCCGGCGTACCTGGTAGGAAAGCCGGTCTACTCCGCCTGGAAATAGGGCTGTGCTGCGCGAGAGGGGTGTGTAGACTGTTGGGTCGATGTCACGCGGCGGCCTCACGCTCCGGGGCGATAGGATACTCTGGAGACTTTTCGTGGGTCAATGGGATACTCGTTCTCAAGATCTTGGAAGGACCAAGCCCCATGCCTTCGACAAACACGGGAATTTGTATACCCTTCAGGTCCACGGGTTACGCAAGGGAGATCTACAACCAGTCCTGAAACTATCCCCTTCTGTCCGGGAAATTAGTACTTCGACTTTGTTCAGGAATGTCTGTGGTCAGTCGTGTTTCCCTCCTGTAAGTGCGATTTCCTAATCCCGGATCACAATTCAGCCTTTCAACCAGTAACAAATGGAACGAATCCTTGGGATTGGGTTTGCCCATCATATCGTCGCTCTTGGGAAGCGGAGTAAATTGGCAAGCTGCACGTTTTTGAAGGCCCCCAAAATGCCCCATAATATTGCGGTGGTTCCATGCTAGCTTCCTTCCTTGTCAACAACCTCGTTTTTTGACCAAGCATTCGTGATTTGATCAATCATCAGTATCCTTCTTCTTGCCGAGTTGGCCCTCAAGCGTTTGAGGAAAACGTACCCCATATCTTGTGGTTAATTTCCCTCGACGGACTAACTCTCCTGATGCGTAAATATCTCGATCTATCCGAAGGGAAGTCCTCATCAGTTGTACTTAAACTTTTTTCTTGACAAACTGTTTTTTAAGCTCAATATGAGCAAAAGTTCATAGAAAAAGAAGTGCTTATGCTATTATGGACTAAAAAGATTCTGGATTCACCACTCAGACTCTTCAAACTCTTAAATGACCCTAACCGTCTCAAAATCTGCTCTTTGCCATAGGAAAAGAGATGGAACCTGCGTCCGAGATGATGGATGGCAAACTTCCCTTCCACAAACACTCGTGTCTTTCCATCTCAGGCCATTGCGAGAGAGCGGCATTGTGTTGACGCAGAGAAAAGGGAGCTTTCATCTATTACGGCCTTTCAGAGCCTTTCTTGACCTACTTGCTGGTTTCGCTTTGCGGCGTTTCTCCAAAGAGGACGAAGCGTGAAGTTCATTTCATTTGCCCACCGATGCAGTTCATGCGTAAGTGGATGAAAGGAGGAGACTGAGATGTGTTGGACGTGGGGACCGTACATGTGGGGTTGGGGGTGGATTTTTCCGGTCATCGGTTTCATATTCATGATGATCATGCTGTACATGTGCTCGGGATTCTTTGAACTCGAGGCAGCTCTTGTGGCATGAAAAGATACGATAATGTAGAGAATCTGAAAAGAGAAATTGGGGATCTCAAAGAGCAGATCGCTCAGTTCAAGAGAATTGGAGGATGACATGAAAGCCAAAGCAGGATTCATGGCCACCCTGATGGAAAAGTGAATGAACATGTCTCAACGGATGGCGGGTGCCATCGATGAAATCTCAAGTCAGATCTTCTGTTGCTCCTGAGGCTACCTCCTACACAAACGGTCTTTTTGAGGAATGGTTAAGTGCCGTTGAAGATGAAATCCTTGAGATATTAACCAAGGAAAAGTCTCTGACGCCTTCTGGGATTGCGGCCAAACTCAAGATTTCTGAAAAGACTGTCAATTTTTTCATTGATAAAATGAGAAGAGGGGGAAAACTCAAAGCGGCTTAGTCTGAGTAGGGGGGGCCAATAGATCCGGTCCCGCCGACGCCGGGCGTGGGCGCGATTCACGGGCGCAAGATCAGCTCACATTCCTCACACGATAAGCCCAGGTGAAGGGGCTTTCATAAGGAAAGCCGATTACGGAGGCAAATAGCGTGTGTAGAAACATCAAGATGCTGTACAACTTCGAACCACCGGCGACGGATGAGGAAATCCGCTTGGCGGCTCTGCAGTTCGTTAGGAAGATTAGTGGATTTGCTAAACCTTCCGTTGCGAACGAAGAGGCGTTCAATCGTGCGGTCGACGAAGTCGCAAGGAGTCCTCCAAACTGCTGAACTCGCTCGTGACCACTGCTTCTCCCAGGAATCGTGAGGTTGAAGCCACCAAGGCCCACGTGCGTGCGACTGGCAGATTCGGTTCGTAAGGAGACCGACGGGGGCGAGGCGAAGGGCGTCCTTTCTTACGAGGGTACAGTAGCTGCTACGGGCGGGGCTTTCTAAAACCAAGAACCGAGAGTTTGAAAAATCAAAATAAAGGCATTTCCTTATCTCTTTCGTGGT
>CAVSVC010000060.1:0-90840 GCA_963731045.1 uncultured delta proteobacterium | reverse complement strand
CCATCAATTCGGTCACATCCACTTTGGCTTCGATCGTCGCGGCTTTGATGCCCGGCGCGGCATACGCCGTGTCGTAAAGGTCTTCAGGCCGCACCCCCACCACGATCGATTTCCCCACGTAGTCTTTCAGCGCCGCGTGCCGATCGAGCGGGATGCGCAGGCGCAGCGTCTCGCTTTGCGCGAATAAAGTTCATCACCCGATCGGATCAGCTGCATCTCGAAGAAATTCATGCTGGGGCTGCCGATGAAGCCCGCCACGAATTGATTGCCGGGCCGATCGTATAGCGTCTGCGGCGTGTCCACTTGCTGCAAGACGCCGTCCTTCATCACGGCGATGCGCGAGCCCATCGTCATCGCTTCGGTTTGATCGTGCGTGACGTAGACGAACGTCGCGCCGAGCTGCTTGTGCAGCTTGATGATCTCCGCGCGGGTCTGCACGCGCAGTTTCGCGTCGAGGTTGGACAGCGGTTCGTCGAAGAGGAAGACCTGCGGCTCGCGCACGATGGCGCGGGCCACGGCCACGCGCTGGCGCTGCCCGCCCGACAACTGACTCGGCTTGCGATTCAACAACTGATCGATGCCCAGCACGTTGGCGGCCTGCTTGATCCGATCGCTGATCTCGGTCTTCTGGGTCTTGCGCAGCTTCAACGAAAACGACATGTTGTCGGCCACGTCCATGTGCGGATACAACGCATACGACTGGAACACCATCGCGATGTCGCGATCTTTCGGCGGCACGTCGTTGACCAGCCGATCGCCGATGTAGATGTTCCCCTCGGTGATGTCTTCCAGTCCGGCCAACATGCGCAGGCTGGTGGTCTTGCCGCAGCCCGACGGGCCGACGAAGACCAGAAATTCCTGATCGGCGATGTTGAGGTTGAGGTTGTTGACGGCGATGACGTTGCCGTAGGCTTTGGTAACGTTTTGAAAAGTGACGCTGGACATGGTTCCTCAGAAGTGCCATTGTGAACGTGCGTGCAATTTCTGGTAATTGCGGCAAGTTGCCGGATCTGATGCGTGACGTTTCGCGTTCAATTGTAGCACGATTGGCAGTTGCGCCTCTCGCATGGACGGGCTACAATGGGCCGCGATATTGCGCCAGACTGGCGCGCCGCGAAAGGATTTTTCCACATGCCGCTCACCGCCCTCGAAGTGCAGACCCAGACTCAGAAGATCGTCGACAATTTGGAAACCGTCATCGTCGGCAAGCGCCACGAATTGGAACTGGTCCTGATCGGTTTGTTGTGTCAGGGCCACCTGTTGATCGAAGATGTGCCCGGCGTGGGCAAAACGATGCTGGCGCGCAGTCTGGCGCAGTCGCTGGGCTGCACCTTCAGCCGCATCCAGTTCACGCCCGATCTGCTGCCCAGCGATGTCACCGGCTCCTCGATCTTCAATCCGCAGACGCGCCAGTTTGAATTTCGCCCCGGCCCCATCATGGGACAGATCGTGCTGGCCGACGAGATCAATCGGGCGACGCCCAAGACGCAATCGGCTTTGCTGGAAGCGATGGAAGAACGCCAGATGACGATCGACGGTGTGGTGCATCCGCTGCCGCAGCCCTTTCTGGTCATCGGCACCCAGAACCCGATCGAGTACGAGGGCACTTTCCCGCTGCCCGAAGCGCAGCTCGATCGCTTTCTGCTGCGCGTGAGCCTGGGGTACCTGTCGAAGCGCGAAGAGATTCGCATGATCGAACAGCAGCAGTTCACGCATCCGCTCGGCGCGTTGAATGCCGTCGTGTCTGGCGATGAACTGTTGGCGTTGCAGGAAGCCGTGAAGCACGTGTTTGTCTCGGAAGCCGTGAAGCAGTACGTGGTCGACATCACTTTCGCCACGCGCGAAAACGACAGCCTGTATCTGGGATCGAGTCCGCGCGGCAGTCTGGGCTTGTTCCGCACGGGGCAGGCGTGGGCGGCGGTGCATGGCCGCGATTACGTGCTGCCCGACGACATCAAGGCGCTGGCCGAAGCGGTGCTGGCGCATCGCGTGCTGGTGAATCCCTCGGCGCGGTTGAAGCAGGTGACGCCCAAGCGCGTGATTGCCGATCTGTTGCAGCGGGTGCCGATGCCCGATGCGGATTTGTCGCGGCGAAAGTAAAGACGCTGACGTCCAACCGCCGCTGAAGACGCTACGAAGTGATCGCATGGAGATGGCAGGCAGACGTTGAATTACCGATGAAAATTATGCGCAGTCTCTCAATCGAATCACACGTCTGTGGCGCTTCTCGCGCGACCGAGTGCGATGTCGACATTCGCTGTGCGCCAGCCGCTCTTCCTCGTCGCGTGGCTGGTGTTGCTGGCGTGGTTGATCCTCATGCCGAATCCGCTGGCGGTGACGGGCCTTGTCACGTTGGGCAGCCTGCTGCTGATCGGCTACGGATGGACGCGCTCACTCGCTAAGCGCGTGACCACTCAGCGGGTGCTGCGTTACTCGGCCGTGCAAGTGGGCGATGAACTGGAAGAACTGGTGGCGCTCGATAACCGATCGGTGCTGCCCGTGATCTGGGCGGAGTTCGTCGATCGATCCACCGCGCCCGGCTATTCGATCTCGGGCGTGCGGATCGTGGGCAGTCGCAAGACGGAGCAGTGGCGCTTGCACACCAGCTGCTCGCAGCGCGGCGTGTATACCCTCGGCCCGTGGGACGTGCGACTGGGTGATCCGTTTGGAATCTTTGAGGCGCGGCAAGCTTATCGGCAGCAGACCGAGATTGTGGTGTATCCGCCGTTGGCGGCTTTGCCGCCGGAGATCGCGCAGCAGCGCCGGGCGATCGGCGATCGCGCCCCGTTGCGGCAGCCCGTGTCGGCGGAGACGATCAACGCCATGTCGACGCGGCCCTACGTCATGGGCGATGCGCTGCAGCGCGTCCACTGGCGCACCAGTGCCAAGCACGACGATTTGTTTGTGAAGGTCTTTGAGCCGGAAGCGTCGGCGACGATGTGGCTGATTCCCGATCTCGATGCGACGGTGCAGCTGGGTGAGGGCGCGGACTCTTCGCTGGAAAAGATGATCATCCTCACGGCGACCATCGCCGCGCGCTTGTTGGATCAGCATCTGGCCGTGGGTGTGATTCTGGATGCGGCGCATGTCAGCGGCGCATAGTCACACCGTTTTGCCGCAAGCCGGATCGGCGCATCTGTGGACGATTCTGCGCGCACTGGCGCTGGTGCAGTGCCACCCCCGATCGGCCTCTGGCGCAAACGTTGATACACGCCCGCTCGATCGTTTCGCTGCGCGATTCGTCGGTGATCCTGACACCGTCACTTGATGCCGAATGGATGAAGGCACTGCCGCATCTCTCCGGCGGATCGCGGATGGGCGGCGTCGAAGTGGTGCTGCTCGATCCGATGTCGTTTGGTGGCTCGATCGGGGCGGAGGGCTTCCGCTCGATGTTGGCCGAGCAGGGCGTGCCCGCGCACGTGGTGCGTCGGCAAGATATTCGACCGGCGACCGGCACGTATGGCGATGTGCGCCGCTGGGAATTCAAGACGTTGGGCACGGGGCGTGTGGCGGTGATGCAGACGCCGCGTGTCGGCTTAGGCCTCACCCCCGACCCCTCTCCTGAAATCGGAAAAGCCATCGTTTCAGGAGAGGGGAGACGATAACAACGATGATCGATACTCTTCGTGACAGTGCGTGGAATCAAATCAGGCAAGGCTGGATCACCGTCGCTGTTGGTCGGCGTGGTCGTGCTGAGCTGGTTGCAGGTGGTCGCCACGGCCGATTGGCTGCGTGATGCCAACGTGCTGGTCTCGGCGGCGATCTGCGGGGTGCTGTACGGCTTGCTGTTGTCCTCGTCACGTTTTCGCGGACGCACGGCGCTGATCATCGATCTGATCACATCGCTGGGCTTTGCGTTGTTGGTGGTGGGGCGCGTGCTGCCTGAAATGAAGCTGCTCACCGCGCAGCCCTTCGAGAAAACGATGTGGCTGATGAATGCGCGCACCTTCACGCTGTTGGAAGCGCTGCGGGATGATGCGCAGTGGCTGCTCACGAATTACTTTCCTAGTACGCGCCTGTTTCTGTTCTTGAATATTTTCGCCATGTGGAATGCTGCCGCGTGGCTGATGTGGTGTGTGGTGCGCCGCAGGCGAGCGCTGCGCTGGTGTATTGCCCATTGCGGCGCTCATCGCTTATCACACCAGCCTTGGAAAAGACGGGCCGTCGGTGCCGCTGTGGTTCATCGCGGGCAGTGTGCTGTTGGTGGCGCGCACGGCATTCACTTACACCACCCACGATTGGGATCGACGCCACGTCGGCTTTCCTGATCTCATCGGCGAAGACTGGACTGCCGCCGCTGCCACGTTGTCGGTGGCGGTGATCCTGTTGGCCGGGAGCGAGCACACCCGAATGGCGCACTTCGATGCAGCGCTTCATGGAGTCACTGCGTCCGCCTCCACCGCCGTGCTGAAAAACCGCGCTGCGCCCGTGGTCGTCGATCGTCAAACCGACCGGCGATTACGCGGTCAGTTTTGTGCCCAGCATGGGCTACGTGGGCGATCCATTTCCTGAGTCAACCGAAACGGTCTTCTACGTCACGACCAGCGATGCGCCCTCGGGCATGGACAGCAGCGGCATCGCGAAGCCGCCCACGCAGCAGCACTACTGGCGGGGCGCGATCTACGATCGGTACACGGGCACCGGCTGGGAACAACTCAACGTCAGCGTTCCGGTCTCGACGCCTGACTCCATCGATCTGGTCGCACCCGGTCGCTATGCGTTGACGCAGCAATATCAGATTGTGTCGCTGCAAGACAATCGCTTGTTTGCGGCCGGGCAGCCGGTGGCCAGCAAAGATGCCGCGCTGCAAGCCGCGCCCGAAGATGCCACGGCGATCTTGCCGCGCGGCCGTCTTCCTCAATATGAAATCACGTCGTGGGCGCCCAAGGTTTCGGCGCAAGAATTGGAAGCCGCTGCGGCTGCCTATCCGCCGGAGATCGCCGCGCGTTATTTGCAACTGCCCGACAGCGTGCCGCAGCGTGTGAAAGATTTGGCGGCGCGGCTGGTGCAAGGTTCAACGTCGCCCTATGATAAAGCCGTGCGCATTCAAGAATATCTGCGCGCCACGTATCCCTACAAACTCAACGTGCCTGCGCCGCCGCCCAATCGCGATGTGGTCGATTACTTTCTCTTCGATGCGCCGGGCGGCTTTTGCAGTTACTACGCTTCGGCGATGACGGTCTTGCTCCGTTCGCAGGGCGTGCCCGCGCGCGTGGTCGTGGGGTTTGCCGCGGGCGATTACGATGGCCTGCTGCGCCGCTACGTGGTGCCGGCCAACGCCGCGCATGCGTGGGTGGAAGTGTATTTCCCCACTTACGGCTGGATTGAATTTGAGCCGACATCATCGCGATCGACGTTTCGAGTACACGGGCAAAGAAGCGCCGCTGCCCGATCGGCTGCCGGAAACCTCAACGGCCCGATCGGATGATGCCGCTCCCGACGGCGATCGTGATCGGCGCGTTCGCGGTGTTGTTGATCGGCAGTGTGGGATTGGCCGCGTTTTATCTGTGGCGGCGTCAGCGGCTGTTGCAACTAGCGCCCGAAGTTCAAGCGCGGAAGTTGTACTGGCAGACGCGGCGATCGTTAGCGCAGTTGGGCGTCGAGGCGGCGGGCAGTGCGACCCCCGCTGAATTTCTGCAGGCTTGTGCCGATCGCTTGATCGATCACCCGCGCTTGCAAGACAGCGTGCAGCGCGTGACGGAGCTCTACATTCGCGCCGTGTTCATGTCCGCGCCGCCCGATCGATCGGATGTGGCGACTGGTGCGGCAAGCGTGGCGATCGACGTGGCGTGAGCGAGTGAAGTTGCGCTGGCGGCGTATCAAGCTACGCTGAGTGAGGGCTTCAGCCGTACTCTCATGTTTTGCGAGCGACGCAGAGGAGATGGTGCCCCACACCCAGCAGTTCAGGCGCCTGGCAGACTTGTAGTTCTAGCGCTTTCAACTTCTGCCATTGTTCTGCCGAATACCCATTTTGCTCCCACGTATCCACCAAGGTAGGGGTCGAGGCAATCTCCAGAACTTCGCAGCCTGCTTCGGTCAGCAGCTGGGTCAATTCTGCCACGGTGTACAGATGCGCGTAGGCTCCCTCGCCTGCCTCGTATTGACTGACTTCGTAAGCGGACAGGGCGTCCTCCAAATGTCCGTCGTCAACAGCCAGCGGACAAAGCCATATTTTGCATCACAGCCGACGATCAGAAGCGCGCCGGGTTTGGCAACGCGCACAAGTTCATGCACGGCCTGCGATCCTTTTTCTTGCACATACGACAATGAGCCGCCCACGCACACCACAAAACTGAACGCCGCATCAGGAAATGCGTGCAAATCCGTAATGTCTCCCTCGACCAGATCGATTTTCGCGGTGAGTCCGGCGCTCTTAATATTGCGGGCCGCCAGTTCCAAAATGCGAGGCGACAGATCGAGCAGCGTCACCTGCGCGCAGCGCTGCGCCATCAAGATGGCATTCAGGCCAGTTCCGCCACCGGCATCCAGCGCCACGTCAGAAGGTTGGAGATACCGCTTGATAAACTCGCGAGGAATCTCGTTGCGCAGCGCTTGCCCTTTTTCGAAGTCGTCTTCGCGGGCAGCGATTTCGTCGTAGGCATTCCGGATCGCGTCAGGATGGTAGGGCATGCGACACTCCTCTGCATCTGCACTCTGGGCGTAGCCATCGCACGCTGACATTATTGAGAATCATTGCTCCATCACGCCGACCACGCCTGCAACTCGATCGCATTCCCTTCCGGATCCGTCACGTAGCACCACGTCACTTTCGCCCCAGACGCGATGGCGTCGTGACGACTTCGCCGATCGATTGACCACCGGCCGCTAATACCTCGGCGCGAGCGGCAGCAACATCCTCCACTGCAAACGCGAGATGCCCCCAGCCCGGCCGATTGACCGCCGTCGTCGGTCGATCCGCCAATTGGTTGTATTGAAAAATCTCCACCGTTGGGCCGCTGTCGCCATAGCCCGGCAGCCGCAGATGCATGCCACGGATGGTTGCGCCGGGAATGCCTGTGCCGGCCTCCAACGCCGCGCCCTTGAGATCGCGTTCGGGCGGAACGGGCGTACAGCCGAAGACGCGCTGATAGAAATCGGCCAGCGTGCGCCAATCGGCAGCGATGAGATTGGTGTGAACGTATTTGGCTTGAATGGTCATGTCAATTCCTCAGAGCACCGGATTAGCCGCCACCGCGCGATCGGGTAAAGTGCGCCGCAGTCGCATGATCGCCGCAAAGGCCGCGAGGTTCCCCACCAGACTCATGAAAACCAAAGTCGTCATCGCCTGTGGGCCGACGCCTTGCAGCACTTGTCCCACCACCCACGGCAGCACCATGAAGCCGATTTCTGGATCTGCTCCGCTACCTGACGGGCTATCCCGCAACCGAGATCCAGGTTATCCGCCAGTCCACGGACAACGTCTCGATCGGGGTTACTTATGAGGATGGCTCCATCGGATCGGTTCACTATCTCTCTCGGTGGTCACAAGTCATTCCCAAAGGAATGTCTGGAGGTCTTCGGAGGGGGCCGCGTTCTTAGGTTGGACAACTACCGCAAGCTTAAGGGTTATGGATGGTCCGGATTCCGCAGTATGAATCTCTGGAGCCAAAATAAAGGCGCTCATGAGATGGCCTCGGCTTTCATACACGCCGTACGCAGTGGCGGACCATCGCCGATTCCATTTCAGGAACTCATTGAAGTAGCACGGCTAACCGTTAGAGCTGCTTCCTTCTGATCCACTTGCTGGGCCAAATTTTCCAGACGGTTCGATATCTCAAACCGGTGCAGGTCTATCGGCGTCTCTACAGGCCCGGTCCACGCCTTCGACCAGTCTCGTCTCCACTGGTGGCACGTTCTTCTGCTACTGGTCGTGCGGCAGTCCTCCATCGCCCGGCCAAATCCGCAAGCCCTGAGGGACGACCGCTTCCGGTTTCGAACCAAGAACGGAGAATCTCTAGCTGGAATGACACTGGCGTCCCCAAACTCTGGCTTTAAACCTGCACTACTTCGAGCATCCTGCGGCTGATGCGATGGAGCGCTGGGTTCGCGAAAACCCCGTTGGCCAGGGAAACGGTTGGGAGCCGTATCCGCTATCTTTGCGAATCGTGAATTGGATTAAGTGGTCGCTGGCCGGAAATCCTTTACCCGATTCTGTCCGGCAGAGCTTGGTTGTGCAAGCTTCCTTTCTCTCGCAGTCAATCGAGTACCATCTTTTGGCGAACCACATCTTTAAACGCAAAGGCATTGGTTTTTCGGCTCGTTCTTTTAAGGGATCGATGGCGTCGTCGCTGGCTAGCCAGAGAGTTGGACATTCCTTCAGAAAGAGAATGCCTGAGCAGATTCTCGCCGATGGCGGCCACTTCGAACGTAGTCCGATGTATCACTCGCTGATTCTTGAGGAACGTGCTCGACTTGGTGAATTTGGCAGGTGCATTTCCAGGCGTTATCCAATACACGAAGCTGCGGCGCTGGGCGGACGCTGCGGGAGCGATGCTCAGCTGGCTCACGTCGATGTGTCATCCGGATGGTCGTATCTCTTTTTTTAACGATGCTGCGTTCGGCATCGCTCCGGAACTGGGCGACTTGTGTCTCTATGCTCATCGATTGGGCCTTTCGTCGCTATCGTTGGGTTTGTCGCAGAGCGGCTACGTTCGACTGGAGAACGAAAAGGCGGTGGTCCTGTTCGATTCCGCTCCGATTGGGCCGGACTATCAACCGGGTCACGCCCACTCGGATACCCTCTCCTTCGAGCTTTCCATCTTTGGCCGCCGAACACTGGTGAACTCCGGAACGTCTACCTACGAAAAGTCGGAAGACCGGCAGAAACAGCGCGCGACAGCCGCACACAATACAATTCGTGTTGACCGCCAGGATAAGACCGAGACGTGGAGCGCTTTTCGAGTGGCCCGCCGCGCGCGTCCAACGCGAGTAAAGTCCGATCGGGCCTCGTACGCGGAAGCGGCTCACACTGGTTACCTGAGACTAAACGACCCGGTTCTCCATACCCGGCGGCTTGATCTGACGTGGGATGAGCTTCTGATCACTGACCGCCTAGATGGGCGCGGCATCCACGAAATGGAGACGTTCTTCCATATCCACCCCGATGCGCAGGTTTCCCTGTACCTGGATCCGAAGCTGTCGCGGTCGTTCGAGGATACTGAGTGGTTCCCCGAATTCAATCGACGCGTTCCAAACAAGACTGTTGTGGGCCGATGGGCGGGGCAATGTCCAGTCGAGTTCGTCACGCGCGTATCTCTTTTATGAAATTCCTTGTCGTCGCAGGCGCCCGACCGAACTTCATGAAGGTCGCGCCTATCATGGACGCATTCGCGGTCCGGAACGGGACGGTGCCCCGTTTTGAAGTAAGGTCGACCACACCGGCCAACATTACGACCGCGCGATGTCGGATGGCTTCTTCGAAGACCTGGGGATTCGACAGCCGGACGTTCATCTTGGCGCGGGTTCCGGTTTCTCACGCAGAACAGACTGCGCGGGTAATGGTGGCTTTTGAGGAGGTATGTCTCACTGAGCGGCCCGATTGGGCAATTGTTGTCGGAGATGTGAATTCGACGCTCGCCTGCTCAATCACAGCCAAGAAACTTGGGATCAGGGTGGCGCATGTGGAGGCAGGTCTTCGCTCTCGCGACATGACGATGCCCGAAGAGATTAACCGTCTCTGTACCGATGCTATTTCTGATCTTCTTTTTACAACCGATGAAATGGCAGATGAGAATCTCCGAGCCGAAGGGATTGCCGAAGGAAAGATCGTATTCGTAGGAAATACAATGATCGATCACTTTGCTACGCCATCTCGATCGAGCGAAGCAATTGCCGCTTCCCGACGGGATGGCAGAGCGAGGCTATGCGGTCTTGACACTTCATCGCCCGTCCAATGTGGATTCGCCAGCTACGCTTGGGCCACTGTTCGAAGTAATTCAGAGGATCGCGGCCGATGATTCCAGTGGCCTTTCCAATTCATCCGCGGACCCGCAAGAACCTCTGCACTTTTGGGCTTTTGAACGAGACCTCTAACATCCGCTTCCTGGATCCGCTAAGCTATCTGCCCTTTATTAGCATGGTGAGCCGCGCTCGTTTGGTGTTGACCGATAGCGGCGGCATCCAAGAAGAGTCAACGGTCCTTGGCGTCCCTTGTCTCACGATGCGTAACAACACAGAGCGGCCCATCACTTGTTCTTTAGGCACGAATATTTGTGTGCACACAGATGCTCGGAATGTCCGACGAGGAATTCGTCGAGTTGTTGGCGGAGGGGGTTTTTGAATAGGGGAACGATTCTAAAACAAGATGAACAAACAGAGACCAGTAGCCGCCGGCTTGAGCCTGCGTGAATGACGCTGGACGTTCAGGAGGGGCCTTCATGTCCGTGCTGATCTATGAAAAAAAAGACAGGATTGCCTATGTCACGTTAAACCGTCCCGAAAAGATGAATTCGATCAATTCGGAACTGATGAACGAACTGGCCAAGACCTGGGTCGATTTCCGGGATGATGACGATGTCTGGGTCGCTGTCTTGACCGGGGCGGGGAAGCTTTTCTGTGCGGGGGCCGATTTCCAGAGCATCGGCGAACCGGGAATACAGGTCGGCTTCAACGTTCTCAGGGAAGATCCGAACAACTACCAGGTCTACAAACCCATTCTGTGTGCCATCAACGGACCTGTGATCGGCCGTGCCATCTCGCTGGTTCTTGCCTGCGACATCCGTATCGCCGCCGAGAACGTGGAATTCAGCATTCCGGAGGTCAAGTTCGGTGTGATTCCGGGGGGCATGGACGTGCTGGAACATTTCATTCCTCCGGCCATTGCCCGGGAGATGCTCTTCTTCGGCGAGAAGATGAACGCCCGGAGGGCCTATGAAATCGGTTTGGTCAACAGGGTCGTTCCTCCCGACCAGTTGATGGTCGAGGCGGCAGCGCTGGCAGGAAAGCTCGCAAGTAATTCTCCGCTGGCCCTGCGCGGGATCAAAGAGATGTTCATGAGGAGCAAAGACCTGGATTACCGCACTGCTGCTGCGATCTACGAAACGACCAACAGCCGCGTATTGAGGAGTAAAGATTATGCAGAGGGGATGAAGGCCCTGGGCGAGAGGCGAAAGCCGGAATGGCAGGGGAAGTAAACGCTCGCTTAAGGTTGAGGTTTCAAAAAGAACTCGGGTGTTCGAGAGGACTCCGTAGATCAGGTCACGCGAGCTTTTGTTTTGTGTGCTTACGCTATGCGCTATGCCCTATGCGCTATGCGATCTTCTAACTAAAGGAGAGAAACATGGCAGAACAAGTTCCTTTCAAGGTAGGTTGTCTGACTGAACCCCTGTCTCCGCCGGATCAAATCCGGCTGAAGGGCATCAAATGCCGTGCCTGTGGCAGTCTGGCTCTGGGAGACAGCCAATACTGCATCAACTGCACGAGCAAGAATGTGGAGCCCCATGTCTTCAGCAAGAGCGGAAAGATCTACTCTTATACCGTCATCCGCCATGCGCCTCCGCCGCCCTATCCCCAGGAAACCTTCAAGCCGTTTCCTGTCGCCTGGGTGGAACTGGAAGACGGACTCATCATCCTGTCGGAGATCACGGGATGCGGGTTGGATGAAGTGGATTTCGGCAAGCCCGTGGAACTCAACGTGGTCAAAGGCTGGGCGGACGAGAAGGGCAACGATGTGATGATGTACAAATTCAAACTGATCCGGTAACGGAAAGAAGATACGAATGACCCGAATGGTAACGAAGGTCTTGCTTTCTATTTTGATGACTTACGCTTTGCGCTATGCTCTATGCGCTATGCGATTTTCTAACTAAGCGGAGGAGAGACCCATGACGAACGAAGCGATCATTACCGGTGTCGGAATACATAAATTCGGAAGATTTGGAGACAAGAGTGCGGAGGAACTCGGAAAGTACGCTGTCGATATGGCACTGGCGGACGCGAATATCGAATTCAAAGACGTGAAGGCCATGTTCCTGTCGAACAGCGGCACGATCTACCCGGGGATCGGCCCCAAAGTGGCCTTCATGTTCGGACGGACAACGATCCCGATCGTCAATGTCGAGGCCGCCTGCTCGGGCGGCGGGGCCTGCCTCCGCATGGCCCAGATGGCGATCAAGCAGGGAGAATACGACATTGTCCTTGCCGTGGGAGTCGAAAAGCAGCCCCGGGGTTTCCTGGCGCCCACGATCTCAGGGTACGAACCCTGGCAGGCCCTTGCAGGACTGGACGAGAACCCGATGTACTGGGCCATGGATGCCCGGCTGCACATGGCCAAGTATGGAACCACCATCGAACAGATTGCACAGGTCTCCGTCAAGAACCACAAGAACGGGGTGTTGAACCCGAATGCCATGTACCAGAAGGCAACACCCCTTGAAGAAGTCCTCAAATCCAGGGTCGTTTGCGATCCCCTCACGCTTTTGATGTTCTGCGCTCCGAATGACGGCGCTGCTGCCGTGGTGCTGTGCAGCCCGAAAGCCGCCAGGAAGTATACCACGAAACCGGTGACGCTGGCCTCCTGTGCCCACAGGATGAATCCCTATCCTGAAATGGGTGTGGGCAACTACTTCGCCTACAAGACGGGCAATAAGGCGGTGACCACGCTGGCTGCCATGGATGCCTATGAGAAAGCAGGAATCGGCCCTCAGGACCTGTCGCTCGTGGAGCTGCAGGATACCGATGCCTCCGGGGAGATTCTGTTTTCAGAGGAACTCCTCCTGTTCAAAGAGGGGGAAGGGGGGCCTGCGGTGAGTGACGGCGTCACGGAAATCGGGGGAAGGCTTCCGATCAGCACGGACGGCGGAATCATCTCCAAGGGGGAGCCCGTCGGCGCCTCGGCCCTGGGGCAGATCTATGAAGTCGTTGTCCAGTTAAGAGGCCAGGCAGGCCAACGACAGGTCGCAGATGCCAAGGTAGGGCTTGCCCATGTGAGAGGCGCCCTTGGACACGCCTGCGTGACGATTCTCAAGGTTTAACCGCGGAACAGTGATTTCCGAAATACGAGATTGCTTCGCTCCGCTCGCAATGACAAATCCTAACGCAGGAGCCCGTTTCAGTCGTTGCGAGGAGTCTCTCGGCGACAAAGCAACCTCGTTTTTGAAGACCAATAATTCCGACGGGATAGAGCGTAATTTGGACAGGAGTGACCGCGAAGGGTCGCACAGGAGATGTCAATGCCCTACACAACGTTGCTGACAGAAAAGAAGGATCAGATCGGCACCATCACCTTCAATCGTCCGGACATACTCAATGCGCTCAATCAGTTGGGTTTTCGGGAGTTTATTCAAGCACTCAAGGAAATGGATGCCGACGACGGGATCAGGGTCGTCGTTATCACAGGGGCGGGTCGCGCCTTCTCTGCGGGGCTCGACATCGACGAGGCCCGTCAGGGACCGCCCGAAACGGGACTGCAAGTGGTGCCGTTACAGGATACGGTGGCGTGGATCCCGCACATCATGAGGAACATGAGGAAGCCCGTCATTGCTTCGATCAACGGCGCTGCGGCCGGCGGAGGCTTCACCATTGCGATGGCCTGTGATATCCGGATCGCCTCCGAAGACGCGAAGCTTGGGGCAGGGTTTGTGCGAATCGGTCTGATTCCTGAACTCGGATCCAGCTATACCCTGCCGCGACTCATCGGGATCGCGAAAGCCTGTGAGCTGATCTTTACCGGTAAAACGATGGATGCCAAAGAGGCGAAGGCCATCGGACTGGTCAATGAAGTGGTGCCAAGAGACGAGTTGACGGCTGCCACGTATAAGATGGCCACAGAAATCACGAAAGCCGCTCCCATCGCCCTTCAGCTTGCGAAGAAGGCTCTGTACCAGGGCCTGGATTCCGACCTGGTGACTCAACTTCACTTTGAGCAGCTGGGGCAGAGCACCTGCTTCAAATCAGAGGATTTCAAGGAAGGAATTCAGTCTTTCCTGGAAAAGAGAAAACCCGTCTTCAAAGGGAAATAGCTCCGGCATCTACGGGGAGCAAATCACAGGAGCACGCAGGAATGAACACCACTGATTTTCTGAGTATTTCGAATGCCATTTGTCCGGAAAGGGACTGCATCGTCTTTGAAAGGAAGAGATGGACTTATTCCCGGCTCAATGATCGGGTCAACCAGTTGGCCAATGTGCTGCTTCAGAGAGGAGTGGGGAAGGACGACTGTGTCGGCCTGCTCCATGTCAATTGTCATCAATACATTGAAACCTATTTTGCATCGGCCAAGATCGGTGCCGTCTTTGTGCCGCTCAACTTCAGGGCAAAGGCGGATGAATTGGCTTATATGATCGGCCATGCCGAGGTGAAAGTTCTCTTTGTAGGGGACCGATACCTGGATCTTGTCCATTCCATCCTTCCCGAATTATCCGCGGTGAAGGAGTGCATCTCTCTTGAAGGAATGGGGCATCCCCGTTACGAAGACCTGATCGGCGGCGCTCCCTCAGAGGAGGTCTTCTCCGATATCGGCGACGAAGACATCACGATTCTGATGTACACCTCAGGCACCACTGGAAAGCCGAAAGGCGTTCCTTTGAGGCACAATGCCTTTGCGACTTATGTCCTCGAGAATGTGGAGCCGGCAAGTCCGGACATCGAGGAGAGAAACCTGCTCACCGTTCCCCTCTATCATGTTGCGGGGATTCAGGCCATGCTGGCAGCGATCTATGGAGGCCGGACCCTTGTGCTGATGCGACAGTTTGAGGTCAAAGAGTGGATGGAGACGATCCAGCGGGAACAGGCGACAAGGGCGATGCTCGTTCCCACCATGCTCAAGAGGGTGATCGACGCCCCCGAATTCAAGAGATATGACCTGTCGAGCTTGAAAGTCATCACCTACGGGGCCGCTCCCATGCCGTTCGAGGTGATCAGGAAGGCCATCGAGGTGATGCCCTGGGCCAGATTCATCAACGCCTTCGGACAGACCGAGACCGCCTCTACAATCACGACGCTCGGTCCCGAGGACCACATCATTGAAGGAACGGAGGAGGAGAAGGCAAAGAAGCTGAAAAGGCTCACCTCATCGATCGGCAGGCCCCTGTCCGATGTGGAGGTCCGGATCGTGGATGAGGAGGGAAGGGCATTGCCTCCCGGGGAGGTTGGAGAGATCATAGCGAGAGGGCCCCGCGTCATGGTCGGGTACTGGAAAGACGAGCAGAAAACTGCGCAGGTGATGACCCCTGACGGATGGCTGCGGACGTCGGACATGGGCTGGATGGATGAGGAGGGATATATTTATCTGGCGGGTCGTGCCGATGACATGATCATCCGGGGAGGCGAGAATATCTCACCGGATGAAGTGGAAGAGGTCCTCCATTCCCATCCCAAGGTGGAGGAGGCTGCAGTCATAGGTGTTCCTGATGCAGAGTGGGGCCAGCAGCCCCGGGCTGTGGTCGTTCTAAGAAGAGGGGAGGCGGCTACTCCCGAAGAGATCATCGAATACTGTCGATCCAAACTCTCGGGCTTCAAACGTCCCCGGTCAGTCGTTTTCGTTGATGCCCTACCCCGAAACGTGATGGGCAAGGTCCTGCGGAGGAAACTCCGGGAAGAATACGGTCAGCCTTGACCCGTAAGTGGCAAGGCGTTAGGCGTAAGGGGTTTAGTGCAGGACCCCTCGCGACTTGCGCCTTACGCTCTCACGAGGCTCTGACCGATTCCATGTGGGAAGCTTCGTTCGAATACCGACTTTGAATTTGAATCCTTGTGGAGGTTGAAACACTATGGCCAATCAGGTTGGGAAAAGGTATGTCTGTAAGAAATGTGGGGCTGAATTTATCGTGACCCGGGGCGGAAACGGGACCCTTCACTGCTGCGGCCAGCCCATGGAATTGAAAAAGTAGACATATGGAGAAAAAGGTTTAGGCTAAGACTAAAGCTGAGGATAAGGTTAAGGATAAGAAAAGAACGACTTTATTGGATATTCTTAATCTTCAACCTCAACCTTGACCTTTTGTTGAAGGTCTTTAGCCTTTTGCTGGAGGTATGGAATAATGAGCCAACTTGGTAAGAGATATCGCTGCTCAGTCTGCGGTACAGAGATCCTTTGCACAAAGGCGGGCGAAGGCAAACCCGTCTGTTGCGACAAGGAGATGGAGATCCAGGAACCCAAACCCCTGCCTTCGTCAGACTAACTGCCCGGATTCCCGACAATTTCATCATAGCATAGACCCGTTCATTCCCGCCCTTTCCCTTCGGAGGCTGTGTCGTAATTCGGATCTCGCCCTTCGACAATCTCAGGGCGAACGGCTAAGTACTTGATTTCTAAATTGTCATAATCCGTTCGTGGTGAGCCTGTCGAACCATGAACGGACTTACGACACAGTCTCTCGATGGAAGAGGGATTGGTGCGGAGAGCTTCACTCACCCCCCAAGACAATTCTACTGGACAAAACCGGGAAAGAGAGATAAGGATTATAACCAGAGATGGGCCTATGAAAAGAACACGGGTCTGCGACCTCCTTGGAATCGATTATCCAATCCTGCAGGGCGGGATGCTCTGGCTTGCCGCTGCCGAACTTGCAGCGGCCGTCTCAAATGCCGGGGGGCTGGGTATCGTCAGTTCCCATGCAGGCATGGAGAAGCATGGCGACCCTGTAGAGAACCTTCGTCTTCAAATTACAAAGATCAGAGATTTGACGGAGAAACCATTTGGCATCAATATCCTGCTTGATTTGCAGCAGAGCGGAACGCTGATTGATCTTATTCTTCGGGAAAACGTCAGCATTGTTGTCACTGCAGCGGGAGACCCCCACCTCTTTACCGAGGTTCTGTGCCACGAAGGGATCAAGGTCCTTCATGTCGTCAGCAGCGTCAAACAGGCGCAGTCTGCGGAATCATCCGGAGTCCACGCTGTTATTGCCGAAGGCATGGAAGCAGGGGCCCATCTCGGATTCGATGAGATCCCCCTGTTTTCTTTAATCCCTCAAGTTGCAGACGCTGTCTCCATTCCTGTCATTGCAGCAGGTGGTATTGCCGATGCAAGGGGACTGGTGGCCGCCTTCGCCCTCGGCGCGGAGGGGGTACAGATAGGGACGCGGTTTGTGGCGGTAGAGGAGAGTGTCGCACACCCGAGATATAAGCAGGCTATTCTCGACGCCAAAGATACGGATACGGTGATTACCTCCCGCAGACTGTTGCCCACGAGAAGTCTCAAGACCGAATTTTCCAGAAAGTTATTGGACCTGGAGGCATCCGGGACTTCTGCGGAGGACCTCAGGTCATTCCTCGGTTATGGCCGGCCGAGGGCAGGACAGACTGGAGGGAGACCTTGAAAACGGAGAAGCCTACTGCGGGGCCTCTGCGGGGTTGATCAACGAGATCCTTCCCGCAGCAAGGGTGATCCAGAATCTGGTGGAAGGGTATAATAAGGTCGTAAAAAAAATCACATAGGAAAGAGTCCAGTTGCCGCTCAGTTGTTTGCGGTGGTATCAGGAATGGGTGTTCCCCGGAGTCGGTCCGATCTCATTACTCCCTCTCCCATGGGTGGGAGAGGGTGAGGGTGAGGGGGGACCCATGTGAGTTTTGGAGTGAGCGTTGGAAAGGGAAGAAAATAGAAAAGGATTTCTGGAAAACCTTCGGATTCTCGATCTCGCGGACGAGAAGGGGAGTTTCTGCTCCAAGCTTCTTGCGGATATGGGAGCCCGGGTCATCAAAGTGGAGAGACCGGGGGGGGACCCTTCGCGCAAGATCGGACCGTTTCTCAATGAGACTCCCCATCCCGAGGAAAGTCTCTTTTTTTATTGTCACAATACGAACAAAATGGGGATCACTCTCGACCTCGAACACGAGGAAGGGAGGAAGATCTTTCCAAAATTGTTGGCGGAAACGGATATTGTCGTTGAAACCTTCCCTCCCGGATATCTGAAAAATCTCGGCCTGGATTTTGACATCCTGAAAGAGACAAACGCAAACCTGATCCAGGTTTCCATGACCGGTTTTGGAGAGACGGGGCCTCGATGTCGGTACAAATCGTGCGACTTGGTTGCTTCTGCATACGGAGGACAGATGTTCGTCACAGGTTCTCCCTCGTCCCCTCCTCTCAAACCTTTCGGAGAACAGTCCTATCAGGTTGCTTCGCTCTTTGCTGCCGTCGGAATCCTTCTTGCGCTGAGGAGACGGGCTCAGCGCGGAAGGGGTGAGCATCTCGATCTTTCGCTGCAGGAATCCGTGGTGTCCACCCTGGATCATGTCATGGTCCGGTTCTTTTATGAGAAACTGATTCCAAAGAGGCAGGGAGGGATTGTCCTGGAATCATTCCTTTTTCATCCTCCCATGCAGGGACGGTCACATCCTGCTGGCCCCTTTTCAACAATGGGAGACGCTGGTCGAATGGATGGAAAGCGAAAAAATGGCCGGGGATCTGGCAGATCCGCTGTATCGCGAAGATGGATATCGGGTCGCCCGTATGGATCATATCCTTCAGATATTGGAGCAGTGGACCAGAACCCACACGAAGAATGAGCTTTTTGAATCAGGCCAGTTGATGCGTTTCCCATGGGCCCCTGTTCTGTCGCCCAAAGAGGCAAGCAGCAGCCCTCAACTTCAGGCGCGGAGTTTTTTCATCGACGCCGAACATCCGGAATTGAACAGGTCCATTTCGTACCCGGGTCTGCCTTTCAGGATGAGCTCTTCATGTGCGACCCGATGGGCCCGGGCACCCTTGATCGGTGAAGATAATGTCCAGGTTTACCGGAACGAGATGGGGCTTTCCGAGGAGGAATACCAGAGGCTTTCGGCCCTGAAGGTGATATGAGAGGATGTCATGAATGAGCAACCTTTGAGGGGAATCAGGGTGCTGGATTTTTCCTGGATGCTGGCCGGGCCCTATGCGACGAGGATCCTGGCCGATTTCGGCGCGGAGGTGATTAAAGTTCAATCCGGGAAGACGGCCCGCGGTGCGGAATCCAACCTTACGGGATACTTCAATACCTGGAACCGGAATAAGCGGTCCATCACCCTGGATTTGAACCATCCTGATGCAAGGGAAATGGTCCTGAGACTGGCGAAAATAAGTGATCTGGTTGTTGAGAATTTTTCTTCGCGGGTCATGTCCAACTGGGGATTGGATTATGAAAGATTGAAGGAAGTGAAGCCTGACCTGATTATGCTGAGCATGTCTGCCATGGGACAGACCGGTCCCTGGAAGGACTATGTAGGTTTTGCCCCGACCCTTCATGCCCTTTCAGGGCTTACTTTTCTCACCTCCCGTGAAGAGGACTCTCCTGCCGGACCGGGGTTTGCCTATGCCGACATTGTTGCCGGTCTCTATGGGGCCTTCGCAGCCCTGGCGGCGCTGGAATACAGGGAGAGAACAGGCCAGGGCCAGTACATCGACCTCTCCGAATACGAAGCCCTTTGCACATTGATGGGGCCCTCCCTTCTGGACGCCTCTCTTCACGGCAAGGACGTTTCGCCTTCCGGTAGCCGGCCGGAGGGGATTTCCGGTGCTCCCTATGGGTGCTATCCATGCTCGGGGGAGGACCGGTGGTGTGTCCTTGCGGTCTTTAACGAAGAGGAGTGGCAAAACCTATGTCGCGTATTGGAAAACCCGGATTGGACTAAGAAGGAGAGATTTGCCACCGCGGCCCGGAGGAAGGAAAACGCGAAAGAATTGGATGAACTCCTGACCCAATGGACGATTCAGCATACGGCCGAAGAGGTGGTTGAGCTTCTTCAAGGGGCCGGGATTACGTCAGGCGTGGTTCAGAATGCGCAAGACCTTGCGGAGGACCCTCAACTGATCGCCCGGGATTTCTTTGTCCGATTGGAGCATCCTGTCCTGGGTGAGACGGTGTCAGACCGTTTCCCGGTCAGGTTCGAGGAGGACCTCACTGCCGGTTGGAAGGCTGCGCCGCTGCTAGGCGAAGACAATCGATACGTTTTCCAGGAGTTGCTCGGGTTGACGGAGGGTGAATTCTCTTCTTATATCGAAAAAGGAGTGATTGGTTAGCTCTTCTCCCAGACCACCTCACCGTCGAGGATCGTCATCTCGACCTCAATATCCTTGATCTCGCTGACCGGAACTGCGGTCGGATCGCCGTTCAACACGACCAGATCGGCCGCCTTGCCGGGAGAAATTGTTCCTTTGATCGTCTCCTCGAAACCGGTTCTTGCCGCATTCAGGGTGTACATCCTCAACGCCTCGATAGGGCGGATCCGTTCTTCAGGCAAGATCGTCTCTCCGTTCTCCGCACTCCGTGAGCATGCGGCGTAAATGCCCATCAGGGGACTTGCCGGGGCGATGGGGCAGTCAGAGCTGCCTGCAACAGTCACCCCGTGATTCATCAGGGATGCGAGGGGGTAGAGATGCCTGAACTGGTCTTGTCGGAACAGTCCGGAGATACCGTTCACCGCTGTAGTAGAGAAACGAGGGTTGGGTGACGACCGTGATCCCAAGGGCTGCCAGTCTGGCGGCCAGCGACGGCGGACAGACGGAGCAATGTTCGATGCGATGTCTGTGGTCTGATGCTGGCTGTTTCCTTATAGCATATTCAATGGCAGCGCAGGCGGCTTCGACCGTGTTCTCTTCGACCGCATGAAGACAGACCTGGAACCCTGCTTCGTGGACCTTTAACACCATCTCATTCAGTTCGTTCTGTTCGGGGAGGATAGACCCCGGTGGTTTCATCGATGATCACCTTCACTCCGCCGAGGCGCAGATGGTCTTTGTCCAATGGAGTGACGAAATCCTCTTTCCAATGCCCGGATAAATGTTTGACGCCGAGCATCATCGTCAGCTTGGGTTTCAAAAGGCCTTCGTCTATCCAGCGATGAAACATTTTCCACTGTTCAATGCCATTATGGAATGAGGCATCCTGGATCGACGTGATCCCCATCGAAAGAAGCTCCTGACTGGCGACCTTTACTCCGCGGTCCAGTTCCCCGGGTTCCAGCGGCGGGATCTTCTCAGATAAGTACCCCCCCATGAGGTAGAGCAATCCCGTCGGTTCGCCGGTTTCGAGATCCCGGTCAATGAGTCCTTCGGGCGGATCGGGTGTTTCTCTTGAAATGCCCGCAAGACTTAAAGCCAGACTGTTCAGGACGTGGGCCTGTCCCGTGCGGTGGCTGATTCTGACGGGATGCGCCGGAGCAGCCCGATCCAGGTCCCTTCGGTTCGGGTGTCTTTTTTCCAGAAGATAAAATTCGTTATACCCCCGCCCCCTGATCCAGGCACCGGGTGGCGAATGAAGGGACGCCTCCTTGATGACTTCTTGGATGTCCGGGATAGACCGGATACCCTCACGGGGGTCTAATCGAAGGTTGACAAAGCTTTCAGCAAAGGCCCGGAGGTGACAGTGGGCATCAATAAACCCGGGCAAAACCGTTTTTCCTCTGCAATCGATGACGTTTGTTTTCCTTTCCCTGAATTTCTTCAAGTCGTGGTTGGTTGTGACTGCAAGAATGTGTCGGTCCCGCACGGCGATTACCTGAGCCTTCGGACAGGCCGGGTCCAGCGTCACCGCATTCGCGTTATGTAGAATAAGGCTTGCCACCAATCACCCCGAATGAGATCTCTCGACTCTTTTACGCTTTCTACCTCCGGAAGTCAAATGAATCACAGGAGCCTAAGAACCAGACGTCTTCTGGAAGAAGGGTCCAAGATTTGGCTGGGAATAAGAGGAAAAGCAGTTTATAATAATACTCATGCAGTTTGGGGGGCTGAGTCCAGAAAGGCGAAGTACTGTAATCAAGAGTTTGGAGGGATTCCATCTGAACGAAAGGAGGGACGTTATGAGAAAGAAGTTGTGCTGGGAATGGTTGGGTTTGTTTTTCTTCGTTCTGGTTCTTCTGCCTGTGACAGTGACGCAGGCCGAGAAGAAAGTGGATCTGGTCGGCAGGGAGACGCTGAATTTCACTCTCCCTTCCACGCAGGACCGGGTCATCAACTATGCGGAGGAGTATTACGGGAAGCACCATCTTGTCATCACCTTCTTCCCGGCTGCTTACACCCCTGTCTGAACAGGGGAGATGGAGGGCCATCAGAGGAACCTATACCTCTATGAGCGCTTCAACGCCCGGGTTCTGGGCGTCAGCAGAGATGATGTGACGACGTTGAAGTATTGGGCCAAAGGACTGGACTTAACCTTTCCTCTTCTTTCCAATGTGACCGGTTTCCTGGGTGTCTACTTCCACATCCAGCCGGATGGGACACCCATCTTTGGGAGAAGGACCGTGATTATTGACAAGACTGGGACCATTCGCTACGTGCGGGACGGGTCGCCTGATTTCAAGGATATTCTCCTCTTTCTCAAGAAATTGAACCAGGAAGGAGGAAAATCATGAAAAGAACAGGGTTGATGATTCTCTGTTGTTTCGTTCTCATGGCATGGCTGTCGGGATGCGCCACGACCGGACCTTCGAAGCCGGTTCCGTACAAGTTGTCTGCCCAGGGAACCGTCATCTGGGAGGATGAGTTTGAGTTCTTGCCTCCCCCTCCGAACTGGAAGCTCCTCCGCGTGGAAGATGAGGGAGGGGATATCAATTTCGGTTTTATCAAAGACGATCCCGGGACCTTCCCTTCGATGTCGTCCTTTGCCTATGACGAGGAGCCTTTCGGCTGTTCGAAACAGTTTGAAGGAAGGGAGAGGGAGTTCTTCAAGAGGTTCCTCTTCAACGCCATCGTTCAATTTGAGGTGCTGGAGAGAAAAACGGTTCAGGTGGTGGGCGGGGAAGGGCTCGCCGTGACCGTGGAAGGGAAAGACCCGATTAAGAATGAGAAGGTCAGGGCAAAAGTGGTCTTTGGCAAACGGGGAGACCGGGTTGTGGGGTTTTACATTACCCAGTGGAGACCCCTCGACGGGACCTATGACCTCTCCGCCTTCGAAATCTTCGACAAGTTTGTGGCTTCATTCAAGTTCCTGAAGAAGTCCTTCTACGAAACCCTGTGATACTTACCTCCTGTTCGTCCCGACCCTCCTTCCGGAGGGCCGGGGCGAACATGCAGCCACGACGAATAAGGGGCACCAGATGCATACGCTCGTTTTATTGAGGCACGGAGAGAGCCTCTGGAACAAGGAAAATCTTTTTACAGGTTGGACGGATGTGGATCTTTCCGAGAAGGGCATGGAGGAGGCAAGGGAGGCCGGCCGCCTGCTCAAAGAGCGGGGATTCACGTTTGATGTCGCCTACACCTCCGTGCTGAAGCGTGCAATCCGGACCCTATGGATTGTTCTTGATGAGATGGATCTCATGTGGATCCCCGTTTTTCGAGACTGGCGTCTGAACGAACGGCATTACGGGGCACTGCAGGGTTTGAACAAGGCCCAGACTTCGGAGAAGTTCGGAGAAGAACAGGTCAAAATCTGGCGGCGGAGTTATGACATTCGTCCTCCGGCACTCGAGGAGAACGACCCCCGTAACCCGGCGAACGATCGACGGTATCAGAATCTGGCGAAGCCTCAAATTCCTCTCACGGAATGTCTGAAGGATACGGTGGCCCGCTTTCTTCCGTGCTGGCACGAGAGCATTGCGCCTGCCGTGAAGTCAGGAAAGAGAGTGATCGTTGCCGCCCACGGGAATAGTCTCCGTGCCCTGGTGAAGTATCTCGACAATATCCCGGAGGCGGTCATTCCCGAGTTGAATATTCCGACGGGGATTCCGTTGATCTATGAATTGGATGACGAACTGAAGCCGCTCCGGAGTTCTTATCTGGGAGACGTTGAGAGGGTAAGAAAGGCCATGGAGGCGGTCGCGAGCCAGGCGAAGGTGAAGAAATAGAACGCATAGGGCATAGAGCATAGGGCAAAGAGCTCAGAGCCAGAGACCTGAGAGAAAAGACCAGAGAAGATCGTTTGGAGTTTGTCCGGTGCTGCCGAAGGTGAATCCGACAGAAACAAAGGCGTGGAAGAAACTCAGAGAGCATTACGGGGTGATGAAGAGCCGTCCCATGACGGACCTCTTTCGTCGGGACCCGGGGAGGTTCGCGCGGTTTTCGCTCGGGTTCGAAGATCTCACAGTGGATTACTCCAAGAATATCGTGACGAGAGAGACGATGCGCCTCCTCTTTGGACTTGCCAGAGAGTGCCGGCTGAAGGAGGCCGTGGAGAAGATGTTTTCCGGGGACAGGATCAACGAAACCGAAAACCGGGCCGTTCTCCACGTGGCCCTGAGGAACCGATCCAACAGGCCGATGAGGGTCGACGGAAAGGATGTCATGCCCGAGGTCAACGAGGTTCTATCCCGGATGGAGCGCTTTTCGGGAGACATCCTCTCGGGGAAGTGGAGGGGCTATTCGGGAAAGGGGATCACCGATATTGTGAATATCGGGATCGGAGGCTCCGACCTCGGACCGGCCATGGTGGCGGAGGCCCTGAAACCCTACTGGAAACCTGGTGTGCGTGCCCATTTCGTCTCAAATGTCGATGGAGCCCATCTCGCTGAGACGCTCAAGGAACTGTCACCGGAATCCACCCTTTTTATCGTTGCTTCGAAGACCTTCACCACCCAGGAGACGATGACCAACGCCCGAACGGCGAGACAGCTGGTTCCTCGATACTGCAGGGAACGAAAGGGCTGTCAGGAACCATTTTGTTGCCGTATCCACCAACGAAGAGGCGGTGAAGGCCTTCGGAATCGACCCCGGGAATATGTTTCAATTCTGGGACTGGGTGGGAGGGCGGTTTTCGCTCTGGTCCGCCATAGGCCTTTCCATTGCCTGCACCATAGGATTTGAACATTTCACCCAGCTGCTCGATGGCGCCCATGCCATGGACCGGCATTTCGAGGAGACGCCCTTTGAAAAGAACATTCCCGTTATCCTGGCTCTCCTGGGAATCTGGTACACCAACTTCTTCGGTTCTGAGACCGAAGCGATCTTCCCCTATGACCAATCGATGGCCCGATTCCCGGCTTATTTCCAGCAGGGGAACATGGAGAGCAACGGAAAATCGATCGATCGAAACGGCCGTCCGGTGCGTACCTCGACCGGTCCCATCCTCTGGGGCGAGCCGGGGACAAACGGGCAGCATGCCTTCTTTCAGCTGATCCATCAGGGAACCAGGCTCATCCCCTGTGACTTTCTTGCCCCGGCCATCAGCCACTACCCCCTGGGAGAACATCATGACATCCTGCTCTCCCATTTTTTTGCCCAGACCGAAGCCCTCATGAAAGGCAGGACGGAGAAGGAAGTCATCGAGGAACTCCGTCTGTCCGGAGCAAGTGATGAAGAAATCAGAAGGGTTGCGCCCTTAAGGGTTTTCAAGGGCAATCGTCCGACCAATACCTTTCTGTTTCGAAAGTTGACTCCCAGAACCCTCGGAAGTCTCATCGCCATGTATGAACACAAGATCTTTGTTCAGGGTGTGATCTGGAATATCTTCAGTTTTGACCAGTGGGGGGTAGAACTCGGGAAGAAGCTTTCCGGGGCCATCCTGCCGGAACTGAAAGACGACCGCAAGGTGAACTCTCACGATGTTTCCACAAACGGTCTGATCAACACGTTCAAGAAGCTCAGAAAGGAACAGAAAGACATTCCGCTTTGATCCTCAATGGTATCGCTGCAAAACCCGCCCAATAGCCATGCCCGCCCGCTATGTTTGGGGAAACTTTCCCACGCTTTCCCGGGGAGTTGGACAAGGGGATTCGAAGAAACCCTCCGTTTCAAGTTCAGCGACACCGGCACCGGTTGCAGACACCGGGATTATTGGTTATTTTTCGGTGAAGGGCAGTGAGATAGGGTCAATTACAGGCTGGGTTGAGGCTCTCCTTCCCGGGCGAGAAGAAGAAAGGTACGGTATGGTTGATTCACTTAGTCCGTTCCTGCCGGAGGACCGGAAAGAAGCCCAGTGGGTATTCAACTCCTTACCGATGAAGCAACAGGTGGAGATGGTTCTGGAAAACCGGGGGAAGAGGCGGATGGATATTCTTTTTCTCTCCCATCATCCGGAACAGATCGTTCAACAGCTCCCTGAAGTGGAGATTTTCCTGAGTGTCAAGGAAATCGGGGAGAGGAACGCCCTCGATCTCATTCACCTTACGACGCCCGAGCAGTTCATGTATCTGCTCGATCTCGATCTCTGGAAGAAAGATGAACTGGACCAGGACCGGCTCCTTCTCTGGATTGAGATCCTTGCAGGCTGCGCCGAATCGAAACTCCAGGAATTTCTTGAGACGGCAGATCAGGAGCTTCTTGCCACGCTTTTCAGAAGGGTCATCCGGGTCCTTAAGACGGAGAGCACGGACGAGGAAATCGTTGATCAACAAGGCCGCGGGCTCTTCAATCTCGATCGGACTTACTACATCGAGTTCACGGAGAGCAAAGTCTTCCTTTTCATGAAGCAGATTCTCGAGGCTCTTTTCGGCTACGACGCCTCTCTCTACCAGACCTTAATGGAGATGATGCTATGGGACGTCCCGGCCGAGGATGAAGCTTCGGCCCTTCGCATGAGGGACGGCAGACTGGCGGACAGTGGCATTCCCGGCCTGGATGAAGCCCTTGAGCTTTACCGCTACCTTCCACCGGAACTGGTGAGAGAGGAGCAAGCGGATTGGATTTCTTCCGGGGAACAGGGCTTTTATCCTCCGGTCTATATCGAACGGTCCGGTGAGGCTTCTTTTCTGGTCTCCCTTCTGAAACGTGGGATGGACGAAGGCGTTGAACGGAGAGTACGATGGGAAATCGTTGCGGTTGCCAATCGCGTGATGGTGGCAGAGACCTTTCCTCTTGCCGATGTGGAGGCATTGCATCAGTCGGCGGAGAAAGCCCTCCGGACTCTCGACCTTGGGCTGAGATACCTGAGCCATGAAAATCCCGACGAGGCCATGGAGGTGATCAAAACCATCCCTCTGGCGAGAGTTTTCCAGACGGGATTCAGTCTTGGTTTGAAATTGAGGCGGAAAGCCAAGTCCATCTGCGAAAAAGGATGGCTGGGTGCGCTGGACAGGAAGGAGCAAATCCTCGACTCACCCCTACGGGAGACGATGCAGGGGCTTTTAAGGAAGAGACCGGAGTTTTTCTGCGAACACTGCGGAGCGATCTTCCATCCCTTTGAGAGACTGGACGAGATCGCTCTCGTGGAGGACCGGCTCGAGAGAATAACGATTCTCGGAAGAGGGGTCCATGAATTCATCGGCATGACAGCCGATGAGATCAACCGGGTTTCATCGATGTCGGTCTATCTGCCGGACCCCCCGTTGAGCGCGATCTGTCTGACCGTCTTTGCAAACCAGATCCTAAAAGGGGAAAAGGTTTTGAGTCCCATCGGGATCGATGATCTTGCGAAGCTTCACTTTTTGATCGTTGAGAAGGAGGCGGAAGAAGGTCCGGCTAGGATTCGGCCTGAGGTGAGGGATCTCCTTGTTGAGAAGCTGACAGGAGGTCGGGAAGAGGAGACGTTGCGCTGGTGGTTCGATTTCCTTCGGAGCCGGATGGAATCTTCCCTCTCAGGGGTTGCTCCGGAAGATATGGATCCCCGCTTCATCGACATCTTCATGATCCGGAAATAAATCCGGCGCAGGCGGTAATTCCTCAGTAGAAGGTGTGAAAAAAATGGGGCGATATCACTTTTTCCCGGAGGGATGGGGCGATTTCCGAAACTTTAGAATTGCGGGCATTGGATGGATGGTTTCCCTTCTCAAGCAGTATGACTTCGAAATGGTTCGGTTTTTGGCCGTGAAGGTTAACGGTGTGAGGTAGCGCTCTAAAGTTTCTCCAACCGCCCCATCCCTCCGGGAAAGGTCTGATTCTCTTGACTCTTGTGACTCTTGATTTTTTCTCACCTTCTGAAGGATTGCACATCGCGGGACAGGTGCCTTTACTCTCTATATGAATTGTGTTATGAACACATGAAATTTGGCCTAACGATTGCATAACTCTCACGCACTCTATGGGGTTCTCTTTCTCATCAAAACAGAAATGGGCGATGGCTGCCCTGGGGGCCGTTATACTCCTCTCTGTTTTGATCTACCAATTCAACTCGCAACTCTTGAACAAAGCGGGTGAGTTATACAATGTCCTTCACAACCGGCATCAGTTGAAAGGGGTGATCTCCTCTTTCGGTGCTTATTCCCCTCTCGTTTATATCCTTGTCCAAATCTTACAGGTTGTCGTTGCACCGATTCCCGGGGGGGCCATCGAGTTCCTGGGCGGCTATCTTTTCGGAGTGAAGGCGGGATTCGTCTATTCCATGATCGGTGTTTTCCTGGGGTCGTGGCTGGCTTTTGCTCTTGCGCGGATCTTTGAGAAACTGGCCGTTGAAAAGTTCGTCTCTCCCAGGACAAGGAAGAAATTCGACTATCTCGTCGGTCACGAAGGGGTTATTCTCAGTTTTCTCCTATTCCTCATCCCCGGCTTTCCCAAGGATGCCCTCTGCTATCTGCTGGGTCTGACGCCCATGCATCTCGGGATTTTCTTGACCATATCGACGATCGGGCGGATTCCCGGAACGCTGATGGCCTGTCTTCAGGGAGGGAAGGCTTTCGATCATCAATACAAAACCATGTTGGTTCTTCTTGGGATCTCAACCCTTGTGATCATGATTTTCTACATTTATCATGACGAAATACACCATATGATCAAGAAATTAAAGGGATCGAAGGAATAATCATGGGATCGAGGGAGGGAAAGGAAGAAAAGAAGGGGAAATGGTCTTCCGATCTGGTCATGGACCTTTACGCGGACCTTCTGAACGCCATCTGGGAGATCGTCTCCGCTCTGATCGGCGAACCCACCTTGGCCCTTCTCTTCTTTCTGGCCATCCGGAAGATGGGCGATCGGTATCCCTTTCTGACTTCGCTGAACGTTTCGGAAGAAGGCCTCGACCTGGATGGGGCGAGAGAAGCCTGCCGGCCTCTTTCTCCGGTAGAGATTCACAGGGGGTTTCACAGCCTGGTGAATCATCTGTTTCACCTTTTCTCCCTCCTTGCTGAAGGGGTGATCAGCCGGGAACTCTTTCCGAAGGTCTTCCCGAAGATCAGGGAGGCGGAACGGATTATTTCTCAGAAATAGGGGAAACCTGTGAGGCTCATCTTCAAGAATCTCAACATCCTTCGGACGACGCTCAATGCGATCAGCATGAGCCTTGAGATCTCCGAAATCGTTGGGGCTGCGGGAAACAACCTGCCCAATCTTTTTGAGTTTGCCTCTTTTGCCCTGCTGTGGAGGGAGGAATACGCAGTTTATATTCAACAAGAAGAATCCTGCCCGGCCTCCTTTAACCAGGAGGTCATCAAGGACATGCTCCGGGTGTTCTCGACCCTGGCCGAGGAACCGATTCGAGCGGATCAACCGACCCTCCATGTAGAGAAGAGAAGGCTGAAGCCCGAGCGACAGTGGATCATTCCCCCTGATGCCACGTTGCAGTCCCATCTCACCCTGCCCCTTGCCGCAGAGGGGGAAATCCTCGGGTGCACAAGCCTTGCCAGTGAGCAACCGAATGCCTTTGATGCCCAGGATCTGCAGTTCTTCTCTGTGATTGCCTATCAGATGGCGGCCACGCTGAAACAATTTCAGCGGTTCAGTTCGATGAAGAACATGGCCATTTATGACACCCTGACCAAGCTGTTCAACCGAAGATACTTTGAAGAAAGAATTGCGGTGGAGGAACAGAAGGCGGTATACGGAGGAACCCCGCTCTCCCTGATCCTGGTGGATATCGACCATTTCAAGAAAGTGAATGACACCTTTGGCCATGGAGAGGGAGATCAAGTCCTCATCAAGATCGGGTCCCTGCTTAAGAACTCAGTCCGGAAAAAAGATACGGTAGCCCGTTACGGCGGAGAGGAATTCATTGTGATGCTGCCGGAAGCCGACCTGGAAGTCTCGTCAAGGATTGCCGAGAGAATGCGACGGCTGGTCGAGAGCACGCTCTTTGAATTGGGAAAGGCCCGACTGAACCTGACGGTCAGTCTTGGGATCTCCAACTTCCCTCATCACGGAGCTCGTTCTAAAGAAGAGTTGATCCGAATGGCGGATGAAGCCCTCTACGAAGCCAAGAGGGGAGGCCGTAACCGGGTCACGTTTTATAAACCGACCGAGCTGAAGGAAGACAATGGGGCTGACAGGAAGAAACGGAGACCATAAAAAAGGGCGCACTGACCAACGTGCGCCCTTTTTCGTTTAGGCCTAAGTCTGGATTACTTCTTCGGGGCTTCCTTAGGAGCCTCTTTGGGGGCTTCCTTCGGAGCAGCCTCTTTCTTCGGTGCTGCCTTGGGTGCTGCCTTCGGTGCCTGGACCTTGATCGTCGTGGCGATCATCTTATCCCCGTCTTTCTTGTATTCCGCTGCGACCTGCATGTCTTTCTTCAGGTCTGCGAAGGGGACGTCCTTTCCCGCCTTGGTGATCTTCGTTTTGTCATCCACCACCAAAGTTTTGCCTTTTACAACGATGGTTTTTCCCATCTCGTCCACTGTTCTCAATAGCGCCGGCCACTCTTTGCGGGTTTCTCCGCCTTCTTCTCCACCTTGGGTTTTTCCGGTGCAGGGGCTGGAGCAGTCGCTGCCGGGGCTGCCGGAGCCGGCTTCTGCTGTGCAACGGCCAGGGAAACAAAAGCCACCAATGTAAGCAGGCTGACCAATAGGACCATCTTCTTCATTCTCAATTGCCTCCTCTCTCATTTTCTTCCAGTCTAACCTCTTGTTTGATCCTGCCGGTGATCGGCAGGCCTCCAAATGGAGGTTGCCTTCTTTAAGAGCAAAAGGCGTGCCGATCGCCAAGAATACTTCATATGGCATAAGTATTCGATTCTATTGGAATAATTTCAAGCATGGAGAATCGGTCCGGAGGCGGAGTGTTTTAAATTGCAACACACAGATGAATTATTGACCTACACTATTTTAACATATTGAAACAACAGGAGAATGAATGCTGCAAAATGCAGCATTCATTCTTTTCCGAGAATGCGGTAGAGCGTGGACCGATCGATGCCCAGAATCTCGGAGGCCTTCTTTTTATTTCCGTTGGTCTGCTGAAGGATTTTCAAAACATAATCCCTCTCGATGTCCTTCAATGAATGGAGTTTTACTGGTTTGACGGCATCAAGGATTTTGGGAGGCAGATCTTCCTTGAGGATGATGGGCTGGGTGGACAGGGTGACAGCCCGTTCGATGGTGTGCTCCAGCTCTCTCACATTTCCGGGCCATGAATACTGGCTCAGGATTTCCAGGGCTTCGGGAGAGATTTGGGAGATTTTCTTCTGTAACTCCTCGGAGAGCTTCCCGAGAAAATGGTGGACGAGCAACGGGATGTCTTCTTTCCGGTCTCTCAGGGGCGGCAGGGAAATGGAGACCACATTCAGTCGATCGTAGAGATCGTCCCGGAATTTTCCCTCCCTGACGAGGGGTTCCAGATGTTGATTGCATGCCGCGATGACCCGGACATCCACTCGGATACTCTCGGTTCCACCCACCCTCTTGATCTCATGTTCCTGGAGAAACCGAAGAAGCTTCGTCTGCATCGACAAACTCAGATTGCTCACCTCATCGAGAAACAGGGTTCCCCCGTCACACTCTTCGAGCAGTCCCTTTTTGGCATAGACGGCGCCGGTGAAGGCTCCCCGCACATGGCCGAAGAGTTCGGTTTCCAGCAGATTCTCCACGAGCGAGGCGCAGTCCACAGGGACAAAGGGGCGCTGACTCCTGATGCTGTTAAAATGAATGGATCGTGCCAGGAGTTCTTTTCCGGTTCCCCGTTCTCCATAGAGCAAAACCGTTGACTTCGTGTCGGCCACCCTGGCGATGGTCCTGTAAACCTGAACCATCTGGGGGGTCTGGCCGATCATGTTCCTGATTTGATATTTCGTCAGAAGTTCCTGCCGGTAATACCGGTTTTCCTCGATCAGCCTCTTTCTGTTCGAGGGCCCTTCGAATGGTCAGATTGATCTCTTCCAGCTTAAAAGGCTTGCTGATATAGTCGTAAGCCCCTGCGCGAGTGGCCTCGATGGCGGTCTCAATCGATCCGAAGGCCGTGATCATGATCACCGTCGTTTCCGGGGAGGACTTCTTGAAGAATCTCAGGACTTCCATCCCGTCTTTGTCTCCCATCCGGACATCGGTGATGACCACGTCGAAAAGGTTCTCCTTCCCCCGTGCGATTGCCTCATCTCCGCCCAGGGCCACTGTCACGCCGTGCCCCTCTTTGGAGAGGACCTCCTTCAACAGAGTGAGCGTCACGGGGTCATCGTCCACGACGAGCAGCTGGGCGGGTTTGCTGTTCATAGGGTTATGCTTTCTTCAAAAACAGGAATGGAGACAAAAAACGTGCTTCCCTTCCCGACCACGCTCACCACCTCGAGAGTCCCTCCGTGCTCTTTCGTAATCTTACTGCAGATGGCCAATCCCAGGCCCGTTCCTTCTCCGATCTTCTTGGTGGTGAAGAAGGGATCAAAAATCCGTTTTTTCATCTCTTCGGGGATGCCCATCCCCGTATCGGCAACGGAGATCCTAACCCATTTCCCGTTGTTCGAGGCGGAAGGCGCAAGAACGGGGTGGGTCCCGATCGTCAGCACACCCCCCTGGGGCATGGCATCAAGGGCGTTGGTCATGAGGTTGAGAAAAAGGGTCTGGAGTTGAGTTGAATCTCCGAGAACCGAAGGGAGGTTGACGGAGAGGGAGGTCAGGAGTTCAACTTTTCTGGCGTGCACCCAAGGTTCGCTCAAATGGATCAGTTCTTCCAGGACGCTGTTTACATCCAGGGGTTTCATCGGAGGTCTGGGCTGCCGCGTGAGGGAGAGGAGTGTCTTGACGGAGTCTGCCAGGCGGTCCAGTTGCGACTCAATGATCTTCAGACGATCACAGGCAGTAGGATGAAGATCCTTCTCCTGGAGCATCAGCTGAATATAGCCGGAGATGGAGTTGAGAGGGGTTCCGATTTGATGAGCCATCGTGGCGGTCACCTGTCCCAGGGCGGCCAGTTTTTCAGACTGGCCGAGCTGCCTCTGGGATTCAAACAGGGCCTCGTTGAGCATCTTCAATTCTTCATTTCTCGTTGCCAGTTCCGACGTGGCCTCCTCAACCTTTCGGGTCAACTCCTCGTTGAAGCGGTTCACCCTGGAAAGGAGTTCCACATTCTGTTCGTGGGTTTCCCGGATCGTTCTGAGCATCTGGTTGAAGTGCCTTCCCAGCTCCCCGAGTTCATCCCGGCTTCGTACACAGGCGGAGGCATCCAGTCCCCCCTTCCGGGCCTTGGACATGGCGTCCACCAGCTCCTGAATCGGCTTCCCGACCAGCCTGCCGAAAAGGAGTGTCACCGTGACAAAAATGACCAGGATACTGGACACCGTCAGGATCAGGGTCCGTTCCTTCTTCTTTGCAAGGTAGCTTTGGACGTCGTCCAGGGTGCTGATGACCCGGATGCCCCCTGCAATTCTTTTTCCTTCATGGAAGGGAACGATCACTTCGAGCCAGGTGTTTCCTTCCTCTTCAATGAGGTTGGAAAGGTGCTTGTCTTTTTTCAGGCGGTCGATTTGATCCCTGTTGAGTTTCAATGCCGCAAAAGGGGTATCCATTTTCGAATCGGAGAGAACGGTATCCCACCCTCTCTGGGAGAAGAGGAAAAAATCGATTTCCACCAGGCTGCGCCGGCTCATCAGCCAATCATTCATCTCCTCCCGGATTGCGGGAAGGTGTCGCACGAGTCCCTTGTCGGGGATCCCGATTTCGATCTGTTTGGCAATGTAAAAGTTTCGATCGATGTAAAGATCGATCTGGGCTTTTTCGGTAAACTTGAAGTCCACGAAGCCGACCAGCAGGAGAACGCCGGCAACGTTGATGATAATGAGAAGGATGATTTTGGCCTTCAGTCCAAAAGGTCTTTCGGGGATCTTGCCCCGGGCCACGGATTTTAACCATCGGAGCGGACCGAACAAGGGATGGAACAATACGGCTCGATCGGGTTTCATGGTGTTCCCGGTTTGGGTTCTTTCCTTTTCCGTTCGATGATCTTTACGAGAATCACCCCGATTTCGAAAAGGAGGTAAAGGGGGCCGCCCATCAACCCCATGTTGAAGACGTCCGGAGTAGGGGTCAGTGCCGCAGAGAGAACCGCGATCACGAGAACAGCGTACCGGCGGTTCCGGGTTAAGAAAGACGCACTGACGACACGGATATAACTGAGAAGGGCCATGATGAGGGGAAGTTCGAAAATCAGGCCGAAGGCGAAGATGAAGACCACGGAAAAGGAGATGAATTTCCCGACGGAGATCATCGGTTGAATGGTCGCGGATTGATACCCCATCAGAAAGCGGATCCCGAAAGGCAACGTGATGAAGTAACAGAAGGAGGCGCCGAGGTAGAAGAGAAAGAGGGCGGTGGACAGGATGGAAACCGTGGATTTGGCCCCCTTCAGTTTGAAGAGAGGGGCCACGGCTTTCCAGATCTGATAGAAAATGACCGGGATGGAGAAAAAAAGGCTTGTATAAAGTGTCAATTTGAGAAGAGAGAGAAACGCCTCCGGGATGCCGAAGGCGACGAGATCCCCGCCCAGCGGGGTGTGGAGGTGTCGCAGCAGGGTTTTTGAAAAGGGATAGACAAGGATCCCCAGTCCAACAATCACGATGCTGATTTGAAGGAGCCCTTTTCTCAAAACGGATAAAATCTGAAAGAGATCTTCCCGGGTGATGCGGGTCATCTGAGTCCTTGCAGAGCATTTTTGTTCAACGGGGCTGTCTTGGGAAAACCAAACCCATCTTACACTTCTGCAATTTAACATAAAAGCGCGAAGCGATAAAGTCTCTAAAGGGCGTCACGTTCGGAAAGAGGAAAACGGCCATTGCCGGGTCACCCGTAAAAGAATCTATTTTTGCGTGACTTCAGGGTTGACAAAGAGTGAAAACAAGGGTATACCGAAATAAAATTTTGTATTCGTTCTCTCGAAGGAACAACGTTGAAGGTCGGTATCACCTACAATTTGCGGAAGGACTTTTCGCCGTCCGAGACCCAGCCCGTCGACGCACTGGAGGAGTTTGACTCCGAAGAAACGATCGATGCGATCCGGGACGTTCTCGAAGGGGAAGGGCACCAGGTTTTGAAACTGGGGGGAGGCGTCCGGCTTCTGGATCGACTGAGGCAGAACCCGCCTGATATCGTCTTCAATATCGCAGAGGGCACCGGGGGGCGAAACCGGGAAGCCCATATTCCCGCTCTTCTGGAATTTCTGAATATTCCCTATACGGGCTCTGACCCTCTCACCCTTTCCTTGACACTGGACAAGGCCATGGCGAAAAGGATCATCCACAGCGAAAATATCCCCACGCCTTCTTTCAAGAAGGTCGAAAAGGTGGAGGACCTTGCCGGACTCGACCTGAGATATCCCCTTTTTGCCAAGCTGTGTTATGAGGGGTCGAGTAAGGGGGTCCGCCTGGATTCGAAAATCCCGGCCCCATCCCTTCTCAGAGAGAAGGTCCGGTGGCTCCTGGAGGCATATGACGCTCCCGTTTTGATTGAGGAGTTCGTGAACGGCCCGGAGTTCACCGTGGGGGTTCTGGGAAACGAGACTCCTCAGGTTCTGGGGGTCATGCAGATCGAGATCAAGGGGGTTCCAACGGAAGACGCCATCTACTCTCTTGAGGTGAAACGGGACTGGGTGGAGAAGGTTCAATACCATTGCCCTCCCCGTGTGGACCGGAGTCTTCTGAAGAGCATTGAAGATGTGGCTCTCCGCTCCTATCGGGCCCTGGATTGCCGGGATGTTTCCAGGGTGGATATCCGTCTGGGAGAAGGCGGGGTTCCCTATTTCCTGGAGATCAATCCTCTTCCGGGTCTTTCTCCTGTGTACGGAGATCTTCCTATCATGGCGAAGCGGATGGGATGGGACTATCCGCAATTGGTGATGACCATTTTTCGTCATGCCCTGAAGCGCTACGGGATGATCTAACCTTTTTCGGTATGGGTAGGGACCCATGAGTCAGAATGGTCAGAACCTCTATGAAATCCTCTTCAGAAACCTGAAGGAGGCAGTCGTTTTTGCCGATGCCCAGGGCCGCATTCAGATTTTCAATGCCATGGCTGAAGAATACTTCCAGGTCCGCATGGGGAAGGTGCTCGGGAAGAAACTGGACAAGGCCATTCCTTACAAGAACATCCGAAGGCAGTTTGACTCTGTTTATGAGAAGAAAGAGAAGTTTCACGATATCGAGTTGGCCGTTCCTCTCCCCGGTTCTCCTTCCCCGGAACAGAAGACCCGCCTCCTTCAGTGCAGCTTCTATCCCATCCTGAATCCCGAAGGCGCTTTTCTGGGCTGCATGGCTTCCTTTGCCGATATTACGGAAAAGGGCCGACTTTCGAGGGAGATCAGTCAGAGCAGGGACCTTTCCACCATCGGGCTTCTTGCCAGGTGGATGGCCCACGAAATCCGCAATCCATTGAGCTCCCTGAATATTAACATTGAGCTTCTACGGGAGGAACTTGGAGACGAAACCCACCTTGCACAAAAAGAGGAGATCCATTCCCTGATCAACTTTATCAGCTACGAGACCCTTCGCCTGGAAAATAACCTCAAGGATTTTCTCGACTTCAACAGGCTGCCCCCGCTGACATTTGATCTGGTTCAATTGAATGATGCCCTGGAGTCGGTGGTGCGGCTCTTAAGGCCGGATGCCCAGATGAAGAACGCAAGGATTGAAACCCATTTCCAGAAGGGATTGCCCCCGGTCAGTATTGATGTGAGTCAATTCAACCTGGCCATTTCGAATCTCCTTTTGAACAGCATCCAGGCGGTTTCAGAGAAGGGAGAGATTCATCTTTTTACGCGCAAATCGAAGAAGAACCTCTTCGTTGTGGTTCAGGACAACGGGTCGGGCATTCCCAAAGAGGTTCTATCCAGGATCTTCGACTTCATGTTCAGCACCAAGCCCACGGGGTCCGGTTTGGGGCTCTCCATTGCGAAAAAGATCATCTCGGACCATCACGGCGAGATTTCGGTAAAGAGCGACGTCAATAAGGGGGCCACCTTCCGCATCAGGATTCCACTCAACCAGAAAACAAACTGAAGATCAATGGAAACATGGAATGTTGGAATCGTGGGTGAAAAAAAAGGGTTCAGAGAGTGAGGTCTTCCTCAAACCGACTACTCCACGATTCCACCCTTCCAGCCTCACAATCATAGAGAGTTGACCTGATGGAATCCCAAACGATGATGAGCCGGAGCTCGAAGGAAGGTATGGACAGACAGTTGATTATGATTGCGGAAGATGATCCCACCGTCGGGGAGAGTATCCGTCTTCTGCTCAAAAAGAGGGGATATGCCATCCATCTGGCCTCAAATGGGAAAGAAGCCCTCCAGCACTTCCGGCAGGGACCCGTCGACCTGGTGATCACGGATCTCGTGATGCCTAAAATGGACGGGATCGAGCTCCTGGAAGCAGTCAAAAAGCTGAGACCCGAGACCGAAGTGATTGTGATTTCCGCCCAGGGAACGATTGAAAAGGCAGTCCAGGCGATGAAACTGGGGGCCTTCGACTTTATCGAAAAGCCGATCAATCCGAGGGTGATTTCCCTCGTCGTGGAAAGGGCGTTGGAGAAACGGACCCTGATTCTTCAGAACCAGGACCTTCGATCAAAGCTGGAGGACAAGTTTCACTTCAAGAACATGATCGGAAGAAGTAAGGAGATGGTCAAAATCTTCGAGCTGATCCGGCATATCGCTCCCTATGACAGCTCGGTGCTCATCATGGGCGAAAGCGGCACAGGAAAAGAGCTGATCGCCAATGCGATTCACTACAACAGCCCGAGGGCTTCGATGCCCTTTATCAAGGTGAGTTGCGCCTCCCTGAGTGAAGGGATCATTGAGAGCGAGCTCTTTGGCCATGAGAAAGGGTCTTTCACGGGGGCCATTGCCTCGCGGAAGGGACGATTTGAGCTGGCACACGAGGGGACGCTCTTTCTGGATGAAGTGGAGGATATTCCTCCCGGAACTCAGATCAAGCTCCTGCGTGTCCTCCAGGAAGGAGAATTCGAAAGGGTGGGCGGGAACAGGACCCTGAAGGTCAATCTTCGGATCATTGCGGCCAGCAACCGGGATCTGCAGGAGGCGGTCAAGAACAACACCTTTCGGGAAGATCTTTACTACCGGTTGAACGTGGTGAATCTTCGATTACCCGCTTTGAGAGAGCGCAAAGAAGATATCCCGTTCCTGGTCAACTTTTTCATTGAGAAATTCAACGAGAAATACCGGATGAAGGTCAAGGGCATCTCCCAGCGGGCGATGAAGCTCCTGATGGAGTACGAATGGAGCGGGAACGTCCGGGAGATGGAAAATACGATTGAATCGGTCATGGTCATTAACAGCCCCGAGGCGATTGACAGTCAGCATATCCCTCATGACATCCGGGAATTCAAAAAGAGGCCGGAAGTGATCTCTTTCAAGATCGGGACGCCCCTTGAGGAGATGGAGCGCGAGATGCTCATACAGACCCTCCGGGCGACGAGGGGGAACAAACGCCGGGCGGCGCAACTTCTCGGGATCAACGTTCGAACGATTCACCGCAAGATAGAAGAAATGGATGCAGTGCAAGACGAATGATCTGCCGGTGCCCTCACCCCCCTGCCTGAAGTCACGGACCTTCAATCAGTGAACCCCGGATTTGTATCGAAGGTCATTGAGATTCCAATTGAGTGGGTAAGACAAAAAGTCGCACTCTCCAAAATCGGACCTGAAAAAGAGGGCATTTTGTCCTCTCCGGGGTGAAAGGGGGATGTCATTTTTTCTATGTTTTTTTTCGATCCTGAGGGAAACCGGAAAGCAAATCCGGGGGGACCGCAATATCCTGAGAAATTGCGGTTTTTTTGTGGAAGGCTTAGAATTGATTATGGAAAAAATTGGCATGAAAATTGTATCCAAATCTTTCTTATGAAAGAAAGGGAGAAAAGGGCTTTCATTCTTGACCGCGATGAATTTTTTCGTCTCAGCTTGAACAAGATTTTGAAGAAATACGGCTTTGAGGTGGAAGAGATCGAAGATTTCTGTCAACTGGAAGGAAGAGGCCGGGAGATCAAGGGCGGGATGGTCCTGGCGGACGTGGAAATTGACGCACTTGAGAGGTCGTATCCCTTACTTAAGAAATGGAACGATCGGATCATCCTCATGAGTCCCCTGATCAGTGATGATCTGGCGCTTCGTTTGAAGAAGATGGGTATCCAGCGCATCATCAAGAAACCTGTCGAACCCAAGGTGCTGAGAAAAGTGATTAAAGGAATTACATTCCCCAATGGGGAAAGGGATTCTTCTTCTGTTAAGAAATGAGAGGGTTTCCCTTATAAAGAGAAAGGAGGTGAAAACATATGAGGAAATGGATCATGCTCTTGCTCGCGTTGGTGATGGTCGTCAACCTGGCGATCCTGGCAGTGGGATGCGGCGGCGAAAAGAAGGCTCCCGAGAAAGCACCAGCGAAAGAGGAGGTAAAACCTCCTGAAACACCGGCTCCTGCCGCACCCGCAGCCACTCCGGCTCCGGCGGCACCCGAAGCCACCAAGAAGTAGTCCGGTGGACATGGGATCATCTGAAACACAGGTAAACGTCATTTGTTCTTAGTCGACGGGTAAGAGGGCGCCTCCTCTCGATGAAAGAGGAGGCGCCAAAAGGAGAATGGAAGGTTTGCATTGGAGAGAGGACGCACGGATTCAACGGTTTCGAAAAAAGAAAAGAAGAGACCTGGTCGACATCGACAAGGGCGAGCTTTCCGGTTGCTTCAGAAAAGGGGGTATCGGATGATATCTCCTTTTTTGTTTTCCTAAAGCTTTAACGGGCCTTCTTCCAGCGAACGGCCGTGGCAGGCCGCAAGAGAACGACTGGAAGGAGACAGGAAGGAGGAAAGATGGAGCCTGCCTCAGATACTCACTTAGCGGTTCCTCTGAGGAAGACAGATAAGGCGCTACAGCTCCTTCTCTTCCCGGTTGAGGAAGAGAAGAGGATTGAGGATGCGAAAGACGCCATCCCTTCCCTCTGGCGGGATGTTTCGACGAGGGAATGGAATGACTGGAGGTGGCAGTTACGGCACCGCATCACGACTTACGAGCAGTTGAGGGAGATGATCGAACTGACCCCGGAAGAGATGGAAGGGATCAAACATTCCCGCGGCAGGCTCGCCCTGGCGGTCACGCCCTATTTTGCGAGTCTGATGGATCCCGTCAATCCGGGCTGCCCGATCCGGCGGCAGGCGGTTCCGAGGATGGAGGAACTGCATATCTCCAAGAAGGATATGGTGGATCCTTGCGGCGAAGACAAGGATTCCCCCGTGCCGGGTCTCGTACATCGTTATCCGGATCGTGTTCTCCTGCTCGTCACGAACCAGTGTGCGGTCTACTGCCGGTACTGCACGCGAAGGCGGCTGGTGGGAAGCAGTGAGCAGACCATCACGGACGGGAATTTCGAAGAGGTCATCAAATATCTGAAGAGTCACCGAAAGGTGCGGGATGTGCTCCTGTCCGGCGGGGACCCGCTTCTGCTCGAGAATGAGAGGCTGGAAGAGATTCTGAGCCGCCTGAGATCGCTTCCTCACATCGAACTGCTTCGAATCGGAACGAGGGCGCCGGTTACCCTTCCTCAAAGGATCAACGGCGGGCTGATCAGGATGCTGAAGAAGTATCACCCTCTCATGATTTCAATTCATTTCTCGCATCCGAAAGAGATTACCGACTCCGTGAAGCGAGCCTGCGGAGAACTGGCGGATGGAGGGATTCCCCTTGGGAGCCAGACGGTTCTCCTGAAAGGGATCAACGACAAACCCTACATCATGAAGAAGCTGGTTCAGGAACTTCTCAGGATCCGGGTCCGGCCTTACTATATCTATCAATGCGACCTGGCCATGGGAACCGAGCACTTCAGGACATCGGTTGCGACGGGGATTCAGATCATGGAGAAGCTTCGCGGCCATACCACAGGTTATGCTGTCCCCACCTATGTGGTCGATGCTCCCGGAGGAGGCGGCAAGATTCCGGTCGAACCGGTCTACGTGGTCTCAAAAGGGAAAGGGAAAGTGGTTTTGAGGAACTACGAAGGGAACGTTTACGAGTACCCAGAGCCCAACGTTCTTGAGTTTAAGAAGAGCAAAGCGGAGGGTGAAGAGAAAGCCGTTCCAAAGAAAGTCATGGCTTAGGGGAGACGAAACGAGTGAAACAGGAAGGATGGGGAGATAGGGCGATGGGGAATTGGGGAGGAAAAGAAGGTTTTCCTCCTCTCTCCCGAAATCCCCGACTCCCCAGCGATCTTTCCTCGTTGCTCTTGAGGATGATCGTATCGAACAGGAGAGGGCGGATTGGGAGGAGAATCGGGTGAGGGTGGCAATACTCTACAACCTTTTTGAAAGGCTCGAAAAAGGGGAAGAAAAGGATATCCTCTCCGAAGAGGCGATCAAGGAAGAGATCGGAGCCGTCGAGGATGCTGTCCGCGCCCTGGGGCATGAATACCTGATCCTCGCCATCCATCAGGAAATCCACCCCATCATCCACTGGCTGAAGGAATTCAAGCCGGATGTTGCCTTTAACCTCTGCGAGAGTGTTTTCGGAAACACGAGTTGGGAGATGAATATCCCCGCCCTCCTCGATCTTTTCAAGATTCCTTACACGGGTTCACCTCCACTTACCCTCGGGCTCTGTCAGGACAAGGGGAAAGTCAAAGACATCCTCCTGTCTCAGGGGATTCTGACACCCCGGTACAAGACCTTTGACCGGGAGGTGAATCATATCAAGGGGAATGTCTTTCCCATGATCGTGAAACCCCTCCACGAAGATGGAAGCCTCGGGATTTCAAAGGACAGCGTCGTCTTTGACGATGAGGGGTTGAGCAGGCAGATCCAATACATCATTGAAAAGTATCGGCAGCCGGCCCTCGTGGAGGAGTTCATCGAGGGCCGGGAACTCAATGTGGGGCTGATCGAGACCAACGGGAAAGTGGACACCCTTCCGGTATCTGAAATCGACTATTCCGACTTTCCTTCGAGCATTCCCCGGATATGCGGATACGAGGCGAAATGGGTGACGGAGAGCTTTGAGTATCAACGATCCAAGCCGATCTGCCCGGCCTCTCTGGATTGGGTGACGAAGAAGAGGATCGAACAGGTTGCGGTAAGGGTTTTCAAACTGTTCGGCTGCAGGGATTATGCAAGGGTGGATTTTCGAATCGACCGGGACGGAAAGATCTTTGTCCTGGAAGTGAATCCCAATCCGGATATTTCTCCCCAAGCCGGAATGTCGAGGGCGATTAAAGTCCACGGGATGACCTACACGGAATTTGTGAATGCCCTGCTGTTGAAGGCCCTTGCAAGAGGGGCTTCTTAGCCTCTTTCTCGATCGGAGTAGGTTTCATTGTCCTCCAGTGTATCTGGGCCAAGTTCTAAATTTCAGACCCCAAATTCCAAATCCCAAACAAATCTCAAATTCCAATATCAAATGGCCAAAACAACACGGGTTACACGAGTTTAGCCTTCTTGAAAAACTGGACCGATGCAAAGGACACCCCGGATGTCTATGTTCCCTAAGGTCACTTGAAGCCAGGCAAAGAAAGACCGATCCTGAAGGGCCATCCATGGGTCTTTTCAGGAGCCGTGGCCAAGGTCGAGGGAGAAGTGAACCCTGGGGATATCGGGGAGATCTATGCATCCGATGGTCTCTTTCTCGGACTGGGACATACCAGTCCGCGCTCCCAGATCTTCATGCGTCTTCTGACGTCTTTGAGAGAGGAAGTGGGCTTCGATTTCTTCCGGGAACGGATTTCGAAGGCTGCCGGTTTGAGAGAAGAACGGCTCGTAAAGAAGACGAATGCCTATCGGATCATCAACGGGGAAGGGGACTTTCTTCCGGGACTGATCCTGGATCGATACGGGCCGGTCCTGGTTCTTCAGTGTTTGACGGCCGGGATGGAGAGAATGAAGTCCGTCCTCGTCGATGTGCTGGTGGATGCCCTCCAACCGGACAGCATTTATGAACGAAGTGACGTCACCGCCAGGAGAGAAGAGGGGTTGGAGGAGTCCGTCGGCCTGCTTTACGGCAGGGAGATTCCGGAACGGATTGAGATCCGGGAAGAGGATTGCCTCTTCCGGGTCAATATCCGGAAAGGACAGAAGACCGGTTTCTATCTGGACCAGAGAGAGAATCGCGTGGGACTCGAAGGGTTTGTCGAAGGGAAGAAGATTCTCGATTGCTGTTCCTTTACCGGGGCTTTTTCCGTTCATGCGGCACGAAAGGGGGCTCTGGAGGTGACGCTGATCGACAGTTCGAAGGAAGCCCTTGAGGTGGCCGAGGATCACTTCGGGTTAAACGGCCTGACGGAGACGCACTGCCGATTCATTCGAGGGGATGCCTTCGATGTGCTCAGGGGGCTGTCTCCCGGATTTGATGTGGTCTTTGTCGATCCCCCTCCCTTTGCCAGGAAGAAAGGACACGTGGAGAAAGCCGCGAGGGGGTACAAGGATCTCAATCTTCAGGCCTTTCGATTGTTGCGGGAAGGAGGATTCCTGTTCACCTTCTCCTGTTCCCACCATATGAGCTGGGACCTCTTCACGAAGATCGTCTTTTCGGCTGCTGTGGATGCCGGAAAAAGGGTCCAACTCCTCAGCCGGAAAGGTCATCCCATCGACCATCCTGTCAACCTCTGCCATCCCGAGGGGGAGTATCTGAAGGGGCTGGTCTGCAGGGTGTGGTGAATCATTGACCCGATGGTAAGATTTAGTTAATATGAAAAAATATGCCGAGGTGATACTTTAGAGTCTTGCGCCCTCCCCATGGGGAGGCTGTGTCGCAAGTCCGTTCATGGTTCGACAGGCTCACCACGAACGGAAATGGGCGCGTTAAAATTCAACTACTTGGCCGTTCGTCCTGAGCGTGTCGAAGGGCGGACGGCGAATTGTGACACAGTCTCGGGGGAGAGGGAAAGGCGGTGGGGAATGAGGTGTCAATCCAGATGAACGAGCGGCTTGGAACAATGGATCTGCTGGGAGAGATGAAAAGGACGGACTACTGCGGGGACCTGAGGAGAAAAGATGCCGGCCGGGAGGTTGCGCTTCTGGGATGGGTGCAGCGAAGGAGAGACCTGGGAGGCCTCATCTTTATCGAGATGAGAGACCGGCAGGGGATTGTGCAACTGGTATTCAATCCGGAGATCAACCCCGGGGCCCATGAAAAGGCCCAGTCCCTCCGGAGCGAATTTGTCATTGGGGTCAACGGGAAAGTGACTTTGCGGCCCGAAGGGACCCTTAACCCGAAGCTCAGCACCGGGGAGATCGAGGTGGTTGTAGGGGAGCTGAAGATCCTGAATGAGTCGAAGAACCCTCCGTTTCCCATTGAGGACGGTGAGGAGATTGCGGAAAACGTTCGTCTCAAGTACCGGTATCTGGACCTGCGAAGGCCGAGGATGCAGCGCAATCTGATGCTGAGGCATCGCGTGGGCCGCGAGGTGAGGGATTACTTCGATCGACTGGGGTTCGTAGAGGTGGAGACCCCGATGCTGACAAAGAGCACGCCGGAAGGGGCCAGGGATTACTTGGTTCCCAGCCGGGTCAATCCGGGTCACTTTTATGCGCTGCCCCAGTCTCCTCAGCTTTTCAAACAGATCCTGATGGTTTCGGGTTTTGACCGGTACTACCAGATTGTTCGCTGCTTTCGGGACGAAGACCTCCGGTCCGACCGGCAGCCGGAGTTTACCCAGATCGATGTGGAGATGTCCTTCGTGACCGTGGAGGATGTGAGGCGGACAATGGAGGGACTGATGGGCCGGGTTTTCAAGGAGATCCTGGGTGTGGATCTGGAGACCCCGTTTCCCGTCCTGGCTTATGATGATGCGATGGCCCGTTACGGAAACGATAAGCCCGATACCCGGTTCGGTATGGAATTGAAGGACGTCTCCGAATGCTTGAAGGGGTCTTCCGCGAAGATGCTCAATGACGCACTGGAAAAGAAGGGAATCATCAAAGGGATGAATGTGAAAGGGGGAGGAGGTCTCTCCAGGAAGGAGATCGAAGACCTTGCCCATTTCGTCCAGGCCTACGGAGCCAAGGGACTGATTTCGGCGAAGGTCGGCGTCGAGGGATGGCAGTCCTCCATTCAGAAATTCCTGAGCCGGGAGATGATGAAGGCCGTGGAACAGAAGCTGGATGCGGCGGAGAACGATCTCCTGCTTTTTATCGCCGATTCTCCCAAAGTGGCCAATCAGGCCATGAGCAACCTCCGGCTCCACCTGGGGGAGAGGTTGAAGCTCATTCCCCCGGATCGTTACCAGTTTCTCTGGGTTCTGGACTTTCCCCTCCTGGAATATGACGACGCGGAAAAACGGTATGTGGCGGTTCACCACCCCTTTACGGCCCCGAAGGACGAAGACATCCCGAAACTGAAGGACCGGCCCGGTGAGGTGAAGGCGAAGGCCTACGACCTGGTCTTAAACGGTTCCGAGGTCGGCGGCGGGAGCATCCGTAATCATCTCAGGGAGGTTCAATCTCTTCTCTTTGAAAAACTCGGGATGGGCGAGGAGGAGGCCCGGGCCAGGTTCGGGTTTTTGCTGGAAGCCCTGGAGTTCGGAACCCCTCCCCACGGCGGCATCGCCTTTGGATTCGACCGGCTCATCATGATTCTGACCCAATCCGAATCGATCAGGGATGTCATCGCCTTCCCCAAGACTCAGAAGGCCACCTGTCTCATGACGGAAGCACCATCGAGAGTGGATCCGAAACAACTTGAGGAACTCTGGATCAAGGTAAAGGTTAATTAGAAAATAAAGTATCGTCTACCGGTTAGGGTAACGATGCCCGTATCGTCATTCGGTAACGTTTTTCGTCTGGGAAGTTGACCTGACCGATCTACCCTTAACGAAACGGGCTTCGTAGCCGTAGCCTTGTCCACCGGCCGGGATCTTCCCAATACAAGAAGGAGCAGGGATGACCATCACCCGCAAGAAGAAAGCCTTTCAGAGCAGAAGCGTCCGAGGAACATTCCCCCTCATCGATACCCAGGAACCGAATCTTTACCGCCATGTTTTTCCGTACGACGAGATCTCCCGGATCGAATTTGACAACCGGTTCGTCTTTACCGATCCCCCGGAGGAGATCTTCATTACCGATACGACCTTCCGGGATGGACAACAGGCGAGGCCGCCCTACACCGTGGACCAGGTCGTCGACCTTTACGAAATCCTCCATAAACTGGGGGGGCCCAACGGGGTGATCCGGCAGTGTGAGTTCTTTCTCTACAGTGAAAAGGACAGAGAGGCCGTCGAGAAATGCAAAGAGAGAAATTACCGCTACCCGGAAATCACGGCCTGGATTCGCGCGGTGAAGGAGGACTTCAAGCTGGTCAAGGAGATGGGCATGAAGGAGACGGGGATCCTGACCTCCGCCTCCGATTATCATATCTTCCTGAAGCTGAAGAAGAACAGGAGGCTGGCGCTTCGAGAATACCTCTCCATCGTCTCTGCGGCCCTCGATCTGGGAATCATCCCCCGGTGCCATTTTGAGGATATTACCCGGGCGGATATCTACGGGTTCTGTGTCCCTTTCGCTCAGGATCTCATGCGTCTTTCCGAGGAGGCGGGCCTTCCCGTCAAGATCCGGCTCTGTGACACCATGGGCTACGGGGTGACCTATCCCGGAGCGGCCTTACCCCGGAGCGTTCCGAAGATCATCCGGGCCATGGTCGATGATGCCGGGGTTCCTCCGGAGTGTCTGGAGTGGCACGGCCATAATGATTTTTATCAGGCCCTGATCAACGCAACAACGGCCTGGCTCTATGGTTGCGCGGGCGCCAACGGGACGCTGCTCGGTTTCGGGGAGCGGACGGGAAATGCCCCTGTGGAGGGACTCATCATCGAGTATATCGGCCTCATGGGACATCCCAACGGTGTTGACACAACCATGATTACGGAGATGAGGAACTATCTTGAGAGGGTGATCGGAGTCCCCATTCCTTCCAATCTGCCTTTTGTGGGGGCCAGCTTCAACGCCACGAGTGCGGGGATTCACGCCGATGGCATTCTGAAGAACGAGGAGATCTACAACATCTTCAACACGGCCAAGATCCTCAACCGTCCGATTTCCATTTCCATCAATGATAAATCGGGTCTGGCCGGAATCGCCCAGTGGATCAACTCCCATTTCGCCCTGACCGGAAAGGATCGCGTGGAAAAGATTCACCCCGGCGTGGCCAGGATCAACCGCTGGGTGACGCGGCAGTATGAAGAGGGAAGGACGACGACCGTCTCGGACCTGGAGATGGAGAAGGTGACCCGGAAGTACCTTCCCGAGATCTTCGTTTCAGAGTTCGACATGCTCAAGGCGAAGGCCCATGAGATGGCGGCCCATATCATCGAACGGGTCATCGAAGATGTTAAGATCAAGTCCATGGATGCCGGACAGATGGAGCCTGTGCTTCAGTCCCTGGTGGATGAGTCTCCCTATGTTCAGTTTGCCTATGTGGTCAATATGCACGGGGTCAAATTGACCCGGAACATCTGCCAGGTCGTCGATCAGGCCAAGTACGAACATGTGGGAGCGGGGGAGAGCTACTCCAATCGCCCCTGGTTTATCGAGCCCCTCAAAGACGGGAAGATCCACGTCACGGGTCTTTACTCCTCCAAGATTACGGGAGCGCTCTGCATCACGGTTTCCGGACCGATCCGGAATGAGACCGGGGAGGTCATCGGAATCCTGGGACTGGATATTCGATTTGAGGATTTGACCAAAAGCGAGGAAGAATAATACGCCTCGCGGATTTCAGATTGTAGATTTTAGATTGAACACATCTCAAATCTGAAATCTTAAATCTGAAATAAGGTGGAGGGCAATGCCGCTTCTGCCTGCCTGCCTGCTCACAGGAGCGTTTCTAAGCGGCCTGTTATACCCCCAGGTAGGCTGTCTTGACATGGTCGTCTGCCAGGAGGGCTGCCCCGGCTCCTTCGGTGGTGATTCTCCCGGTTTCAAGGACGTATCCCCTGCTCGCCACCATCAGTGTCTGTTTCACGTTCTGCTCCACGATCAGGACCGTTGTCCCCTCACCGTTGATCCTCCTGATGGTATGAAAGACTTCCTTGACCAGAAGGGGAGCCAGCCCCAGGGAGGGTTCATCAAACATCTGAAGCCTTGGTTTTGCCATCAATCCCCTGCCGATGGCAAGCATCTGCTGCTCTCCGCCGCTCAGGGTTCCCGCAAGCTGTCTCCTTCGCTCCAGCAGGCGGGGGAGCAGTCCGTAGACCATGGCCCGGGTTTCTTCCCTCTTCTTTCTTGCCTCTCCCTTGAGGGACCCCATGTCGAGATTCTCTTCCACGGTCATTTCGACAAAGAGTCTTCTGCCTTCCGGGACGTGGACAATACCCAATTCGATCAACCGAAAGGGATCGATCTTGTAGATCGGTTTCTTCTCAAAGAGGACCTCCCCTTTCCTGGGTCTCAGGATCCCGGAGATGGTCTTCAGGATCGTGGACTTTCCGGCTCCGTTGGCCCCGATCAGGGCTACGATTTCGCCTCTCTGCACATCGAAGGAGACACCCCAGATGACCTGAATATCCCCGTAAAAGACGTCGATACCTCTGATCTCAAGCACTTTCCGCCTCTCCAAGATAGGCTTCGATCACGGCAGGATTGCTCCCGATCTCCTTCGGCGTTCCCTCTGCAATCTTTTCACCGTAATTCAGAACGACAATCCGGTCTGAGATGGCCATAATGACCTTCATGTGATGTTCGATGATCATGATCGTGATTCCCCTGTCTCTGATCTTCCGAATGATGTCGACCAACTCGTTCTGTTCCGAAGGGTTCAATCCTGCAAAAGACTCATCCAGCAGGAGTAACTCCGGCCGGGTGGCAAGAGCCCTCGTGATCTCAAGCTTCTTCCTTTTTCCAAGAGGAAGTCCCTTGGAGATCACGTGGCGATCCTCGTGGAGGCCTGTAAATCGGAGCATCTCCAGGGCGACCTTCTCCGCCGTTTCGTTACTCCTTTCCCGAAGAAAGGATGAAGCAATCACGTTATCGAGGGTCGTCATCCGCTGAAGGGGCCGGACGACCTGAAACGTTCTGGCGATCCCGAATCTGCAGATCTGATGGGGTTTCAAATGAGATATCCTCTCTCCCTTGAAGAGGACATCCCCCATGGACGGAGGGTAGAATCCGTTGATCGACGTTGAACAAGGTGGTCTTCCCGGCCCCGTTCGGACCGATCAGTGCCAGAATTTCCCCTTCCCTCACCGAGTGGATACATGGGTAAGGGCCGCCAGCCCTCCGAATCGCTTTGAGACATCCTGGATCTCCAGGAAACTCACGAAGAGGCTCCTTTGGGCCTTGCAGAATCCGGCGGAAGAGCTTGCGATAATCGCCGACGATTCCGTTGGGCAGGAAAATGATGATAAAGCAAAGAAGGATCCCGAATAGGGTCTGGTGGGCCGCCCCCGATCCTGGGCACGGATCGGATGACCTCGGCGAGAAAGACCATGATCATGGCGCCGATCGTCGGACCCCAGTAAGTGGCCACCCCTCCCACCATCACCACCATGACCGTCACAATAGAAATGTCATAGAGGTGAAGACAACCGTCGGGTCAATGTATCCCATGTAATTCGTGTAGAAGGCGCCGGCCAATCCCGTGAGCGCACCACTCAGACAAAGGGCATCGGTTTTATACAGGGTCGTATCGATTCCCATCGATTCCGCCGCATCCTGATCTTCCCGGATGGAGACGAAATAGTATCCCAGCTTCGATTCGATGACCTTCTTGGATCAACAGGAATGTTCCCGCCGGCTAAGACAAGGATGATATAGTAGTACCACGTCTTTTCGACCCAGGTTCTTTCCCTGATCAGGATTCCGAGGTCCCCTCGGGTGAATTTGACGAGGTTTTCAGCCGTTACCCTGAGCACCTCTCCCAGGGCGAGGGTCCCCAGGGCGAAATAGGCGCCCCGGAGCCTAAAACAGATAAAACCGACAACAGGGACGACGGCGACACGACGAGTATGCTGCAAGAAGGCCCCACCACGCCGAGATCTTCCAGGTGGAATAGAGAAGGCCCGAGGTGTAGGCTCCTACTCCGAAGAAGGCCGCATGGCCGAAAGAAACCTGACCGCAGTATCCGCCCGAGCAGGTTCCATGCCATTCCGACCATCGACTAGATGATCACCAGAATGAGAATGTGCATGATGTAGGAACTGAGGCCCAGGGGCAGGACGAGGAGCACCACAAGGAGGACATACGGAAGAGACTCTTTTTCATTTTCCGAACTTCCGTCTTCGCAGGAAAGACGCGACCCCGCCGGGCAGGAAAATCAGGGCCGCCACAAAGATGGCAAACCTTCCGACGGGGGCCCATCCCATTCCGAGGTAGGTGGCTGTCATGGATTCAAAGATGCCAAGAATCAGCCCCCCGATAATGGCTCCTTCCGTTGAACCCATTCCGCCCGAGAACGGTGATGACAAAGCCGATCGTTGTAAATTGCTTCCCAGGGACGGAAACAGGTAATAAATCGGGAGGAAGAGGCAGCCTGCGCCGCCTACCAGGGCGCCCCGATGCCGAAGGTCACGACGCGCATCCTCCTGACGTTCACTCCCATGAGCAGCGCAGCATCGAGGTCCTGGGCCGTCGCCCGGATCGACTTTCCCGTATCGGTTTTCGTCAGAAAAAACCAGAGCGCGATGGTAATGATCACGGCCATCAGGAAGGAAAAAGACCAGGGGGCGGACAGGGAGAGCTCAATAGGGGCCTCCTTCCAGAAGTCGGTGAGGTACCAGGCCTTGGAGGCGTAATCGACGGGGGTGGAGCGATAGTTGGAGGTGAAAAAGACCGTGGCCAGATTGGCCAGGACCATTCCGATGCCGACCGTCAGAATGACCTGGTTGTGGGGCAGGATGGATTCCACCTTCATGACCGGATTGATCAGATATTTCTGGAGACCAACTCCAAAGAAGAAAAGAATCGGGGTTGCGACGAAAATCGAGAGATAGGGATCCATGTGAAAAAGCGTGAAAAGCCAGTAGGCCACATACATGGCCACCATCATGAGCTCCCCGTGGGCGAGATTGATGATCTTCATCACTCCCATGATGAGCGTCATGCCCAGGCCGATCAGGGCATAGAGACCGCCGAGAAAAATCCCGGCGATCAGGGTCTGCAGAAAGAGCTCAACCTGAGCAGCCATAGGTCCAGTCCCACAGCTGGAATAATGGAATGATGGAATGGTGAAAGGCAATGTCCCTCTGAAACCCATCATTCAATGCACTTATTCCGCCCCATTATTCCGTGTCCGTCTCTTATTTCCGGTCTCTCCATCTCGGGATGGGATACACATATTTCTTGCTGGCATACTTGACCGGCCAGATCGTTTCGTGCTGGCCGTTGATGACCTGCATGACGAGGGTATCCATGAAGTTCTGATTCGTATAACCCTCTTTGTCCTCGAATTTGACGGGACCGAACGCCGTCATCATCTGGGTGGTTTTCATGGCCGTCCGTAGATCGTCGGGGGTCATGGACTTCGTTCGGGTAAGGACATCCTTGAGGACGTAGAGTGCGGCATAGGCTTCCGCCCCGTGGTAGGAAGGATAGTCTTTGAACGCCTTCTTGTATTTCTCCGCGAAATCTTTTGCCCCCGGATAGGTCACCTGAGGGCTCCAGAGGGTTGCCGTCACCACATATTCCGCGGCCTCCTTCGCGCTCTGTATGAACTCCGGAATGGCAAACCCCGCCGCTCCTCCGGCATAGAGCTTCGCATCGATCCTGAGTTCCTTGATCTGCCGCATCAGCAAGGCGGCGTCCATGACGTAAGAGACCATGTAGATGACGTCGGGTTTCGCCGCCTTTACCTTTGACAGGATCGGCTTGAAATCGACGGCCCCTTTCTCGTACTGCTCTTTGACCAGGACCTTCATCCCGGCTGCTTGGGACTGTTTTACCATGTCTTCAGCCCCGGAGGTTCCGAAATCCGAGCTTTCGTATAGGACGGCGATGGAGTCGGGTTTGACGACTTCCTTGAAAAAGGACATCAGGCCGCTGGCGTAGTAGGCATTCGTCGGATTCAGGCGGAAAACATACTTATAGTTCTGCTGGGTGATGTCGTCGGTCGCGCCGGTAACCACCAGATAAGGGATCTTCCTCTCCTCCGCAACGGCTGCAACGGCCTTGGAACAGGAAGAACTGTATTCGCCGAAGAGGATCGGCTGCTTCTTCACATCGATCAGTTTTTCCGCGATGGACCTCGATACCTCCGGCTTTGCCTGGGAGTCTTCAAATTCGAGAATGATCTTCTTCCCCTTGATTCCGCCTGCGGCATTGATCTCTTCCATGGCGATTTCGTAGGATTGTTTTTCGATCTCTCCGAATTTCGCATTGGTTCCGGTGAGTGGCAGAGGAATGCTGAACCGAAAGTCCTGTGCAAAGAGATTGGCCGTGAAGAGAGTAGAAAGAAGTACAAAGGTCAGAATCAGAGACAGACTGCCCATCTTCCACCTCCTTGATAATATGAATGAATTGGATTGTGGATTGTTTTAACCGGGGATTTCCATCCATAGTATTTCAGCGGGAAAGAGGTTGTCAAGGTTTTTTTGATTTTATTTTTGATTTTTTGATTTGTTTTGGAAACGGAGTCACCCTTGCCTTATGGCAATCGGGCAGAGAAGGGAGTTTTCGGCCTTTGCCGCGATATGACCGGTATGTCCCTCGCAAACCCCGGCCTTCAGGCCGAGATTTGCGGGGAGAGACTATCCGTGAGAATTCCTTTCGGGAACGGACCTGTCTTTGAAGTTTTTGTCATGCAGTCCACCCGTTCTGTCAGAGCCGCATGAGACCCTCTGCGTTGCCGTACGCGATCTTCGCTTTGTCGGCAGGGCTCAGCGGAAGTTGACCCAGGAATGCGAGGGCCTGTGCCATCGAACCATAGGGATAGTCGGCTGAGAACATGATTCGGTCGGAGCCGACCTCCATGATCAGGTCGAGAAACGTGGCCGTGAAGTTGAACCCACTGATCGTGTAGTAGAGGTTCTCCCGGAGATAAGCAGCCACCGTACGACGCAATTTCGTCGCGTCAGGCGGAAAATTGCGATCGATTCTGGGCAGCATGAACGGAAGTCCTTCGCCCAGATGGCCGAGGATAAGCTGCAGGCGCGGGTATCGGTCGAAGGCTCCGCTGAGGATGAGGCGGAGAGCATGAATCGCGGTCTCGATGTGCCATCCCCAGCCGGCACCCGCCAGCCGCTCAGTCATTGCGGCTGAGAAGTTTCCCGTGTAAGAAGCCGCGACCACCGGTTGGGGAGGGACAGTCGGATGGATGTAAAGCGGGACCTGGAGAGCCTCGGCACGTTCGAGAATGGGCCAGAAGAACGCGTCGTCAAGGTAGCGGCCCCGGATGTGGCCGTTGATCACGGCTCCCTTGAAGTTGTGCTCGCGGACCATGCGGTCCAGTTCGTCAGCAGCGGTCTTCGGAGAGGAAGACGGCAAGGTAGCGAACCCGGCGAAACGGGTCGGGTGGCGCCGCACCGCCTCGGCAAGGATGTCATTCGTTTCGCGGGCCAGTTTCACCGCGGCGGTCGCGTCGAGTTGATCCACGCCGGGCGAGGTCAGCGACAGGACCTGGACATCGATGCCCTCCGCATCCATATCCGCGATTCTGCGTTCCCCGAGATCGCACAGTTGATCCAGGAAAGCCTGTGGCCGCTCTTTCGTTCGAACCCCTGGACCATCCAGAAAAGCGGGGGTCGCGAAGTGCTCTTCGAGTGTGATGGTTCGGATCTTCGTTCCTGCTGCTTTTGGTGCATTGCTCATGCCTGCTGCCTCCTTTATGGATTTATTTTCATCGATAACGGGCCTTTTTTTTCAGTCCTCTCTAAAAGAGTAAGCGATCTGGTTTTACCCAACCCGGAACAGTTGTTCAGACCCAGATACGTATACGAAAACCCGGGTCTGATGTCAAGAAGAATCTGGTAACCGCGCCAGAAATCGGATTACCATTGACAAAATGGCAAGGAAGTGGTAAAAAAACCCCTCACAAAAGCCTCCACCGAAGAGACGTGACCCCTTGAATCGTTAATCCCATCTGTGACAGGAGGTGATCCGTGATCCTTGCGGAGACCTTAAGAAAAGCCGCCAAGCTCTTTCCGAAGAAGAAGGCCATTGTCTGCGGAGGGAAACGGTGGGAGTACGGCGAATTTGCGCAGCGAATCGCCTGCCTGGCTCATCATCTCAAACGTTCCGGGATCGAAAGAGGCGATCACGTTGCCCTCCTCCATCCCAATTGCCACTATTTCCTGGAATCCTATTACGGGATCGCCCAGGTGGGGGCTGCCTCTGTTCCGATCAACCATCGGCTCTCCCCCCGGGAGATCGCCTTTATCCTCCGGGATTCGGACTCGAAGGTCCTGATCGTCGATCCCGTTTTTGAGAAACAGGTGGATGCCATGCGGGAGGAGATCGGCGGCATCTGCCAGATCCTCTGGACTGGAAATGGAATGAAGGCCAGGGATCCCCGCGACGTCGATTACGAGAGGGCAATCGAGGCCGCATCTTCCGGCAGGCTGCCCGAATCGCTTGGAGGGGACGAAGACATTGCTCAGATTTACTACACGAGTGGAACGACGGGCCGTCCCAAAGGGGTGATGCTGTCTCACAGGAATGTCTGCACTCATGCCCTTGGAACGATCGGAGAACTCCAGCTCACGGACCGGGATGTCTGGCTTCATGCGGCACCTCTCTTTCATCTTGCGGATGCCTGGGCAACCTGGGCGATCACGTGGGTCGGGGGAACCCATGTCCTCGTGAGGGAATTCTCCCCCCGGACGGTCCTGGAAACCCTTGAAAGAGAGGGAGTCACCATCACCAACCTGATTCCAACGATGCTCAATCTCATGGTGCATCACCCGGATGCGGGAACGTTTGACTACGGCAGTCTGAGGGTTCTTCTCAGCGGGGGAGCTCCCATTGCCCCTGAAGTCGTCAGGAGGATTGTTGAGACGTTTCGGTGCGACTATATCCAGACCTACGGTATGACGGAAACCAGTCCTTACCTGACCCTTTCCATCTTGAAAGATCATCTGAAGAAGCTGCCTTATGAGGACCAGCTCCGATTCAAATCCAAGACGGGAAGGGAATTCATCGGAGTGGAGTTGAAAGTCGTGAATGACAGGGGCGAGGAGATCCGAAAGGATGAAAAGGACGCGGGCGAGATCATTGTCCGCGGAGACAGTGTGACCAGGGGGTACTGGAAGTCGGACCAGGAGACAAAGGCGTCGATCAAAGAAGGATGGCTTCACACCGGGGACATGGCCGTGATGGACGAAGAAGGCTATGTCACGATCGTAGACCGAAAGAAGGATATGATTCTGACGGGCGGGGAGAATGTCTATTCCACGGAGGTGGAGAATGTTCTCTACATGCATCCCTCGGTCCTGGAATGTGCCGTCGTAGGGGTGCCTGATGCAACCTGGGGAGAAGCGGTCAAGGGTATTGTGGCTTTGAAGGCGGGTTGCCGGGCGACTGAGGAAGAGATTGTGCAGTTCTGCAAGGATCGGATCGCCCATTACAAAGCCCCCAAGTCCATTGATTTTGTCGAAACCCTTCCGAAGACAGGGTCGGGAAAGATCCACAAGAAGGCGTTGAGGGAGAAGTATTGGGAGGGGCGGGAGAGGAAGATCAATTGATCATAGAAACGAAGACCCCTGAAGAACGACTCTATCGTGAGCCTGGCGTTGCCCGTTCAGTCGCTTCGTCGGCGACGGGCTGGAAGGCGTACATCCGCGCAAAGGTGCGGATTTTCCGGTTGAGCCGTACACCTCGCAGCCTGATGCATCAATATCACTGAAAATATTTAGGAAAACTGTGCATGTGGCTTTTCTTGACAGAAATAAGCCCCTGTGTTAACGTTAACGCCATGAAATCAGGCGGTTATGGTGTCTTTTCCCGATTGAAGGGAATGAAACGAAGAAGGAATCATCAGAAAGGAGAAATGGAATGGAAGGGATGGATAAAATAGCCAAGAAGCCGGTCAAGATTACCGATACGACCTTGAGAGATGGGCACCAATCGTGTCTGGCAACCCGCATGAGAACCGAGGATATGACTCCGATTGCCGAGGAGTTGGACAAGGTGGGCTTCCACTCCGTTGAGGTCTGGGGAGGCGCCACATTCGATGTGGCCCACCGGTTTCTCGGAGAAGACCCGTGGGAAAGGCCGAGAATCCTGAAGAAGCTGATGCCGAAGACCCCTTTCCAGATGCTGCTCCGGGGACAGAACCTGGTTGCCTACAGAAACCATCCGGATGACCTGGTGAATGTCTTTATTGAGAAATCCGCGGAAGTGGGGATCGATATCTTCCGTTGTTTTGATGCGGTCAATGATGAACGTAACTTCGAGTCGGCCTTTAAGGCAATCAAGAAAGCCGGCAAGCACATCCAGGGAACGATCTGCTACTCTTTGACGGAACGCCGGCTGGGGGGACCCGTCTACAACCTCCAGTACTATCTTGACAAAGCGAGAATACTGGAAGACATGGGAGCGGATTCCCTCTGTATCAAGGACATGGCCGGTCTTCTTGCCCCTTACGATGCCTTTGACCTGATCAAGGCCCTGAAGAAGACGGTCAAGATCCCGATTCAGCTTCACACCCACTACACGAGCGGGATGGGATCGATGACCTATTTGAAGGCCGTTGAGGCGGGAGTGGACATCCTGGATACGGCGCTGGCTCCTTTTGCCCTCCGGTCGTCTCAGCCTGCCGTGGAGCCCATCCTGGTAGCCTTAGAAGGGACGCCCTGGGATACGGGACTGGACCTATCAAGACTGCTCAAATTGGGGGAGTACATCGAAAGCATTGCGCCCAAGTACCGGGAGTTCCTCGACACGACCAAGATGTCCGTCATCGATACCGGGGTTTTGAAACATCAGATCCCGGGTGGGATGATTTCCAACATGGTCAGCCAGCTCAAACAGCAGAAGGCCGTCCATCGGCTGGATGAAGTTTATGCAGAGCTTCCACAGACCCGGAAAGACCTTGGATACCCCCCGCTGGTGACACCCACGTCTCAGATCGTGGGGGTTCAGGCGGTCCTGAACGTGCTGTTCGGCCGTTACAAGATGGTTTCCATGGAAACACAGGACTACGTTTATGGGCTTTATGGAAGGGCACCGGTGCCGATCTCAGATGAGATTAAGAAAGTGGTTTTGAAGGGATATAAGAGGGGAAAAGATCCGATTACCTGCCGACCCGCGGATCTGATCGAGCCCGAATTGGACAAAGCCAAGGAGGATACGCGGGGTCTTGCAAAGGACCTGTGCGACACCCTGATCTACGCTCTCTATCCGAAAACCGGGGTCGATTTCCTGAAATGGAAATACGGTCTGGAGCCCATTCCGGAGAAGTTGAAGCCGAAGACCTTGGAAGACGTTAAGAAAGAGGACGAGGCCATCGCCAAAGCAAAGGCCGACGCCCAGAAGCGAACATAGGAGGGGTAAGATCTCTCCCTGAGCAGGGTGATATGGAAGGGGAGAAAGACCCGGCCCCTTCCGTATAGAGACTGTGTCGTAATTCGGATCTCGCCCTGCGACCGTTCGCCAGGCTCACGGCTCAGGGCGAACGGCTAAGTAATTGATTTCTAAATTGTCGTGGTCCGTTCGTGGTGAGACTGTCGAACCATGAACGACATTACGACACAGTCTCATATCGCGGGGGGCGCATGCTTTCCTGGTTAAACACGTTCTTCCTCCCCCCCTTGTTCCTCACCTCTATTTTAAGTAAATGGAAAAATACTCCGGTCTCATCGAGGGATTTCATTCCTGGAAGGCTTGCTCCCCCTATTTCCCAACAATGAAGGTAAATGACCCGAATCTGTGTGATATTTTTCACTTTTTTGATTTTTCCATATTTCCGTGTTATCGTTAACGCATTATGCACAGAAAAGTGACGATTAAAGATATCGCTCGGTTGGCCAACGTCTCCCACACCACGGTGTCGAGGGCACTCAACAATCAATCCCGGATAAAGACAGAAACAAAAGAAAAGATTCTTTCCATTGCCCGGGAGGTCAACTATCAGCCCAATTTTATCGCAAGAAGTCTGGTCATGAAGCGGACGAGAACCCTGGGTCTCGTTATCACCACCATCGTGAATCCTTTCTATAATGAGTTGGCTCATGGGATGGAAGAGACGGCGAGAAGGCTGGGGTATAACATCATCCTATGCTGCAGCCACGCTGACCTGGCTACTGAAAAAAATCATATCGATATGCTCAGAAGCAAAGGGGTAGACGGGATCATTCTCTCCTCCGTTCATATGGAAGACCCCAACGTGGGGCGGCTGGCGGAGGATGAATTCCCGGTCGTTCTTGTCAATCGCAGAACGTATGCACCCTCTGTCAGGGAGAAGATGGACTATGTCGGGGTGGATAATGAACTCGGCGGGTTTCTGGCCGTTGAGCACCTGATCAAACTCGGTCACCGGCGGATCGGCGTGATCGGGGGCTCCCGTGAGTCGTCCGTGGGGTTCGAACGTCTGGAGGGAGGGAAGAAGGCGCTTGTCGCATACGGCCTGGAGATCCCGGAAACCTATTTTGTGGAAGGAGATTTTTTGAAGGATTCCGGGTACAGGGGAGGAAGGCAGTTGCTCGGAATGCCGGCCCCTCCCACAGCCATATTCGCCACGAATGACTCCATGGCTCTCGGCGCCTTTCAGTCGATCCTTGAAGAAGGGGCGAGAATTCCCGATGACATGGCCCTGATTGGATTCAACGATATTGAATTCGCCTCGATGAAGCGGATCGAATTGACGACCATCGGCCAGAAAAAGTTTGAAATGGGGGCCCTTGCCGTCAAGACCCTGGTGGAAAAGATTGAGGGGGAGGGCCGCGGAATCCACCGCCAAAGAGATTTTCCTGAAACCTGAGCTGATCATCCGGAATACGTGTGGTTTTCATCTGAGAGGGTACGGGCCGGAATTTCAAGAACTACCTCTTCCGGTTCTTGAGCGCGGGACAGCTGGGGGATTCCATTTCGGCGCTCGTGAGAGCGTAAGGCGCAAGTCGCAAGGGGTTTGGTCACTACGATCACCAGGATCTCATGTCACAACTTCTTAACCGACACTAACCATTGATCGCTAGACACTTATACTGATACGACACTTTTTTCGATTAAAAGGAGGGACTTATGGCGAGAAGGAAACTGTCCATTATCGGTGCAGGATTTGTGGGGGCGACGGCTGCTCATTGGGCTGCCGAGAAAGAGCTGGGGGATGTTGTTCTGGTCGATATTCTCGAAGGGATTCCCCAGGGAAAGGCCCTTGACCTCTTTGAAGCATCTCCGGTGGAAGGTTTCGATGCGAGGGTGGTCGGTACGAACAACTATGACGAAACAAAAGGTTCGGATGTGGTGATCATCACGTCCGGCGTTCCTCGGAAACCGGGCATGAGCCGGGAAGACCTGCTGGAGATCAACAAGAAAATCATTGAGTCCGTCGTCAGCCAGGTGATTGAGCGGTCTCCCAATGCCATTCTCATTCTGGTGACCAACCCCCTCGACACCATGACTTATCTTGCCTACAAACGAAGCGGGTTGCCGAGGGAGCGGATCATCGGTATGGCGGGAATCCTCGATACAGCCCGGTTCAAGGCCTTCATTGCCATGGAGTTGAATGTGTCGGTGGAGGATATCCAGGCCCTTCTTCTGGGCGGGCACGGGGATGAAATGGTTCCTCTCCCGAGATATACCACGGTCAGCGGGATCCCCCTTTCCCAGCTTCTTCCCAAAGAGAAGATCGATCGGCTGGTCGACCGCGCCCGTAAGGGCGGTGGGGAGATCGTCAACCTCCTCAAGACGGGAAGCGCTTTCTATGCGCCCTCCGCAGCGGCCATCCAGATGGCCGAAGCGATTTTTAAAGACAAGAAGAGGATTCTTCCCTGTTGCGTCTATTTGAACGGAGAATACGGATTGAAGGATATCTGCTTCGGGGTTCCGATCAAACTGGGAGCCAACGGGGTGGAGTCGGTGATCGAACTCCAGCTCACGGATGAAGAGAAATCTCTTGTGGCGAAATCGGCGGAAAGCGTCAAGAAGAGTATCCTGGAGCTGAAACTGTAAATGAACGTGATTAGGAACGTGGCTCGTCCGCAGTTCGTGTCCGGATAACGGGAAACGGCTCCTGTAGGGGCGGGATACATCCCGCCCTGCCTACATGTCTGCACGGACACGAAGAGCGTTCTCAGAGAAAGAACTTGAGGAGTTTGATGCGGGAAATCAATGTCAAACAGATCACGGAGAAGGTGAGAGACCTCTGCATCAAGGCGAATACGGATCTGGGGGAAGATGTCTTGAAGGCCTTTGACAGGGGAATCGCGCAGGAGGAGTCGTCTCTGGCCGTCGAGATCCTGAAAGAGCTGAAAGAGAACGCCCGGCTGGCAAAAGAAGAGCAGGTTCGCCATCTGTCAGGATACGGGATATGCCGTGGTCTTTGTCGAGGTGGGACAGGAGGTCCATCTCGTCGGGGGTAGCCTGAAAGAGGCGATTTACGAAGGGGTCCGTCAGGGGTACCGGGATGGATACCTGAGAAAGTCCATCTGCCATCCGTTCACACGGAAGAATACCGGTGACAACACGCCGGTCATGATTCATACGGAGATCGTCTCCGGTGAAAGCATCAAGATTGATCGTAGCGCCGAAGGGAGGCGGAAGCGAGAACATGAGCCGTGTCACCATGCTGACGCCTTCCGATGGTGTGGAGGGAATCAAACGTTACGTTGTCCAGAGGGTGAAGGAAGCGGGATCCAACCCGTGTCCTCCGACGATTGTGGGGGTAGGGATCGGAGGGAACTTCGAAGGGGCCGCACTCCTGGCAAAGAAGAGCCTGCTTCGACCCCTTGGGAGCGGAAACCCGGATCCTGAGCTGGGCAAGCTGGAATCGGAGATCCTGGCGGAGATCAACAAACTGGGCATCGGGCCCCAGGGATTGGGGGGCCGGACCACGTCTCTGGCGGTTCATATCCTGATGATGCCGTGCCATATCGCAAGTTTTCCTCTGGCAGTCAATATTCAGTGCCACGTTCATCGGCACAAGGAAGCCATCATCTGAAGTGGAGATATTTCAGATTTGAGATTTCAGATGTAATTCGTCTTGTTTCTTTCAATCTACAATCCCTGCCTGCGGCAGGCGGTGCGATCTGAAATCTGAAATCTGGGACGAGGATTTTATGAGCGAGCCTATTCGATTGAAGACACCGCTCTGCGACAGAGATGTTGAGACTCTGAAGATCGGAGACCGCGTGTTATTGACCGGCACGATCTACACGGGGAGAGATGCGGCCCACAAGAGACTCTTCGATTTGCTTCAGGGGGGAAAAGAATTGCCTTTTAAGATTGAAGGACAGGTGATCTATTATGTCGGACCTGCCCCGGCCAAACCGGGACAGGCGGTGGGGTCTGCCGGACCGACGACGAGTTATCGCATGGATGCCTATCTCTCCCCTGCTCATTGAGAAAGGACTGAAGGGAATGATCGGAAAGGGGATGAGATCAGAGAAAGTCAAGGATGCGATGAAGAGATACAAGGCCGTTTACTTTGCCGCCACAGGGGGAGCAGGGGCTCTCTCTGGCCAAGCGAATCAAGAAGGCCGAGATCGTGGCCTACGAGGATCTTGGTCCGGAGGCGGTTCGAAGGCTGGAAGTTGAAGACTTCCCGGTCATCGTGGTCAATGATGTCAGGGGAGATGATCTTTACATTGAAGGGGAGAAGAAATTCCGAAGGGATTAGAATCGGAAATCCAGCGGATAAATGAGCAAGGTCTACCTACCGGGGAGAATAGAAAAAGAGGGAACGATATCTTAAAATTTGTTTAGGCTGTAAAAATCGACGAAATGATACTGTTTCCGGGACTTGTACGGAAGGACGAGGGGAGTTTTTTCGTTGCTTAGGGAGAAAAAGGATGAAGATCGATTTAAAAAGACAGATGGTCCGTAACGAATTCACAAGGAAAGTCGAGTTTATCAGCGGACAGAATCTTTTTGCCTGTTATCAATGCGGAAACTGCACGGCAGGCTGTCCTGTTGCCTTCGCGATGGACGTGGGACCCCATCAGGTCATTCGATATACCCTCCTTGGCCTTGAAGAAGAGGCTTTGAAGGTGAATACCTTCTGGCTTTGCGCCTCCTGCCTTCAATGCACGTCCCGATGCCCCAAGGGAATCGATATCGCCCGGGTGATGGATGCCTTGAGGATGGTTGTTCTAAGGAAGAAGGACAGGATGGACCATATCCAGATCTCGCAACTTCCGGAGGGGTTTCTGGAGAAAGTTCCACAAATTGCCTTCATCAGCGGATTCCGAAAATTTCTCTCATAATGGCAAAGAGCATAGGGTAGAGTGCTGAACTTGTTAAATTCGAAGCACGAAATCCGAAATCCGAAACAAATCCAAAATGGCCGAAATTCGAAACACACTGAGAATCCTGTAGGTTGTTTGGCAAGTTTGAACATTTGAATTTACCGTTTGTTTCGGATTTCGATATTCGATATTCGAATTTCGTATTTTGGGAGTGAGTATGGATTATCTCTACTTTCCAGGATGCACGCTCTACACGAAGGCCAAAAACTTTGACCAGACGGCCCGTCACTGTTCCTCCCTTCTCGGGTTTGAACTGAAAGAACTGCCCAACTGGACCTGTTGCGGCGCCACGTTCCCCCTTGCGACGGACAACATCATGGCCCTTCTTCCTCCGTCAAGAATTCTGGCCAACGCGAGGGAACAGGGAACGACCCTGACCACCCTCTGCGCCGTCTGCTTCAACGTCATCAAACGGACAAACCGGTTGATTCAGGATGACGGGGACAAGAGAGAGAAGATCAACGCCTTTCTGGAGAAGAGCTATCAGGGAGACCTCCGGGTCCTTCATTATCTCGAGATCCTGAAACAGGACCTCGGATTTCCCGAACTCAAGAAGAGGGTCAAAAAGAATCTCGCGGGCCTGAAGGCCGCTCCCTATTACGGATGCATGCTTCTTCGGCCCTTTAAGGAGATGGGCTTTGACGACAAGGAGAGACCGACCCTCTTTGAAGGATTCCTGGAGGCGCTGGGGGCCGAGGCCGTCGATTTCCCCTACAAAATCGAATGCTGCGGATCCTTCCAGTCCGTCGGGGCTCCTGACGTGGCAACAGAATGCGCATACAAAATACTCGGGTCCGCGATCAAGAACGGGGCTGAAGTGGTTGTCTCCACCTGTCCCATGTGTACCTTCAATATCGACAATAAGCAGACGGACATCAAAGCGAAGGTTCCGGGTTTCAAGGAGATTCCGGTTCTTTATTTTACCCAGTTGCTTGGAATCGCCATGGGACTGGACCCGGGAACGCTGGGATTCGAGCAGAACGCGGTGGATCCGCTAAAACTGCTGGGCGAGAAAGGACTGATTTAGGGTGCAGCGGAACTGAACCGGGGACGGTAGGGGTGTAAATCCGAAGCACGAAATCCGCAATTCGTAAGCAGCGTAAAGAACCAGTCTGAAATGTTCGATATAAACAAGAGTTTACGGACATCGCAGTGTTGGATTCGGACTTTACGTTTCGAGATTCGACTTGCGACTTCGGATTAAAGAATTCTGGCAAATGAGTTAAGAAGCATGGATCACTATTTGCCAAGAATTCTTTTATCAAGCGTGCCATGGTGATCGGAGGAGGGATTGCGGGGATCTCCGCCTCCATCGATCTTGGAAATGCCGGCTATGAGGTGGTTCTCGTGGAGAGACTTCCCTCCGTCGGGGGCCGGATGCTTCAGCTTTCGGAGACCTTTCCCACCCTGGACTGCGCCCAGTGCACACTGACCCCGAAGACGGTGGAAACGGGTCAGCATCCCCGCATCAAGCTTCTTACCTATTCGGAAGTGGACGAGGTTTCGGGCCGGGCCGGAGACTTTACGGTGAAGGTGCGCCGGAAAGCGGGCTATGTGGACTGGGAGAAATGCACGGGATGCGGCCTGTGCCAGCAGAAATGTCCGTCCAAGAACCCATCGGAGTTTGACCGGGGCATGGGCATGGGGAAGGCCATCTACACCTTATCTCCCCAGGCCGTTCCGAACAAGCCCGTCATCAATCCCTCCGTCTGCCGTTATTTCAGGGAAAAGAAGTGCAGGGTGTGTGAAAAGGTCTGTCCGGTGGGAGCGATCCAGTATGAGCAGGAAGACAGGATCGTGGAGGAGAGGGTGGGCGCCATCATTACGGCCGTGGGGTTCGATCTCATCCCGCAGGAGAAGTTCGGCGAATACGGGTATGGTCAGGTTCCCGACGTGATTGACGGCCTCGCCTTTGAAAGACTCAACTCTGCCTCCGGACCGACCACCGGCGAGATCAGAAGACCCTCGGACGGGAAAATCCCGAAAGAAGTGGTCTTCATCCAGTGTACCGGATCGAGAGACCCGGAACGGTACATGCCTTATTGCTCCAGGGTCTGCTGCATGTACACGGCCAAGCACGCGAGGCTGTATAAGCACAAGGTTCACGACGGACAGGCCTACATCTTCTATATGGATATCCGTTCAACCGGAAAAGGGTATGAAGAATTCATTCAGCAGGGGATGGAAGAGGAGGGGCTCCTTTATCTAAGAGGGAGGGTCTCGCGCCTCTTTCGGGACGGAGAGAAGATTGCGGTCTGGGGAGTGGACACCCTTACCGGACGCAAGGTGGAGATCTCGGCGGACATGGTGGTTTTGGCGACGGCCATTGTGCCTCATAGGGAGACGGTTGCGCTGGCCAAGAAGCTGGGCATTGCAGCGGACCAGCATGGTTTCCTGACGGAGATTGAGAGGAAACTTCGTCCTGTCGAGACCAACGTCGAGGGGATTTATATCGCGGGATGCGCCCAGGGGCCTAAAGACATCGCCGATGCCGTGGCCCACGCCAATGCGGCCGCGAGCAAGGTACAGGGCTTATTTGCAAAACATTAGCAAGAAATATCGAAATCCGAAGCACGAAATTCGAAACAAATACGAATCTTCAAAAGGGAAACGACCTAAACGAGAAGTTTCATGAGTTTTGAAAATTGGCGATTTGGAGTTGTTTCGGATTTCGATATTCGAATTTCGGATTTACTGAACGGTAGTTGGCTACGATCCGAGTTCGATAGGGAAGAGTAGAAACAGATTATGAAAAGGTTGGGTGTCTTTATCTGCCACTGCGGCGTCAACATTGCCGGAACCGTGGATGTGAAAGCGGTTGCTGAAAAGATGGGAAAAGTCGAGGATGTGGCTTACAGCACCGACTATATCTACATGTGTTCCGAGCCCGGACAGCAGACCATCCGGAATGCCGTCCGTGAAAAAGGGTTGAGCGGGGTGGTGGTTGCCTGCTGTTCGCCCAATATGCATGAAAACACCTTCCGGAAGGCCGTCAGGTCTCAGGGGATGAACCCCTATCTCTGCGAAATCGCCAACATCCGGGAGCAATGCAGCTGGGTTCATCAGAAGGAGAGGGAGAAAGCCACCCGGAAGGCAGAGGAGATCATTCTCGCAACCCTTGAAAAGGTGAGGGAGAATGAATCGCTGGAAACGATCGCCGTTCCAATCACACGGAAGGTCCTGGTCATCGGTGGAGGCATTGCGGGGATCACGGCTGCTTTGGACATGGCGGAAGGGGGGTACGAGGTTACCCTTCTGGAACGCGAGCCGTCCTTAGGGGGACGGATGGCGCAGCTCTGGAAGACCTATCCGGATCTTGATCCGGCTCCCGCCGGTCTGCTCGTCAAAGCCTCCGAGGTAGAGAAACATCCCAAGATTGACCTCTACTGTTATTCAGAGCTTGAGGAAGTGAAAGGGTATCTGGGAAATTTTGATCTGGTGATCCGGAAGAAAGCTCCTTTTGTGGACTGGAAGAAGTGCAACGCGTGCGGGGACTGCATCCGGAGTTGTCCGGTGGAATTTGCGTCTGAATTCGAAAGGGGATTGGGGTCGAGAAAAGCGATCGACACGCTCTATCCGGGAAGCGTTCCGAACAAACCCTCCATCGATCGAGGACACTGCCGGTATTTCCTGGATGGAAGCTGCAGACAATGTGAGGAAGCCTGTCCTGAAGGGGCCATCGATTTTCTGCAGAAAGAAGAGAAAAGCGAAAAGAAGGTCGGAGCGATCGTGGTTTCCACAGGGTACGACCTTTTCCCGAAGGAAGGCCTTGGTGAATATGGGCACGGTCTGATCCCGGATGTCATCGACGGCCTGGCCTTCGAGCGGATGCTGTCTCCCGATGGCCCGACCCGGGGAAAGATCCGCCGGCCTTCCGATGGGAGGGTTCCCAAAGAGATCGTCTTCATCAAGTGCGTCGCCTCCCGGGACCCGGAACGCTACATGCCTTATTGCTCAAGGGTCTGCTGCATGGTGACCGCCAAACAGGCCACGCTTTATAAAAAGCAGGTACCCGACGGCCAACCCTACATTTTCTACATGGACATCCGCTCCGACAGCAAGGGGTACGAGGAGTTCGTCCAGAAGACGATCGAGGAAAACGGCCTCCTTTATCTGAGGGGACGCGTATCGAGGGTCTTTCAGGATGATGGGAAGGTCAAGGTTCTGGGTTCGGACACCCTGACCGGAAAAATGGTGGAAGTCTCGGCCGACATGGTGGTTCTGGCGACGGCCATGGTTCCGAGGGTGGGTGTGAAGGAACTGGCAACGAAACTGAGGGCGACCGTGGATCGGCACGGGTTTCTGTCGGAGGCCCACATCAAACTGTATCCGGTGGAGAGTTCCACCAAAGGGATTTATCTCGCCGGGTGCGGTCAGGGGCCCAAGGATATTTCCGACACGGTCTCTCAGGCTTCGGCGGCGGCAAGCAAAATCCAGGCCCTTCTCTCTACGGATCAACTCCTGCAGGACCCGTTGATCGCCTTCGTCGACGAAAGGATCTGCAGCGGATGCGGGATCTGTGTGGAGATCTGCCCTTACGAGGCAAGAGCCCTGAATACTCGGCGGGGCATTTCCGTCGTCCAGAGCGCCCTCTGTCAGGGATGCGGGGCGTGTATCGCGGCATGTCCCAATAATGCCTGTGAGTTGAGGAACAGCTCCGCCGGCCAGGTTCTGCGCATGCTGGACACGTTTGTAGCAGAGTAAACACGCAGATTAGCGCGAACGGCGCAGGGCGCATAGCGTTATGGAACATTCTCACCCCTTTGAGACAACGAGCGGGTGGATCTAGAGAGCGTTCTCGGGGAATACGGAGGAGAGAATAGAAGATTGGAAACAACCATCAGGAGTAACAGGTTGATCGTCAGCTTCCTGGAGGAGGCCAAGAGGCGAAGCGGCGAGGATCTCAGCCTCTGCTACCAGTGTTTGAAGTGCACTGCAGGGTGCCCGACAGCTCCCTATATGGATATTCGACCCAATAATATCATCCGGATGATCCAGATGGGAATGAAAGAGGCGGTCCTTGGAAGCAGCGCGATCTGGCTCTGCGTCTCTTGTGAAACGTGCGGGACACGGTGCCCGAATGACATCGATATCGGCGCTCTGATGGACGCCTTGAGAGAGATGTCGATTGAAGAAGGGGTGCCTCCCAGGGAGAAGAATATTCATCTCCTTCACGAGGCCTTCATCCAGAGCATCAAGCGGGGTGGACGAGTCCATGAGGCCACCATGCTGATCGACTATAAGCTGAGGAGCAGGGATTTTCTGACGGACCTTGCTCCCGGCATGAGGCTCTTTCTCAAAGGGAAGATCCCGCTGTTTCCCCGGTTCATCAAAGGAAGGCGGGAGATCAAGAAAATCTTTGAGAGATGCAAGAAATGAAGAACGGGAAGGATGGAATAATGGGTAACGAAACAATTCGAAAAGGATGAAAAGCCGGACCTCTAAGAATGGTGGAATGTTTTACTTCGATTTCCTTTCTTCATGTGTTCAAGGTTTTCCCATCATTCCATTATTCCATTATTCCACTATTCCAACGTCCCCTGTTTCGATATTCCCTCATTCCAATGTCCCAGCATTTCAAAATCAGTTTGGGAGACGTTAGATGAGATTCTCTTATTACCCCGGCTGTACCGATCATTCGACCTCGCTCGAATACGGACGATCCGCGGAGGCGGTTTTCAAGACCCTGGGTGTCGAACTGGTCGAGATCGAGGACTGGAACTGCTGCGGGGCGGCTGCAACGCACAGCATGAACCGGCTCCTTTCCCTCTGCCTTCCTGCAAGAAATATTGCGATTGCCCAATCCACCCAGGCCGGGCCTCTCGTGATTCCCTGCGCCGGCTGCTTCAACATGCTGAAAAGGGCCGAGCATGTGCTCAAGAACGATGAGGCGAAGCGAAAAGAGATCGAAGAGATCGTGGGGTTCACGTATCAGTCGTCTTTTGAGTTGATGGCGCTGGTAGACGTCATGATCAACAAGATCGGATTGGCCGGGATCCGGGAGAAGGTGAAGAAACCCCTGAAGGGATTGAAGACCGCCTGTTACTACGGCTGTGCGCTGGTCCGCCATCCCAAAGTCACCGGTCTGGATCATCCCGAGGATCCCCGCTACCTGGATCAGATGATGGAGGCCCTCGGCGCAGAGCCCGTGCCCTGGTCCTGCAAAGTCGATTGCTGCGGGGCGGATCTGGCGCTTACCTATGGGGATATCGTGAAGAAGCTGGTCGGGAGGATTGTCGGAATGGCTCAGGAAGCAGGGGCTCAGTGTCTGGTGACCTCGTGCGGTCTCTGTCAGGCCAACCTCGAGATGAGGCAGGACATCGGGATGCCCGCTTTCTATTTTACCGAATTGATGGGAATTGCTTTTGATGTCGAGAAGAGAGAAGCGTGGTGGAAGAAACACCTGATTTCTCCGAAGCCGCTGCTGGAATCGATGGGTCTGATGTAGGACAATTAAGTAGAAAGGCGCGAGACGCGAGGTTGTGATGGAACAGAGCAGAACGAGGGGCGGCAAGGGAGCGGTCCTGGTGATCGGAGCCGGCATCGCGGGAATGCAGTCGGCGCTCCTTCTGGCAGAGATGGGGAGGCAGGTCTTTCTGCTGGAGCAGGGACCGGCCATCGGGGGGTATTTCCCACTCCTTGACAAGACCTTTCCGACGAACTCCTGCGGGATCTGTTTCATGAGTCCCACGCCTCCTGCCTTCTGTCCGATTTACGAATGCCACCTTCACGACAATATTATCCTGCTTCCCTATTCGGATGTGGCCAAGGTCGAGGGCAGGGAAGGGGATTTTCATGTTTCGGTGACGAAGAAGCCGAGGTTTGTGGACCCCAAGCGCTGCACACGATGCGAGGCCTGCATCAAAGCCTGCCCGGTGGAGGTGGACAGGGAATTCGGAGGCGGGCTTGAAAAGAGGAAGGCCATCTATCTTCCATTTGCTCAGGCCATTCCGAACAGTCTGGTCATCGATTCGAAAACATGCACCCGTTGCGGAGCGTGTGTCAACGTATGCCCCCCCGGCGCGATCGATCTCGACATGAAAGAGGAAGAGGAAACCCTTCAGGTCGGAGCGATCCTTCTTGGATTCGGATTTGAGCCTTTCCTGGCTCAGCGAAAAGGAGAGTACGGGTTCGGCCGGTACGCGAATGTGATGACGAGCGTCCAGTTCGAAAGAATGCTTTCGACGTCCAGTCCGACCCAGGGGCTTCCGGTCCGCATTTCCGATGGAAAAAGAATGGAGAGGATCGCCTTTCTCCAGTGTGTCGGGTCCCGCGATCCCTCCTGCGGTCAGGACCATTGTTCCACCATCTGCTGCATGTACGCGACCAAGCAGGCCATGATTGCGAAAGACCGGTCCCCGGACCTTCAAGTCACGTTCTTCTACATGGACATTCGGCCCATGGGGAAGGATTATGAACGGTACTATGAGAGAGCGAAGAACGAGCCGGGGATGGAATACAGACGGTGTGCGGTCTCTTCGATCAAAGAGCTCCAGAGGACGAAGAATCTTCTCATCACCTATGTGAAAGAGGATGGCACCTTCGAGGAGAGAGAGTTCGACGCGGTCGTTCTGTCCCTTGGGTTCACGCCTCCCCAGACGGTCCGCGAGGTGGCCAAAAAGATGGGGGTTGAGTTGAATCCCCAGGGTTTCTGTCAGACGGACGAGTTTACTCCTGCCCGAACCTCGGTGGAAGGGATTTTCGTGGGTGGCGCCTTCCGGGGGCCCCGGGATATTCCTGAAACCGTTGTGGAAGGATCGAGCGCCGCCGCAGCCGTCGCCTCTTTTCTGGCCCCCATCCGTTTTCCTCAGGAGGCGGGAACCTATCCTCTTGAGGGGGCCCTGGCGGAAGAGATCCCAAGGATCGGGGTCTTTCTCTGCCATTGCGGCGGGGAGTTGAAACGAACCCTTTCCATCCCTGATCTCATGAAAGGCGCAGAGGCGATGAAAGAGGTGGCCCATGTGGAAGAAATCGGGCTGGCCTGCCTTCCCGGAGACGCTGAAGTGATCAAGAGAAGGATCGGGGAACACGGCCTCAACCGGATCGTCATTGCCGGATGTTCCCATCGCGAAGTCCGGGGGGCCATGGAAGAGATGGCGAAAGGCATGGGGTTCAATCCCCATCTGATTGAGTACGCCAATATCCGGGAACAATGTGCCTTCGTTCATGAGGCGGACTCCAGGTCGGCTACGGATAAGGCGATCGTTCTGATCAGGATGGCGGCGGAGCGGGCAAGAAGGATCCGGCCCATTCGCAGAGAAAAGGTCAAGGTTGAAAAGAAAGGACTGGTCGTGGGTGGCGGCCTTGCCGGCATGACGGCTTCTCTCCGTCTTGCGGAGCAGGGATATGAGGTCTTCCTGATTGAAAAAGAGAAGGGCCTTGGTGGAAACCTGCGGGAGTCCTTCTACACGTTGAGGGGAGGAGACCCTCAGACCTTCCTGGAAAACATGGTTCTCGATATCGAGGAGAGCGAGTTCATTCATCCTTTTCTGGGGGCCGAGGTGATCGGATTTGAAAAGAAGAACGGACATTACAGAACGAAGATTCGTTCCCAGGAAGGAGAGAAGGCGATCGATCACGGGGTTCTCATCCTTGCCGCGGGCGGCAAAGAGATCTCCCCGGCAGGATATCTTTATGGAGAAGATCCGAGGGTGATCACCCAGCGGCAGATGGAAAAGAGAATCCATGACCGGGACGGAACACTGAAGGATTGCCGGTCGGTGGTGATGATTCAGTGTGTGGGGTCCCGGGATGAGACGCATCCCTATTGCAGCCGCATCTGCTGCGGCCACGCCGTGAAGAATGCCCTGAAACTGAAAGAAATCAATCCCGATATGAACGTGTCCGTTCTGTACAGAGATGTGAGGACGTACGGGTTTTATGAAACCTATTATCATGAGGCGAGACGAAAGGGGGTCCTCTTTTTCCGGTATGATCCGGAAAACCGGCCGGAAGTAACGTTACAGGATGGGGCGCTCCAGGTTTCGGTCTGGGACCCGGCGATGCTTCAGGCCGTGACTCTGCCGGCCGATCATGTCGTCCTGAGCACCGGAATCGAACCTCATGATCATCGGGCATTGGCAGGGATCTTCGGCGTGGGACTCAACCCGGACGGGTTCTTCATGGAGGCCAATCCAAAATCCGCCCCTCTGGACTCCGTGGACCGTGGAAAATTCTTCAGCGGTCTCTGCCACTCTCCTAATTTCATCGAAGATGTCATCTCCCAGGGGAACGCCGTTGCAGCACGGGCGGCCACGCTTCTGTCCAAAGAGGTTGTCGAAGAAAAGGCTCATCTCGCCTACGTCGTCAAGCGCCTCTGCTGCGGATGCGGGCTCTGCGTGACGACCTGTCCCTACGGAGCGAGGGTCATCAACGACGAAGAGGGGAAGGCGGACGTGATTGGCGAACTCTGCCAGGGATGCGGTTCCTGCGTCATCGCCTGCAGGAATGCGGCATCGCAGCAGAAGAACTTCGAAAAGGAACTGAACCTGGCTGTCCTGGACGCAGCCATCGATTGAGAGGCAAATTCGAAGCACGAAATCCGAGATTCGAAACAAGCTCAAAGGGCTGGGATTCGAGAAAGACTTCTTCGGTTTTGAACAGGATTAGAACATTTGGATTTCGGATTTGTTTCGGATTTCGACATTTGAATTTCGGATTTTGGTAGGTAGGGAGGTAAGACATGGCGGATTTTGAGCCAAGGATTGTGGCTTTTCTGTGTCACTGGTGCACCTACACCGGTGCGGACCTTGCGGGGACCACCCGACAGCAGTATCCTCCGAACATTCGTGTGATTCATCTCATGTGCTCGGGTGCCGTGGATTCGATTTATGTGCTCAAGGCCCTCATCGATGGGGCGGACGGCGTCTTGATCGGAGGGTGTCATCCGGGCGACTGCCATTACCAGACCGGGAATTACAAGGCCCGGAGAAGGGTGGCGATCCTGAAAGGCATTCTCGAACAACTGGGGTTCGGGGAAGAGCGGGTCTGGCTCCGCTGGATCAGCGCCAGCGAAGGAAAACTCTTTGCCGATACGGTGACGAAGATGGTGGAAGACCTGAAGAAGATGGGTCCGAGCCCGATGAAAGAACTCTGGAATGCGTAGGTTGAAGACCACAGTGTTGCGAGGTTGCAGTGCTGCGGTTCTGCGGTTAACAGCAACACGAGGGAACGTCAGAACAGCAGCCCCCAGCCTGCCATAATAAAAAGGGAGTCATTCAACATGGGAAGAAACGCGGTATTAAAAGTGACGGAGGGGAAGACAGAAGAGGCGATCGTCGGTTTTCTGAAGTCACTGCTTGAAAAGGGGATCGTCGAGGACATTTTAATCCCGAAAGCGGTACCGACCCGGGATGGTTATGTCCAAACGCTGATCCGTGACCCCCGGATGTTCGACGGAGTCTGTGCCCTTGCCCCCACCATGCCGGTTCAGTCGGCAAGGGTTGCCTCCAATCTGGCCATCAAGAACCTGGGAAAGCGGGTTGGGGCGGTACTTAAGGCCTGTGAAATCAGGGGCATTGTGGAGTTGACGAAATTCCTCCAGGTCAAACCGGACAATCTCTGCCTGATCGGGATCGATTGCCCAGGGACGTTTGAAGTTCCTGATTATGCAAGAATGGCGAAGGAAGGGAAAGGGGAATCCCTTGCAAAGGATACACTGAGGGGCATGGAGAAGGGCGAAGTCTCTCCTCCCGCAGGGTATGGATTTCGGACGGCTTGCCAGATGTGCGAATACCCCGTTCCGCAGGCGGACATCGTCCTGAAGCTCTTCGGCTATCAGACCGATCAGGAGGTCGGTGTGGAGATCGGGGAGAAACTGGAAAAGGAGATTTCGGAGAAAGGGATAGTCTCCTTCTCGGAGAACGAACCTCCTTCGAGAAGCGAAGTTGTGAACAAAGTCATTGCCGGGAGAACGAAGAAAAGGGACGCCCTTTTTCAGGATTTCAAAGGGTTGGTGAAAGACATGCGGTCTTTCCTGGATCAATTCTCCGCCTGTATTCGCTGCCACAACTGCATGGTCGCCTGTCCGATCTGCTACTGCAAGGAATGCGTCGTCAGAACCCAGGTTTTTGAGCACGAGGCGGACCAGTTCCTGAGATGGGCCGACCGGAAAGGCGGCATCCGGATGCCTACCGATACCCTGATCTTTCACCTCATCCGGATGTCTCACATGGTGACGTCCTGTATCGGCTGCGGCCTGTGCGACAGCGCCTGTCCGAACCGTCTGCCGGTTGCAACGCTTTTCAGGAGCGTGGGGGACAGGATTCAGAATATGTTCCACTATGTCCCCGGAAGGGATGTGAAAGAGGTGCCCCCGGTGGCCACCTTCAGGGAAGATGAACTGAAGATAGAATCAGGAGCCCTTTAAGAAAACCGCATGGAGCATGGTGCATAGAGCAAATAGACCAAAGGAAAGTCGGCATTTAAGGGTCCATTGAATTCTGACTCTATGCCCTATGCCCTATGCTCTCTGCTCTATGCAAATATCAGCAGGAGGATCCAATGGAAGTCGAAGAGAAAAAGAGAGATGATCTGGTTCCTATTTTCATCATGGGGAAAAAATACGACGTTCCCTCGTCTCTCACCATCCAGAAGGCATTGGAGTACGCCGGATACCAGCTCATCCGGGGATGCGGCTGCCGGGGAGGGATCTGCGGGGCCTGCGGGACCGTTTACCGGTTTCCAGGAAGTTATAAGATCGAGGTGGGGCTTGCCTGCCAGACCATGGTTCAGCCCAACATGTATCTTGCGCAGCTGCCCTTCTTTCCTGCGCCGAAGAGCGCCTATGATCTGGAGAAGATCAAACCCACGATCGAAACGCTCGTGAAACTCTATCCGGAGGTCTTGAGATGCCTCCAGTGCAACACCTGCACCAAATCGTGTCCCATGGAAATCGAGGTGATGGACTACATTGCCGCAGCGATGAGGGGGGATGTGGCCCGGCTGGCGGAGCTCTCCTTCGACTGTGTCATGTGCGGCCTGTGCACCTCCCGTTGTCCGGCGGAGATCTGTCAGTACAATATCGCGATCCTGGGCAGACGCCTCTACGGAAAGTACGTTGCGCCGAGGGCGGAACATCTTGCGGAAATGGTGAAAGCGGTTGAGGACGGGAAATTCGATCCGATGCTGAAGGAGTTGATGGAAACGGATGAAGAGACGCTGAAGAAGATCTATACGGCCAGAGAGATCGAGCCCGAGCAGGCCGATGAATTCTGGACACCCAAAGAGAAGAAACATTTATAGCATGGAGCATAGGGCATAGAGCAGAGAGCATAGGGGGCTTTCACTTTTCTCCCTCTCCCTTGACGGGAGAGGGCGGGGGTGAGGGTGGACGCCATGCGCTATGCTCTTTGCGCTATGCGCGTCATTGGAGGATTTTATGCCTTATACAGCGGAACTGAAATCGTTGATCAAGAAGGTGGAGGCGACCCGGCCCGCCAGATTTGAGAGGAAGAAGAGGGGGGAGGAATTTTCAGTGCTTTCCCTGAAAGACAGGCAGGACCGGCTGGAGCATTTCCACCCTGATTACAAGGCGGGGGCGAGGACGGAAATCCGGGTGGGACCCAGCAAGGGGTATGCGATTCAGCCCGAAATGGTGAAACTCTTGGAAGCCCGAAGCCGAATCAATCCGGACTTGATCGATTTGAACAAGGTGGACTTTGAGACGGATATTCTGATCCTCGGGGGAGGGGGAGCGGGGACATCGGCTGCGCTGATGGCTCAGGAGCGCGGCATCAAGGTGATGATCGCCACCAAGCTCAGACACGGCGATGCGAATACGATGATGGCGGAAGGGGGTATTCAGGCCGCCACCAAGGGAGAGAAAGATTCTCCCTACTACCATTATCTCGACGTCCTCGGGGGAGGGCACTTTAAGAACCCTCCGGAACTGGCCCGCACGCTGGTCACGGAAGCTCCGAAGGTGATTGCCTGGCTCGAAAAGCCTGGGCTGTATGTTCACCAAGGATGAGGACGGCCGGCTCAGGGCGCTTCATGGCGGCGGCACCTGCCGGAAACGGATGCACTATGCGGCGGATATTACCGGTGCTGAGATCATGCGGACCCTGAGAGACGAGGCGAGGAACAGGCCCGAGATCAAGGTCGTCGAATTCATGCCCGCCGTGGAGCTGATCTTAAACGAGCATGGCCACTGCGCCGGTGCGGTATTGTATAACATCGAAACGGAAGAATATTTTGTAGCCAAGGCGAAAGCGGTCATCCTGGCAACCGGCGGGTCCGGAAGGCTTCACTACCAGGGGTTCATGACGACCAACCACTACGGGGCCACCGGGGACGGCATCATCCTGGGATACCGTGCCGGGTTGAAAGTCTGCTTCCTTCATACCTACCAGTATCATCCGACAGGGGTCGTGTTTCCGGAACAGGCAGAGGGGATTCTCATTACCGAAAAATTCAGAGGGGCGGGTGCGAATGTCCTCAATATTGACGGAGAACAATTTGTCAACGAACGGGAACCGAGGGATGTGGAATCGTCCTGCTTTATCAGGGAATGCCTGGAAGTGGGGAAGGGGATCCCAACGCCGTCCGGAAAGATGGGCATCTGGCTGGATTCTCCGATGATCGAGATGCTGATGGGCGAAGGGTCCGTCAAACGGGAGTTCCCGGGCAAGTATATCCTTCTGAAACGCTTTGGGATCGACATCTCAAAAGAACCCATGCTCGTTTATCCCACCCTTCACTACCAGAACGGCGGGTTGGAATACAACAGCAAGTGCGAGACCGCTATTCCGGGGCTTTACTCCTCAGGAGAGGTCTCGGGAGGTGTCCATGGCGAGAACCGGCTGATGGGAAATTCCCTGCTCGATGTCTGCGTCTTTGGAAGGCTTGCGGGCATCCATGCCGCTGAATATGTGAAGGGGAATGTGAAGGATGGAAGATTGACCCTGGACCATGTCCGGAGATATCATAAAGAACTGGAAGAGGCAGGCATCATCACGGATCGTGTGGCACCGATGCTCTTGCCCGACTACTCCAATCCAAAGGTCCGCGAGCGTCAGCTGACCGCCCATTACATCGGGACCATGCGTTAGCCTGAAAATCGCATAGCGCAAAGGGCATAGCGCATAGCGTCAAACACGAACCCTCAGGTTGTCGGTAAGGAAGTCCGTATCGGTATTCTGTTAGGTCGGCTTCCGGCGTTAGGATACTGCACGTAACCCTTTCACGTTCAGACGAAACGGGCTCTCGTAAGCCGTGACCTGAGCCGGTTTCCCGCTTATCTCACACTGATCTGGAGTCCGGTTGGGGCCTGGGGAAAACCTGTGTTCGTCACCGTTCCATAGGCCAGGGAGAACTCGCCAAACTGGGTTGTGCCCGTCAGCTCACTGTAGGCGATCCTGAAAAAGCCGGATTCACCCCAGCGAGTGCCCCAGCTGTTCTTGACGATGAAGGCCCCGTCCGCATCGTTCCAGCCCACAATCAGTACGGCATGTCCTCCTTCATAATCTCCGTTCGTATAGGAGTAAACCCCGGAGCGGTAAGAATAGAAGTCGGTGTAGACATCGAAAACCGTTACAATCGGTCCGTTCGCGTAGATGGCGCTCTTCAGAGCAGCGGCACTCGGGGGAGCACCGCTGGAGACGTAACTCCAGCTGTTAAGTTTATACGCGCTGCCTTGCCAGTTGGAGCACGCAGAGTTGCAGGTGCCGTTTTGGGCCGTGTAGGGGTAACAGGTTTCCAGATACGTCCCTGTCGTTCTAAAATAACTCGATGCGGACGTGGGGGAGCCTCCGTTACAGCTTCCGGCGCCGCCGCAGGAGAGAAGGATCTGCTCGGACAGATTCAGATCCGTCCCGGCTAAGTGGAAGGTGATCAGTGCTTTTGATTCGAGAGCCGCGGTTGCTGCAAAGGCCCAGCAACTGCCGCAGTTCCCCTGATCTCGAACGGGAGTGACGTAATTATTTCCGGATGCATTCCTCCAGTCATATGCGGAGGGGACGGGGCCAGGGGCATAAGAAAAATCGTTCGCCCTTGCTTCTGCCGGGACCGACTCTCTGACTGCGCCCAATCGCATTCTTCTCTCGTTCTTGGGAAGGAGAGAAACGGGGTTGTCTTGAGCAATCCATCTCGCACCTCGGGATTGAATCGCCCTTCTGACCTCGTCGATTTCCGCCCCGAAAGAGAGACCGGCATGCAACAAAAAGAGACAAAGGGCAGCCAGAGAGAACATCCATTTTAGGAATTTGCCTGATCTTTCAGTCATCGAGTTCCCATCCCCCTTTTCTTCGGATGAATTATGGAGAGACCTCCACTTCGACCTCGAATCTTCGAATGGCCTGATCTTTTCCTTCCCATACCCGGTAGTAGCTCATCTTGATAGTACTGTTTCCTGTCTTCTTTGATTTGATGACCCAGGTGTACCGGGTTGGGGTGCCAACGGATTCCCCACGGTCGCTTCCTTTCCCTCCCCCCTCTTCACTCAGCAATTGAAAGAGGTTGGTATCGAGTCTGTCGATAGTACCACGCATAACCTGTTGCCCCAGTTCCCTGAAGCTCGATTTGGATCTCATCTCCAACTTTCAGTTCTATCTTTTTGCCGTTCCAGCTTTCATCCAGTACGCATCTTTGGTTGCCGCGTGACAAACCCGCTCCGTACTGCCTCCAGCAATGAGAGCTGCTGTGACGAGAAGGAGTATTCCGGGAATGATGTACCATTTGGATGTCATGTCGTCAGGAACGAGATTGTCATTCAATCATGAGAACGCTCGATTGGCACCGGTTCCATTACAAGCATTTCACGTGCCACAAGAACCCGCTTGGAAGGTGTTGATTTTTCATGGGTTATTTGGGAGGTAACAGTATTTTCCGCCATGGGAATTGACAAGAATAGTCAACTCCGGACAAATTTCCGCTTGTGTTCAGACGATTCAGCGCCAAGTAGCTGGAAATGCGGCTGAAAACTTACCAGGGCCGATCGAACGCCTGAAAATGATTCTCTATTACCTTCTCGACCAGTTGTTCAGGCAGAAAGGATTGGCACACTTCGCTACTTTCAGGTCTCCGTTGTCCTCGTCATAATAAGATATGACCGGGAGGCCATCCATTCCGGTGGTGATCGAGGAGTATTTGCCTACCACAGCCCCTGAGTCTACGGTGTTCCGGGTGACAGAGGCACAGGCCGCATCTCCACACTTAGCCACCTTCAGACATCCGTCTGCGGAGTCGAAGTATGAGACGACCGGGAGGCCATCCATCCCGATGGTGATCGAGGTTCGCATACCCACGACACTCACTGAGGAACCCGCCGTATTCAGGATGGTCGAAGCTGCAGTGCATGAAGCGTCTCCGCATTTCGCCACCTTCACGTTTGAACCTGTAAAGTCAAGATAGGAAATAACGGGAAAGCCGTCTATCCCGAGGGTGATCGAGGTAAATAGGCCCACAAGATTTCCTGAATCCAGCGTGTTCACTGCTGCCAAAGCAGGCATGCACGAAGAGTCCCCGCACTTAGCCGCTTTCAGGTCTCCATTTGTACCCAGTAAGGGATGTGAGGGGCAGAAGAGATTTATGGTTCCGCCAGTAAGGGATGCGAGGGGCAGAAAGATCTTGGTCAGCGGCGAAGGCGCTGCCACCAGAAACACTGCCATCTGGCCGCGGGTCACGGGATCATCGAGACAGAACATGGGTTACCCCCCGGTCAAATGCCGGGGGGCTTAGATTGAGCTTTCCGAAATCACTGTGGAGGCTTTGTGGTGCACATGCCGGTGTGCAGGATCGATGTCCCGGCGGCGAAGGCGTTACAGAGATCACAATAGGTATTGCCGTCGCAACCACACACAATCGGCAGGCAGGCGAAAGTCAGAGGACACATCTGGGGCCGGGGGACGCATGTCCCCGGGGTATCGACTCCGGGACATTTGCCGTCAGGGGCGAGGCAGAACTCGACGGAACTGCAATCGTTGTTACTTGCGCACTTCACCCCCTCGCACCGGCCCGCGTGAAGCACGTTAACCCCTCCTACTGCGGCAAGGCAGGCATTGCCGTATGTGACACCGTCGCAGCCGCAAACCGGATTGATGCTGGCGATCTCTGCTGCGATACAGACATCCGGTTTCGGCGTGCAGGTCCCGGTTCCGTTACAGTCGCCGGGTTCCTTGGCGCAGTACTCGTTGGGGAAGCATGTTGAATTGTACGTACATGAACCTGTCTGCACCATGGGGCCGTGTTCGAAAACAACCGACAAAAAAGCCGGCCTTGGTCGGAAGATTGGAAAGGGATGAGGAAGGACGTTCGATACTTTGACGATGTGAAATGGATTTGTGATGACGGTGAGGCTTCCGCGCTCGCGGTCTTCCTTCACCAACACCCTCAGTCCCCTTGGAAATCGGGCAGCTTCTGCCGAAGCCGTATCCGCAGAGGGATTACCCCAGATCCCTTCGATAGAGCTTATCTCAATACTGGGTCCTCCGCCCGTTGACTGAAAACCGAGCATGGCCACGAGAACAATATCCGTACGAAAATTAACCCCCGGGAAGGGACGCAGGGTTCTCATCCCCCGCGTGTGTTGCTGCCAGAACCATTCCCAGGTTTTCGCGTCCCTGATAATCATATCTGCTCCAAGGAAGTTGGGATCGTCATACCTGAACTGGGAAATGTCCCCTTTTTCGATGGTTTCGAAGGATACCGGCTGGGACAGCGCGATTTCCACTGAGATGATGGGAAACATGACCGACAACAGAATGGCCAATAGAAGGCTGACTCGGGGAAACATAAGAATAACCTCCTTTCTTACTCAATGCGTATCATGATTCCGTCGGAGAGAGATCCGGTTCAAACATGATCAGCGGAAATACCGGAATACCGTTCATCGGTGACGACGCTGGTATCGAAGCTGGAAGTCGGTCCATAGAAGCTTGAGTTTCCAGTATCCACATACGAATTTCGATACAAGCTTCGACAACGAGAAACATGATCTTCATCTTTTGAACGTGAGACGCAGCCGATGCACGATACGGGCATCCTTACCGTCGCCGCTGAGTGGGTCTTCTCGAGCTGCGTTTCGCATACGTCTCATTATGCACTAACCCACTGTTTTGTCAAGATAAAAATTAGGAAGAACTTTACCGCTATTGAAGAAATGCTTCCGTCGATATTTTTTTCTTCCTTACGCATAAGGAATCCGATATGATAATAACCAAGCTGAATTCCGGGGAGGAAGGAGTCGAATGCAAATCCACGAATATCAGGCCAAAGGGATTCTGAAGAATTACGGGATTCCCATTCCAAGGGGAGAGATGGCGGAGACTCCTGAAGAGGCCAAGAAGATCGCCAGAGAGATTGGAGGAAATACCTTCGTAGTGAAGGCCCAGATCCTGTCCGGCGGAAGAGGGAAAGGCGGCGGAGTGAAAGTGGTTCATTCCGCGGATGAGGCGGAAGATGCAGCCGCAAAAAATATTGGGCATGACCCTGGTGACCCAACAAACCGGTCCTGGGGGCAGAGCTGTCCGGAAGGTCCTGGTCGAGGAAGGGATTGACATCCGGGAGGAAATCTACGTTGGCGTCGTGGTGGATCGTTCCAGGGCCTGTCCGGTGGTGATGACAAGCCGGGAAGGGGGGGTCGAAATAGAAAAAGTGGCTGCGGAATCCCCGGATAAGATCCTGAAAGAGTGGATCAGTCCTGTCACGGGACTGAAACCTTTTCATGTCAACAAGATCGGTTACGGACTGGGATTTGAACCGGGTCAGGTGGGCAAGATGAGAGGAATTCTCTCCGGCCTCTGTAAGGCGTTCGTGGAAAAGGATTGCCTCCTGGCAGAGGTCAATCCCCTGGTTCTGACCGGGGCGGGTGACTTCGTCGCCCTGGACGCCAAGATGAGTTTCGACGACAACGGGCTTTTCAGGCATAAGGAGATCTCTGCCATGAGGGACCTCCGGGAAGAGGATTTTCTTGACCTCGAAGCCTCCAAGTATAACTTGAATTATATCAAACTGGATGGAAACGTCGGATGCATGGTCAATGGCGCCGGGCTGGCGATGGCGACCATGGACATCACCAAAGTGGTTGGAGCTGCACCCGCCAACTTTCTGGATGTGGGAGGTGGAGCCACGGTGGAAATGGTGAAAAACGGTTTCAAAATCCTCATGTCCGACAATGATGTTGAAGCCGTTCTGATCAATATTTTTGGGGGGGTTTTGAGATGCGATACGCTGGCAAAGGGGGTACTGCAGGCTGTCTCGGAGGTCAAGGTAAGGGTGCCTGTGGTGGTCAGGCTGGAAGGCACCAATGTCGAGGAGGGGCGAAGGATCCTGAACGAATCGGACTTCAAGTTCATTGTCGCCCGGGACATGAAGGATGCTGCCGAAAAGGTGGTGGAAGCGCTAAAAAGAAAGTAACCAGTCATCAGTGATCAGTGAACATAACAATGGTCAATGACAGATAAGTGACCAGTCATCAGTTATCAGTAATCAGTAAAAAGTAGCGTTAACGAACAGTCGATGACCAGTTATCTGTAATCAGCGACAATTACAGGAAGACAATGATAAATAAACGGTAAGAAAAGGGCAGTGACCAGGAGAATAGCTCAGGGTTTCTGTCTCCCGACTGCCTTTCTTGACTGTGTTGTGTTCACTGATGACTGATTACTGATCACTGATAACTGATCACTGATCACTTGCTTTGAGCACGGGGGCGTCATGAGTATTCTGGTTGATGAAAAGACAAAGGTGGTTATCCAGGGGATCACAGGCAACGAGGGGACATTTCACACCCGCCAGATGGTGGAATACGGAACAAAGATCGTGGCGGGTGTGACGCCCGGAAAAGGAGGCCAGAAAGTTGACGCGATCCCTGTGTTCAACACGGTGGCCGAGGCCGTCGCGCAGACGGGAGCCGATGCTTCCTGTATCTTCGTGCCCCCTGTGGCTGCGGCGGATGCAATTCTGGAGGCGGCCGATTCCGATATCCCTCTTGTCGTCTGCCTGGCCGAAGGGATCCCGACGATGGATATGATGGTTGTTCGGCATTTTCTCAAAGACAAAACCGTGAACCTGATCGGTCCGAATACCCCGGGCATTATCTCTCCCGGGAAATGCAAGATCGGCTTCATGGCGGGTTATATCCATAGACAAGGGAAAGTGGGGATTATTTCCCGTAGCGGAACGCTTACTTACGAGGTGGTGGATCAGTTGACGAAGAAAGGGATCGGACAGTCCACGGCCGTGGGGATCGGCGGGGACCAGATCATCGGGCTCGATTATGTTGACTTATTGACGTTGTTTCAGGAAGATCCTGATACGGAGGCCATGATCATGATTGGTGAAATCGGGGGAACGGCTGAAGAAGAAGCTGCCCGATTTATCGAAAAGAACGTGACCAAACCTGTCGTGGCTTTTATCGCGGGCCTGACAGCTCCGCCCGGAAGAAGAATGGGGCACGCCGGGGCAATCATTGCGGGAGGGAAGGGGACGGCGAAAGAAAAGATGGATGCCCTCGAAGGGGCGGGTGTTCACGTGGTTAAGAACCCAGCCCTCGTTGGAGAGGAATTGATCAGAAGCCTTGGAGGAGGTAGTTGACCCCGCAGCATGCAACATCAGGGTTAATTTCACTAACTTATCATGACATATTTATCTTTTTCACAATATATGTTATTTAAATATCCATATTGGGTTTTCTTTTGGAGAAAAAAGCAGTAAATCCGGAGATAACAGCATCGGGGATAAGAAGTTGCTCAGTCTATGCCCCTTTAGAAACGGTGGGCATAGAGGTTTTCCAAGGGTTGAAAGATTAAGAATAACCGTTTTTGGGGAAGAAGGTGAGTTAGATGATGTTAGGGGAGTTGAGAGGCCGCTATAAGGAATTGACGAATCGATTCGAAACCCTTCGGGGTTATCTTTGACGTGGTAGGAAAAGAGAAGCGGCTTGGCGAAATTGAGAAGATGATGAGTGAACCCAACTTCTGGGACACGAACGGGACTTCTCAGCAGGTGACGAAGGAACGGGCAACGATCATGGAAGCCCTGTCGCCGTTGAAACTGCAACAGAAGGCCCTGGAGGAAATCGGGATCCTTCTTGATCTGATTGAAGAACAGGGGGATGAATCGGAAGCCCTTGATTTAGAAGAAAGGCTTAAAAAGAGCGGGGAAGCCCTCGCCCAGATGGAATTCACGAGAATGCTGGGGGGGGAACACGATCAGAGCAACGCGATTGTCAGTATCAATGCCGGTGCAGGAGGAACGGAAGCCCAGGACTGGGTCGAGATCCTTCTCAGGATGTATTTGAGGTGGGCGGAAAAGAGGGGGTTTCAAACACAGATTATCGATATCCTATCGGGGGAAGAGGCCGGTCTGAAAAATGTCACGTTTACGGTGGACGGATCCTACGCCTACGGTTACCTGAGAGCCGAAGTGGGGATTCATCGGCTGGTCCGAATTTCTCCTTTTGATGCGGGAGCCCGGCGCCACACCTCGTTTGCATCGGTGTTTGTCATTCCTGAAGTCTCCGACGACGTGGTCATCGAAATCGACGAAAGAGACCTTAAGATTGACACCTATCGTTCAGGCGGAGCCGGAGGGCAGCACGTGAACAAGACGGATTCCGCGGTCCGAATTACCCATCTCCCCACCGGAATTGTGGTTCAGTGTCAGAACGAGCGGTCGCAGCACAAAAACAAGGCGATTGCACTGAAGGTACTGAAGGCGCGTCTTTACGAAAAAGAACTGAAGGAACAAGAACAGAAGATGGAGCAGCTTCACGATTCGAAGAAAGAGATTGCGTGGGGAAGCCAGATTCGTTCTTATGTGTTGCATCCATACAAGATGGTCAAGGACCACCGGACCGATCAGGTCATTCATCAGGTGGATCGAGTTCTGGATGGGGAAATCGATGAATTGATCAGCGGGGTTCTGCTCGGAAGATCCCAGAGTTGACCCGAAACGATGACACAGAGCGAGGGTGAATTCCATATGACGACAGAAATAGCTTCGAACTTGGAAAATTTGATCGGGGAACAATTACTGGAGGGCGACCGAGGTCCTCTCTATGCCCTGGAAGAGAAGATCGCCCATCTCCTCAACAAATACCAGATGATCAAGAAAGAAAGGGACGAGCTGGTCATGGCCCTTGACCTTGAAAAGGAGAAGACCATCAGCCTGGAGAGGAAGATGGAGTCTCTTTCCCAGGATAAGGAAAAGGTGAAGGCAAGAATTGATCAACTCCTTCAACGGCTGAAAGGGATTGAAATTTGACGGCGTGATCAACCCGTTAGATCCTTCCATGGGTCAGGAGATATGGGAAAAGAACGATTCGTTGAAATAAAGATTTTCGGCCAGACCTACACGGTAAAAACGGATGAAGAAGAAGAATATATCCGCCGGGTTGCCCAGTATGTAAATGAAAAGATGGAGGAGGTTCTGAGGAAGACGAAAAGCGTTTCAACCTTGAATGTCGCCATCTTAACGGCCTTGAATATCGCGGATGACCTTCTTCGGGAAAAAGACAGGAGGGAAGCTCTAGTCAAGGAAGTGGAAATTAAATCAAGAAACTTGGTCGAGCAGATCGAGATGAAAATGAGTGGAAAGGAGGCAGACGAGGCTTCAACCGCTGATTAATTTGTCCTCCGGAGATCGGGATAGCCGCTCAGGAGGTATTAGAGGAATCGATATATTATTGACCGGCCCGTCCCCCTTCCTGTCTACTGGTTGGCAGGGAGGGGGGGCAATATGAATGAGAGTACCTTACCAGGAAGCCCTTCGACACGCTCAGGGCCGTGAGCCCTGTCGAACGGCCCCGCCCTTTAGGGCGGAGAGCTTCACAAACAGTGTGTTAGAATATAGGGGAAAGAACAGGAAAACGGGTTTCGACACAAGGATGCGACGGGGTTTGGTGAGCGTGGCCATTTTGAAAATGATTGAAATCTTGCGGATCATGTTTTACCGCCGGACTGCCCTGGAAACGGACGCAGGATCGGAAGGAGAACGGGTGAGAAGGCGGGACCGGGGACTGAGAAGTCTTTGGGTGAGTCGCATCGCAGGGTTTCATGAGATAGATGAGATCAAGAAGAGATCACTTTCAAAATCCCTCCCTTCCCCCCTTCCGCATCGAGCTCCGTTAAGCCCGTAACGCCGGATTTTTTCGTTCTGATGAATATTCCCCGGGATCATGAAAAGGAGGTGAAGAACCCTTTGAACTCCTCAATCTATGTGATCGTTATCGTGATGTTTGTTGTTGCGCTCCTTGGAGGGCTCATTGGATACCTTTTAAGGAAACGTTTCGATGAAGAGAAGGTTGGTTCGGCCAAGGAGGTGGCCAAAGGCCTGATCGAGGAAGCGGAGAAAAGGGCCGAGATTCTGAAAAAAGAAGCCCTCCTTCAAACCAAGGAAAAATTCTATCAGGAGAAGGCTGCCGTAGAAAAAGAGACCCTGGAGCAGAGGCAGGAGCTCCAGAACATGGAGAAGAGGATACTCCAGAAAGAATCGTACCTGGACAAGAAGCTCGAGGCCTTTGAAGCAAAGGAAGGGGAGATTGCGCGGAAGGAGAAAGCCCTGACCCAGCAGGAAAAGGACGTTCTGGAACAGGAAAAAAAGGTGGCGGTTCTTCTGGAACAACAGCGGATTCAGCTTGAGACCATTGCAAGGTTGTCCACGGAAGAGGCCAAGCGCATGCTGATCGAGTCTATTGAGAACGAAGCGAAGCATGAGGCGGCAAAAAGAATCAAAAGGATCGAAGAAGAGGCAAAAGAAACAGCCGACAAGAAGTCCAAGGAGATCCTCAGTCTGGCCATCCAGCGTTATGCCGGGGAGTATGTCTCCGAGAGAACGGTTTCGGTCGTGAATCTTCCCAATGAAGAAATGAAGGGACGGATTATCGGACGGGAAGGCCGGAACATCAGGGCACTGGAAGCGGCCACCGGGGTGGATCTGATCATTGACGATACGCCGGAGGCCGTCATCCTTTCAGGGTTTAATCCGGTCCGGAGGGAAATCGCCCGTATTTCACTTGAACGGCTGGTGAGCGATGGAAGAATTCACCCGGCGAGGATCGAAGAGATTGTCCAGAAAGTGGAACAGGAAATGGAAACGGGGATCCGGGAGGCCGGGGAACAGGCGACTTTTGACCTGGGGGTCCACGGAATCCATCCTGAATTGATTAAACTGATCGGGAGGCTGAAATACCGGACGAGCTATGCGCAGAATGTCTATCAACACTCGTTGGAGGTGGCTTTCCTATGCGGGATCATGGCCTCCGAGCTGGGAATCAATGTGAAAACGGCCAAGAGGGCAGGGCTGCTCCATGACATCGGAAAGGCCGTGGATCATGAGGTGGAAGGGTCCCACGCAAAGATCGGCGCGGATTTGGCCAAGAAGTACGGAGAATCTGCAATCGTGGTCCATTCGATCGCGGCGCACCATGAAGAGGAGAAACCGGAGTTTGTCCTTGACCATTTGGTCGAGGCTGCGGATGCCCTTTCCGGGGCGAGACCGGGCGCCAGACGGGAGATGCTGGAAACCTATGTGAAACGGCTCGAGGATCTGGAAAGAATCGCCCATTCCTTCTCGGGGGTGGAGAAGTCCTATGCGATTCAGGCGGGTCGGGAGATCCGCGTCCTGGTCCAGCCCGAACGTATCTCGGATGAAGACGCCGTGGTGATGTGCAGAGACATCGCGCGAAAGATTGAGAAAGAGCTGACCTATCCCGGACAGATCAAGGTGACGGTCATCCGGGAGATGCGGTCCCAGGAATTAGCAAAATAAAACAGTAATCAGTGACCGGTAATCAGTGAGTCAGAAAGACAGAGGAGAAAACAAGACGAGTGAAGAAGTGCAGAGGAAGCTTTACTCTGCGTTACTGAATACGTTACGAAGGTACCGTCGTGCATGTTGTCCTGTCACTGATTACTGATCACTGATGACTGATCACTGTGATTTCATGGGGTTGAAGAGTGCGGATTTTATTCATCGGCGATATTGTCGGAAAACCGGGCCGCCGCGCCATCGAAGAGGGGCTGGGGAGGGTTATTTCCGAAAACGGGATTGAATTCACCATCGCAAATGGCGAGAATGCGGCAGGGGGCATGGGAATCACCCCTGCCATTAGCCTGGAGATGCTGGGTCAAGGCGTGGATGTCCTGACGTCGGGGAATCATATCTGGGCGAAGAAGGAGATCCTGCCTTTTCTGGAGAGTGAGAAGCGGATCCTGAGGCCTGCCAACTATCCGGACCGTGTTCCCGGGAGAGGAACAGGGGTCTTTCAAGCCGCGAACGGAAAGAAGGTCGGCGTTCTGAACCTGGAGGGAAGAGTCTTTATGAAGTCCTTGGAGTGTCCTTTTCGCGTGGGCGAGAAAGAGGTCCGGAGACTGAAAGAAGAAACCGAGATCGTGATCGTCGATTTCCATGCGGAAGCGACTTCGGAGAAGATGGCCATGGGATGGTTCCTCAACGGCAGGGCCAGTGCGGTCTTGGGGACTCACACCCACGTTCAGACAAGCGATGAGAGGATTTTGAGTGGAGGAACGGCTTACATTACGGATGCGGGAATGACGGGGCCGATGGACTCCGTCATCGGTATCCGCAAAGAGGTGGCGCTGGATCGTTTTCTAACGCAGATTCCCTGGAAGTTCGACGTGGGAACGGATGAGGTTGTGCTCCAGGGGGTTGTTCTCGACATCGATGAAGAAACAGGCAGGTCTCTCCATATTCAGAGAATCAGAGTGCCTTTGGAGGATCGGAATTGAACCCATGCTGTGAATCACAACCTGAACAGACTGTGTATGACGTTCTGCAAGACAGGGGATTTCTTGAACAGGTTACCGATGACGCGGAGATCAAGAATCTGCTGAAGGGGAGAGTGACCTGTTACATCGGCTATGATCCGACCGCCTCAAGTTTTCACGTCGGAAACCTCGTCCCCATCATGTCCCTGGCCCACATGCAGAGACACGGCCATCAGCCGATCGCCCTGGTGGGAGGAGGCACGGCGCTCGTCGGAGATCCGAGCGGCAAGGATCAGATGCGGCAAATCATGACCAAAGAAGAGATCCGGAGCAATGCCGAGGCCCAGAAAAAGCAGTTTTCCCGGTTTCTGGATTTCTCAGAGGACAGGGCCCTGCTGCTGAATAATGCGGAATGGCTTACCCGGCTCAATTATATCGATTTCCTCCGGGACATCGGGGTTCATTTCAGCGTAAACCGGATGCTGGCGGCGGAATCGGTGAAGATCCGCCTGGAGAGCGGCCTGTCCTTCATTGAGTTCAACTATCAGCTCCTCCAGGCCTACGATTTCTGGCATCTCTTCAAGCACCATGGCTGCCTGATTCAGATGGGCGGAAGTGATCAGTGGGGAAATATCGTGGCGGGGATCGACCTCATCCGGCGACTCGAGGGGAAGCAGGCCTACGGGATGACGTTTCCGCTGATCATGACAGCCGACGGCAGAAAAATGGGAAAGACCGAAAAGGGAGCGGTATGGCTGGACCCTGAACGGACGTCCCCGTATGAGTATTATCAGTTCTGGATCAATACGGACGATCGGGATGTGAAGCGGTTTCTGGCTCTTTTCACCTTTCTTCCCATGGAAGAGGTCGCGGAGCTGGGTAAGTCGGAAGGCGCCGGCCTCAGACAGGCGAAAGAAGTTTTGGCCTTCGAAGCGACCAAAATCGTCCATGGAGAGGAGGCGGCGGAAAGGGCAAGAGCAGCGTCTAAAGCCCTTTTTGTTTCGTCTTCAGGGGATGTTTCCCCGGCAGTCTCTGCGGATGACGGGATCCCGACAACGGTGATGGAAAGAGAAGGCTTTATGAACGGCATTCCGGTTTTTAAACTTTTTGAGACAACGAGTCTCTGTACTTCGGGGTCCGAGGCGAGGAGATTGATCGAACAGGGTGGAGCCTACGTCAATAACAGAAGGGTGGAGAAGTTTGATGAACTGATTAAACCTGAGCATTTTCAGGCAAATGGCGCGATTTTACTGCGGGCTGGAAAAAAGAAATTTTTTCGTATCAAAATACTTGACACGGATTGATCTTCCTCTTATACTGTTAAAATTCCAGTTGGACAGAGATTCAGAGTCAGTAAGAAATAAGTTGCTTGACAAAAAAGAGAAAGTGTTTTATATTAAGTTTGAGATTTTTCGCTCTTTGAAAACAAAATAGGGGTTATCGTTTTGAGGTTCTCGATTATTTTTCCTTTGAAAAAAGGATCAATCTTTAGGTTATAAACTGGAGAGTTTGATCCTGGCTCAGAACGAACGCTGGCGGCGTGCCTAACACATGCAAGTCGAACGAGAAAGTCCCCGCAAGGGGATGAGTAAAGTGGCGCACGGGTGAGTAACGCGTGGGTAACCTACCCTTAAATTGGGGATAACTCCGCGAAAGCGGGGCTAATACCGAATAATACCCTGTTTTCCTCGGAAGACAGGGTCAAAGATGGCCTCTGCGTGCAAGCTATTGTTTAAGGATGGGCCCGCGTACCATTAGCTAGTTGGTAGGGTAATGGCCTACCAAGGCTGCGATGGTTAGCTGGTCTGAGAGGATGGCCAGCCACACTGGAACTGAGACACGGTCCAGACTCCTACGGGAGGCAGCAGTGGGGAATCTTGCGCAATGGGGGAAACCCTGACGCAGCAACGCCGCGTGGGTGATGAAGGCCTTCGGGTCGTAAAGCCCTGTCAAGTGGAAAGAAACGTGATAATGCTAATATCATTATCATTTGACGGTACCACTGGAGGAAGCACCGGCTAACTCCGTGCCAGCAGCCGCGGTAATACGGAGGGTGCAAGCGTTGTTCGGAATTATTGGGCGTAAAGAGCGTGTAGGCGGCCGGGTAAGTCAGATGTGAAATCCTTCTGCTTAACAGAAGAAGTGCATTTGATACTGTCCGGCTTGAGTACGGGAGAGGAAAGTGGAATTCCCGGTGTAGAGGTGAAATTCGTAGATATCGGGAGGAACACCGGTGGCGAAGGCGGCTTTCTGGTCCGATACTGACGCTGAGACGCGAAAGCGTGGGGAGCAAACAGGATTAGATACCCTGGTAGTCCACGCTGTAAACGATGGGCACTAGGTGTAGGAGGTATTGACCCCTTCTGTGCCGAAGTTAACGCATTAAGTGCCCCGCCTGGGGAGTACGGCCGCAAGGTTAAAACTCAAAGGAATTGACGGGGGCCCGCACAAGCGGTGGAGTATGTGGTTTAATTCGACGCAACGCGAAGAACCTTACCTGGGCTTGACATCCGCTGACCGTCCTGGAAACAGGATTTTTTCCGCAAGGAGACAGCGAGACAGGTGCTGCATGGCTGTCGTCAGCTCGTGTCGTGAGATGTTGGGTTAAGTCCCGCAACGAGCGCAACCCTCATCCTTAGTTGCCATCATTGAGTTGGGAACTCTAAGGAAACTGCCCCGGTTAACGGGGAGGAAGGTGGGGATGACGTCAAGTCCTCATGGCCTTTATGTCCAGGGCTACACACGTACTACAATGGGCGGAACAAAGGGCAGCAATACCGCGAGGTGGAGCTAATCCCAAAAAACCGCTCTCAGTTCGGATTGGAGTCTGCAATTCGACTCCATGAAGGCGGAATCGCTAGTAATCGCGGATCAGCATGCCGCGGTGAATACGTTCCCGGGCCTTGTACACACCGCCCGTCACACCATGAGAGCTGGCTGTACCAGAAGTCG
>CAVSVC010000059.1:0-91435 GCA_963731045.1 uncultured delta proteobacterium | reverse complement strand
TCGGAAGAAGGTGTGTCACGATCTGTGAAGGGATTCACTCCTGGAGCAGATTATGATCGCAGAGAAATGGGGGTGGCGACTGTTTACTAAAAACACAGGAGTCTGCTAAGTCGAAAGACGATGTATAGGCTCTGACGCCTGCCCGGTGCTGGAAGGTTAAGGGGATTCGTCATGCTGCCGCAAGGCGGTAGAAGCGTTGAACCGAAGCCCCAGTAAACGGCGGCCGTAACTATAACGGTCCTAAGGTAGCGAAATTCCTTGTCGGGTAAGTTCCGACCTGCACGAATGGCGTAACGACTTCCCCGCTGTCTCAACCAGGGACTCAGCGAAATTGTATTGACGGTGCCGATGCCGTCTACCCGCAGCAAGACGGAAAGACCCCGTGCACCTTCACTATAACTTGGCAATGAATTTCGGAATAGTCTGTGTAGGATAGGTGGGAGACGATGAGATCTCGGCGCTAGTCGGGATGGAGTCAACCTTGAAATACCACCCTGATTCTTTTGGAATTCTAACCTGGGTCCCTTATCGGGATCAGGGACATTGCCTGGTGGGTAGTTTGACTGGGGCGGTCGCCTCCCAAAATGTAACGGAGGCGCGCAAAGGTTCCCTCAGGCTGATTGGAAACCAGCCGTAGAGTGTAAAGGCATAAGGGAGCTTGACTGCAAGACCAACAAGTCAAGCAGGTACGAAAGTAGGCCTTAGTGATCCGGCGGTCCCGCATGGAAGGGCCGTCGCTCAACGGATAAAAGGTACGCCGGGGATAACAGGCTAATTTCTCCCAAGAGTTCATATCGACGGGGAAGTTTGGCACCTCGATGTCGGCTCATCGCATCCTGGGGCTGTAGCAGGTCCCAAGGGTTTGGCTGTTCGCCAATTAAAGCGGTACGCGAGCTGGGTTTAAAACGTCGTGAGACAGTTTGGTCCCTATCTGCTGTGGGCGCAGGATACTTGAGAGGGTCTGTCCCTAGTACGAGAGGACCGGGATGGACGAACCAATGGTGTTCCAGTTGTGACGCCAGTCGCAGCGCTGGGTAGCTATGTTCGGAAGGGATAACCGCTGAAAGCATCTAAGTGGGAAACCCGCCTCAAGATTAGGTATCCCTCCTGGTAGCGATATCAGGATAAGACCCCTCGAAGACTACGAGGTTGATAGGTCAGATGTGTAAGTGCCGTAAGGTATTGAGCATACTGATACTAATAGGTCGATCGGCTTGACCATAATTGAAATTTTACCGATGCAGTTCCTTCACCCATATTCCTATATTTTCCAGTGAGAGTGGAAGGCGTGAGAGTGCAAGGGGTTTCTTACACTTTCACCTTAGCCTTTACGCTCACGGAACTCAGATTTCTTGGTGACTATAGCGAGGGGGAGACACCCGTTCCCATTCCGAACACGGAAGTTAAGCCCCTCAGCGCCGATGGTACTGCATGGGTGACTGTGTGGGAGAGTAGGACGTTGCCAAGATTAAATGATAAGCCCGCCGGCGACGGCGGGCTTTTTTTTTGGTGCGGCCGGCAGGGCATACGCGTTGAAAAGCGATTTTGCTAAAGGCAATAAAAGGAGGTTTTCCGGCGTGCCTTCGCCCGCCTATTGACATGCCCGGTGTTTCACGTTAATTTTCGCAAGGTTCGCCGGGACAAAGGAGCGGAAGATTACAGGAATGCCTGTGACATTGCAGAAAAACTCGGCCTGAGAAAGAAATGAAGGGTGTGAGCATGAAAGAAATACGGATTCATGGCAGGGGAGGTCAAGGAGCGGTGGTCGCAGGGCAGATCCTGGTAGAAGCCCTGGTCCGCGACGGCAAGTGGGCAAGCGGTTTTCCCAGCTTCGGCGTTGAGAGAAGAGGGGCACCGGTTTCTGTCTTTCTTCGTGTTGACGACAGCCCTGTCAGGCAAAGGCAGCAAGTGTACCACCCGGATTGTCTGCTGGTCATGGACCCCCGCTTGATCTATGCGAAGAATATTTATGACGGGATCCGGCCGGATTGCATTGTTGTTTTGAACTCCTCGGAACAAGTCACGGAGAAGTATCACCAGAACATCGGAAGTGCCGGCGTGGTCGATGCCACGAAAATAGGACTGGAGGAAGTGGGCATCGCTGTCACCAACACGTGCATGCTGGGCGCCTTTGCGCGGGCGACCGGATGGGTGGGAGTCGATGCCATCCTCTCCGGCCTGGGAGAATACTTCAGCGGAAAAATGCTGGAGACGAACACAAGATGTGTCCGGAGGGGGTTTGAAGAGACCCGGATGATCAGACTGTAGGAGGTGAAGATGGGGATCGATCGTGACGCCGAGGGGTTATGGGCCAGTCCCGAACACCTGTTTGAAATCAACGTTGCCGAATGGAGATTCCAGAGACCGGTCACTCAGGCAGACCGGTGCTGTCAGTGCGGAGTCTGCAGTCACTTCTGCCCCGACGGGTGTATCCAGGATAACGGGACCTGCTACACCGTCCTCCTCGAATCCTGTAAGGGGTGCGGGATCTGTGCCGTCCTTTGCCCTGTGGACGCCATCAAAATGGAAAGAGAGGCCTAAGCTGTGAAAGGGAACTCGGCATTTCAAGCCGGTACAAAGGTTTTGGATGGCAACCGGGCCGCGGCATACGGAGTCATGTTATGTCAACCGGACGTCTTCTGCGCTTACCCCATCACACCCCAATCAGAGATTGTGGAACAACTCTATCTCTTTCAGGCACAGGGATTGTTGAATGCGGCTACGGTTGAAGTCGAATCCGAACACTCTGCCATGGGGGTATTGAGAGGAGCCTCTGCCTCCGGGGCCAGGACGTTTACAGCCACTTCTTCCCAGGGGTTGGCTTTCATGTTTGAAAACTGCATCAACGTTGCCACCACACGCCTTCCTATCGTCATGGTCAATGTATGCCGGCAGATGATCGCTCCTCATGTGGTGACGAGCAGCAACGAAGACGCGATGATGACCAAGGAAACGGGCTGGATTCAGATTCACACAGAAACCTGCCAGGAGATTCTTGATTCGGTCATTATGGCATATAGACTGGCCGAGGATCCCGAAATACGGATACCGGTGATGGTCTGTCATGACGGGTATTATCTGTCTCATCTGTGGGAACCGACGCAGATCCCCACCCTGGAGAGTGTCCGGGAATTCCTTCCACCTCTTAAGATGAGTCCTAAAATCGATCCCAGAATCCCTTTAACGATGGGGCCCAATATCCCGGGAGAGATGGGCAGTAATCTCCGGTACAGGCACAGCAATGCGACCCAGCTCGCAAAAGCGCGATTCGACCGGATCGACCGGGAATTTCAAACGGCGCTGGGGAGAAGCTATGGCGGACAGATCGAAGAATACAGAACAGAAGATGCCGAGATCGTCATGTTAGCCCTGGGTAGCAGCGTGGGAACCGTTAGAGTGGCCGTGGACAGGAAACGCGAGGAAGGAGTGAAGGTGGGGCTGGTGAAGATCAGGATGTTCAGGCCTTTCCCCCACGAAAGACTGGCGGCGGCTCTCAAGGAGAAGAAGGCAGTAGGCGTTCTGGACAAGAACGTCTCTTTCGGATGGGGGCGAGGACATCTGTCCGTTGAATCCCGGGCCGCACTCTTTTCTCTGCCCCGGCATATCCCCATGGCGAGTTTCATCAGCGGGATGACGAGCATGGATACCACGGAAGAAGACCTCTGCAGAGCGATTGATATGACGAAGGCGGCAGCGGACGAAAAGCCTTATGAAGAGGTTACCTGGCTGAACTTGGAATGAACTCAACGAATGTGCCTTGGGAGCCCAAGATTTTGGAGGTTTGAATTGAAGCGACCCACTGTCATACGCAAAATTCGCGATGCATGCCCGCCGGATTGTAGCCGTTGCCAAGAGGCATGTGCCGAAAAGCTGAGCCCCCGTGGGGGGGTGATTCCATCCGACAGAGTCCACAAGGTCAGACTGTTTAAGGCTGTCACATGTTACCAATGCGGGAAGCCCGGGTGCATGGAAGCCTGTCCGTCGGAAGCGATCGTGAAAGACCCTGATACTGGTGTCGTAAAAGTCCTGGAGGTAAAGTGTGTCGGTTGCGAGTCCTGTGTTTCAGCATGCCCGTATGGAAACATGTTCATGGATTCAAATGCCGGGGTCGCTTTCAAATGTGAAATGTGCGGAGGGGAACCGGAATGCGTCAAAGCTTGTCCCCTGGGAGTCCTGGAGCACTTTAAAGGCCATGCGATCAAGAGCTACATGAATGACACGGATTTCCTGGCCAAAGGGACCAGGGCGTGCGCCGGTTGTCCCGCAGAGCTTGCGCTGAGAACGACCCTAAGAATCGTCGGCAACAGGGATGCCGTGGTCTTCGGATGTCCCGGGTGCATGACCACGATTATGATCGGCTCGGGAACCAGGGCGAGCGTCCGCCTGCCTTATGTCAACTGCCTTTTTACCAACGTCCCATCTACGATGACCGGGGTTTATGAGTACTACCGCCACCTGGGACAGGAGCCCAATCTGGTCGCTTTCGTGGGAGACGGTTGTGTGTCCGATGTCAGCTTCCAGGTGCTATCGGGTGCTGCTGAAAGGGGTGAGCGAATCACGATCATCTGTTATGACAACGAAGGCTACATGAATACCGGGATTCAGCGGAGCGGTACGACCCCTTTTGGGGCTAAGACGAAGACCAGTCCGGTGGGAGAAAAACGCCACGGCAAGATCCAGAACGGGAAATATATGCCTCTGATCATGGTGGCCCACAACATTCCTTACGTGGCTACCGCCAACCCCGCATATCCGCATGACTATGTTCAGAAGGTTACCAAAGCCCTCGATGTCAAGAACGGGATGTCCTACATTCACCTCCTCGCCCCCTGTCCCACGGGGTGGGGTTTTCGGCCGGAAACAGGCATCCAGGTGGCTCAGGCTGCCGTGGAGACGAACTACTTCCCGCTCTGGGAATATGAAGAGGGCAGGATAAGAATGACCGAGGAAGTAAGATCACCCAAGCCCGTCAACGATTTTACCCGACTCACGGGCAGATTCTCTCACCTGACCGAGGATGAGAAACGGCAGCTTCAAACCTGGACCGATGAACGTCTCGGCAGGATAAAACTATTTGTCTGAGTGGGGAGTGAAGCGGATGTCTGTTGCACATACAAAGGACGGTGCCATCGCTATGGATGAGCATATCCTCCTTGAGCCTCAAAACGGGAATAACCCGGGATCTTCCTCTGCGGCGAGCGGGAAAGATCAAAACAGAGAAAAAAAAGGGCCCGGTCTGGACAAACTTTTTTCGCCGCGCGGAGTCGCGGTCGTGGGGGCTTCGACGACGAAAGACGCGGTCATGGGAGCTGCCTCTTTTCCGAACCAGGCCGTACAGGTTCTCAAGGAGGCAGGGTTTCCGGCTGTCTATCCGGTGAATCCGAAGTATCCTGAAATACAGGGGTTGCCGTGTTACCCTGACCTCGATTCCATTCCGGGGGTGGTAGACCATGTGATCGTCAGCATTCCTGCGGAGGCCATGCTGAAGCTGCTGGACGATTGTGGCAGGAAGGGCGTCAGGTCCGTCCAGATCTTCACGGCGGGTTTTAGTGAAAGCGGAGAAACGGAAGGAGCAGAACTCGAGAAAGAGATGCTCCGGAAGGCGCGGGAAGGGAATTTCCGCATCATCGGGCCCAACTGTATCGGCATGATGGCTCCGGGGAGCCGCCTGGTCAGCAGAAAAACGATGCCCCTCGAACCGGGACGGATCGCCTTCTTTTCCCAGAGTGGAGGATATGCCGACGACCTGCCCCGGTTCAGCAGTCCCAGGGGGTTACGGTTCAGCAAGATGATCAGCTATGGGAATGCCCTGGATGTCGGTGAGAGTGAAATCCTGGAGTATCTCGCACGCGACCCTGAAACGGAGATCATCGCCGGATATATCGAGGGGACGAAGGACGGCAGGTATTTCATTAAGGCGCTCAAAGAAGCCACCGCCCGAAAACCGGTGATCATTCAGAAAGGTGGCAGCACGGAGTCGGGGCGGAGAGCGGCGTACAGTCATTCCGCCAGTCTCGCCGGCTCCGCAGCGGTCTTTAAGGCCCTGTGCCGTCAACATAACGTCATCCAGGTGGATGACCCGGAAGAGTTGATCGATATGATGGTGGCGCTGCGTTTTGCCAGACCGGTCCCCGACGGAACGGGAGTGGCCATCATCGGGACCGGTGGAGGTCCCAGTGTCGTTGCCGGTGATGAAATGGAAAAGGCGGGTCTCCGGGTTCCTCCCGTTGCCCCGGAAGTGCAGGCGAGGCTGAAAGGGTTTCTCATTGCAAAAGGCGGCATTTTCATCAACCCCATCGATGCCCGGAACCTCATATCCCCGGAGGCGATCCTGGCGGCATTGAGTCTGCTGGGCAGGCTGCCCGAGATTCATACGCTCATCTATCACATGGGGTTCCATCCGATCAGTCAGTGGGGAGACGGACGCTTCACCTCACCATCCTATCTTCAAGGCCTCACGGACGCTTTCAGAGAAGCTCAGAGAAACGTAGGCAAACCGGTGTTGGTGGCTTTATGTCCGCCCCTGAACCTTGCGGGCATGAAGGACTATCTGGAGGTTCAAGAAGCCCTTGTGAAGGCGGAGATACCGACCTTTCACTCACTGAGGGGAATCGCCCGGTCAGTGGCGCGCCTGGTCGCCTGGCAGGCGGGCTTGAATCATGAAGACCGATTGGGGTTACGGTAACGAAGCCCGTTTCGGTTACGTCAAAAGGTTAGGTCGAAACTCGTCCGTCGGTGAAGAATCTGGTGTCGAAGTTCCGAACCTCCTTCCCTTGAGGTGAGGGATGTGGGGCTATGGATTTTTTTCTTTGATGTCCCAAAAGCTTCACGCCCTGACCAGACGCTTAATTCTTTTTGCGCAATCCGACCTTCTCTGCTATCGCAATACCCTTTTCGTATTCCTCCATCATCAGGGTTTTTAACTCTGCAGGAGATTTGTAATCGACAATAAATCCCTCCAACTTTTCGACCTTTGCCTTCAATTCAGGATCCTTGATCGTCTTCTCAATGGCCGGGATCAGAACCTTTTTCACCTCCTCCGATATTCCCGCAGGGGCAAGCAAGGCATACCAGGGTGAGAGAAGATCCTGTTTGTAGCCCAATTCCGTTATCGTAGGAATGTTGGGATAATCCCGGGACTTCTTGGTTGTCAGGAGAATCCGCACCTTTCCGGATTCCACATGCGGCACGGATTTACTGAGGGCGTCATAGATCATTTCAACGTGTCCGCCAAGGACGGCGGTGATGACCGACTCGCCCCCTTTGAATGGAACGTGGGTGAACTGGGTCCCTGTCACGGACTGGGTGATTTCCACGTTGAAGTGGTCGGTGGACCCGACACCGCGTGTGGCCACGCGGAGTTTGCCCGGGTTCTTCCTGGCGTAATCGATCAAATCGGGGAAGGTCTTCCACGGCGAACCTTCCTGAACCGTGACGCCGATGGGAAAGAAGAGGTGCAAACCCAGCGGTTCCATATCCCTGACCGGGTCATAGGGAACCGTGTCCGGATTGATCACCCGCGCATAGACGAGGGCCGCGACATTCGTATAGGCAAGGGTATACCCGTCCTTCTTGCTCTTTACCACCAGATCCGTGCCCAGCGTGCCCGACGCGCCGGGCTTGTTCATCGCGATCACCGGCGTTCCGAGAATCTTCCCCAGTTCCTCGGCGAAGAGACGGGCGCTGATATCCAGTACGGAACCCGGGACGTTGGGGACGATGAGTTGGATGGGGCGGCTGGGATAGGGCTGCGCTTGAACCGGCAGAGGGTCCGACACTGATTCCACAGACTGATCAAAAGTAAAACAGTCATAAGAATTCGTCTCTTCATAGCATCCTCCCTACGGATGGAATCGAAACGCCCTACTTCTGTTTGTCATCACCTCGTGTAGCTTAATAAATCTACCCTTTCGATGTCTCTCTGCCTGAGATACTTCACGAATTCCTGGATCGCCTCCTGCGACCTGAGCCTGGAGAGATCGTATTTCTCGTGATGAACGAGCTCACCCAATTCCCGGCGGTGCCCCTTTGGCTGGTGTGCCGGATGTCCGAGGGGAACCAGACTGAAGAGCCTGATTTCCGGTGGGATCCCGAGGATGGGCTTCAGTGCCTCCTGCCTCGGGGGGTCCAGACTCACCCACTGGGCACCCAGGTCCAGGGCTGCGGCCGCAAGGTGGATCATCAATACCGTATTCGCCATATTCTGATCGAATGTGTGTGACTCATATAAACGCTGGGATATCGTACTTATTTGCATCACCCTCATGTCCCCCAGGACCGCGATAATAAGCGGAGCATATCTCCAGAGAACATCCGTCGGGGTTTTCCCGCCGGTCGGGTGCCTGAACTCGGGAACGCGAGTCATTTCCACGATGCTCTGCATCTTGGCGTAGTGCAGAAACGTGTCAGCCATCCGGCTGATGGTTTCCTTATTCCGGATCACAATGAATTCCCATGGCTGACTGTTGGCTCCCGACATGGCCCAGCGGGCCGCTTCAAGAATCCTGTTCACATCGTCATCGGAAACAGGGTCAGGCTCTAAATCTGCGGACGCTCCTTCTCTTTCCGGCTAAGTCTAAGAAATCGTTAATCTGCATCTCAAACACCCCCCGTCGATAAGGACCAGAATGGAATAAGGATTGGCTTCGAAACGAGTCAAACATACAGAAAAAGGAGGTGCCTGTCAAGAAAAAAGAGCGAAAAAAGATCACCTGAGATTCCAAGAATCTCACACTTTTCTAAAGTGAACCCAAAAACCGGTAAAGAACAGACGGCGGGGCGCACATTGCATGGAGGTGACGGCACTCCGTCAGAGCAGCTGGTCGAGAAGATCGATCAGTTCCTGATCCCCCCCTGCCGGCGGAGTCCAGTTCACATGGAGTGTCTGCACTCCCTGCGTTTGGAGGCTTTCGGCAAACTCAACGATCCCTATGTTGATTGGGATCGGCCCATTGACCAGGAGGTCTTTGATCTTTTCATTCGACATGGGGCATGCCCTCAAGACGGACTGCCAGCCCGGAACAATAAAGAGCGGCCTGGCTCGCGCTTCGAAAAACGGTTGCTCCGGCTTCTTCAAGTCGATCCACCTGTCGACTCAAGTGTTGAGGATCTTCCTCGGTTCCACAAACGGATGCAATGACAGTCAATGAGTCGCCGCGTTCCTCGACGATCTCTCTTGCGGCGAGAAGGGCAGGGAGCCAGCTCGCCCGCCGGGTCAGCGGAGGCGTTATAGCCGAGAATCACGTCCAGCAAGAGAACGGCCACCTGTGGGTCCTGCGCCTCCGCAAGGATGCGCTCGCACCGCAAACGGGAATCGATCATGGGGTGGGGACGTCCGACCGTGAATTCATCGGCGCCCATGTCCACAAGGGTATGCTCCACGCTTCGGAACGGATCGGATGAGCTGTCCGATTGCCCTCAATCGGGCTATTGGAATGAACAAGGAGGCCAGCATCCCGCAGGATCTGCTGAGCCTGGTAACAGAAGGTTCCTCCGGCAAACAGGCCGCGAACATATCGCTGCTGTGTCGTTTTGCTCTTCCTGCTCCCGGCTCGATGAACCTCTCAAGATCGATGGGCTTCGTCACCGGTGAAGGAGAATGGCCGGTGGCGATCCGGACCGCTATGGCTGCGGCTTCATCCAGAGTGCGGGCAGAGCGGCAGAGGGCTTTCTCGAGTAAGATCTCTTTCCTGAGTCCCAAGAAACACGTGACAACCGGTTTGGGGCAACGCAGGATTCTTGGAAGGATCCGGGCAAGCGTTCTGCGACCCCGGAGGTTTGGAAAGGATGGCGATCACCTGAGTGCCCGGGATCGGATTCAAGAACCTCCATGGCCGAAAAAAGGAGATCCCTCCGATCTGGTCGGAGAGGTCGCGGCCACCGATGCCCACGGCATGAGAGATTCCCGAGCCGGCGTGGTGTACGAGGGTTGTAAACTCCTGAATCCCGGTGCCCGAAGCACCGATCACACCGATAGGACCGCGGCGAACGACGTTGGCAAAGCCGATGCCCTTTCCTGCGATCAGTGCCGTACCGCAATCCGGCCCCATGACGATGAGGCCGCGCTCTCGGGCGGTCTCCTTCAGGGAGCGTTCGTCTTCGATGGAGACATTGTCACTGAAGAGAAAGACGTTCAAACCGTGCTCAAGGGCCCTCCTGGCTTCCCGTGACGCATAGGCACCGGGAACGGAAATGACTGCGAGGTTGGCTCTGGGTTCTCGTGCGACGGCCTCGTCAAGAGTTCGGACTCACAGAGGTTACCGGGGAGTCCGACTCCGGATGAAGCCACGGGTCCACGTTTTCGAGGACAGCCATGAGGCTCTGCCGGTCATCTGCCTGGATCGCCAGGATCAAGTCGTTTGGTGCAGCGGCAGTTTCCTCCGCCCCGATAAACCCGATCTCCGCCAAGAGCGCTTTGTTTTTCTCCGTTCCCATAAGGGCCGCCGCCTGCCTGATCCCTTCTTGATCGGAAATGCGTCTTGGCCACCCGCATGAGGAAGACCGAGTCATAGTATTCGTTCTTTCTGATAAGGAATTTCGTGATCATTCTTCTTTCCCTGTCGGGGCCGCGTCTAAACGTATTAACGAGCACCGGGTCTAAGATTACGGCTGCGAAGCCCCTGCCTACCGGCAGGCAGGCGTATCGTTCAGAGTCTGACGGCCACGTGCCTACACGCCAGAGTGCCACGTTTCAGCACCCAGGCGTAAAATTCCTGAGACGAATAACGTAACCGAATGACGAAACGGGCATCGTTACCGTGACCGCTGGACAAGAATTAATTTCTCAGCCAGTCCACTCAACCGCGACCCAATCCATACTTTCTGCCAAAGGCCTTCAGGGCCTTCTGGAAGCATTCCATGGGCGCGCGGACAAGACCGGCGCCGATGATTGGGTACCCCGGATCTTTATGGGCTATGGCCGTATCGATGATCGGGCGCGATCCCGGTCTGAACCACTTTGCGGATGTCAATGCCTACCGGCGCCCCCTGAAAGCCCATGATCGGCATCCGGTAGTTCGGGCTTGTGGTGACGGTGATCTGTCGCATTTCCCGGCTGTATCCAAGGGCCTCTTCGGGGGTTCCTCCCACCAGGCTGAGAATCCCCGTTGCCCCTGCCAGGACAAAGCCCCCCCATCCCACCGTTTCGGTGATGGCCGAATCCCCCATATCGCAACCCGCATCCTGCTTCGTAGTAGCCTGGAAGAAAGAGACCCTTGACGGTGGGCGAAGGGGCAGTGAACCATTCCTTCCCCAGGCCGCTGACCTGGATGCCGAAGAGGGTGCCGTTCCTGGCCATGGCCCTTACGACGGTGCTGTATTCGATCCCCGCTGCGGGATCGGCCGATGCCTTGCCCGCGGCCATCGAGAGCCCGAGAAAGATGAGTTCATGGTTCGTGATGTACCTGACCGTATGGAGAAGGGCCTCTTTCGGGACCTCCGCCTCGATCATCGAAGCAGGTCATGGCGTTGGCAAAGAGGCTCGATGCGGCCACGGACCGGTTATGAAGCTCGTCGCCCATCTGAAGGGCTTTTGCAATGATCGGTTTCAAAGGGAGTCCCCCCATCCGGAGCAGACCCTTTCGAAGAGACGGGCTCCAGACGTCGCGCCAGAGACGCAGCCCCTCCAGGGCCGGCTCGCTGAAGTCGCCGAACTGCTGCCGGCCTTCCACCTGGCGGCAGAAGGCCCGGTTTCCAAAGGCCCGGTTCTCTACGACCCAGACCGGCATGGAAGAGGAGATTGTCCCGGCCATGGGTCCCACGGCCTGGTGATGATGGTTAGGCTCGAATGGGATGGCTCCGGTCTCCAGGAGTCGGGTCGCCTCTTCGGGTTCTTGGCCCAGCCTTCAAAAAGCACGGCCCCGATCATGGCGCCTTTCTGGGCGCCGCACATCTGCTGCCAGTCGATGGGCGGGCCGGAATGGAGGAGCATTCGATCTTTCAGTCCGGGGATGACTTCCCCGGCCGGTGCGATGTCCACCAGCACCGGTTCTGCGGCATTGATGCGCCTCAACGCCTCCGCATTGGCGGCCTCGATGCTTCTGTTTAAGATCGGCCGAAGGTTTGTTATCGCCACTCATCACAATCCTCCCTTATCGTTCCGGTCAATTCAGAGTGCCTTCGATTGTCAGCAACCCGGTCATGAAACCTGTCAGCATATCCCAGCCGGACGTGGAACCGATCTCAATCAGTCGGTTGAGGCTGGTCCATATGGTTTTAAGATCTTTGCCGGAGACCACTGCATTGAACAGATCATGAAGGGGTTCCGGACCTTCGCCGAGAGCCAGGTCGCTGAGCAAGGCATGACTGATCGGGTTCGTCTCTTTTTCCGCCCATGCGACCAGGTCGTTCACGGCTTTCCCGTCCCAGGGGACATCTTCGACGTAGAGTGTTCCGCAACGTGCGAACGGCGAAGAAAAGGGCCCCGACAAAATCGTCTCCCGAGGGGGTCAGACCCTGTCCGAGTCCAACGAGATTCCCGGCTCTTCTGCGCGGCGCGGATCAGATCCTTGGCGAGACATCCTTTCGCCACTTCGGCAACGGAGGTGATCGCTCCTTTGAGCAGGGCGTCGGTTTCGAAAGAAGGTGCCGGACGATCCATGACGATGGCCGAAATGACCGGCAGGGCCTTACCGAACCCTGCGGGGTTTTCGAGCCCCGGGAGAGAAGCCCGCAGTTGTCGGATGCGGGTTCTCAAGTCAGCGAGCGGGATTCCTTCTCCTGCCTTGATGGGTTTGGGACTCCATTTTGCAGCATCCGTGAGATCGACGGTCATCTCCTCGCCCAGGCATAAACACCGGTTTCGGACAGAGAATCTTTGGCCGGGTTTAAGAAGGGAAGCAGGAAAAGGGGCCCGGATGCACCGCCTGTGCATCGGCAGCCCCCCTTTCTGCAGCCAGAAAACCTCCCCTATGGCGCTCTGCAAGTAGACGGTATTCGAAATCACGGCCAAGACCGTTCCGCAGAGAACTGGGTTGTTCAGCAGTCTCCATGCCTCTGCACCCGCAGCTGTCGCTCGGCAAACTGCGGGATCAAGCAAGAATCTTTCCATGAATCACTGGATGGTGTAGAAAAAATGGGTTCCATATCACTCTTCCCCGAAGGACGGGACGATTTTCGAAACTTTACAATTGCGATGGACCTTGCTGTGCCCTGCCTACTGATCACTGATCACTGATAACTGTTTCACTGTCTTCCCGATGGACCCTATTTGGGCTGCCCGATGACGCCCTCGACGAGCCAATCCATTCTTCCCAGCTGGCTCACAGGGAATGCCTCGCCGGCTTTCACCCGTTCGGAGCCTTTGTTATCCTTGATCGGTCCCTGGAAAACGTTCAACTTGCCGCCTATGAATTCCTGTTTTTTCGTGTTAACCAGTTTCACGACATCTGCCGAAACAGCCGGACCAAAAGGTGCGATCGCAAGATAGTCACTGCTCAAATCCCCCAGCTTGTTCTCGCTCTTCCAGGTGCCATCCATCACCTGTTTTGCGAATCGTGTGTAGAGTTCGCCCCAGGAGAAGGCGACTCCGCTGATCCAGCCCTTCGGAGCAAACTTCTGGGCTCCCAGGTAGTGGTACCCCACGGAATAGGCGCCCCGCTTCTCGGCGGCCTGGACAACCGTAATGGGGGAATCCACGATCACCCCGAGGACATCGACACCCTGATCCAGGAGGGCGTTGGCCGCAGAGGCTTCTTTTGCCGGATCCAGGAATGTTCCCGTAAAGACCACCCGGGTTTCCACTTTCGGATTGACGGATTGGGCACCCAGGTGAAAGGCGTTGATGTTTGCCAGGAAGAAGCTGATGGGGAGGGCGACGACATAGCCCAGCTTGTTCGTCTTGGTCGTCTTGCCGGCGGCAATGCCCATCAGGTAAAAGGCCTCCGGTGTGCTGGCCCAGTAGGTCCCCAGATTCGGGGCGAGTTTGTATCCCCCCGGATGCTCGAACTTGACGTCAGGGTACTTCTTGGCCACTTTCAGCGCCGGATCCAGGTAGCCGAAGCTTGCAGGGATGATGAACTTGGCTCCCTGCTTGATCATGTTCTCCATGACCCGCTCTGCATCGGCGCCTTCAGGGACATTCTCAACCTCGATGACCTCGACGTTCGGAAGATTCTTCTTCATCACCTGGACGCCTTCGGCATGGGCCTGATTATAACCTGCGTCTGCGATGGATCCGATGTGAAGGATACCTACTTTCAACTTGGACTGCGCGAAGGCTGCTCCTCCGAAACCGAAGATCACGACCGCGACGAAGATCACGCCGAGAACCGCTGACCCGAAACCCATGATCGATCCGTTCTTTTTCATGTTTCCTCCTTCCTTATTGATTTAGAGTTCTTTTCTCAACCCTTGAGATTCGGCGTTTGCATCCTATGTCTTTCACCTTGTATTACTTTCTTTTCTATTCCGTCCCCCGGAAGACCCTCCCCAGACTGGCCGGCGCGGCATGACGCCGGGCACCGCCCCAGACGACCAGAACCCCCAGGCTCAAAAGGTATGGAAGCATGTCGAGCAGGAAGGGAGAGATGGGCACGCCACGGGCCTGCATCTGTAGTTGGAGGGCAATCGCACCGCCGAAGAGCAGCGCCCCGCCGATCGCCCGGATCGGGTGCCACTTGGAAAAGATGACCAGGGCAACGGCGACAAAGCCCCGTCCGGCGGTCATCCACTCGGCCCAGGTCTTGGTGAGAGCCAGCGAGAGGTGGGCGCCGGCTATCCCGGCCAGGAGTCCCGCGAGGAAGAGGGCCTGGTACTGGAGCCTGTAAGGGTTTTTCCCGGCAGCAAAAGCAGCGATGGGGTTTTCCCCTACGGCCCGCAGACTTAAACCCCAGCGAGTGCAGAAGAGAACCCACCAGACCAGGATGGAGACCGGAACCGCAAGGTAAACAAGAAGGTCATGACGGAAAAGGGCCGCACCGAACAGAGGGATCTCTGAAAGCAATGGGATGGCGATTTCATTGAGGCCGCCGATTCGGCTGCCGATGTAGGGAGCGCCTATGAGCGCACTCAGCCCGACCCCGCAGAACATCAGCGCCAGGCCGCTGGCGAGTTGGTTGGCCCGGCGAGTGATTACCAGAAATCCGAAGACCATATTGAAGAGAGCCCCAGCCAAAGCGGCTGTCACAACCCCCGCCCCGGGATTGCCCGTCTGGACCGTGGTGACGAAACCGACCACGGCTCCCATCAGCATCACGCCCTCCAGACCCAGGTTGACGATCCCGGCCCGCTCATCGATAACCTCCGCAAGGGTCGCATAGAGAAGCGGCGTTCCGGCAAGAATCGATCCGGACAGGAGACCTTCCCAGAGCGATCCGATCATTTCATTCTCGCCTTTCTGCCCTGATAAGAAAGGACGACAAAGAGGATGAGGGCGTTCAAAATGTTGACTACCGAGCCCGGCAGCCTGTGAGCCATCTGGAGGATATCGCCTCCTGCGGTGACAATGGCGAGAAGGAAGGCTGCTGCAACGATGCCCAGCGGGTTTCCCCCTGCCATCCAGCTGATGAGAAAGCCCACAAAGCCGTAACCGGGGGAGAGACTGGGCCGGAGGCGGCCCTGAATCGCAGAAACCTCAGCCATTCCCGCAAGCCCTGCAAGTCCTCCGCCGATGAACATGAGCAGGATAACATAACGGGTGACCGGAATGCCATTATGCCTTGCCGCTTCCGGATTTCCCCCGATGGCCCGGATTTCGAGACCCCAGCGTGTCCTGGAGAGAAGAAAGGTGAACAGGATGAGGGCCGCGGCGGCAAACAGGAAACCGAAGTGGATGCGGGAATCCCCGATCGTTGGCAATGTGGCGGCGTCGACAAACTGGGCCGTCTGAGGATAATTTGCACTTTCCGGGTCCTTCCACGGACCGAATACAAGGAAATTCACCAGAAGGATGGCGACGTAGTTCATCAACAGCGTTGAGATCGTCTCGCTCACCCAGCCCTTGGCGCGCAGGACTCCCGAAATGGATGCCCACAGTCCTCCCCCGAGAAATCCGAGGACGGAGATGAGAGGCAAGAGGATCCACGCGGGCAGGGTGTTGAAGGTGAGGGCTCCCCAGGTGGCGAACATCGCTCCGAGGTAGAGCTGACCTTCTCCTCCCACATTGATGAGCCAGATCCTGGACGGTACTGCCACGGCAAGGGCCGTGAGGACGAGAGGGATCATCCTGACCAGGATTTCCGAGAAGCCGTAAGCGCTTCCGAGGGTGCTCGAAAAAAAGTCAGCATAGGCTTTGATCGGGTTCTTTCCGAAGGCCAGCAATACCAGGGCGAAGACAAGAAAGGCGATTCCAAAGAGTCCGGCGAAACGGATCAGGCCTGATGATCCATTGCCTTCGAAAAAAGTGAGACCTGTTCGTGCTTTCACCCATCGATGCCACGTTTCTCCTTCGAACCGGTCATGAGGTAGCCCACCTCATGGAAACTGAGCGTGCTCGGCGTGCCCTGGCCCGCAATGCTTCCATGAAACAGGACCACGATACGATCGCTCATCGAAAAAAGTTCTCCCAGGTCTTCAGACATCAGAAGCACGCCGGCGCCCTTATTGCGCGATGACATGAGGAGACCCCGTGCCGCCGTCGCGCTCTTCACATCCAGGCCCCGAGTCGGGTAGAAGGCGAGAATCAATCCGGGGTTGTGTGCCAGTTCCCTTGCCAGGATGATCCGCTGAAGGTTTCCTCCGGAGAGGGCCCCCATGGGCTTCCTGAAGGAGGGAATATCGAAGCCGAGGCCCTTGAGGGATTCTTCGAGGTCGTCTCGAACCGATTTCCAGTCCATCGAGAGCCCCCCTTGTCGAGCGTACCGGCGCGTGTGGCCGAGGGCCATATTCTCTTCCACCGACAGACCACCCACGGCAGCCATCCCCAGAGGGTCCTCCGGGATGAAGGCGACTCCGCTCGATCGGATGCGGGCAACGGACCAGTGATTCGCATCCTGACCCCACAGGTATTTTTTCCCGGAGGAGCATCTTTCCAGACCCAGGACGACGTTTCCCAGTGCCTTCTGTCCGTTGCCCGAGACACCGGCGACACCCACGATTTCACCCGGCAGGACGCTCAGGCTGATCTCGTTGAGACCGATGGCCTGGCCCTCCGCCCGTGTGCTGACCTGCTTCAACTCGAGAATGGGACGAAGATTCTCCGGCAAGACTTCTTTCGACCCGGGGTGTTGACTCGGAGATCGATTCGCCGAACATGAGGGAGACGAGAGCTCTCTTCCGTTGCCTCGGAAACAGGGATTGTGCCGCTGACCTGACCCCGGCGCATCACCGTGATCCGATCCGCGCAGGCAAGAACCTCTTTGAGCTTGTGAGTGATGAAGACGACGGCGTATCCATCCCGGCGCAGATTGGCAAAGACCCGGTAGAGTCCGTCCACTTCGTGGGGCGCCAGGTTTCGTGTCGGCTCATCGAGGATAAGAATCCGTGAATCCGCCATGAGCAGTTTGAGCACCTCCACCTTCTGTCTTTCCCCGACGGACAACCGCCAGACAGGTGCGGTTGGGTCGACGGCGAGATCGTATCGTTTGGAAACCTCTTCGATTCGCCTGATCATGCCCTTTTTGTCCAAGACAGCGGAAAGGTCCGGCAGGAAGAGCTCAATGTTTTCAGTCACACTCATGGCAGGGATGAGGGTAAAATCCTGGAAAACCATGCCGATCCGACACTGACGGGCCTCGTGGGGCGACTGAATCCTGACGGGCCGGTCATTCAAACGGATTTCTCCGGAGTCCGCGCGGTAAAAACCGTAGAGGATCTTCATGAGGGTGCTTTTGCCCGCCCCGTTTTCTCCAAGGAGTGCATGGACCTCGCCGCTGTAGATCTCCAGATCGATGTGATCGTTGGCGATGACGCCGGGAAATGACTTGGTAATTCCCCGTAAATATAGAATGGGAGTTGGGCCCACGGAAATCGCATTCTTCCGATGAAGAGAATATGCCTTCTTAACATAACCTCCTTCTTTTGTTAAGTAGAAGATCTGAAGAGAAACCGGGACAGACTCCAAGAGCAGAAATCGCTTCGGAGTCGTCCTTCCGAATTCCTGCACGAGAAGGATCTGCACGTCGGCGCACCGGTTGGCCCTTGACGGAAATCCGATCAGGGATTATGCTCTTCTGAAACGAAGGCCCAAGGATCCCAAACCTGGCCTGCAGAACAAGGATTTGGACACGATGCCAATGCCCGCCCTCTCTACTTATGGGGTTTTTCCACACCTCCGGAGGAGCAAAGATGAAGACAAGGTCGCCCTTGAAGAGACGTGATTTTCTCAAGATCACCGGAGGAGCGGTCACCCTTTTCGCAGGGGCCTCCCGCATTCCCGCAGCGGTCGCAGCAGAGGGGACGGAAGTGGATTCCAGACCGGTCAAACGAGACCCGGCCCGGATGAAGCGGCTCCTTGACCAGATGGATGCCAGGGGCTATCGCTTCTGGAGTGTGCCGCGGAAAGACGGCGAGTTTCTTCATTTCCTCGTGAAGGCGACCCGGGCAAAGAGCGTGCTCGAAGTGGGCACTTCGCAGGGAGTCTCTGCAATCTGGATGGCCCTTGCCCTTGAAGAAACGGGTGGCCGGTTGACCACGATCGAGATCGACAAAGAGCGATACGCTGCGGCCCGCAGGAACCTCGACGAGGCAGGGGTCTTGAACCGGGTGACACCCATCCTGGGCGATGCCCACGGGGAAGTGACCAAACTCGACGGGCCTTTCGATTTCGTCTTTCTCGATGCCGACAAGGAAGGGCAGGTGGATTATTTCAACAAGCTCTACCCGAAGAAGCTTGTTCCGGGTGGAATCCTTGCCGTTCACAACGCAATCCAGCAGGCCGGATCCATGAAGGATTACCTTGATATGATCCGAAAACATCCCGCCTTTGATACCGTCATCCTGAGTGTCACCATGGATGACGGTTTCTGCGTAAGCTATCGGCACCGGGTGTAACGAAGAATTGTGAAATGATTGCTGACCATAGAGGAGGGGCGCATGTATTTTGCCGTGGATTGGACGAATCGGATCGACTTCGATTTCCTGCGAAATGAAAGAACCAAAACCTTGAATGAACAGATCAAGAAACACGACCTGGACGCCCTTCTCTGTTTTAAGGCTGAGAACCTGCGTTATATGACGGGGTATCGTCCCCTCTGGTGGCCTATTTCGTTTCTGACCCGAAATGCCGGCATCATGGCTGCGGACCAAGATCCCATCCTCTTTCCGACGAGCGGCTGCTATGAGCGGTGCCGGGACACCATGACCTGGATGAAGAAAGAAAATATTCGGCCCCTGGCCACCATGGAGGACCCTGGAATCGTCGAGAACGAGATCAAGAAAAAATTCGTTCCTGCCTTTGAAGAATTGAGGATCAAGGAGGGAAAGATCGGGATCGACCACGTCTCCATGCTCGTTCTCATGAAACTGAAGGAGACCTTTCCGAAGGCGGAGTTCGTGAACGGTGACCACTGTGTTCTGGATGCCCAGGTGATCAAGAACAGCGAGGAGATCAAATGCATGCGACTCTCGAGCGAGATCGCCGGCTATGCGATGGATCATGCGATCAAGAGTATTCACGCCGGAATCCGGGAGTGCGAAGTCCTGGCGGAGGCGATGCATGTCCTCTATTCTTTTGGAATGGAAACCCCGCAATGCAATCTGATCGTGACCTCGGGCGACGGGACCGCTCCGTTAAGACGCTTTGCCTCGGACCGGCTGATCAACTGGGGCGAACTGGTCTTTCTCGACCTCGGAGGGTGTTTCAACGGCTATTTCTCCGATTTTACGAGAACGGTGATCTTCGGGAAACCGAATGAGATGCAGAAGAAGATCTATCGAGCGGTCTATCAGATGATGATGGAGATACAGAGGACGATGAAGCCGGGAAAGACGAACGCAGACGTAAACGAAGCGGCCAGAAAAGTGGTCATCGACTGCGGGTTTAAAGGCTATGATTACTTGGGTCTCCTGGGCCACAGCATCGGGGTGACGGGACTCACCTATCCCATTGTGGGGGAAGTCGCAGCCATTGGAAGCGAGAATGTGATTGAACTCAAGCCGGGGATGATTTTCAGCATGGAGCCCGGGATTTTCATCCCCAAAACTCCGGGCGGCGGAGGGGTTCGGCTTGAGGATACGATCTTGATCACGGAAGACGGCAATGAAGTCCTTACGAAGACTCCGTATGATGAAAATCTTCTGGCATAGGAGGATATATGGCCTTTAAGGTAATTTCAACCTCGCCAACCTTTGGACATTATGTAGCGGAACCCGTGGACTACCTGAAGGCCCGTGGCTATGCCGTGGATCTGATTCCCCAGGGGAAGAAGCTTTCCGAAGAGGAGCTGATCCAGACCCTCGGGGAATACGACGCAGCTATCGTGGGAGTCGAAAAGATAACCACTCCGGTCATCCAGGCGGCAAAGAAATTGAAAGTCATTGCCAAGCATGGGGCCGGGGTGGATAACATCGACGTGAAGGCCGCATCTGCGAAAGGGATCATCGTCACCAGCGCTCCGGGAACCAACAGCGACTCTGTCGCTGACCTGACGATGGGTCTCTTCCTCTCCCTTGCCAGAAGAATTCCCCATGCAGACCGGTCGGTTCGGGCAGGCGGATGGCCGCGCCTGGTGGGGTTTCAGTTATTTCAGAAGGTTCTGGGGATCATCGGACTTGGAGAGATCGGGAAGCGGGTTGCCAGACGGGCTGCAGGCTTTGACATGAAGGTGATCGCCTACGATGTGGTCAAGGATGAAGCCTTCGCCCGGAAATGGGGAATTACGTACCTGCCCCTCGATCAGGTCCTGTCCGCCGCCGACTTTGTTTCCATTCATATCCCCTCGATTCCCGCCACCTTCAAGATGATCGGTGAGAGAGAGTTGAGGCTTATGAAAAAGGAGGCCTTCCTGGTCAATATCTCCCGCGGGGAGATTCTGGATCAGGAAGCCCTGTACACGGTTCTTAAAGAGAAACGGATTCAGGGGGCGGGGCTGGATGTTTTTTCCAGTGAACCCCCGAAAGAAAGTCCCCTGCTTGCGCTGGACAATGTCGTCCTGACTCCCCACATGGGGGCTTACACCTACGAGGCATTGCGGGAAACCGGAATGATCTGTGTGGCCGGGATTGCGGATCTACTCGAGGGGAGGAGGCCGGGATTCGTCGTGAATCCGGAGGTCCTGAAGTAGAAAGAGTCCGTGCAGGATTTAGGTTTCTGCAGCTACAAATCCGAAATTCGGATTTGCACAGGAGGCAGCAGGATGACAAACCAGATAGATCTCATTGTACAGGGAGCCCAGCTTGTTACGTCGAGTGACATGGCTCAAATCGACCTCTATGTTCATGAAGGCAAAGTGATCGGTCTGGGACGACTCGATCTTTCCTCAAAAGAGGTTGTGGACGGAAAGGGACTCTTTCTCCTGCCCGGGATGGTGGATGCCCACGTTCACTTCATGGACCCGGGAGACCCGACGAGGGAGGATTTTCCGACCGGCAGTGCAGCGGCAGCGGTGGCCGGCGTGACCACCGTCGTTGAACACAGCCATGGCAGTCGCGTCACCAATGGTGAAACCCTGCGTAAGAAGGCCGAGTACCTCAAAGATCGGTCGGTGATCGACTTTGCGCTGGGGGCCCACTTTTCGCCCAACGGTCTTGAGGAGATCGAAGAGGTCCTCCGTGAAGGGGCTGCTTTCATCAAGGTCTTCACCTGCACGACCCACGGAGTGGATGCGGTGGAGAATGGCCGCCTGTTTCAGGCCATGAGGAATTTTGCCTCGGCAGGGGTTCTTTATCTCGTTCATGCAGAGGACGAATCGCTCACCCGGGTGGCCGAGGCAGAGTTGAGGGGCGCCGGCCGGGAAGACGGAATGGTGATTCCTGGAGTGGCGAAACCTTCTGGCAGAGCGGGTGGCCGTCACAATGGTCGGCCAACTGGCCCAGGCATCGGGCGCGAACGTGGCCATTGCTCACTGCAGCCACCCATCGATCGTCGACATTGTGAACCATTACCGGGCCTGGGGCACCCAGATCTGGGCAGAGGGGTGTCCCCAATACCTCTATTTGAGAGAGGATGAGATAAAGCAGTTGGGTGCCTTCCGAAAGTTCACCCCGCCTGCCCGTGCTCTGGGATCGGGGGACCTTGAAGCCATGTGGGAACGGCTTCGAAACGGGTCGATTTCGTATCTTGCAAGCGATCACGCGCCTTCCACCCGTTCACAGAAGACCGCCGGCTCGATCTGGGACGTCCACTTCGGGCTGCCGGGGATCGACACGACCTTCCCGGTCATGCTCGACGCCGCGTGCAGAGGAAGCCTGAGCCTTTCGCGTCTTGTTGAACTCTACGCCCTGACGCCTGCCCGGCTTTACGGGCTCTATCCGAAAAAGGGCAGTCTGCAGGTGGGAAGCGATGCGGACTTCATTCTGGTGGACCTCAAAGGAACTCGCGTGATCGAGGATAAAGATATTCTATCCAAAGCCGGCTGGAGTCCCTTTGCAGGCCGGGAAGTCCGGGGAAGGGTTGCGGCAACCTATCTGCGCGGCAAGAAGGTGGCCGAAGGAGGGCGTTGTGTGGCCCCTCCCGGAACAGGGGGGTTCATTAAGAGAGATTATTCCAGCAGATGACACCATTTCTGATTTGATAAGGAATCGAGTCTTTTCTTCCGGTCTACCCCTTCCTTCGTTGACCGGTAAGGGTCCGTAAGTTATCATGTAATCGAATCTGTAATCAGTGGAGGCTATATGGTCAGGACACAGATCCAGTTGACCGAGGAACAAGCGAAGACACTCAAACGAATTGCTCAATCCCGACATCTGTCGGTCGCCGAGCTGATAAGATCTGCCGTTGATAGTATGATCAAATCGAGTTCGGTCATCGATATCGAAGAGAGGCGCAAAAGAGCGATTGACATTGTGGGTAGATTTAGGTCTGGGAAACGCGACATTTCAATAAACCATGACGCTTACCTTGAGGAAGCTTACGGAAAATGAAGATCTTCGTTGATACCTCTGCTTTCTATGCGCTGCTCGACGAGGATGATCAGAACCACCTCCGGGCAAAGACAGCATGGACAGACATCCTTAGCAACGAGAACACTCTCATCACAAGCAATTATATTCTGGTTGAGACCATCGCTCTTCTGCAGAATCGTCTCGGAATGGAGGCCGTAAGAGGATTTGAGGAAGACCTATTGCCTCTGACAAATATTGAATTTGTTGGACCTGAACTGCATCGCTCAGGCATGAGCGCCCACCTTGCAGCAGCAAGACGCAGCCTCAGCTTTGTTGATTGTGTGAGCTTTGAGGTCATGCGCCATCTCGGGCTGAGAATTGCCTTCGCCTTCGATCCCCACTTCCAAAGGCAAGGATTCAGCCTTGCACCGTAAGACTCCGAAGTGATTGCCTTATTTTGGTTCTTGACATAAGTCCACCTGTGCTCTATTGTATGCATCAACGGAAGGTTGTATAGCCATTAGCTCTGCGGAGAGACGCCGCTGATCCCACTTCAGGCTCCTTAGTGACAGGAGAGAAGAGTTTTCCCTCTTCTTATGCAGGGAGGCGGGGAGGCATCTAATAGGGTGGTTTCATATAGCAAAATGGGTACGATCAAGTTCATCGGATGGACCGTGATAGACACATATATCAACAAGATCGCATCAATCACCAAAGCAGAACCAAACAATACTGTCGGAAGGAAAAGGCGAGAGGATGAGGAGGAAGGGGATCTTTTTTCTGGCAGCGGGGGTGCTGATTATCGTAGTGGCTGCGGCATTCCTTCTTCTCGGAAAGCCGTCCGGTTCTGGAAAGAGTGAGAAGCTCCGGATCGGTATCTATCCCGATACCATCTCGGCCCTCATTTACATCGGTCAGCAACAGGGCATGTTTAAACGTCATGGACTTGATATCTCGTTTGAGAATTATCAGGCGGGAGCTTTTGCCGTAGATGGCCTGATGGCGGGGAAGGTCGATGTGGCGACCGCCGCAGATTACGTCCTTGCCATTCAGGGTTTTAAGAGGGAAGACCTCCGAGGCGTGAGTGCAATCTCCTCATTTCAAAGCCACGAGATGGTTGGGAGAAAGGACCGAGGGATCGGAAAGCCTGATGATTTGAGGGGGAAAGTGGTCGGGGTCGCCAAGGGTACCGCCACCGAGTTTTTTCTGAGCTCATTTCTTTCGTTGAACAATATTAATTCCAAAGAGGTCCACGTCATTGACCTTAAACCCTCCGAGATGATTACGGCGCTCTCGGAGGGGAAGATTGATGCTGCGGGTTGTTTCCCTCCTTTTACGGATAAGATGAAGGGAAACCTGGCTCAGAATGCCATCTCATGGCCCCTGCAGGGGGGGCAGGACTGCTATTTTCTCTTGATCACCAACGACGAATTGATCAAGACCCGGCCGAAGGTGATCACCGGCCTCCTTAAAGGGATTCTCGATGCGGAGACGTTTGTGAAGAAGAATGAAAGAGAGGCGCAGAAGATCGTCGAGCACACCTTGAACCTTGGTCATGAGATTGTCTCGAGTACCTGGTCAAAAACCCGTTTTCGCGTCGGACTTGACCAGAATCTTCTGACCCTGATGGAAGACGAGGCTCGCTGGGCAATAACGAACAAATACGTTGTATCGACGAAAGTTCCGAACTTTTTCACTTTTCTATATTTGGAAGGGCTTGAGAAGATCAAACCCGACGCCGTTGGGGTGATTCATTAGGAGACAGGGCCAGGCGGGTCGAAAGGCGGGGCTTGCGGGTACATGCCGGTCAAAAAAGGAAATAGAAAGGATGAAGGAAAGGAGTACCATTTGCAGAATGCGGCTTGCGAATTGTGAAGGGACCTCATGAGAATTAGATTCCGATATCGAATCCTCCTTTTTGCTTCGATCCTCCTTGTGATTTCATTGCTCTTTTCCTGCACGAAGCCCTCCGCTCCCGAAAAGGCTGAGAAGGTGAGGATCGCTATCTATCCCGACACGGTCAGCGCCCTGATTTACATCGCCCAGGAACAGGGTTTTTTCAAGCGCCACGGACTCGACGTCTCCTTTGAGGATTATCAGACGGGCGTCCTTGCGGTAAATGGGCTGACCGCAGGCAAAGCCGACGTGGCAACAGCCACAGAGTTTGTCCTGGCCATCCAGGGTTTCAAAAGACAGGATCTCCGGGCCATCGCGTCGATTTCCTTTTCGGACACCATGGAAGTGGTCGCCCGAAGGGACCGGGGGATCAAGAATCCTGAGGATTTGAAGGGAAAGATCATCGGGGTCCCTAAAACCACGATCGCCGAGTTCTTCTTGAACACCTTCCTTTCTTTTAAAGACCTTCTTCCGGGAGAGGTGCGGACGGTCGATCTCAAGCCCATTGACCTCGTTGCGGCCCTCTCGGAGGGCAAGATCGATGCCGCGAGCTGTTTCCCTCCTTTTTCGGATACGATGAAGAAGACACTTGGCCGGCAACGCCATCTCATGGCCCATTCAGGGCGGCCAGGAATACCACCTCGTCGTGATGATCAAGGATGAACTGATCAAGACCCGGCCCGTTGTGGTGACCGGTCTCCTTAAAGGGGTAGTCGAGGCCGAGGATTTTCTGAAGAAAGATGAAGACAGGCGCAGGCTATCGTCGAGCGCGCCTTGGGCTTTGACCATGAGTCGGTCGTAAAGACCTGGTCAAAGACCCGGTTCGCCGTGCGCCTCGATCAGGCCCTTCTGACCCTGCTGGAAGACGAAGGCCGCTGGGCCATACATAACAAGCTCGTCGACGGTGAAAAGGTGCCGAATTATCTCCACTTTCTCTATCTTGACGGGCTCGAGAAGATCAAACCTGAAGCGGTGAGCGTCATTCACTAACAAGAGAGGACTGAGGACTGAGTTAAAGCTGAAGCCGCAAGAGAAACAATATTTCTTTCTTTTACTCAGCCCTCAGTAACTTTTAACATACGCAAAAAGAGGAAGCAGAGGGGATGAAGAAAAGAAAGTTCATCGGCCTTGCTGCGGGGTTTCTTATCATTTTCGTGGCTTTGGTCTTCTTTTTCCTCAAGAAGCCTTTGGGACCGGAAAAGGTTGAGAAGTTGAGGGTAGGTGTTGCTGCCAATCCTATCTGCGCCCTCATCTATGTCGCTCATCAGCAGGGATTCTTCAAGCGCCATGGCCTCGATGTCACCGTTGAAAGTTACCCGGCAGGAGCGTATGCCGTGGATGATCTTCTTGGTGGGAAGGTCGATGTAGCCACTGCAGCCGAGTCTGTCCTGGCACTTTGGGGCCTTAAGAGAAAGGATCTCCGGGGCATCGGGACGATCTCCGCTTCAGATACCGTTGAAGTGATTGTGCGGAAAGACCGTGGTATCGAAAAACCGCAGGATTTGAGAGGAAAGTTGGTGGGGGTCCCCAGGGGGACGGTGAACGATTTTTTCCTGAGCGTCTTTCTATCCTTTAACAATATGCCCCTTAGAGAGGTTCGCACGGTTGATCTTAAGCCAGATGAGATTGTTTCGGCTCTGTTAGAAGGAAAGATCGATGCGGCTGTTAACTTCACTCTTTTTATTGATAAGATCAAGAAAGGCATGGCCGACAAGGTCCTTTCATGGCCAGCCCAGGGTGGACGGAATTTCTATTTTCTCCTCTTCACCAAGGAGGAAATGGTGAAAACCCGTCCCAGGGTCATTGCTGGTTTTCTCGAGGGAGTGCTGGAGGCAGAGACGTTTGTGAATAAGCATGAAAAGGAAGCGAAGGATATAATGAAGAACATATTGGGTATTGACCAAGAAACTTTAATGAACACCTGGTCAAAGACCAGCTTCCGCGTCCGCCTTGATCAGGACCTTCTGACCCTGATGGAAGATGAGGGACGGTGGGCGATAAAGAACAAACTGGTCGATGCGGAGACCATTCCGGACTATTCCACCTTTCTCTATCTGGAAGGACTGAGGAAGATCAAACCCGAGGCGGTGGGGATCAGTCACTAATTTTGATAACTCCCCCATTTCCTTCCAAACCTTCCCTCTGAAGGGGAGGGATATCAGGGGACCCAACCTTCTTAACACCTCCCTCCTCGCGCTGCGCAGGGGCTTAGCGCCGCGAGCAAGGGGGAGGTCAGGAGGGGGATGGGGTAAAGGGGAGTTAGAGGGGATTTTGGGAGAGAACGAGGGATGAAAAAGAAGAGGATCACTGCTGTCATAGTTGGGTTCGTCGTCATTTTTGCGGTTTTATGGTTCTTTTTATTGAAACCCGGCCCGCCGGCAAGGGTTGAGAAACTGCGGATGGGTGTCTATACCGGTTCCATTTCCACTCTCGTATACATTGCTCAGCAACAAGGTTTTTTCAAGCGGCATGGCATAGACCTTACAGTCGAGAATTACCAAACAGGGGTCCAAGCAATGGAAGACCTTCTGGCAGGCAAGATCGATGCGGCGACCGCCTCGGAGTTCGTCCTGGTTCTCCAGGGCTTCAAGAGACAGGACCTGCGGACCATTGGAACCATTTCTGCATCGGACAACTGCGAGGTGGTCGCGAGAAGGGACCGGGGTATCCGGAAGCCGGACGATTTGAGGGGAAAGCGCGTTGGAGTCAGCAAAGGAACCGGCGCTGAATTCTTCTTGAACGTGTTTCCTTTCCTTTAACGGTCTCCGTCCCACACAGATTGTGGAGGTTCCTCTCAAGCCCGCCGAGATGGTTGCGGCCCTCTCGGAAGGCAGAGTCGATGCCGCCAGCTTGGATTCCTCCTTTTACAGATGAGATGAAGAAAAACCTGGCTCACAATGCCATTTCCTGGCCTACTCAGGGTGGCCAGGATTACTACTTCCTCCTGATGACGAGGGAAGAACTGATCAAGACCCGGCCCCAGGTGATCAACGGCCTTCTTAAAGGAGTGCTTGAAGCGGAGGTGTTTGTAAAGAAGCAAGAAAACGGAGGCGCAGAAGATCGTCGAACGCACCTTGGACCTTAACCATGAGGTCGTGATGAGCACCTGGTCAAAAACCCGTTTCCGCGTTGGACTTGATCAGAACCTTCTCACCTTGATGGAAGACGAGGCCCGCTGGGCGATAACGAACAAATACGTCGATTCGACAAAAGTGCCGAACTATTTTAACTTTCTCTATCTGGAGGGGCTTAAGAAGATTAAGCCTGAAGCGGTAAGCGTGATTCACTAAGAACATTTGGACTCAGTGATGAGGACTGAGTATGAGTAAGAGCTTGAACCTAAAGCCGAAAACTATATCCTTCTTTCACTCAGTCCTCAGTCCAATCTCAGTCCTCATAACTTATAGAACTTATGAAAATTAAGACTCAGTTTCGAATCAACATCCTTATTGCGATCGCACTTGTTTTGGTCGCGGGAGGAATCCTCTTTTACGCAGACCGGAGGATCGATGCTGAGATGGAGAAGAACTGGATGGCGGACCGGATCACCAGGAGCGTCTTCGATCTCCATAATCTGAGCAATTCCTATCTCCTCTATCGTGAAGATCGCCAAAGAATGCAGTGGAATCTGAACCTTGCCTCCCTCAAGAAATTGATCAAGGAAGCGAAGCGCGATAGTAAGCGTGTCGATGAAAACCTGGAAATCATCTCACAGCGATGTGACGAGATGGAAGCCCTCTTTGAAAGAATCATTTCCTACGCCGGAAGGCTGGACAACACACCCGCACACGAAGCCGCTCTGATCCGAGAGGCATACAGCAGGCTCATAACCAACCTGACCGCAAAGGGCCAGGAGATGGTGAATCGTGCCTTTCTGCTGATTCAGGAAAGCAATAAGGACTTGTCCTCCACTAAGAGAGGAGCCATCCTGCTGGTGATGACTTCAATCCTTCTTGCCATCGGTATTTCCATTTTCATTTCCATTTTTCTCAGCAATAGAATTCTTGCCGACCTCCAGCTTTTACAGAAAGGGACCGAAATTGTAGCAGGAGGGAATCTCGATTACAGAGTGGACATCGGGAGAGAGGATGAAATCGGCCAACTCACGATTGCCTTCAATGAGATGACCAGGCGGCTGAGTGAATTCGAAAAGGAGCTGGAAATTAACAACAAAAAGCTCGCGCAGAGCAACAAAGATCTCGAGGACTTTGCCTTTGTAGCTTCCCACGACCTTCAGGAGCCCCTCCGGAAGATCGAGACCTTCGGCTCCCGGCTGCGGGATAAATGCGGGCGACAGTCTCGGGGAAGAAGGCCGCGATTATCTGTCAAGAATGCAAAGCGCCGCGACGAGGATGAGGGAGTTGATCCAGGTCCTTCTCACCTATTCAAGGGTGACGATCAAGGCCGGAGCCTTTCTCCAGGGTTTCTCTGGAGACTCCTGCTCGGGAAGCTATTTCGAGCCTGGCTGCCCGCATCGAACAGACGGGCGCCCGTGTGGATGTGGGGCACTTGCCTGCCATCGAATTCAGTCCGCACCAGATGGAGCAGCTCTTCCAGAACCTTCTGAGCAACAGTCTAAAGTACCGCAGTGAGGGAAAGCCAATCATCAAGGTCACCGCGAATCATGTGAAGGATCCGGCAAGCAAAAAAACTTCAACAGGCGGCCAATGGGTCAGGATCCTTGTGGAGGACAATGGAATCGGGTTTGATGAGAAATATCGCGACCGTATCTTCCAGCCCTTCCAGCGTCTCCACGGCCGAAGCCAGTATGAAGGGACGGGCATGGGATTGGCCATCTGCCGGAAGATCGTTGAACGCCACGGAGGAACCATCACCGCGGAGAGCGCCCCGGGAAAGGGCGCTACGTTCATCATCACACTGCCCGTAAACCAGACATCAAGAAAAGAAAGTGATCAGTGATCAGTTGACCAACGAGGAAGAATAGAAGCAGAAAGCAGAAAGCAGTAAAGAAAAGAGTAATCAGTGATCAGTAATCAGATTACCAAACAAAAGAGGAGGTAAGAATTTAGCACTCCGAAAAGAATGGGTGTTTCACCGCGGAGACGCTGAGATCGCAGAGGGAATTGCCCTTGATCCAATCGGGAGACGACGATTGGATCAAAACCGCCCTCTTTTGGGAATCACGTTGCGCGTAACATGCCGGTTTCCCAAAGGGATGAGCCCTTTTGATTTGCGGTCGTCTCCCCGCAAATCAAAAATACCTCTCCTCCGCGTCCTTTGCGCCTCTGCGGTGAATTCATGTTGATATTAAAACAGATCTTTTTCAAAAGGCTAAATTGATACAAGAGGACAAATTAGTGCGGAACTTGGATTTACATAAGTAATTCGTTATCATTACGGATATTCGTCCAAAGAGGGAAAGGGGGCAGGGCTTTATGACGAGCGAAAGGAAATCTGTTGTTATCCTGGTGGCGGATGATGACGAAGAGGATTGCATGCTCATCAAGGATGCATTTAAGGAAGGACTGTTGATGAACGGTCTCCGATTCGTCGGGGATGGCGAAGAACTGATGGACTATCTTCACCGGCGGGGAAAATATAAAGACCCTTCTACTTCACCCCGCCCGGGAATCATCCTTCTTGACCTCAACATGCCGAGAAAGGACGGCCGGGAGTCCCTGAAGGAGATCAAATCGGATCCCGACTTGAAAGGTATCCCTGTTGTGATTCTGACGACGTCCAGAGAGGAAGAGGACGTTCTCCGGAGCTACAATCTGGGCGCCAATTCCTACATTACCAAACCGGTCACCTTCGCAGGACTCGTCAGTGCCATCAAAGCCCTGGGCAAGTACTGGTTAGAAATCGTGGAGCTTCCTTCTCAAAAGGGCGCGGAGTGAGATGACCTCATGGCGACGACAGAGATGAAGGCGCGCAGAATCAATTCAGGGAAGACCGAATCCGGACTGAATCGCCTTTGTCTACCCTCCTCCTCTCCCTCCCCCCTGCCCACCGGCAGGCAGGCGTCGAAAGGGGGAGGAGATACTTATGGAAAACTCAAATTGCTTTGCATCCCTCTCCTGCTGGTAATCTTTTTGGCTGTATGTGGATGCGGGTCGAAGGGAGACCAGGCGCAAGGTCCCCGGCTCAAGGTTTCTTTGGCGCTGGCGCCCTATCCCTACTCCGGTCTGATCGCCATAGCTGAGGACAAGGGGTTCTTCAAAGAATCCGGTCTGGAGGTCTCTGTTAAGGAGTATACTTACGGCTTTGCCACTCTGGAGGCGCTCTCCCGGGGCGAGACCCAGATGGCCATGGGGAATGAATTATTCTTTGCCATGAAGATCAACGAGGACCCATCCCTGCGGGCTGTTGCCGCGATTGGTTTAGTCAATACAAACGAGATCGTTGCCAGGAAGGACCGGAACATTCGTAACCCGTCCGATCTGAAGGGCAAAAGGATTGGCTTCAGTCCCAACACATCGAGCGAATACTACCTGACCACGTTCCTCCTGGTGAACTCGATTCCCTCGTCCGGGGTGACGGCCGTGAATCTCCCCGCCGGTAGACTCGTTGAGGCGCTCGTAAGCGGGGAGGTGGACGCCATGTCCAGCTGGGACACAGAAGTGTACGATGCGAAGAAACGCCTGGGAGAGAATGCCGTGTCCTGGCCGGCGCAGAACAATCAGGATTGGCACTGGCTCCTGCTGACCCGGGAAGGCCTGACCCAATCTCCGGAGCCGATCAAGCGCTTTCTCAGGGCCCTTTTGAAGGCTGAAAGCTTTCTTCTGGCCCATGACGACGAGGCCAGGAATATCATCATTCGTAAATGGGGGTTTGATCCCGAGTTCATCCGGCAGGTCTGGGGCAGGACCAGGCTGAATGTGACGCTGAATCAATCTCTGGTGACCTCTCTCGAGAACTTCGCCAAGTGGAGGATGAATAAAGAGGGCAAAGCCGGGGAGATTCCCAACTTTCTGAACTATATTTACAGGGGCGCCCTGGAGGAGGTTGATCCGAAGGCGGTCACGATCTTTAAGTAGGCCGATCATGCGGACCACGCCTTGGGGAAGGATTTAGGTTCGCAGAGCAACCATCCACATGAGGACTGTGATGACGGCGCATAAAACCATTTCATTCCCGGTTCTTCTGTTTGTTGCCATCCTGGCGGTATCGGGATGTCAATCCCGGGAAGAGCGAGCGTCGCAAACCGCTCCGCTCAAGCTATCGCTCGCAATCCAGGCCGTCCCTCACTCCGGTCTGATCGCCATAGCCGACGACAGGGGCTTCTTCAAGGAGTCGGGTCTCGAGGTGTCGATCAAGACGTATCCTTCCGGGCTCTCCGCCCTGGAGGCGGTGTGCCGGGGAGAGGCCCAGATGGCCACGGTGGCTGATGTGGCTTTTGTCGGGAAGGTGAGCGAAGAACCGTCCCTTCGGATCGTGGCTTCGATCGGTTTATCAACGGGAAACAAGATCGTGGCCAGGAAGGACAGGAACATCCTCAAGCCATCCGACCTGAAGGGCAAGAAGATCGGCTTCAGCCCCAACACCACCAGCGACTACTTCCTCGACATCTTCCTCCTGACGAATGCCATCCCCCGGTCCGAGGTGACGACGTGAAACATCCCTCCCGGCCAGGCAAGTCGAGGCCGTCGTAAGCGGCGAGGTGGACGCCGTATCCGCTTTTGACGTCTACGCTTACGAGGCGCAGAAGCGACTGGGGGAGAATGCCGTGGTCTGGGCGGTTCAGAACTACCTCGGTTACCACTGGCTCCTGGCAGTCAAGGAGGACCTGACCCAATCTCCGGAGCCGATCAAACGGTTTCTCCGGGCGCTTCTGAAGGCCGAGGACTTTCCCTCTCGCCCAGAGGACGAGGCAAAGAGCATCGTCACGCGCAAGTTGGGCCTTGATCCCGAGTTCATGCAGCAGGTCTGGGACATGACCCCGTTGAACGTTACCCTCAACCAATCCCTGCTCACTTCCCTCGAGAACTTCGCCAGGTGGAAGAAGAAGAAAGAGGGCAAGTCCGGCGAACCTGCCGAATTTTCTAAATTACATTTACACCGGCGCCCTGGACGAGGTCGATCCCAAGGCGGTGACGATCTTCAAGTAGGTCCATATGCGGATACAGTCCAGGATCTGGGTAAGCATAGTCGCCTCTGTGGCGATTTCGGCTGTCGTCGGTTATTTTCGCGTTCTCAATCCTGCGGGGCATAAGCGACGACCTCGCCCGCGGCCAGAGATACAACGAGGTCATCAGCAAAACCTTTGCCCTGAATCTCCTGATCGCCACGTTCAAGGAGGAATCGGGCCAGCGCGACATGCAGCAGATCGGCGACGTGCGCAGGAGTTTGAGCAAGCTCCTTGAGGACATGGCCTCCTCCGATGCCCGGGAGGAGTCCCTGATCAGGCAGATACGCAGAAATAACCAGGAACTCGGTCCCCTCCTCGACCAGTTTGTCGCCCAAAGGGCAGGGCCGGGAAGCGGCATCGAGACCGAACGTAAGAACATGCTTGCCTCCCAGCTCTGGACCAAGGTTCGTTTCATCACCGACGATACCAATCGGCTCATGGAGATCAGCCAATCCCGGATTGTCTCGGCCCAGGGCAACGCCGGCGTCGCTGTCCTTGCCCTCCTGGTCGCGGTCATCCTCACCAATGCCGCGATCTCCTTCTTCTCCGGCAGGAGCATCGTGCGGGATGTCAGGAAACTCTCCGAAGGCGTAGGGCATATCTCCGGCGGCGACCTCGCTCATCGCATCGAAGCAACGGGGAAGAGCGAACTTGCGGATCTTGGCCGCGCCTTCAACGGGATGGCGGCGTCGCTTCAGGCTTCCAACGATAAGGTCAGGGAGTACACGCAAAAACTCGAACGAAGTAACCGGGAACTCCAGGAGTTTCACCTTCGTTGCTGCGCACGACCTCCAGGAACCGCTGCGGAAGATCCAGACATTCAGCGACCGCGTGAGAGACGAATGCGGGAATAGCCTGAACGAGAGGGGCCTTGATTTCCTGGTCCGAGTCATGAACGCGGCAAAGAGAATGCAAAGCCTTATCGAGGCACTCCTCCAGTATTCTCGCGTTTCGATGAAGCAGGACCCTTACCGGCCAACGGACATCTCCTGGGTCGTCAGGGAGGTGATGGAGGACCTGTCAGCGCGGATTGCCGAAACGAAGGGACAGGTGAGCGGTCGGGAATTTGCCGGTCATCGAGGCCGATCCGGTGCAGATGCGGCAGCTTTTCCAGAACCTCCTCTCAAACGCCCTGAAGTACCACCGTTCGGGCATTGCCCCGGAGGTCCGGGTGGGCAGCCGGATGGTTTCTTCCGGAAGCAGCGATGAGATGTGCGAGATTACGGTTTCGGACAACGGAATCGGTTTCGACGAACAGTTTCTTGCGAAGATATTCCTGCCTTTTCAGCGTCTCCACGGCCCCGGTGCTTACGAGGGAACGGGCATGGGCCTGGCCATCTGCCGGAAGATCGTGGAGCGCCACGGGGGAACGATCACCGCGAAGAGCACACCCGGGGAGGGGGCGACTTTCATGGTGACACTGCCTGTGAGCCGGAAAACGATAGAGCCCCTTGCGGCCTCAGGAGAAAGAAGGCACGAAGCAGCGATGGATTCCCTTTAAATCATCTTGCCGGGGTTTTGTCACTCCCATCAAGACCCTCGGCAAATACGGGTCTGAGACCGTGGAAATGGTTCCTGAAATAGAATAGTAATCAGTTGTCAGTGATCAGTAATCAGTTAACAAGACAGACGAGGCAAGCGGAAAGCAATAAAGAAAAAAGTGATGACGAAGTCTTTCGTATCCTTCCGGTATTGGCTATAACTGACTTCCCTCTCAATGAATGAGGGTGCTTTATCCGGGAAAGGAGGAGGGATGATTGTGAAAGAGCGTAGAATCAAAGTGCTTCTGATTGAAGACGATGAGGATGATTACATTCTGGTCAGGGACCTGCTCTCCGAAGTTCCTCATGTGGAGTACAACGTTCAATGGGCGGTCAACTATGATCAGGGTGTGAAGGAGATCGATGTGCCCGCCCATGATGTCTGCCTTCTCGACTACCGTCTGGGCGAACGAAATGGAATCGATCTCCTTTATGAGGCTATGGGAAAAGGCTACCGTGTTCCCATCATCTTTCTTACCGGCCAGGGGAACTACGAAGTGGATATGGAGGCAATGAAGGCCGGCGCGGCAGACTTTCTGGCAAAGGGGGAGATCAGCGGTCCGATCCTTGATCGCTCCATCCGTTATGCCATCGAGCATCGGCGGATCCTGGAGAACCTCCGGGAATCGGAGGGCCGGTGCAGGCTCCTTTCCTCCGAGCTCCTGGCGGCCCAGGAAACAGAGAGGCGAAATATCGCGAGGGAGATCCACGATAGCCTCGGTCAGAGTCTGGCTGTCATCAAGTACGGAGTGGAGACCGCCATCGACCAGGTTCGCCAGGGGAGTCCCGACGACACTGTGGCCGCCCTCCAGAAACTCTATTCGACGATCCAGACCGCTTCTGAGGAAGCCCGGCGAATTCAGTTGGATCTCCGGCCTCCCATGCTTGACGACTTCGGTGTCGAGGTGACGATCAACTGGTTCTGCCGGGAGTTTCAAAAGGTCTATTCTGCAATCCGGATCGACAAACGGATCGAGATCGAGGAGGAGAACAAGATTCCCCAGACCCTGGGGATCAGTCTTTACCGGATCGTTCAGGAGGCTTTCAACAATATCGCAAGGCACAGCAAAGGAGACCAAGTCCTTCTTTCCCTCGGAAGCAACCACGCGGGTATTGAATTGACGATTCAGGACAACGGCCTGGGGTTCGACCCGGAGGAAGTCCGGAAGAGATACCGGAAGGGCATGGGGCTTTCCAGCATGAAGGAGCGGGCCGAACTTTCAGGCGGGACCCTCTCCATCCAATCTGCAGAGGGAAAAGGAACAACGCTCAAGTTCACGTGGCCCCCGCAAGAAAAGGCAGTACTCTGATTTTTTCGCGGAGGTTGTCCCAAATCTTCAAGCTTTTATTAGCCAGAAAATAAAAGTATCGTCTACCGGTTAGGGTAACGATGCCCGTATCGTTATTGGGTTACGTCCTTCGGTTTAAGAAGTTCACGCCTGCGTGCCGAAGCGCAGGCACTTGGGTGTGGAGGCACGTAACCCTTTGCCCCTAGACGAAACGGGCTTCGTAACCGTTACCGTTACCGGTTTCATGGTTCGGGCCCGACTCCGATAGGCGGGGGCGCCCACTCCGGGCATGGGGCATTAGTTCGGGGTCAGGGTGACGACTTGTTCTTTGGGATCAATCGTCACATTGAAGCTTGCCAAAAAGTCGCGGCCGAGGAGACCATCGGCTCCTTTCAAATCGGTTTCATGAGCGAGGATGAGAAGAGGACCCACCCTCGCTTCGCCTCACCTCCAGTGAATTCACCCACACAGCAATCGCATAACTCGTTCCGGTCACTCCCTTTATGGCAACACGGTTTGAGTTCTCGGTCGAAATGCCGAGATTGGATAGAACCGAAGTCTTCACCAGCGTCCGGTCGGCGCCTGTATCCAGAATAAGGGTAACCGGGCCGGCGCCATTGATTCTTGCGGTGACCAGAACAGGGGATCCCGAGGTGAACGAAATCCTGGTCAACCCTTTGGCAGCCGGAGTCGGTAGCAGTTCCGGAGGCGGAGCAGGGGATTGGGGAAGAGAAAGGGTCTGTGCCGTGGACCGATAAGGTTCGGGATACTTTCGAATCTGTGTCGTGTAGTGCTGCGTGCCCTGATCATCGATCCAGGAATAGATTTCGGCCCGGACCGCCCCGGGAAGAAACGTGAGGAACAGAAACAATACCGTTGGAAGGATTCGAGCCATGAAATCATTGTAATCCTATCGGACGGCCAAAATCAAATGGAGCCTTTTGCTCCAGGAGCAGGTTGAGTTTTGAGAAGGAGCGTTAAACCAATCATCGCCACGCACAGAAAGCCGAAAAAGAGTGTTCCGGCCAGGAAGCTTCCCGTCAGATCGACAACCGCTCCCATCATCAGCGGCCCCATGACTCCTCCGATTTCACCAATGCAAAAGAAGAGTCCGCCAGCAGCCCCCATGTAAGCTGAACCCACCTCGGGGGCATCCATCAGGATCAGGGTCAATATAGGGACGAAAGGAGCAGTGAGCAGGCCGAAAAAGACCAGCGCCACCAGTTGGATCGTGCCTGAAGCATTGATGCACAGGGTCACCGAAACAAGAACGAGGAAAGCCGCTGAGGCGAGGTAACGACCACGCCATCGGGCAGGAACCAGCCTCGGAACGAAGAGGAGGGCAGGAATACCCGCGATGAGCGGAAGCGATGCGGTGACCCCGGCATTCTCGGGAGGCAGACCACTGGCTTCAAGGATTTTCGGGAGCCAATTGGTAAAGCCGTGACTGATTGCGAAGGAGAGAAGTCCAAGGGTAATCACGATCACGATGTTTCGAACCTTGATAAGTTTGTAGAAGACCTTGAAGGTCCCGGTATCTTTGGAAGCGAGCGCGTTTCGATGATCCCGGCCGAAAAACCACCAGAGCAAGGCCACCAGGCAGGCGAAGAGCCCGTACAGGAGGAATACGGACCGCCAGCTGTATCTGGTTACAGGCATGAGGAAGCTGTTGGTCAGGGTCAGGGCTATGACCCCGCCGACCCAGGGGCCGCTCAAGTAGACGCCGATTGCCGTGCCCCGACTCTTGCCCTGAAACCACATGGAAATCGTCTTGGGGCAGCCGATGGAGACCAAGGGCCCACCGACCCCCAGCAAACCCACGGCCCCCAGCATCCCGCCAAAGTCCCGAGGAAGAGACCGGAGTGCCAGCGAGATCCCGACGGCCAACGTTCCGGCAAAAAGGGATTTGCGAGCTCCCCACCGGTCGACGATCGTTCCTGCGATGATTGAAACGGGAATATAGGTGAGCTGCCACGAACCGAGAATGATTCCCATCTGCGTATAGGATAGATCCAGGTCGCGGAGGATCGGCGTTACAAGAGGCGCAACGGATCGCATCGCCAGGCCGAAGGCAACGTAGAGGAGCCAGAGCAATACCAGGATGACCCACCTGTAAGAGGTTTGATCGTGGGGGCACTCATTGTGCGTGTGAACGGGGCAGGCGTCTACGGAGTGTACAGGGTGACGATGAGTTCGCATCTTTCGTCTGAGATGTTACGGAGTTTGTGTTTGGTCTCCGAATCAAAATGAATGGTCTCTCCCTGCTTTAAATGGGAGATTTTGGTTCCCAGGGTCACTTCCAGCTCCCCCTTCAGGACATAGATAAACTCCTCGCCGGGATGTTTATACTCCACCATCCGGTGTTTTTCCCTGGGTTCGATCAGGACCATGAAGGAGCGAAGGTGTTTGTCCGCCGCACCCGGAGTCAGCGTCCGATAGGAGTAGTTCTGGGTCCGCTTTGCAAATCCCTCCTGCCTCTTTCCGCCGATCTGCACCTTCTCCTTGTCCGTCAGGAATTTGCTGGGGTCGATCTGGAGCGCATGAGACAGCTGGAGCAGAAAGGAAACCGGGGGCGTCACGCTGTTTGACTCGACCCGTTCGATGAACTCGGGGGGCTGGCCGGTCCTCTCAGCCAGATCTCCCACGCTCATCTTGTGGTCTTCCCTCAGTTTCTTAATACGCTGGCCAAAGGAGACGGATTTCCGGCTTCTGCCCATGCTCACCTGCGCGCGATAGAGGTCCGTAATCTCCGAAAAGAGCTGTTCTTTCATCTCCGCCAACAAGGCGGGGAGAAAGGAGAGCGCGTCGGCGATCACCCCGAAATCGGCCAACTTAAAGATCGGTGCCTGGATATCGCGATTGATGGCCACAACCGTTCCTGACTCTCCGATCGCCGCCGTGTACTGGATCGCACCGGAAGTCCCACAGCTGATCAGGAGTGCGGGTTTGACGGACTTTCCGGTCTGGCCGATCAACTGATCGTGGGACGTCCAGTGGGCGTCGACGGCCGGTCGTGTTGCCCCCACCTCGCCCCCCATGAGCAGGGCCAACTCACGGATCAGGTTGAATCCCTGAAGGTTCCTCACTCCCCGGCCTCCTACGACAACGATTTTCGCATCCTCCAGTCGAGATGTCGGGTGCGGCTCGCGGACGGAAGAAGCAATCTTGATTCTTGAAGCGATGAGATCAGGATCCCTTTCCACTTTCACAATCTCCCCGCGGGCGGACTCATCGTGGGGCAGCTCAAGACACGTTCCATGACTTACGGTAGCCATGTGGGGTCGGGCGGTGTTCCAGCAGATGCGGGCCAGAAAGGTCCCACCAAAGGCCGGACTGAAGCCGATGAGTCCCTGCTTTTCCCGGTCCCATTCGAAAGAGACGCAATCTGCGCCAAGCCCGGTTCCGATCCGTTTGGCAATCCGGGCGGCCAGTTCCCTCCCAAAATCAGAAGCTCCCAGGAGAAAGGCATCCGGTTTCTCTTCCCGGATCAGGTCGGTGATGACCGCCGTAAAGAGATCCGTCTGATAATGCGCCAGCCCCGGATGGTCTGCCACCAGGACGCGATGGGCTCCATGGGCAATATATTCCCCTGCGAACTCCTCAACATGATTTCCCAGAAGAAGGACCGTCACGCTTCCCGAATCGCTGCAAAGGCGGCGGGCCTGTGCGATGACCTGCAGGGTCAGACGATCCTTGGGGTGATTTCGATGGTCTCCGAAGACCCAGATGTTTCTCTCTTTCTCCATGGTCCTCTTCTCAAGACAAGAGATCTTTTTCAAGGAGTTTCGATAATAGCGTTTTGGCCTGCAGGCGGACATCTCCTTCGATCAGGACGCATGACTTCTTCCGATCGACGGGGGTCAACCCCTCCACCCAGGTTCCGGAGCCCGGATAGCCCGTCCGGGCAGGGTCGGTATTCAAGTCCTTTGAGCTCCAGGACTCGATCGTGTGTCTGCTGAAGGCGTCCTGAATTTCGATCAGGCCCGGGAGGCGCACCGCTCTCCCCGAGGAGATGGTGAAGAGGGCAGGGGCTGAAACATCCAGGACCTCTCTGAATCCGTCCGAGACCCGCTCCACCCGAAACCGGTCCTTCTTTCCTTCCACCTTTTCTACGGCGCTGACAAGAGGGATGTCCAACTCCTCGGCGAGTTGGGGACCTACCTGTCCTGTATCGCCGTCGCTCGTTCTCATTCCAGTGAGGATCAGATCGAACCTGCCGATCTTCCGGATCCCCATACCCAGCACGTAAGAGGTGGCGAGGGTATCCGCCGAAGCAAATTGGATGTCCGAAAGGAGGATGGCCCGGTCCGCTCCCAGGGCCAGGGCCTCCCGGAGGACCTCCTCGCTGATCTTGGGTCCCATCGTCACGGCGGTAATCGAACCGGCGTGTTCCTTTTTGAGCTGTGCCGCCATGTCGAGGGCAAACAGATCGTAAGGATTGATATGGGATAATTCCGATGACCGGACGACACTGTAGGTGCGGGGATCCGTCTTCACACGGTCTCCGGCCACCACCTGTTTAATACAGACGATAATATGCATGGATTTATCCGATTTCAGATTTGAGATTGAAATTCATCCTGAAATATCAACCATCAATTTGCTGAAAAAGTCACTTTTCGCAGGTTGCTCAAAAATGCCCAGATGCAAGGCGCCCGAAATCCTGAGGAGTGAGGTGTACTTGCATGTACGCCGCAACGACGAAGGATGAGAGCAACGCCGCAGATGGGCGTTTTTCAGCAGCCTGCTAGTCTTCTCCTCCTTTGAGTAGCTCCCGGGCAATGACCAGCTGTTGAATCTCGTTGGTTCCCTCATAAATCTCCGTTGCCCGGGCATCGCGAAAATAGCGTTCAATGGGGTATTCTTTGCTGTACCCGTATCCTCCGTGAATCTGGACCCCCATGGAGGCGACTTTCGAAGCCGTGCGGCCCGCAAACAGTTTGGCCATGGCCGATGGTCCTGCCAGGTCTCCGCCGAGATCCTTCACATGGGCCGCCTTCAGCGTGAGAAGCCGTGCTGCCTCGACCATGGTCCCCATGTCGGCGAGCATCATCTGAATGGCCTGATGCCGTGCGATGGGGACGCGAAACTGAATGCGCTCTTTTGCATATTTCAACGAAACGTCGAGGGCCCCCTGAGCGATTCCCACGGCCTGTGCGGCAATGCCGATCCGGCCGTTATCCAGGGCTGCCATGGCAACCTTGAACCCTTCGCCTTCCCGGCCGAGCAGGTTGGTCCTGGGAACGCGGCAATCGGTCAGAAGGATGGAACTGACCGGATTGGCACGCATGCCGCAGTTATTTTCGAGAAGGCCCACCTCAAATCCGGGAGTGCCCCTTTCAACGAGGATGGCGCTGAACCCTTTCTTGACGTCCTTTGGATCCACGGAAGCGAAGAGGATCAGGATGTCAGCCACGCCTCCATTGGTGACGAATATCTTGTTGGCGTTGAGAAGATAAGAGTCACCGTCCCGGATTGCCGTGGATTCGATGGCCATGCCATCCGAGCCCGCATTCGGCTCGGTCAGGCAGAAAGCGCCGATCTTCTCGCCGGTGGCCAGCGGTTGAAGGAAATGCGACTTCTGTTCGTCGCTTCCAAACTTGTTCAACGGGTAGACCACGACACTGTTGTGGACGGCGATCAACAGGCCCATGGACGCGCAGATTCGAGAGATCTCCTCGATCACAAGACAATAGGAGATGGTGTCCAGCTCAGCGCCCCCGTACTGTCTTGAGGCCTGCATGCCCAGGAAGTTGAGGGAGGCCATTTTCTCCGCCGCTTCCCAGGGGAAACGCCCCTCTTCATCAATCTCCTTGGCAAGAGGGGCCAGCTCCGTCCTGGCGAATTGCCGAGCCATGCGTCTGATCTGCTTCTGTTGAATGGAAAAGGTCAGGTCCAAGTGATCCGCTCCGGGGTTCCGAAAAATGGATTGCATTATAACATGAATTTCCCCCTTCGACAAAAACACACGGCAAAAAACGGGGATTGACAAACACCTTGACCATCCGATAGTCTGAGTGGCAAAACAGATTCGCCGGGAGAATGGCCTGCTCAGAGACCCCGCGAAGAAGAGGAAAGAGAGGGTACCGGAGATGGATATCAAGAAGGTGGCGTGCGTTGGGGCAGGGCTCATCGGCCAGGGCTGGGCTACGGTATTTTCTTCTAAAGGACTTGACGTTACCCTGCAGGACATCGAGGACTCGATTCTTGAAAAATCTCTTGGAAAGATCGGCTCGAACCTTCGGTTCCTTGAGACAAACGGGCTTCTGAAAAAGGGAGAGGCCGAGGCATCGCTTAAGAGAATAAAGACCGCTTCGGACGTCGGTGAAGCCGTGCGGGAAGCCGACTATGTTCAAGAGTCGGTTCCGGATCATTATGCTGCGAAGGAGAAGGCATTCAAAGAAATGGAAGCGACGGCTTCTGATCGGACGATTCTGGCCAGCAGCTCTTCGGGACTGATGATGACGGAGATACAGAAAGTTACTAAGAACCCCGGGCGGTGTCTACTCGCCCACCCCTGCCTTCCTGTTCACCTCATTCCCCTCGTTGAGATCGCCGGGGGGAGGCAGACCTCTCCGGAAACGGTCACTGAAACGGTATGAGTTGATGAAGAGGCTTGGCAAAGTCCCCGTTGTCCTGAAGAAGGAGGTTTCGGGCTACATTGTGAACCGGTTCCAGGCGGCGTTGGTGCGCGAGGCCGTCGATCTGGTGGATAAAGGCGTTGCCACTCCCGAAGAGATCGACAGGGCTTTCCGCTTCGGAATAGGGCTTCGGGACCCGATCCTCGGCCCTTTCCTGAGAATGCATCTGGCTGGAAACGGTGTTGACCGGTTCATGAAGAACTACGCGGAATCCTACCGCTACAGGTGGGAGACAATGGCAACGTGGACGTCCATTCCTGACAGGGCAGCCGCGAAAGTGATTCAAGGTGTCGGGGAGATGGAGGTCCTCCGGAAACAGAACCCTGAAGAAATGGCGCTCTGGAGGGACGAGATGCTGGTGAAACTTCTGAAGGTGATTGCGGAGAAACCGTGACGGTCTTTATCCCTCGGTTACCGGAAATCTTCCTTCCGGCGGGACGCATCGGTTCCCCGGAGGCGGGCCGATCACCCGGAGCGTTTCAGTGGCGGAACCTCTCCAAGAAAAAGCATCATGTTCCAATGGGCTATGAGTGCTGCTTTCAGCACGATCACCTCGTTACCCCACCTGTCAATCCCTCCGCCTTCTGGAACGCGAGGACGGATCGGACCGACTCCGAGGAACACCCCGTCTCAATTTCTTCGCACATAACTGAAGGATTACATGGCCTTTCGAATTCGATCTTGACTTGAGATTCCCTGAAATATATCCTGAAGGTAAATACAAACGTCATGATGAAAGTCCAGGGGAAGGGGATCCTGACAGATGGGAGGGGAAGATGCCAAAATCCCGGAAGATCAAAAAGGTCTGGAAGAGCACACCGACCATCGAGGGGGCCGGAGTCCATCTCAAACGGGCGTTCGGTAATCATCAGGTTCCTCAATTAGATCCCTTCCTGCTCCTCGACGATTTCCATTCCGATGACCCGGCCGATTATGTTGCAGGCTTTCCATGGCATCCTCACCGCGGAATCGAAACAATCACCTATGTGCTCCATGGAAGAGTCGAGCATGGAGACAGCATGGGAAACAAAGGGACGATCTCTTCGGGGGACATCCAGTGGATGACGGCGGGCAGCGGGATCGTTCATCAGGAGATGCCGAAGGGGGCTTCGAACAAGCTCATGTGGGGGTTTCAGCTCTGGGCGAATCTACCTGCCTCGCATAAGATGATGGCTCCCCGGTATCGTGACGTGAAGAGCGATCAGATTCCGGAGGCCAGGCTGGATTCCGGAGCAAGAGTGAAAGTGGTCTGCGGCTCCATTAATGGTGTTTCCGGACCTGTGGGGGACATTGTCACCGATCCGGAGTATCTCGATGTGACTGTTCCGCCTCACGTCTATTTTGCCCATCCGGTTAAGTCCGGACATACGGGTTTTGTCTATGTCGTAGAAGGAAAGGGTTATTTCGACCGGGCAAGAGCCCCTTACGGTTTCGAAGTGATCGGCGCCAGCTATTTTGATTTCAAGAGGGATTGCCTGATTGGTCCGGAACAGATCGTCCTTTATGAGCGCGAAGGGGACGAGATCTCCGTGACGGCAGGTGAAACACCTCTTCGTTTTCTGCTGGTGTCGGGGAAGCCTATCGGCGAGCCGGTGGCCTGGTATGGGCCTATTGTCATGAATACTCAAGAGGAACTGGAGACAGCCTTTGAAGAGTACAGGCAGGGGACCTTCCTGAAGCATAATGCCTGAGGATTAAAATGAAGAGGAGTAGGTTACGGAGGGCACGTGGCAAAGGACGAGGCGAAGGGAAACAGGGAGAGGGAAGATACAGCGGGAGAAAAAGTGCGGGGTGATAAGGACCCCTCGATGGATGTTGCAGCCCCGGCCGGTAACTTGACACCCCATCAGAGGGTCACGATCCGATTGCCCGTCAGGCACAACCCAAAACTGCAGCAGATCATCGACCGGGTGAACCGGGACGATGAACTCTATACGCTCTGGCAGGTTGCCAATGTGAACGCAGTCCAGCGGCTCCGGATGAGTGACCACGGACCGGTTCACGTCCAGATTATCGCGAACATTGCCTTGAAACTGCTTCGTCTTCTCGTGGAGCGAAATGTTCAGCCGAGCGTTGTTGCTCACCACGATCTGACGATCGAGGATGCTGAGGTCGTTGTCGCTCTCGGATCCCTCTCCCATGACCTGGGCATGTCCATCCACCGTATCGACCACGAGCAGTACAGCCTTCTGCTTGCCAGACCCAAAGTGAAAGAGCTTCTGGACGGGATATACGACACTTCTGTCACAACGATTCTTACCTCGGAAATCCTGCATGCGATCATCTCCCATCGGGCAGGCGGAAGGCCGTTCACCCTCGAAGCAGGCATTGTCAGGGTTGCCGATGCCCTCGATATGGCGGAAGGCCGTTCCCGCATCCCTTTTCAGGCGGGGAAGGTCGACATCCATTCCGTTTCCGCGGCAGCGATTGAACAGATCAGGATCGAGGCCGGACAGGAAAAGCCCATTCGCATCGTGGTTCGGATGAACAACTCAGCCGGGATTTTCCAGCTGGATGACCTCCTCAAGGATAAACTGGAAGGTTCGGGCCTCGAGCCCTTTGTCGAAGTGGAGGCAACGATCGAGGGTGAGACGGAGAAGAAATTGCTCCAGGGATTCCGGTTTTGACGGAGGTGCTGTTTCCAACGCGTGGTTTGTTCGGATTCTTGAGCACTCCTGCCTTGAAACATTCACTTCCCCAATCTTATAATAAAAAAAATATAGTCTAGTGTTACAGTAATCACGTTATAGTCCGTTCGTGGTGAGCCCTTCGATAAACTCAGGGCCATGAGCTATGCCGAATGGCTTGTCGAACCATGAACGGAACCCATTGACATGATTCACCCTTCGACAGGCTCAGGGTGAACGGGGTATGTAAAGACATGTCTGACACACTACACTAGCAACAATCGCAAATAAATAGTACGGCGATGCCTATCGAGTTCACGCAAAGATCTGTCGGAAAGGATAAGTCCCATGGTCAGAAAATATCCAAACTTGTGCAGCCCCTTGAAAATAGGCAACGTCACTCTGCGAAACAGAATGGTGTCAGCGCCCATGGCTTTCCCGGACATTACCGCTGAGGGGTATGTGACAAAGGAGGCTTCCGCTTTTTATGAGCTGCGCGCCAAGGGCGGAGCCGCCGCAGTCACCTTGAGCGAATGTATCGTGCATATCAAAACAGGGATGAGCCATTCCAAGCATATCAACCTTCAGGACGAGGGTGTCCTGGCGGGTCTGACCGAGGCCGCAAGGTCGATTAAGCGCCATGGCGCCCTTGCCAACATCGAGCTTTCCCACGGCGGAAGGTATGCAGGGGTTGACCTGACAAAGAACCCGGGTGTGCGAACGCCCCTGAGATTTGGCCCCAGCGCGGAAATGCTTCCAGACGGCTCAAAGATCGAGGAAATGCCCAAAGAGCTGATACACGAAATCGTGGAGTCTTTCGGAAAAGGTGCCGCTTTGGCCAAACGCGCCGGCTTTGACATGGTGCTTGTCCATGGCGGCCACGGCTGGCTTATTCAGCAGTTTTTCTCACCCGCGTCAAACAAGAGAACGGATGAATACGGCTGCGACACCATTGAAAACCGAGCGCGCTTTGCGCTTGAGGTTGTGGATCGCATCCGGGCAGCCGTCGGCCCGGGTTTTCCGATCGAATTCCGGATGAGCGCAGAAGAACACATCCCTGGCGGTTACAACGTTGACGATGCCATTCAGTTCGCAAAGCTCCTGGAGAGCAAGATAGACCTTTTGCAGGTCTCCACGGGCGCCCACGAGAACTCGTTCGCCAAAACCCACCCGTCCATGTTCGTGGAGCGAGGCTGTCATGTCCATCTCGCCGCTACGATCAAGAAACACGTTAAGGTTCCCGTCGCCTGCATCGGCGCCTTAAACGAGCCGGAGCAGATGGAGGAAATCATCGCATCCGGCAAGGCCGATGTGGTCGAAATGGCGCGCGCGCTGCTTGCCGACCCATTCCTTCCCAGGAAGGTCATGCTCGGGCGGGACGATGAAATTGTCAGATGCATACGCTGCTTTACGTGTCTTGCGGAGCGAGTGCATACTCAGACAAGGATATGCTCAATCAATCCAATCATCGGCAGAGAGTACGAGAGCCGTTTCGCACTGCCCGCGTCCGAGCCCAGGAAAGTGCTTGTCGCCGGTGGAGGCCCGAGCGGCATGAAAACGGCCATTACAGCCGCACAGCGCGGGCACAAGGTCATTCTGTGCGAGAAGAGCGGGGAACTCGGCGGCACCTTGAAGTGCGTCAGAGCCATTTCGTTTAAGAAGGACCTGTATGGACTGACCAAGAGCCTGGAAGTTCAGATGAGAAAAGCCGGAGTCGAAATCCGCTGAATACGGAGGTAACCCAGGCAGCTCGTTGAACGCGAATCGCCCGACGTGCTTGTGCTGGCGGTAGGCGCAGCACCGATTGTGCCGCCCATTCCCGGCATGGATAGCCCCAAGGTCGTTCTGGCGAACGATCTCTCCGACGCAGGTGTCGCCGTCGGGAAAAAAGTCGTCATCCTTGGCGGCGGGCTTGTGGGCTGCGAATCCGCAGTGCATCTGGCACAAGAGGGAAAGGACGTCACCCTTGTCGAGATGATGAAAGAGGTTGCCGGGGACGCCAACGTCCGCCAGAGGCCCATTCTTCTGGACATGCTTGCCAAGCTGCAGGTCAAGGTGGAAACGAGGATGAAAGGCGTCAAGATTACCGGTGAAGGACTTGTCTGTACCGACGAAACCGGGAAGGAACACCTCTTTAAGGCCGATACGGTCGTGTGCTCCGTCGGACAGTGCGCGCTGCGCAAGGTGGTCAACGACCTGCTCGATGCGGCGCCCGAGGTCGTTCAGGTTGGCGACTGCATCAAACCGCAAAAAGTAACCGAGGCTCTTTACCGCGGCTACCACGCAGGACTGGATATTTAGCCCGTCAGACACCGTGTCAAAAATTGAGTTGCGGGTTCACGTCCACTCAACCCGAACCCGAAGGCTACGGCCCGATAGACGGTAACAGGAAGTTTCTTGTAAATAACAGTGAGTAGGAGTAAAATAGAGCAACACAAGAAAAGGAGGATGTCGTATGAAAAGAAGATCTATTGTTGCACTGCTTGGTTCTTTTAGCGGTTTTTCTGTTTCTCTCAACCTCGATTCCTGCCCATGCTCAGGACAAGGCGATGAAGCTCAGGCTTTCCGTTATGTGGCCGCCCCAACACCCCTGGACCAAGACGTTTGATCAGTGGGGAAAGGATATTGAGAAGGCAACCGGTGGAAGGATAACCGTAACGGTATTCGCGGCCAACACGCTTTCACCTCCTATGCAGGTCTATGACAACACGGTCAAGGGCGTTGTTGATGTTGGCACGAGCCTCCTGGCCTATTCACCCGGAAGGCTTCCGCTTTCCGAAGTTTTGCAGCAGCCATTGGGATATAAGAGTGGCTATCAGGCAACCCGACTGGCCAATGCCTATTATAAGAAATTCAGACCGAAAGAGTTCGATGACGTTCAGGTGATGTTTCTCCACGGTGCGGCTCCGGGTTTCATTTTTACAAAGAACCCGACGAAATCGATTGCCGATCTGAAAGGACTCAGGATAAAGGCCAACGCGGAGAATGCTGACATCGTAAAGAATCTGGGCGCATCCCCTGTCACCATGCCGGTGACTGAAACCTACGATGGGCTTTCGAGAGGTGTTGTGGACGGATGCCTTTTTCCGTTGGAAGCATTACAGGGATTCAAAATCGCCGAGGTTGTCAAGACCGTACTTGAGTGCTATCCCATGTCTTATATGACATCCATGTATGCTGTTATGAACAAGGCTAAGTGGAACGCAATATCCCCGGCCGATCAAAAGGCAATAGAAAAGATTAACGAGGAATATGCCGAGAAATTCGGGAAGGGGTGGGTTGAGTTGGATAACAATGCCATGACGTTCGCCAAAGGAAAGGGCGTCACGTTCGTCAAGGTCTCCAGGGAAGATGAGGCGTTCGCAGCTGAAAAGATGAAACCCATCCTGGATGACTACGTCAAGGTGACGAAGGCCAAGGGGCTCCCGGGCGATGAAGCATTGAAATTCGCCCAAGAGTTCTTGCAGAAAAACCCGTAGTATTTCTGTCCATTATGGGGGGCTGTGGTATTTCAGCCCCCCATAATATCAAGATCCAGGTTTGGCTCTTTTCTCATTTGGAGGTATGCTATGAAGCGTTTCATGGCAGGGACTGTCAATATAGATAAGTCATTATACGTGATCGCCGGTATTGTCCTTGCGTGTATGATCCTATTGACCTTCTTTGATGTCATTCTCCGGAACTTAGGTCATCCTATTACTGGATCAATGGAAATCATACAATATGGCGGGTCTATCGTATTCGGGTTCTCGATTCCTTACGGTACATTGCTTGGAGCACAGATCGTCGTCGACATCCTAACGGAGAAGCTCAGTCCGGGAAAAAAGCGAGTGGTTCATGTCGTGACCAGATGCACAGGCATTCTGATCTTCTTGTTCATTGCCTATAATTTTTCAGTTTATGGACTGGACGCGAGACGAACCGGCGAGCGCACAGCCAGCTTTAAGATACCCTATTACCCATTTGCCTTTGCCCTTTCCTTCAGCTTTCTCCTGCAGAGTTTCACCATATTTTGTGATCTGTTAAAAAGAGTCAAAGGAGCAGCCAATGAGTGACGTGGCAGTCGGGATATACGGAGTGATATTGCTGCTGGCCCTTTTCCTGACAGGTCTTGAAATGGCTTATTGTATGATCCTGGTCGGATTTCTCGGATTTACTTTTCTTATGTCGTTTTCAGCAGCCTCCAGTCTGGTTGTTAAGGATTTCTTCGATAATTTCACAACCTATAGTTTCACGGTCATCCCCCTCTTTATGGTGATGGGAGAGTTTGCCTCAAATTCGAATATCGCCAAGAGACTCTACTTAGGGGCACACAAGTGGTTCGGTCACATACCGGGCGGCCTTGCAATGACAACCGTAGTAGGTGCGACAGCCTTCAAGGCCATGTGCGGATCAAGCCTTGCTACCGTTGGAACCTTTTCAAACCTCGCGATGCCCGAGATGGACCGGTATGGATATCAAAAGGAACTTTCTGCAGGTACGATTGCCTCTGTCAGTACCATGGGCATGATTCTGCCTCCCTGCACCGTGCTGATCATCTATGGACTTCAGGTTGAGCAATCGATAGGCAGATTATTCCTTGCAGGCATTATGCCCTCGCTCATGATCGCGTGTCTTTTCATGGCAGTCATCGCGGGATGGGTAAGCTTGAAGCCTGCTATCGCTCCGAGGGGGGAAAAGGCAACCTGGAAAGAAAGATTCGCTGTCATCCCCGATGCATTGGTCGTTCTCATCATTTTCGGCGTCGTCATCGGTGGAATGATCACGGGTTTTTTCAGCCCCACGGAATCAGGCACAATCGGGACGGTTGCAATTTTTCTCCTGGCTCTTGTGCGGAGAGAAGTCAGCTCGAATATGATCATCCGATCTTTTAAGGGTGCATTGAAGACCTCTATTATGACTCTGATGCTTATTGCCGGATCTGCTATTTTTGGCCATTTTCTTGCGATCACGGAGATTCCGATGATTGCGGCAAAGTGGGCCGGAGGGCTTCCCGTCCCGGGATTCATCGTCATGCTGCTGATCATAGCCATCTACTTGCTCGGCGGTTCCATCATGGATGACCTGGCATTTATGGTACTTGCCACCCCGATCTTCTTCCCGACAGCGGTCGCGCTGGGTTATGACCCAATATGGTTCGGCATCCTGATCTGCGTCACCCTGATGATCGGCGGTCTTATCCCGCCCGTAGCGATTTATGTTTTTATATTAGGGAACATAACAGGAATTCCTTTCAAAACGATCTATAAAGGCGTTGTCCCTTTCCTTTCGGCCCTTGTCCTGGCTTTAATCCTTCTATTTGTTTTCCCGCAGATTGCACTATGGCTGCCAAATTTAATGATGGGCAAGGGATGATCACCATGAGATAACATCCTTTCATGATCCACTTGACAGAGTTGATTTCGTGTCATCTCAGCTGGTTTAGGTATCACATCCCACCAGCATCTGCGCGGGGTTCAACACCTGCGTCATCCGCCGGATGGAGGGGACCTTGGATTTTACGCTGGTGAGAAGTATTTTTGAGAACATCTCCCGCGTGATTGTTGGAAAACACGCTTCGATCGAGTTTCTCCTGGTGGCCCTGCTGGCCGATGGACATGTCCTGCTGGAGGACGTCCCGGGGCTTGGAAAAACCCTGATCGCCAAATCTCTGGCCAAGAGCATCAGCGGATCTTTCAGACGGGTTCAGTTCACCCCGGATCTGCTGCCTGCAGACATTACCGGCTTCAATGTCTATCACCAGCAGACAGGGCAGTTCCTATTTCATCCCGGCCCCGTGATGTGCAACATTCTGCTTGCGGATGAGATCAACCGGACCATCCCCAGGACTCAATCAAGCCTCCTCGAAAGCATGGAAGAACGGCAGGTCACGGTGGACGGGAAGACCTATCCCCTTCCTCGTCCTTTTTTCGTCATGGCCACCCAGAATCCCATCGAACTTGAAGGAACCTTTCCGCTACCGGAGGCACAATTGGATCGTTTTCTCCTCCGGATCAATCTTGGTTACCCGGGAAAAGAGGAGGAGATTGCCATTCTCCAGCGCTTCCAGAGGGATGACCCTCTGGCCGAATTGTCGGCTGTCGCCCATCCGGGTGAAGTTTCGGAACTCCAGACCCGACGAAGAGAGATTCATGTTTCAGAGCCGGTTCTGAAATACATTACCGATATCGTCGCTGCAACCCGGAGTCAACCGGCCCTGAGTCTCGGAGCCAGTCCGCGGGGCTCCCTGGGGCTGATGCGGGCCGCACAGGCCCTGGCTTCATTGCGGGGCAGGACCTATGTGCTCCCTGATGATATCAAGTATCTGGCCATCCCCGTGCTGGGCCACCGGCTGATCCTGAGAGAAGATGAGCGTCTGCGAAGAGGGTCCACGGAAGAGGTCCTCAGGCAGATCCTCGATCAGATCCCTGTGCCTATCCCCGCGATTGAAGGATGAGGATGGATTCAGAGGAGAGAGTCCCAAGCCTATTCATCCTTCCCCTCATCCTTTTCTTCGTCGCCCTGATCCTATTCCTCGCCCTTCTGAACAGGCAGACGGATCTCGCTGTCTTATGTTTCCTCGTGATCGGCATGGCGGGAGGGGCGAAACTCTGGGCCCGCAGGAGCCTGGCCGGGATGGGATGCCGGGCTTCGGTGGATAAGGCAAGGGCCTTTCCCGGAGAAACCGTTATACTCAAAACGGTTGTTAAAAACGAAAAACTCCTTCCCGTGTGGCTCCGCATAACGGCGTCCGCAGAGGGATGTGAGCTGCCGTCTTCGCTGGAGAAGGTCCTGAAAAAGGAAACCCGATTGCTCTGGTACCAGAGCGTCCTCTTCGAGTGGGAACTCACGGCCCGCAGAAGAGGCGTTCACGCGATCGGTCCCTTTCGTCTGCAGGCAGGCGACCTCTTCGGTTTCTATTCCAGTGAGAAATCGGTTGGAGAGCCCCTTTCCCTTATTGTCTACCCGAAACTTGCCTTATTGAAGACCTTTCCGCTGCCGAGGCAGGACCTGTTCGGCAGGCCGGGCGCAAGAAGTCCGGTTCAGGATCCCGTCTACCTCCACGGGACACATGACTATCAGCCCTGGCAACCCTCCAGATACATCCATTGGAAGGCAAGTGCACGCCACACCCGGCTCCAGTCAAAGGTTTTTGAACCTTCGTCCCGTGAAAGGGTCCTGCTGGCCGTTCAGGTGGATCAATTCGCCGAACGGAAAGCGGAGAAGGAGTTCGAGGAAATCCTGGAGGCGGCAGCGTCCATCGCTGTGAGATTGGATAGACAGGGATATGCTGTGGGGTTCGTTACGAACGGGAAGGTGAAAGGGGGGCGGACTGGGATCCTCCCGGTTTCCAGGAACCCTCAACAACTGTCCATGATTCTTGAACTCCTGGCCCGGCTTGAGGCGGTTGCGAAGACCGACTTCCTCGATACGCTGCGGAGCGGGTCGGTCATTCACTGGGGGATGAGTTGTGTCTGCTTCGTTTACGAAGAAGATCAACGGGCAGACAGAATTGGGGAATATTTTGCTTACCACCGGACGCCCGTGAAGATCTTTGCCTGCCGTCCACGATCAACCCGGGAAGAAAAGGAGGGACGGGGTTTCAATAAGACCCATCTGCTGGAGGAGATTCGGATCGAATGAGAAAGGATCTGGGATTGTTCCCATCATTGGCACGTGCTGGAATGGAACTCTGCTGGATCTGCGCATGGGCGAATATGCTTACCCTTCTGATCCTGCAACGCTCTTTTCCGTTCGCAGACGCCGTGTTCGTTTTCATATTTGCGACGGTCCTGGGCCATCTTTCCACAGGACGGGGGTGGCGGATCATCGGCGTTCTGGGAATCCAGTCCCTGGGGTTTGCTCTTTCCGGGTTGAGGATTCTCTACACGTTTGAATCCGGCCCCCATTCCTTTCTGAATTGGAGATGGGTCACTGAGTCTTTCATTGCCTCTCGAACACCTCTGGAATGGCTGATCCTGGTTCTATCTGCTCTTCTGGGCTCTGCTCCTCTGGATCGGAGGGTTCCGCTTCGCAAAAAGACCCTCGACGTATCTCAGCGTCTGTTCCCGTTTTGATCTTGGTCTGGGGGCCTTCTTTCTGCTCTTTCTGATAAAGATGACCCTCTCCGTGAAAGGGGGGCTGAACCTGAACGAACCCGTCTCTGAATATCTTGCCCTTTCGTTCTTCCTCTTTGGACTTCTGTCCATCGGGTGGGCTCGGGACCGGGGTGAAGAGAGAAAGGATTTTCTTCCGGGATATCAAAGTATCGGAATGATATTCGGTTTCACAGTGATTGTGATTGTCTTTGGCACAGGGGTTGTGCTCTTTTTCTCGCCCTATTTAAGCGCGGCCGCGAAAACAGGTTACAGCGGATTGAGAATTGTTGCGGGGCCCATCGGTTCGATCTTTGTGGCTGTCATGCGTTTCCTCTACTTCAGGAATATGGATCGGCCGGAAGAACCCCCTGCTTCGGGAAAGGGAGGATTTGGGGATCTGACCCTTCCCGTAGGAGGGAGCGAAGGGGCGGGGATCTGGGAGAAAGTGCTCGGTCTGGGACTGATCGGTCGTGATCGGCCTCGTCTTTCTTGCCATGGCAGGGTATGCGGCCTATTGCCTGCTAAGGTGGCTCCTCTCTCGGACCGCCGGATCCGAAAGGGGAGCCGGACGGCGGACCTCTTTTCTGGATCGGATCAGAAGGGTGCGAGATTTCTTCTTAGAGCCTGTGGAATCGGAATCATACACCGCCGAGGGAGGCCGGAAGGCTCGGTCCTTTTCTTAATAAGGCTCTTGAGATGGGGAAGGCGGAGCGGACTGCCTCATCAGGTCCAGCAGACACCGGTAGAATATGGCTCCCTTCTGGTGCAGCGGTTCCCCGGATTGAAGGTGGAGATAGAACAGATTGTCGAGGCTTTCGATCGGGAGGTTTACGGGGGACTGGTTCCCGGCGAAGAGGAGATGGCGATTTCAGGGGCCGCCTGGAAGAGGTTGAGGAATCCTCGCCATTGGGCTGTCCGAATCAGGAACTGGTTTCCGCGACGGGGCGAAGGCGACAGGCAAAAGAAAAGCCCCTCCGATCCGACGGAAGGGCTTTCTTTGAAGGCCTAAGCGCCGTTAATGGATCTCGACGTGTTTCCTACTGTCCCAATCCTTCAACGGTGCATAGACCTTGAGGACGCCGTTTTCATACCAGGCTTGAGCCTTTCCAGGATCGACGTAATGGGGGAAAGTGTAGCACCCCGAATATTCGTAGTCGTCCTTCTTGGCCCATAAACAGAAATTCTCTCCCCACATGTCGAGAGAGATGTTCTTCTTGTCGATGCCCGGCATAGAGACTTCGAAATTGTAGCGTCCTTCTTCCTTGTCATACCAGTAACGAGTGCATGGAGATCCGTGTTGGTACCCTTCAGGGTAGCCACAGTAGGCGCCATGCCAGTACTCTCCGGATTTCCATTGCTCCTCTCCAGGTCGCCAGTACTCACTTCGATATGCCATAATGAGCACCCCCTTTCTTACTTTTATTGTAAGCCAAGTGGGCATAAAAATCAACATGGCCTGCGGAATAGTTCAGCATGGAGAACGCAGCATTCTGCCCTTCCAGTGGCACTACTTTGTGCTATGGTCTAATCCAACAGCGACTGTTTGTCGCCAACAACTCTGTCGCCTCCTGTAGGAGCGGCTTCCAGCCGCGACAGTTTGTCGCAGCAAGCATGTCCTGAGCCTGTCGAAGGGATGCTGCTCCTACGAGGGTAAGCTCGAAATGTCGCTGTAGTGCTAATTCATATGGTCATTCTTGGCGCACACGAACTTGTCAATGGAGGCAGCGAATATTCATCCGGATGAACGGATGTCATGGGGAAAAAAAGAGGCCCGGACCGAACGGCCGGGCCTCTCCTCTGGGGCTGTTGGAATTACTTGGGCGTCACGGCAGCGTACAGGTTATTCTGCCCCCGCTGGATGAGGAAGAGAATCGTTTCCCGGCCTTTGAGCTTTTCGACCCTGGAGGTGAAATCCTCCACATCTTTGACAGACTTGCGGTTGACCTCCTGGATAACGTCTCCTGTCCGGATCCCTGCGTCGGATGCGGGGCTCCCGGGTTCAACACGGGTCACCACAACTCCGTTATCTTTTTTCAGCCCAAGACCTCTTGCAATCTCCGGGGTGAGATTCTGAACGGAAATGCCGAGAGGCTTGCTGGCAGGGATTTTCGCCGTTTCCTGTTTTTCTTCCATTTCACCGACTTTCACCTGACGTTCAATCAGCTTCCCTTGACGCAGGACTTTCATCGTAGCGGTCTTTCCCACAGGGGTTGAGGCGACAATGCGGGGCAGATCCTTCGAGCTCGATATCTCCTTGCCGTCAAACTCTACGATCACATCCCCCTGCTCGATTCCTGCCTTGTCGGCAGGACTCCCCTGGTTGACCTGCGAAACGAGGGCTCCCTTCTTGTCGTTAAGGGCAAAGGACTTGGAGAGCTCCGGTGTCAGATCCTGAATCGTCACACCGAGGAAACCTCGCGTGACGTGTCCCTTCTCCTGAAGTTGGGGAACAATCTCTTTGGCCATATTGATGGGGACAGCGAACCCAATTCCCTTTCCCGAAGCGATAATGGCGGTGTTGATTCCCACAACCTCACCGTTCATATTGATGAGGGGGCCGCCGCTGTTTCCCGGGTTGATCGAAGCATCCGTCTGGATAAAATTATCGTACGGTCCCGACCCGATCGTCCTGCCTTTGGCGCTAACGATTCCGGCTGTGACGGTTTGTTCCAGTCCGAAAGGACTTCCAACGGCAACGACCCAGTTGCCTACCTTCATCTCGTCGGAATTTCCGAGTTTAAGAGGAGTGAGCTCCGCAGATCCTTCAATTTTGATGAGCGCCAGGTCCGTTTTGGGATCGCGGCCAACCACCTTGGCATCGAACTCTTTCCCATTGCTGAGCTTTACCTTGATACGGTCCGCATCCTGAACGACATGGTCATTCGTCAGGACATAACCGTCGCGACTCATGACGAACCCGGATCCGACCCCTTCCTGCTGGAAACGGCCGGGAGAGTCCTCTCCGAAAAAACGTCCGAAGAAGTCTCCGAAAGGGTTGTTCTCCCCGAAGGGGTTTCCGGAGGAATTGGGGATTCGGTGCTCGATATTCTTAACCGTTTTAACCACCTGGATGTTTACGACGCCCGGCCGGACCGCTTCTGCAAGGGCACTGAAGTTTGCTGGAACCATCGGCGTCTCCAAGTGCTTTCGAGTCCGTCGCCGGCTGCTCTCCAGGGCTCTTCACGGCCATGGATATTCCGTATCCGGCTCCCATAAGAACGACTGACATCAATAGGGCAATAAAGACCTTCCTCAAACGCTTCTGTTTTTCCATGATCGAAACCTCCTTCTCTGGTTTTTTTGTGAAACGATGACTCTTTCTGTTTGTTTATAGTCTAAGACTTGGACTTTACTGGAAGATGATCGGAAGATTACAATTAGGTCATGTTCCCTTCGTAACCTCCCTTTCATCCCCCTTAAGAGGCAGTGTCGCAATGTCATTGCGAGGGAGTAAAACGACCGAAGCAATCTCATATGGCGCTGAAAAAATAGAGATTGCCGCGCTCCCTTCGGTCGCTCGCAATGACAAGCGCGAATTCCGACACAGTCTCTAAGATAAGGGGGGAGAGGGGAGGGGTGCATGATGAGGGGTTAGATGGCGAGGTGTCTGACAATGATTACCAGGAGATCAAGCCCTTGGAAGGATGACCGTGAACGTACTCCCCTGGCCGGGAGTACTCGCCACCTGAATTTCGCCGCCATGGGCCTTGGCGATGGACTTCGCGAGGCTGAGACCCAATCCGATGCCTGGTTTTGAACGACTCTGATCGCATCGATAGAACCGGTCAAAGATCCGGGGGAGATCACTCGATGCGATTCCGATTCCTGTGTCTGTGACTCTGAGGAGGACGTTTCCTCCCTCGCCCTCTGAAAGCGATACCGCTGCCGCTCCGCCGGACGGTGTGTAATGAATTGCATTGTCGATGAGATTGGCGAGCAGGCGTTGCAGCATTCGTTTGTTTCCTGTGAAGGCCAAATGGTCCGGGACACGGCACGTCCATCCGAGACCCTTGTCCTCGGCTGTGGGGGTGAAGAGATCGCAGGCTTCCCGAACCAGGTCCGCCATGTCAAATTCCTCACGGATCAACTTGTCCACGCCGGCCTCGGTCTTCGAAATCATCAGCATGGTATTGATCATATCCAGCAGACGATCGCATTCCTCGATCGTGCTGGCCGCCATGCCTTCGTACTCCGTCATCGATTTTCCGGTGCTGAGCGTGACCTCTGCAAGACCGCGAATTCGCGTGATCGGACTTTTCAAATCGTGGGCGATGTTGTCGCTCATTTCCTTAATCTCTGTCACAAGGGTTTGTATCCGGTCGAGCATCTGGTTGAAGGTCGTTGCAAGCTGATCGATTTCATCTCCCCTGGGTTTGACCGGGACCCGGTCCTCCAGGGCGCCCGCGGAAATGTTTTGAGCCGTTCTCGTCACCGCCTCCACACCGGAGACGGCCCGCTTCGCCATAAACCAGCCGACGCCTGCAGCCAGGACGATCAGCAGGGTCATGGTGGTGATGAAGAGCCCTCGAAAGGCGCCGAGAAAGCGCGAGTAGTTCTCCATGGCCTCCCCTACCTGCAGGATCACCCCCGGGCTGAGCAGGGCATAAAGAACACGGACTTCCTCCTCCCGTCCCCGGATGGAGATGGTTTGAAAGACGGGATTCCGGTCGCGAAGCAACTGTTTTACGGCAGATTCACCGACATGAATGTCTTTCCAATAGGACATATTCGACGAGGAGAAGACACGGCCGTTCAGAGCGAGGAGTCGAAAGAACACCTTCTTGACTCCCGCTGCCTGGGCCTCGAGGACGGCTGCATTCTGTACCTCCTCAATGCCTCCCGTCACAAGGAGGGCGGAAAACCGGCCGGCCTGGCTCAGGAGCTCCTGATCTGTTCGACCCCGGACGAAGGAGGTGATGAGGGTATAAAAGAGTAGAAAGGCAACGCAGGACGAAAGGGCGAAGATCCCCGCGTACCACAGGGTCAACCGGAAGGCCAAGGTGTTCCGCAGGCTAATCGGTCTCTTTAAGAACATATCCCACTCCCCGGACGGTATGGATCAACTTCTCATCGAATTCCCTGTCGATCTTATCCCGGAGCCTGGAGATCCTGACGTCGACCACATTGGTCTGGGGATCAAAGTTGTAATCCCACACATGTTCCATGATCATGGTCCTGGAAACAACCTTTCCGGCATTCCTGATGAGGTACTCGAGAAGGGAGAATTCCAACGGTTGCAGTTCGATCTTCCTTTCTCCCCTCGCGACCTCCCTCGTGAGGAGGTTCATGGACAGATTCCCAACCGTGAACCGGGTGGGCTCGGAAGCGCCGCTTGCCCTCCGAAGCAGCGCCTGAATGCGGGCGAGAAGCTCTGAAAAGGCAAAGGGTTTTGTGAGATAGTCATCCCCGCCGCGCTGCAATCCCTTGACCCGGTCATCCACGGACCCCTTGGCACTCAGGATCATGACCGGCGTGTTTAGCTTTTCCTTCCGCATCCGCTCGATCAGTGTCAGGCCGTCCAATCTGGGTAACATGATGTCGATAATCGCCGCGTCATAGGGCTCCGTGAACGCAAGACCGAGACCCTCTTCCCCGTCTGCGGCATGATCCACCGCATATCCGGCGGCTCTCAACCCTTTCATAATGAAAGACGCGATCTTTCTGTCATCCTCGACCAACAAGATACGCATAATAAGACCCCACTCCGGACAAGGACTGATGGAGGATTGAATGAAAAGCCAGAGGGTGCATCTCCCCCTGAAGATCATTTTAATCATCGTAAGCCCAAAACACAATAAAATTGATTCCCTGTCATAACCTTCCAGTTGCAGAACGGCCATGGGTAAACCGCTCTCCAAGGCTTGGGAAGGCGGTGATTTTGATGTTTTAGGGGAAAGAGAGGAAGTCACCAAAAGTGAAGTCCAGCATGTGTCGGGAAAGCATGTGCTTATCGGGATAAAGGTTCGCCCCCAAGCCTTTCCGACCGGCTTACCCATGTCCGTTCAGTGAGTTTTTTTGCATCATTGAGGTGAAATTGATTATGATGAACCCATGATCGCAGCCAAATCTTTCCGGGGTGCAGACGATTCCGAACAGACCCTTCTGAGATTATTCCATCCCCTGATTGCACGATGGTTTCTCGAACGAGTCGGTCGGCCTACCGATGTGCAGCAGAAGGCATGGCCCAGGATCGCTGCAGGGGAACATCTCCTTATCACCGCGCCTACAGGAAGCGGGAAGACCTTGACGGCTTTCCTCTGGGCACTCCATCAGCTGATGACCGGGCAATGGTCCACCGGTCAGACGAGCGTTCTCTACGTTTCCCCTCTTCGGGCACTGAACTACGATATCCAGCGCAACCTCTTCAGTCCTCTTGATGAATTGCGGGATCTCTTTCAAAGGGCAGGAGAGAATTTTCCGGAAATTCGCGTCCTGACGAGAAGCGGGGATACGCCCCAGTCGGACCGGCGCCGGATGCTCCGCAAACCGCCGGAGATCCTGATCACCACGCCGGAGAGCCTCAATCTCCTCTTGAGCTCTCATGGGGGGCGGTCGATTCTGACGAGCCTCTCCACCGTGATCCTCGACGAGATCCATGGGGTCTTTGGTACAAAGCGGGGCGTCTACCTCATGACGGCAGTGGACCGGCTGGTCAGGCTCTCCGGAGAGTTCCAGCGAATCGCCCTTTCCGCAACCATTGAGCCTCTTGAAACGGTGGCGGCGTTTGTGGGCGGGCTCAAAATGGAGGGTGCAGCCCGAAGCTCCGGATTATGTCCCGCGACCTGTGAACGTTGTCCGTTCGGACACGAGAAAGGATTACCGGCTTCGTGTCTTCTTTCCGCAGGGGGCAACAGGTCCGGGGCGGGAAAGCTCCATCTGGGACCCGCTCGTCAGCGATCTCAAGAAGATCATTTCAGAGAACCGGTCCACCCTCGTCTTTGTGAACAGCCGGCGGCTCTGCGAGATGCTGACCCTGCGGATCAACCGGGATGAAGAAGAGCCCATTGCCTATGCCCACCATGGATCTCTCTCCCTGGAAATCCGGACAGAGGTGGAACGGAGGCTGAAGGCCGGGGCATTGAAAGCCATCGTGGCCACCCATTCCCTTGAGCTTGGGATCGACATCGGCGCCCTCGACGAAGTGGTCCTGGTCCAGTCTCCTTTCTCCATTTCATCTGCGATACAGCGTGTGGGACGCTCCGGCCATCAGGTGAATCAGACCAGCCGGGGAAGTTTCTTCCCAACCCATCCGAAGGACCTCCTCGAAGCCGCCGTTCTTGTTCCTGCGATCCTGAACCGGGACATCGAATCCTTTAAGACGGTTCAATCTCCCCTCGATGTCCTGGCTCAGGTCATTGTCTCCATGATCGGGGTTGAGACATGGGATATGGACCGTCTTTATGCGGAATTGAAAGGCGAGCTACCCCTACCGGAACCTGAGGCGCGAAGAATTCGACCTGGTCATCGAATATGCTCGCCGGACGATATGCGGACAGCAGGATCCGGGAACTTAAGCCCCTTCTTTCCATCGACCGAATGGACAACACCGTAAGCGCCAGGAGAGGTGCCCTTCAAACCCTCTATCTCTCCGGTGGGGTGATTCCGGACCGGGGATACTTCCACCTTCGCCATCAGCAGACGAATGCCAGGATCGGTGAACTCGACGAAGAATTTGTCTGGGAGGCGGCGATCGGCGACACCTTCAGCTTCGGTACCCAGAACTGGCGGATCGAGAAGATCACCCATAATGATGTGCTGGTGCTTCAGGAAACCCCAAGGCAGCGGCAGCTCCGTTCTGGAAGGGGGAAGAGAATGGCCGGGACTTTCACTTTTCCGAAAGGATCGGACAGTTTCTCGAAGAGGCGGACGGTCGCCTTGAGGAGCCGGGATTTTGCGGATGCCCTCGAAAGCAGGAACTGCATGGATGCGGAGGCAGTGAAGGGGTTGATTCAGATTCCTGAAGAGCCAGAAAGAGGCGACCGGCTGTTCCCTTCCGCACCGGCGCCACCTGGTCGTTGAATTTATCAGTGCCGGGCCCGGCGGGACCCCTCAGGTCGTCATCCACACGATGTGGGGAGGACGCATCAACCGGCCCCTCGCCATGGTCATGGATGCAGCCTGGGAAGATCGATTCGGCTACCGGCCCGAAATCTATGTCAGCAATGACTCCATCGTCCTTCAATTGCCTCACGAGATATCCGGAGAGGAGTTGTTGTCTCTTGTCAGGAGCACAAGGATTGAATCCCTTCTCAGGACCAGGCTCGAGGGGTCCGGTTTCTTCGGGGCGAGGTTCAGGGAGTGTGCCGCCCGTGCGCTCCTTTTGCCGAAGGGGAAATTCAACCAGCGGATGCCCCTCTGGTTGAGCCGGCTGCGATCGCAGAAGCTGTTGGAAGCGGTGATGCGGTATGAGGACTTTCCGATCCTTCTCGAGACATGGCGGACCTGCATCCGGGACGAGTTCGATCTGGATGGGCTGAAGCAGGTCCTGACGGAACTGGAAACCGGCTCCATCTCGTGGACGGAAGTGCATACCTCGCATCCGAGCCCCTTTGCGCAGGGTGACTGGTGGCGTCAGGTGAACCAGTACATGTACATGGACGACAGCCTGAGGGCGGATAAGAGATCGAGGCTGCGGGAAAGTCTCCTGCGGGAAGTGGTCTTCACGTCCGGACTGCGTCCAACCGTTTCCCGGAGAGTGGTAGAGCAGTTCGAGGCGAAACGGCAGCGGCTGAGCCCGGGTTACTCACCCCAGACCGGCCGGGAACTTCTTGACTGGGTGGTGGAACGGGTGGTCATTCCGAAAGAGGAGTGGGAGGATCTCCTCAAAGCCATTCAGAGAGACCATGGAGTTGATCCGGAGGCCTTTGTAGAGCCCGTCAATGATAAACTCGTCAGACTCGGGCCTTCGTGAGGCTGGATCCACGCTGATCGCTGCCAGGGAGATGCTTCCACAGATCAGGTCAATGTATGGCTCTGGAAAACCGATCCTCATCACCCCCTCAACTATGGTTTCAGCTTCCGCACAAGACTCTGTCGCAATGTCATTGCGAGGAGTACCTGCCTGCGGCAGGCAGGAAACGACCGAAGCAATCTCACAAGACTCCGAGAATAGAGAGATTGCCGCGCTCCCTTCGGTCGCTCGCAATGACAAGAGGAGAATTGCGGCACCGTTCGAAGGAGGAGAGGAACCCGAAGATGGTCTCGAAGAGCCGGAAGAGGCAGCAGCATTGCTTGGGCAGTGGCTCCAATTCTACGGACCGGTGACAATGAAGTTCATACAAAAGACGCTCGGAATAGAAGAAGAGCGTCTTCAGTTGGCTCTGGAAGATCTGATCGATTCCCAAAAGGTCATCCAGGGCCGGCTCGTGACGGAGGGTGAGCCGGATGAGATCTGTGACAGTGACGAATTTTGAGAGTTCTGCTGAGACAGGCCAGGATCGAGGCGATTCCATCCTTTGAACCATTGGAAATTGAATGGCTTCCTCTCTTTCTCGCGGATTACCAGGAATCAACAGAGCCACAAGAGGGAAAAGAAGGGCTGCTTCGCCGTCTGGAACAGCTGGCCTGTTATCCCGCGGAAGCAGAACTCTGGGAATCGGAGATCTTCCCTGCACGGCTCCATCCTTACGATCCCTCATGGCTCGACAGTCTGATGCAGGAAGGAAACCTGCTCTGGCTGGGAAGTGAAGGACATCACGTCACGTTCTGCTCCGACACGGATATGGACCTCCTGCAGGAAGAGAATGCTGGAATGCCATTGCGAGAGGAGTGAAACGACCGAAGCAATCTCACAGGGCTTTGAAAACAACGAGGTTGCCGCGCTCCCTCCGGTCGCTCGTAACGACAAGACAGGAATCACGACGAGATTTCCTGAGCAGTCTGTTTCAGGACAGAGCGGCCCGATACAATTTCTCAACCTTGCTCCGGGTATCTCAGAAAAGCGAATCAGAGCTTGCCGGCCGACTCTGGGAGGAGGTCTGGCAGGGACACATCACGAACGACACCTTTCTGACACTCCGGCGGGCCATCATGAACAAGTTCGACCCGGGCCGCATGGTTGCTGAGAACGCAAAGAGATTACGCCATCGGGTCAGCCGGCGTCGGCGCCTCAGCTTTGCCGAGGAGAAGGAAGGTCCATCTTTCGTGGGAAATTGGCATATCGTTCCAAAGCCTGAACTTCAGGATGATCCGCTCGAAACCGAGGAGCGAAGGAAGGACCGGGTCCGTCTTCTGCTCGACCGGTACGGGATCCTGTTCCGGGAACTTCTTCAGAAGGAGTGGCCGGCCCTTCGCTGGTCAGCCGTTTTCAGGGCCTTGCGGATCATGGAGTTGTCAGGGGAGGTGATCTCCGGTATCTTCTTCAATGGGATTCCCGGACCTCAGTTCATTTCTCAAAATGCCTTCCACAGGTTGCAGCAAAGACTGCCGGAGGATGCGATCTACTGGATGAATGCCACGGACCCGGCTTCCCTGTGCGGGCTTCAAGTCGATTCACTCCGAGGAATGCTCCCTCCAAGGGTGGCAAGTACGCACCTTGTCTACCGGGGAAAAGATCTGAAGGTCGTTTCGAAGAGGAACGGAAAGGACCTGTCATTTTTTGTTCCCCACGATGATCCCGGCTCTGCCCAAATACTTTATCTCCCTGCACCATTTATTGACAAGGAAGTTTCAGCCCCTGAAAAGGATTGCCATCGAGACGATCAACGGCGAAAAAGCAACCGAGAGCCCTTACATTCCGGCTTTGCGGACTGTCTTTTGATGTCTCGGTCGATCCGAAAGAGGTCGTCCTCTTTCGAAAGACGAGGTGAGTCCCGATCACCGGGGGTATCTGCGATCACTTCAGGGGCTCGTGTTTCCATTCCTCCCCAGCTTTTTTGTGCAATTGGAGGGTTTACCGATCACTTTCCTCTCCGGAGAAGTGCCACCTCACATCCAACTGCGGCAGCGAGAAAAACCAGACAGATCAGATAGGGCGCGCGAAGGCCGGAGAAATTAGCCCCCAAGCCGCCGAGCAGGGGGCCTGCAAGGGCCCCTGTGCTCAGGATCGACTCATGAAACCCCGTTCCCTTGCCCAGTTGAGGGAAGAGCCGGATGGCGTAGAAGAGGCTGGAGTAGTAGGTGACACTTGACGAAAGACCGATCGCCATGAGGGCGAGGGCGAATAGAAATGGAGAGCCCGAAAGGGAGAGAGTGAGAAGTCCCGCGGCAGCCAGGGCTTGGGCCCCAAAGAGATAGCGCCTTCGGAAGTGCCAGAGATCGACCTCGCGAAGAAGGAAGAAACCCGCAAACAGAGAGAGACCCAGGCAGCCGGTAAGCAGGCCGACCGTCTGAGGGCTGCTCCCGAGTTCCCTGGCCAGCTTGGGAAACTGAAACCTTGCGTTTCCGATCATGAACCAGGACGTGAAGTTGGCGATCCAGCTGGCATAGAGAAAGCTCCTGTGCCAGGCCGACGGGAGAGGCTCGGCAGGGGCTTCCTCTGTCTTCGGTCTGCCCGGTCTGTCATGAATCGAGCTATAGCTCAACAAGAACAGGCTGAGGGCCAGGAACCCGGCAAAAAGAAAAGGAAGCCTGGGATGGACGCCGAAGAAGATCCCGGACAGGACCGGTCCCAGCAGAAGCGAGGCCGTCCATGCCATGTTCAGGGTTCCGATGTTCCGGGCAAGACCCGACTCTCTCTGGAACTCCGCAACCCATGCCTGGATGGACGGCCAGAAGAGCGAGAGGCACAACCCGTTCAAGGCTGAAAGGAGGAGGACCGCCCAAACAAGGTTCACTGTCGCCGCAAGCACGCAGGACAAAGAGAAAAGCAGGGGGCCGAGCAGGATGAGCCGGCGGCGGCCGAACCGGTCGGAAAGAGGGCCCATTCGGTGGGCGAGGATCATCTGGACCCCCGAAGCGACGCTTCCAAAGAGTCCAAGCTCAATGGGACTCGCCTTCAGATCGATCAGGAGAAGAGGGGCTGCCAGATAGTAGGCGCTCATCACCATCTCCATTCCAAAGGGGGCAACCCGTATCATCCATCGTTCTTGAATTCGGAACACAGGAACTTCAGACCTCCGCTCTCCGCAAGTTCTATGGCTGAGAATGCTTGAGAAGAGAATCCCCTGTCCTCTTTCCTCGGAAGGAACGGGCCATTTCCGGGACTTTGGAATTGGGGGTATTCTGCTGTACCTTGTTTACTGATCACTGGTGACTGATCACTGATTTCTTTCTTCCGGGGAAAAGAGCGGAAACGAGAAATAGAATGGACAGGCCGGAGCAGATCCAGGCAAAAACGTCTCCATAGAGCGTGTAGAAGGTCTTCGCACTTGACAGGCGGATGATGCCGCTGATCGCCTCTTCGGTGAAAATGTCTCCCCGCTTCACGATCTTCCCCCTGGGGTCGATGATGGCACTGATTCCCGTGTTGGCAGCCCGGGGAATGAAGACCCTGTTTTCGACAGCCCTGAAGGTCGCAATGGCAAGATGCTGATTGGGGGCAGAGGTCTTCCCGAACCAGGCATCGTTCGTAATCGTCACGAGAAAATCCGCCCCGTTTTTGACAAACCTCCGGCAGAGATCGGGAAAGATGATCTCAAAGCAGATCAGCACCCCGAACTTGCCCTTCGGAATTGAAAGAGTTGTGGATCTCCTTCCCGGATTTGAAGTTCCCGATCCCTTCTCCGAAGGAAGATCCGACAAAGAAAAGAATGTCCTGCAATGGAACATATTCCCCGAAGGGGACGAGGTGGATCTTATCATATCTTCCAACCAGGCCGCCCGATGGAGAGACTAAAAACGCGCTGTTGTAATGGTTTACCTTTCCTTTCTCGATTTTGTAGTAAGGGGTCCCGAATAAGAGAAAACAATTCGCCTTCTGCGGAATGTTGAGGACGATGGGTTGGTATTCCTTCTCATCCTGGAAAAAGAACGGGGTGGCCGTCTCGGGCCAAATAATGAGCTCCGCCTCATCTTCTGCGACCCTGAATGAGAGCTTTTCGTAAATCCTCAGGGTCTCTCTCTGGAAGGATTCATCCCATTTGACTGCCTGGTCGATGTTCCCCTGCACCAATCCGACCCTCAGAGCGGGGTTCCTCTCCATCTGCCGCTCCACGGCGCTCATCCTCACATAACCATAGACGAGGAAGATGACCAGAAGGAGTCCCGAGATGACCGCCTCTCTGAAGGGGAAGGACTTCCCGGGACCACCGGGAGAGCGCCTGATAGAGGGTCCCATTGACCATGACGATGACGAAGGAGAGGCCATAGACCCCTGTGATGTCCACCATTTGAACGAACGGGAGGTTGAGGTATTGAGAATGGCCGAGGTTGGCCCAGGGAAAGCCCGTCAGCAGGATCGACCGGACGTATTCCAGGGATACCCAGAGGAAAGGCGCAAAAAGAACACCCCGGATAGCGAACCGGATCTGAAAGAACCGATGGAGGAGGGCAAACATGCCCAGATAGGCGCTCATGTAGGCGACCAGCAGCAGGAGAACGAAGAGGCTCGGGATCAGGGGAACATTTCCGTAGTTATGGACGGCCACGATGATCCAGTAGATCATTCCGAGATAGCAGACGATGCCGGTCAGGAATCCAAGGACAAAACTGTGGTACAGCCCCTTGCCTTCAACGGCATAGAACAGAGGGACGAGGGCGACCCACGCCAGGAACTCGAGATCGTATTTCGGGAAGGAGAGGATCAGAAGAATTCCTGAAAGGAAGATCAGCAAGAGGCTTCTTTTCTTCATTTTCTGAATCCTAATCAATCAGCGACTTTTTTTCAAGTAAGATTCCAATTCAGGGAGGTATTTGTTAAAATGATCATGGAATAGACTACTTAGAAAGCTGGACCCATGAAGATTCTATTGGTGGAAGATGACAAAGGCATCGTTCGATTTGTGAAGAGGGGGCTATTGGAGAACGGGTATTCCGTCGATGTGGCCCCGGATGGAGAGACCGGGCTCAACTCAGCTCTCTATAAGCAATACGATTTGGTGATTCTCGACATCCTGCTTCCGAAGATGGACGGTCTGGAGATTCTGAAAAAGGTGAGGGAGAGGCACCTTGAGACTCCCGTGATCTTCTTGACCGCAAAGGATTCGGAAGAGGACATTGTCCGGGGCCTCAATCTGGGGGCAGACGATTATTTAACCAAACCGTTCTCCTTTAACGAATTTCTGGCCAGGATTCAGGCGATCCTCAGAAGGGGGAAAGTGCCTGCCCCTTCTTCACGGTTGCAGCTGGCCAACCTCATCTTGGAATTGGACGGTCATCAGGTCTTCCGGGACCGGGTGAGGATTGAGCTTACGCCGAAAGAGTACGCACTCCTTGAGTATCTGATGAGGCACCCGCGGGAGATCGTTACCCGAACAATGATTTCCGAGAAGATCTGGAACTATCATTTTGATACGGAAACGAACATCATCGACGTGCATGTTTCCCATTTAAGGAATAAGATCGACAGGGAGTTCGAGCCCAAACTGCTCCATACGGTAAAAGGGGTTGGATATGTCCTGGAAGACCGTGGCTAAGTTTTGCCGAAGGACCGATGTCAAGTTAACCCTTCTGTATGTTTTCACCTTCCTGATCTCCGCCCTGGTGCTCTGTGGGTTTCTTTATTTCCGGCTGAAGCACCAGCTCATTAAGGAGGTGGATCGTTTTCTCCTCGATGAGGTCAAGGAATTGTCAGAAGCCCTATCGCCCGATCCCGGGAGCATAGAAGCCATGAGCCATTTCGAAAGCGGAATTGGCTCCAGAACCTTCTATCCGATTTATTTTAGGATTTTCGATGGAAGAGGGAGTCTCCTCTATAACTCCAAAAGCTTTCAAGATATTGGATATGGAGTGATAGCGGGGGCGCTTTCCAATGCCAAGAGCGGAAAGGAGACCCGGGAAGAAATTCACCTTCCCGGAAGAAGGACGACCCTTCGTATCGTCACCACCCCGGTCCATGGACAAGGGCAACGGACCTACATCATCCAAATGGGGACGCCTCTCCGTTTTGTGAGGAAGAACCTGAGCAATTTTAAGTATGATATCTTGGCTGCCTTTCCCGTGATGCTCATCCTGGGTGCGTTGGGAGGGTGGATGTTGGCCGGAAGGTCCCTTTCTCCCATCGGGTATATCGTATCGAAAGCGCGGAGCATCACCTCAATGAACTTAAGTGAAAGGTTGACCCCGAGGGGAACGGGCGACGAGATGGACGATCTCATCCAGACCATGAATGAGATGATCGCCAGATTGGAGGACTCCTTCATGCGGATGTCTGAGTTTACGGCCGATGTCTCTCATGAATTGAAGACCCCTCTCTGCGCCCTGAGGGGAGAGGCCGAGGTTCTTCTGTCCAAAGTGAGAACCCCTGAAGATTACCAGGAAGGGCTTTCCCATTTCATCGAACAGTTCGATCATCTGAATCGGATGGTCAACGATTTGATCCTTCTGTCACGATTTGATTCCGCGCAAATGGGCCTGCAAATGGCCCCTCTCAGATTGGATCTTCTGATCAGGGAGATCTGTGATCTCTTTCAGATTCTTGCAGAACAGAAACAGATCCGGCTGGTGATCGAACCCTGGCCGGAAGTGACCCTCATGGGTGACCGGGTCCGGCTGCAGCAGCTTTTCACCAACCTGATTGATAATGCCATTAAGTATACGGACGAGGGAAAGGTCGAGGTTTCGTTCGAGAGGAGCCCGAACGTCATCCAGGTAAGAATCCGGGACACCGGGATCGGTATCCCCCGGGCAGAGCAGGAAAAAATCTTCAAACGCTTTTACCGGGTGGATAAGTCGAGATCCAGGGAAACCGGAGGCGCGGGATTAGGGCTGAGCATTGCGGATTGGATTGCACGAGCCCATCACGGGACCATTGAGGTGGGAAGTGAATTGAATCGAGGTTCCACCTTCACCGTCTCTTTGCCGGCCCCCAACGCCTGACAGACCGTTGAACAAATCATTCTCAGCCGAAGATTAAGCACTCTTCATCCAGGGTTCATCCTATTTTAACCTTCTCGTCTTAAGATAAGAAGGTCTTAAGATGAGAAGAAATCAAAACCGAAATAGAGGGAGATAGATTTCCATTTCGGCAAGGAGGGTCGGTGATGTCCGTTCCAAGATGGGTTTATCGATTCAGGGGTTATTTAGTCAGCCCGCCCATGATTCTTGCGGTTTTTTGTCATCATCTCGAAACGGAAGGAGACTTTGTCTGGTCCTTTGGAATCTTTCTCTTTATAGCCGGGGTGGCTCTCCGCATCTGGGCGCAACAGCACCTGCACTACCGGCTGAAATCCCATAAGACACTGACGATGACAGGTCCGTACCTCTTCGTCAGAAACCCCATTTACATCGGGAACACGCTCATCCTCGTCGGCGCGACGGTTGTTTCAGAACTCTTGTGGCTCGTTCCTCTCACACTTTTCTACTGTGTTTCTCATCTATTCTCTTGTCGTCCGCTACGAGGAAGCCCATCTCCTGAGCAAATACGGGGAGCCCTATCGAGAGCTATCTCCAGGCGGTTTCACGATGGGTTCCGAGGGTTTCCCGCACCAAGAAGATGGGGCTCTTTAATAAATACTTCCTGCCGTCTATCGTTGCCGAGTTTCACTGTTTTCTTCTGCTGTTGCCTTTTATTCTGAAGGAAATGGCAGGTTAGCGGGCCTTTTCGCAGGGATGAAGCGGTCAGATCGCTCTCCAGAGGCTTCGGAGAAGATCGCAGACGTGGGATATCAGGAGGAGTCTCCTGATGGCCATTCTTGGATCCCGAGGATCTCTCAGGGAGATCGATCGGAAAACCGAAAGGTTCTATCCATGCACCCTGGGTGCAGATCGTCGTTCTCAGCGTTTTCTGTTTACTCCTTTTTATGGTTGGAGCGGGAAGATGGGACCTCTGGAATCCGGATGAGCCCCGGTATGCCCAGGTGGCCAAGGAGATGGTGGCGGGCGGGGATTGGGTGCTCATGCATGTGAATGGGGAAACCTACGTGGATAAGCCTCCTCTCTTTTTCTGGCTCATCGCCCTTTCCTCGTTTCTGTGGCAAGGGTTCACCTCCTTTTCGGCGCGGTTTCCCTCCGCCCTCATGAGTACGCTCACGGTCCTGGTCACGTTCTCTCTCGGGCGAAAGCTGTTCAGCACGCGGACCGGATTCCTCTCGGCGCTGGTTCTCGCAACCAGTTTTGAATTCGCCTATCTCTCCACCCGGGCCAATATTGACGCCACCCTGACTTTCTTCACGACCGCCTCGCTCCTGGTCTTCCTGCACTGGTACCGACATGACAAAATGGAAACGGGCCGGGAGAACGACAAGAGGAGTCTATCGATCTATGGATTCTATGCCGGGATGGCACTGGCCACGCTGTCGAAGGGGCCCGTTGGTTTCATCCTTCCGCTGCTGGTCAGCTTGCTCTATCTCCTCTTCCAGAGGGATTGGGTCGCAATGAAAAGGATGAGGCTCCTGACAGGAATGATCCTGTGTCTCGGGATGATCCTGTCCTGGTATCTTCCCGCTGTCTTGAAAGGGGGGCAGAGTTTCATCAACGAGACGCTGTCTCCACCACACCCTCGAACGCTTCGCGAAAGGGTCGAGCCACGTTCGGCCCCTCTATTACTATTTCGTCAACTTTCCGGCGGACTTCCTGCCCTGGTTCCTCTTTCTTCCAGGGGCGATTCTCTATGGTCTCTCAAATAGGAAGGACGAGAGTTCGAAGGGGTTCTTCTTTCTTCTCGTCTGGTTCGTTTCGATTTTTCTCTTTTTCACGCTTTCGAAAGGGAAGAGGGAGTTATATCTTCTCCCGTTATACCCTGCCGCCTCGCTCCTCGTTGGGAGGCTCTGGGACGCCTATTTTTCAGGGGAGAGTCGTCAGTCTGTACGGGAGGTCTGGATCACCCTTCCGATTTATCTTATGATCATTCTCCTTCTTGTGATGGGGTTGTTCCTATATGCGATTCCAGGCATCGCCACGGTTTCCGTCCATGCCTCTTCTCCCGGAATGCTGAAAATGATTGTCAAGGGTGCAGGTGTGGGAGCGAAATATCTTTCCTTTATTTCGTGGCAGAGTATTCTTCCCTTGATCTTTCTTCTTGTGGGGTCAGGCCTGCTCCTTTTTCTGAGTCACCGTCTGAAATACAGATCGCTCGTCTTTGCGCTGATCGTGGCGACGGTGGGGATTGGCTTCTTTTACGGGACCCGGTTCATCTTCCCGCTCGTCAATCCCTATAAGTCTGCCCGTATTCTTTCAGAAGAGATCAAGCAGGTGATGCATCCGGGCGACAGGCTGGCCCTGTACGGGGATTTCGGGTCAGCCGGGACCGCTCCTTACAATCTGTACACCGGGATCGTTCCCATCTTGGAAATTGAGGAGGAACCGCGAGTCCTTGATCTTTTTGGCTCAAAGGAGAGGGTCTTCTGTCTCTTTAAGTACAGGGATTTTGAAATGCTGAGCAGAAAGTATGCCGGTGTCCCTTTCCATCTGATCGCCCGGAGAAATGTTGGGGATAGAGAAATGGTTCTGGTTTCTAACCGATGAGACTTCCCGCCGGACCGATCTTCATCGGCATGAATAGGGAGATGGAAAAAGGTTGAAGCGAATCCAGGCAGGTGGTGGTTGGTTGTGGTGAATCTTAAGACATGGCCGCAGTCCTCATTCGAATGTGGTGATAAAAAGTCCTCCCGGGCGTGGATCGCCCTTCTTATTTTTAACCTGGCCTTGCAGGTCCTCTCCACGTGGAACCTTGACCCTTCCGGAACCGACTCGCCAAGGGTAGCGGGGATTGCACGAGAGATGGCCGTTAATTCGACCTATCTGATTCCCCGACTCAATGGTGAGAACTTTCTGGAGTATCCTCCGCTGGGATATTGGCCTATTGCCTTCTCTCTTTCAATGAGTCAAAAACCGGTAGGGTTTCTTGCGTTCTTGCCCATCGCCATCATTGGGACGGGAACGGTCCTCCTGACGTTCTTAATAGGAAAAACGCTGGCCCAAGAGCGAATCGGGTTGTTTGCAGGATTCATCCTGGCGACCATGTCCGGCTTTTTTAGTCTCCACAGACATTGCCTGGTAGATCCCCTTCTTCTCTTCTTTATCACGCTCAGTCTCTACGGCGTTACCGCCGGTTTGCGGGGGCCAAAAAAGAACTTCTTTTCTTTCGCGGTCTTCTACCTGGCGACGGCCGGCGCTTTTCTTTCCAAGGGAATGATCGGAATCGCCATCCCTGTTGCCACTGCTGCGGTGATCCTGATCAGCAGAAAAGATTTTGCGACCCTCCGCAGACTCTTCCTGACTCCGGGGGTTCTCCTCTTTCTGCTGCCGATCTTTCTCTGGGCGGGCAGCGTCTGGTATTTTGACGGATTTGGGATTCTTACGGAGGTGATTCGACAGAGTTTCTGGCGCTTTCTCTCTCCCACCGCTGACCATTCAAAGCGCTTCTACTTCTATCTCCCCTTCGTCTTTCAGGTCGCTTTGCCATGGACCTTCCTGCCGCTCCTGTTGCTCTGGTTCTGGAGGGCCCCGGCCCTTACTGGGAAAAAACTTCCACACGGCCCGCTCGTCACGTTTTGCCTTGCATGGTTCCTCGTCGTTTTCATCGGACTCTCGATCTCCTCCGCGAAGAGGGCTCTCTACCTTGCACCGGTCTTCCCTCCGCTGGCGCTTCTGGCGGCACTCGGATGGGAGCAACTTCGAGAAAGATACCCCAAAGTGAAACGGGGGGAAGTTTATGGTCTGCTCGTCATCTTCCTGGCGTACGTCGGAGTCCACCTTTTATTCGTGATCCCGATGGAAAAGAGAGAGAGCCTTCGGCCGGTTTTCGAGAAAGTGTCAAGCCGGCAGGTCAAGGGAACCGTCTACCTGGTCAACCCCTCCGAAACGACCCTGGGCGCCTCTTTCTTCTACCTTGGGAGGGTGATCCCTCTGTCTGAATCCGGAAGAACTGGAGTTTGAATCGGTTCGATGATCGGCCGGGAACGATCTTAGTGATGGATTCGCCTCTCAACAACAACCCACTCCATCCCGGGCTCCTGTCGAAGGGGTTTCGCCTTCTGTTAGAACAGAAGGTCAAAAAGAATAAGAGCGTTTGTATTTATTCTAATGGCCCTGAGGAAGTTGTAACGACCATCCCACAATGAGGCGTGAATTCTCCCGGATCAGGGAAATTTGAAGGTGAATAGGAACCTGGGGCCTCCGTTAACCCGCCGGTTGCGGATATGGACCGGGACAGACTTCTCCCAAGGCTTCGAATGGCGGCCCTCGAGAGACTTGAAGGCTTGCATCACCCAATCACGGCTATTTTCGACCAGAGTGGACACCGGTCGCGTTGGCTTGTAAGGGAATCGTGAGCACGAAATTCTTCTTCTATCTCTTCTTAAGTTTGGCCGTGTTCCTATTATGTGCCAACTTAGGTCTTCCTGTCCTCTGGGGTTCCGAAGGGCGCTGGGCCGTTATCGCTCGAGGCATGTTACGGTCCGGTGATCTTCTCAATACGGCTCTCGGCATCAGTGACTATTGGGACAAACCTCTCTTATCCTACTGGCAAGTCCTGCCCTTATCCTACATCAGCGGCGGCGTTAACGAGTTCACAGTCAGATTTCCATCCGTGATCTGGGCTGTCGTCCTGCTCCTTCTGACCTATAAACTGGCCAAGATCTGGTTTGACGAACAGACCGCTGTCGCGGCGATTGGAAGCCTTGCAACCACCTATTTTTTTGTGTTTTGGGGGCGAAATGCTCAAGTGGAAATGACCAACGCGACCATGGTGCTCCTTTGTCTGTGGTATTTTCTTAAACACAGGTTCGATTGCAGGCACACATGGGTTTATGGATTAGGGGTTCTCATGGCTATAGGCGCCAATATGAAGGGGCTTGGGGTCTATGGCGTGCCTATTTTCTGCATCGTAACCCTGTCCTTAGTCAAAAGAGAATGGTCATGGGTTCCTCCATTGGGGATAGCGCTGACGGCCGGCCTGCTTTCCACCCTCCTCTTCCTTGCCGTACCGGCGGCAGCCAGTATTCATTTCGCCACTTGGGAACCACTGCGTTCGGTTTGGCGCGAGAATGTCCTGAGATTCTTCGGGATGTACGATCATAAGGATCCGGTCTATACCTACTGTCTCAAGCTGTTTTACATCGCCGCACCCTGGTCATTACTTTTACCGGCTGCACTGATACACTCCTTGCAGAAGACGCCTCGTCGCCTCTCGCAACTCCCGGAAGCCGTGATTCTATTCGGCGCCATTTTCATCTTCTTTACCGTCTCGGGATCAAGGCGGCCTTATTACCTGCTCCCCATTCTGCCTTTTGTCGCTATCCTCGTGGCGAACATGGTCAAAGAATTCGGACACGGGATGCTGGGGCGGGGGATCGAATGGGCAGTGAAGGGGAGCTGGGTGTTCCTGGGGCTTGCCACGCTCGCTCTCTCCGGGATCGCGGTCGTATTCCTTGACGGCCTGTGGTATGTGTCTGCGCTTCTTGGGGGGATCGGTGTCGTCTTGCTTGCAAGCACCCTGAAAAAATATGTCTGGGGGATGGTTGGATCTATCTTTGGAATCTGGCTCATTTACGTTTTAGGAGTCATCCCCTTGACCGCGCAGGTGGCAAATATCAAGACCCAGGTGGCCGAGGTAAATGCTCTGGGGAAGGGATGCGGTTTCTTTAAGGTTGATGACGCGAGAATCATCTACTATTTAGACAAACCCTATCGGGTTTTTTACGATGAAGCAAGCGCCCTGGCCTGGGCCACTCAGACAGGCGGCGTATTGATCACCCGCGGTGATTTTTCGGACCCGCATTGGCAATGTGTTGTGAAAGGCCGTCGTTGGAAGGCGATGATTCCCCGTAAGGTCACCCCATGAAGGACTCAGGCAATTTCAGCCGGGGGAAAAGGAGTTCTCCTCAGGACGTGCGGCAAACTTCCCCTACGTTTACGAGACGTTAGACAAATAATTAGTTCAGAGGTATTGATTGAAGCGATGACTATGTTAGAATAGATAAATTTTGAGCCCGACTCAGAAGGACGGAGGCCCGAAGTCCGTATGAACTTGTCGATTATTGGGGCCGGTAAGAGGAGAAACGGCATCGGCGGATACATCGCCAAGTACTTTCATGAAAATGGGGCCAGGGTTACAGGCGTGCTGGGGACGACGCAGGAGTCGAGCCGGCGGACGGCGGCGACCCTCAGAGAGTGTGGGATTGAAGCGCATTCCTACACGGATTTCAGGCAGATGGTCGACCGTGAAAGCCCTGACCTGGTCGTCATCGCTTCCCCCTCTTCGACCCATTACGACTATCTGGCAAAGTGTGTGGATTCGTCCCTTCATGTCTTTTGTGAAAAACCATTCGTTTCCTGGGAAACAGAGGATGCGGCGACCGGAGTGGAACGCATGCTCACAAAAGCGAAAGACAAAGGATTGACGGTGGCAATGAACTCCCAGTGGCCCTTTTCAGTACCGTATTACGAGCAATTGTGCGGGAGGATTCAGGCGGAAGAGTCCCACCGATTCTTCATGAGACTGGCACCCTCCTGCACGGGCAGAGAGATGGTTCCGGAATCGGTTCCTCACGCACTGAGCCTGCTTTACAGTGTTTTCGGTCCCGGTACGGTCCGGGAAGTGAGTTTTGAATCCGTCAAAGAGAGGGAACTGAGTCTGAGGTTCAGGTACGTCGGGCGGACCACGGGCTGTGATATTCATATCGAGCTGGCAACCCAGGAAATCCAGCCGCGCGACTTCTCATATGGATTTAACGGCAAAATCGTTTGCCGCGAGATCGAGTTGTCCGATTACGGCATCTTTTTTTGTTATGAGAACAGGAAGATCAGAATTTCAGATCCCCTTGAGCTGTCCGTGAGGAATGTCATAGAGGCGGTGGAAAAGAAGAGTCCCCCCCTGGTCGGGGATTCCCATATCCTGAACAATGTGTCCGGTCTCAGAGCGGTCTATGACGGGTATTGCAGGCAGGTGGAAGGAAGAGTATGGAAAAATTGAAAAACCGGGAACACGATTTCGGCTCGAAGCTGAGACAGGTTTCCGTCGTGGAAAGACTGAAAGAGTATATTGTATGGGCAAGGAAATCCCGGGGAAGGAGTGGAAATCATCATTTCCCTTGCTTCAGTCCCATCTCCATCAACTTGGATCTGACGGCAGCCTGCAATTTTGCCTGCCGGTACTGTGTTGACTCCGAATTGATCAATAGCGGAAAAGCGCTGGGGCTGGAAGATCTCAGGAAGACGATTGACGTTCTGCATTCCCATGGCCTTCTGTCCGTCATCCTCATCGGAGGAGGCGAGCCGACGCTTTACAGGGATTTCGAGAAGGTGGTCCGCTATCTGAAAGGGAAAGGACTTCAGGTCGGGATCGTGACGAACGGCACCCGAATGGACAGGATCGAGGAGATTGCCCAGGAGCTGAAGGAGAAGGACTGGGTCCGGATTTCGATCGACGCCGCCCGGGAGGAGACGTTCCGGGATCTGCACCAGCCCAGAACCCGGCAGGGGCTGACCCGGATCCTGGAAGGGGCCAGGCGGGTGAAAGAGAAGAATCCCAGAGTCTCGATGGGGTACTCTTTTGTCCTCATCTGGGAAGGAATAGAAATCAATGGAAGTGTGCTGAGGTCGAACCTTGAAGAGATCGCTGAAGCGGCGGAATTGGCCAGGAGATACTCTTTCGACTACCTGTCGCTAAAACCTTGCCTTGTCCGGCTGGAGGAGACGAAGAGGGAATCGCTCCTTGAAAAGGTAGATGAAACGAAGGAGAGAGAGATCATTGAGAGCATCAAGATCCATTTGGAGAAGGCGAAAGACGTTGCCGGGGACCGGATCAAAATCCTTGAGAGCGTGAACCTCCGGGCCATGCTGGAGAGAGAGACCGGGAGAATCAAGACGCAGCCGCGAACCTGCCACATGCCCTTTTTCAGAATGGTGGTGACTCCTTCCGGTATCTTCCACTGTCCTGCATTCCGCGGCGTCGCCGTGGCGAAGGTCGGGGAAAAGGAAGGCTATGCAACAGAGGGGAAGTTCAAGATGTGCCTCGAGGCGACCTCGGAATCCATATCCGGTTTCGATGCTCAGCTCGAATGCAAGGTGATCGGGTGTTTTTATCATGACACGAACTGGTGGTTGGAAGAATTCATTCAATCCCGGGAAGACGTCGAGTCGATCCAGGGAATCGAAGACGAGAATTTTTTCTTTTAAGAACCGGCATATCCTACGATGAAAATCCTTCATCTGTTCAGCAACTGGAAATGGACGGGACCTGCGGATCCAACGGTGAACCTCTGCAAGGGTTTGGAACAGAGGGGACATGAAGTGATGTTTGCCTACCGGAAACCCCCGTTGCCGGTGGAAGACAGCATCGAAAAGAGGGTCTTGAAAGCGGGCATCCGGGCCACTGATCAGTTTCATCTGAATCATGCCATCCGGATCTATCACCCTTCCTTCGTACCGACGCATCTCGAGGATATCCGGCATCTCACGGACTATCTGAACCGGGAGAGGTTTGACGTTGTGAATGCCCACTATACCCACGGTCATATCCTGGGTGGGATTGCCGCCCGCAGGGCGGACCATCCGGTGATCATCATCCGGACGGACCACAAGCGGGATCCTCTGAGGCCGAGCCTCGGAAACCGCTTCATCCTCTCCCATTTTACCGACGGCATGATCACCTTTTCGGAAAGGGCAAGGCTTGCGGATTCCACACATTTCGGGATTCCCCTTGAAAGGGTGGCCAGAATCACGCCGGCCTTGGACCTGGAACGGTATGACCCCCAGCGGTCCTACAAGGATATGAGATCGGTCTTCGGATTGAGCCCTTCGGACATGGTGGTCGGAATGGTGGCGCGATTTCAAAAATACCGGAGAACCGAGTACTTCCTGGAGGCCGTGAGAGCCCTTGGCCAGGCATTCCCAAACCTGAAGGTCCTCCTGGTGGGCCGCTCCAGCCAGATGGAAGAGAGCGTGATCAAGCCGATCAAACGGCTCGGAGTGGAGCCGTGGGTTGTCCTTGCAGGGTACCGGACCGATGACTATCTCGATACCCTGGCCTGCATGGACATTTTCGTCTTTTTGATGGCCGGATCGGACGGGACGGCCAGGGCATTGAGAGAGGCCATGGCCATGGGAAAGCCGGTCATTGCGGCCGAGCGGGGAATGTTGCCGGAGCTGGTCGAGGACGGTGTTTCCGGTTTTGTGGTCAAAGACAACCCGGAAAGCCTGGCCGCGGCCACCCTGCGGCTCCTGGGTGACCCCGCGTTGAGGATGACGATGGGAAGGGCGGCGTACCGGAAGGCCCATCAGGATTTTTGTCTGGACCGTCAGGTGGAGGCCGTTGAAGACTTCTATCAGGAGATGATCAGGCTTGGGAAATGGAAGAAGGGGCGATGAAGCGCCGATTCGACGGCTACCGGGAAGTGTCAGCGAAAGGGCTGAAAGGGTGTCTCCGGGAGGACCTTTGCCGCCGCCTTCCCGCTGCCTTTTTCGAGGATCCCTTTTCTTTCTTGGCGGAGAGGAAGGGAGAGATCATCAAGGAGTCACCCTGGAGACGGGCGGGGATCTTTTCCCCGGATGGGGGCCAGAGAATCTTTCTGAAGCGGGACCGGACAAAAGGTCTTTTGGAGAAGGTGAAATATCTCTTCCTTCCTTCCAGGGGCCACATGGAATGGCTTGTTGCCATTCAATTGCAGAGAAGGAATCTCAAGATCCCGGCCCCCCTCGGCTGGATGGAAAGGGTCAGGCGTGGATGGGTGGCGGAGAGCTACTACCTTTCTGAAGCCGTCGGATCAGGGGGTTCGCTGATCGAGGATTCGCTCAGGCTGAAAGAGCGGGTGACGATTACTCACCTGGCCAGAACCGTCCGGGCGATCCAGGACGCAGGGTTGAATCATCTGGACCTCCATGCGGGAAATTTTCTGTGGGATGGGGATTCGCTTCTTCTCACCGATTTACACGATTCAAGGATCGTCAGAAATCTTTCTTGGAATCAGAGGCTGTGGAACCTCTCCCATCTGTTCCATTCCTTAAGATCCGCCTGGGGTGAAAAAGAAGAGGAGGCGTTTGCGAAAGAGTACTGGGCCGGCGATTCGATTTCCGATCGGGAGAAGGAAAAGCTCCGTGGAACCATTCAGGAATACATGAGCCGCCTGCAGAAAAGGCAATGGCGGAGCAGGTCAAAACGGTGTCTGAAGGAAAGCTCCGAATTCTCCATCCGGAGGGATGGGAGGATTCTATACCGCCATCGAAGGGATTTCCCTCTGGATCGGGCCAAAGGTGTCGTGCAGGAGTACCGGCGGATGCTGAGTGCCGAGCCCATGTTGCTGGTGAAGAATGCTCCCCGGGTCACCGTCGGTTTGCTCCGGGACGGCCGGGGAGACCTCTGGATCAAGCAGTTTCGTTACCCGGGATGGTGCGATCGCATGAAAGAATCCCTCCGTCTTTCCAGGGGGCTCAGAGCCTGGATCGCCGGCAACGGGTTAAGAGCCCGGGGAGTTCCGTCGATCAAGCCCCTGGCGCTGGTGGAAGAGAAGGGGCGCCTGGGAAAGAAGGCGAGTTTCTTCATCATGGAGGCTGTCGAAGCGGGTCTGGAGATGGATCGATACCTCTCTCAGGGGTTTGAGACGCTGAATCAGAAACGGTCTTTTAGCAGAACCTTTGCCGGGTGGCTCTCCTCTTTTCACCGGATGGATCTCTATCACAGGGACATGAAGACGTGCAACATCCTGGTTCGTGAAAAGGGAGACACCTGGGAATTCTATCTTCTGGACCTGGAAGATGTTTTGCTGAACCACCGTCCCGACGAGCGAGATCTGCTTCGGAATCTGGTCCAGCTGAATACCTCCACGCCGAAAGTGATGAGCCGGACGGACCGCCTCCGTTTTTTCAGGGAATATCTCCGGCTTCATCCGATCCTCCGGAACCGGAGGGCCTTCCTCCGGCGGCTTATGGAGGAAAGCAGGAGGAGGGGATTGGTCTATGTCTCTCCCCGGGGCGTTGTTATCCAGGAAATGTAGGGTCGTCCGTCCAGCCCCGCCCCCGGCCGGGACCGGGGCCGGTTGGAAGGAAGGGGGACGTTCCGGTCACAGAGAAGAGGCATCGTTTTGCCGTCTCCTGATTTGAGAGAAAGAAGGGAGTATGGACCGCTCAAAGGTTGAGATTTCCGCGGTGATCCCCGTGTACAATGAGGAAGAGAATCTTCCCGTTCTCGTCCCCCGGCTCATGGAGGTATTAAACGGGCTCAGACAGCCCTACGAAGTCATCTTTGTGGATGATGGAAGCACGGATGAAAGCCCGGGGATCCTGAGGAAGATGAGAGTCCATGATCCTTCCGTTAGAGTCCTTCGTCTGAAAGAGAACCGGGGACTGAGTACAGCCCTCGTGGCAGGGATGAGGGCCGCTCAGGGAAGGGTCATCGTGACGCTGGATTCGGATCTTCAGAATGATCCTGCGGACATCCCGAAGCTGCTCGGCTGTCTGAACGAGTATGACATGGCGACCGGATGGCGGCAGAAGAGGGAAGACCCGTGGCTGAAAAGAATCTCATCGAAGATTGCGAATCGGGTCCGGAACCGGTTGAGCGGCGAAACCATTCAGGACAGCGCCTGCACCCTGCGCGCCTTTAAGAGGGAATGCGTTCAGAACATTCCGGTGTTCAACGGGATGCACCGTTTCCTATCGACCCTGGCGAAAATGGAAGGCTTTCGGATCATCGAAGTGCCTGTCTTTCACCACCAGAGGAAGTTCGGAAAGTCGAAGTACAACATCCGGAACCGCATGGTGCGATCCTTCGTCGACCTTCTCGCCGTGAGATGGATGAAGAATCGCCGGATCCGGTATCAGCTTGAAGAGGGAACAGGAGATGGATTGGATTAAACAGATGCTTTCAGAGTTTGCTCAACGCTATCCGGCGTTTAAGCTCGATTTCTGGGTCATTCTGGGCCTGATCGGACAGACGATGTTTACCATGCGCTTCCTGCTTCAGTGGATCGCTTCCGAGAAGAAGAAGGAGAGCGTTATCCCGGTTTCGTTCTGGTATTTCAGTCTGGGGGGGGGATTGGTTCTGCTCGCCTATGCCTTCCATCGGATGGATCCGGTTTTCATCCTGGCCTATCTGCCGGGTAATTTCATCTATTTCAGGAACCTCTATTTTATTCACAGGAAGAAAAGAACCTCCGGGTCCGTCGTGAAACAGGAAGGGGACGGGGAGAGAGAAAAGAAGAGAGAGGGAGAATGATGCTTCTGTCCCTTGGCAAACGGAAAGGGAGCTTCTGATGAATTGGAGAAAGATTCGTAGGATCCCTCTCTATATCGGGGCTTTTCTTCTGGTGGTTTTTGCGAATCCCAATCCTATCGGGAGAGGGGTCGGCATCCTCCTGATCGCCCTCGGCGAAGGGGTTCGTATCTGGGCGGCGGGCCATCTCCGGAAGAACGAAGTCCTGACGGTGACCGGTCCCTATGCCTACGTGAAGAATCCATTGTACATCGGTTCGGTTCTGATCAGCGCGGGGTTCTGCATCCTTGCAGATAACATCTACCTGCTTGCAGCCCTGATGTTCGCCTTCTGTTTTCATTACATTCCCTATAAGAAGAAAGTGGAAGGAGACCGGCTGAGAAGGATTTTCGGAGAACGTTTTGATGATTATGACGACCGGGTTCCTGAATACATCCCCCGGTTGACCCCTTATTCGGACGAAAGGGATCGATGGCGGTTTGCGTGTTTCATTGAGAACAGCGAAGAGGGGACCTTCCTCCTGATCCTCGCGGGGATTGTCCTGATTCTGACACGACCGCACTGGGGCTTTATCAGGCTGCTAAAAACGCCCATCTGCGGCGTTGCCCTTATCCTTTGTCGTTGCGGCGTACATGCAAGTACACCTCACTCCTAGGATTTCGGGCGCCTTGCACCTGGGCATTTTTGAGCAGCCTGCGGAATAGACTTTTTCAGCAAACTGATACACCCCATCGGGCCGGGGAGAGGGATAGGGTATTTAGTGAAACGGAAAGATTTCAAAGAAGTCACCTGCTTTTCTAAAGGAAAAAGGTTGGGGAAGCCTGACCTGCATCTGGTTAAGACCGAAGGCCGGACCCTCCTTGTCAAAGACGTTCAGAAGAAGCCTTTTATCTTCCGATGGACCTTGGGACTGTGGTTGATCCAGAAGGAATGGAGAATCTACCTTCGATTGAAGGGAATCAGGGGGATTCCGAATAGGATCGAGCGAATCGATCGGTTTGCCTTTGCCAGAGACTTCGTTGAGGGGAGAACGATCGAGCGCCAGGAGACGCTTTCCCCGCTCTTTTTCTCCGAACTTGAACGGATGCTGAAAGAGATTCATGCAAGAGGCGTTGTCCATCTGGATTTGAGGCACAAGGGAAACATCCTTGTCTCAGAGAAAGGGGAGCCTTACCTGATCGATTTCAACAGCAGCTTTACCTTTGGGGAGACGGGTCTGCTGAGGAGGGTCGTCTTTCCGCTCCTGGAGCGGGTCGATCGGGGCGGATTTCTCAAACTGAAAGAGAGAGTGGCTCCCTCCCTGCTGACGCCGGAAGAGATTACCTCTCTCCGGAACCTCAAACGGTTCCGAAGGCTGTGGATCTTCAACTGATCAGAATGGGTAGGAATCCGGTTTCTCCCGTGTGAAAAAGGCATCGTACGCCCGGTAGTTGCGGTCATGAACTCGGGCAAGCCGCCCTCCAATCCTTCGAACCAACTCATTCTCACGTCAAACCTCCTCTTCAAAGAATCCTCTCCCGCACTGTGCATGAAAAAGCCTTCAATTGAGAACGATCCGGATACATTGATCCGACATCCTTTCCCTTCGGGTTAGCTCTCTACGCATCGATTTCGAACTCTTCGTTGCCCCATCCAATTCAAAGTCAACTCATGGGCTCCCCGGCATAAATGCCGGGGCTTGCCCGGAGTAGACCCTGAGCGGCGCTTCCTATCCCCGCCTTAAAAGGCGGGGCTTCGCGCCGTCGAACGGGTGATGTCTTCAACCGTTTTTGTAGCCGTTTGTACTGAACGTTTGCAGGATTGTCCGGAGGTGATCTGAGAATGTCCAGTGAACCGGGATTGAAAAATAAACAGGGCAAAATCGAATTTCACCTTATTTCATCTCCTTGATTCAAGGACACTCGAATTGTGTCGAGTGAAAAATGAAAGTTTGATGGAGAAGCGTGGCACAAAATTTGAACATGAGAAGTCAGTTTATGTGACGTGGGATTTCCAAATGCGAAGAATAAAAAGGTCAAGGGGAGGAACTTTCATGAAAAAGAGCAGGTTACGTCTTATTATGTGCAGGTCTGGGTATCATCCTCTTCGGAACCTGTTTCTTGCTGATTCCCTGTGGTGATTGCTCCGCACAGGCTGTGGGAGGGAGCATCACGGGCCGGGTGACGAGAGCGTCCGACGGGGGGCCTTTGGAAGCTGTCCGGGTCGAGCTCTATGATCAAAATTGGGACTGGGTTACTTATGCGGATACCGATTCATCAGGGAACTACACAGCAGGCGGCCTTACCGCGGGGGATTATTACCTGAGCACACTGAACTGGAAAGGCTATATCGACGAATGGCATGACAACATCAGATATAGCGAAAGCCAGTGGCCTCCCGTCGGGGTTACGGCCGTTACGGTGACGGAAGGGTCCACGGGAAATGTCAACTTTGTCCTGATACTGGGAGGATCGATCTCCGGGAGGGTGATCACCGATCCAGACGGGACAGGAATCGACCGTGTGGCCGTTGAAGTCTACGACGAGAACGGGAATTTCTTGCAGGATAGCTACACGGATCAGGACGGCAACTATACGGTGACAGGTCTTCCCACGGGGAGTTATTACGTGGGGACTCTGAATTACCAGAACTACTTCGATGAATACTATGACAACGTCAGGATTATCGATCATCAATGGCCCCCTGTCGGGGCTGTCACTGTGGCAGTGACCGAGACCCTCGTTACGGAGAATATCCATTTCGGCCTCACCCTGGGAGGATCGATCTCTGGTAGAGTGACAAGTGATTCGGATGACACGGGAATCCAGGGGGTTACGGTTTGGGTCTACGACGAGAACTGGAATTTTGTCCGGAGTGGCTGGACGGATTGGGATGGGTACTACAGTGTGGGAGGCCTGCTCACCGGGAACTATTATGCCACAACTCTGAATTTTCTGAATTATTTCGATGAATGGTACAACAACGTACCCTATGTTGAAGACCAATTTCCTCCTGTTGGGGCAACTGCGGTTTCGGTGACGGAATCCACCAATACGGCGAATATCCATTTTGGGCTCACGCTGGGCGGTTCGATCTCCGGCAGGGTGACGAGTGATTCAGACGGGACAGGCATTCATGGGGTCACTGTTCAGGTCTATGACGAGAGCGGGATCTCCGTGGCGAGCGGTTGGACGGACTGGGAAGGAAACTACACCGTAGGAGGCCTTCGCGCCGGAAACTACTACGTAGGGACCCTGAATGGCCAGTATTATTTCGATGAGTGGTACAACAACATAAGGTTTGTCAAAGGCGAGTGGCCTCCCGCGGGGGCGATCCTCGTCGCGGTAGCAATCAGTGCCGATACCTCGAACATTCACTTCGGCCTCACTTTAGACGCATCGACCTCCTTCTCCTTTGTCGACGTTCCTGCGGACTATTGGGCAAATACCTCCATCATGGCAATCCTGAATGCGGGGATCACCGGCGGCTGCGCAGCAAGATAACCCTTCCACCACCGAGAACGAGGCCCGGTTCTGTCCGGACGATCCCGTGACTCGTGGCCAGATGGCGGTTTTCATGGAAACGTCACTGGGAAGGAGTCCTGCCGCTTCATGCACCGGGATGTTTTCGGATGTGAACGCCGGGACGGTAGGCGATCTTGTCTGTCGGTATATAGAGGATTTTGCCGTAGCAGGGATCACAAGCGGTTGCGGAGGAGGGAGATTCTGTCCAAATGACCCGGTCACCCGTGGCCAGATGGCGGTCTTTATTGAAGCAGCCCTCGGTGCCGCCCCTGCTGCCGCGTGTACGGGATTTTTTTCCGACGTGGACGCGATAACGACAGGAGACCTTTTCTGCAGATTCATTGAGGACTTTGCGGCCCGAGGGATTACCGGCGGCTGCGGCGTCGGCCAGTATTGTCCCCAGGGTATTGTGACCCGGGCGCAGATGGCCGCTTTTCTCGTGGCTGCTCCTAATCCGTTGACCCCGTAAGCCCGGCGCACTGTTTTGATAGGCACTGCCTGGGCGAGGAATCCGGGGATGCGAAACGATTGGATTTCTTCAAAGCATGAACCAGGGAAGGAGGTGACCGCAAGCTCTCAATTCTTTATTCCCATGGAGGAAGGAGGTGAAAGGCAATGAGAAAGATACTGAGTTTCTTCAAAGATAAGAAAGGGGCGAGTGCTGTTGAATACGCAATCATGGTCGCATTGATTGCAGTCGTGATCATCGGGACCGTCACGATCCTCGGGAACCAGGTGAATACGACCTTTACGAAAGTAACGAACGCACTGCCGAGATAGATGTCACGATTCGTTTCCTTGCAGGGGATACATTCTCCCGCCACCGGGGGATGTATCTCCTGCAAGCGGGTATTTCATGAAGAGGTTTTTTCATGTCTGATAAGGGAGGCAAGGAATGGGAAAGTATCGAGCTTTGATACCGCTCGGCCTGGCTTTTGTCGTTGCCCTGATCACGAGTTTCCTGATCTACAACTATTTGCAGGAAAAGAAGGAAGTGATCAGGGAGGTGAGGCTGGACGTTCAGCCTGTGGCGGCGGCCGTGGCTGATATCGGATGGGGCACGTCCATCACGAAAGAAATGATTAAACAGGTATCTTTCCTGAAAGACAGTCTCCCGCCCGGGTGTTTTCCGGATTCGGATGTGCTGGTGGGGAGGATCGCGATCTCCCCGATCAAGGCCAGCGAGCCGATCCTCGAGTCCAGGCTGGCTCCAACCAGCGTTAAGACGGGGGGGGTGGCTGCCGTGATCGGCGCGAAAAAGAGGGCCGTGGCCGTCAAGGTGGATAAAGTGATCGGGGTATCCGGATTCATCCACCAGGGCAACAGGGTCGATGTCCTCGTCACGATTCCCACCGGGAAAACCTCCGATCCCTTCACAAAGACGGTCCTTGAAAATATTCTTGTGTTAACGGTCGGCTCGGACCTGGAAAAGAAAGGCAAAGAAGAAAAGCCCTCGGATGTGGATGTGATTACCCTTGAGGTGACTCCCGAAGAGGCGGAAAAGCTTGCCCTGTCCGCTTCTGAAGGAAGGCTCCAACTGGCGCTTCGTAACTTTTCAGACACACAGAATGTTCTCACCAGGGGGGTCACCATCCCGGCGCTTCTGGGCGTCTACTCCAGTTCTCCCCCATCGACGAATTCAAAGAGGCCCAAGATCGAGAGGACGGAACCCGTCGCACCGAAGCCCCGGGTGCTCGTTGTCGAATTGATCAAGGGAGGAAAAGTCAGCGAAGTCAAGTTTGAAAGGAGTGAATGATCCCATGCGTTCCCCAGTGGTGAGGAAACATGCTTTTGCCGCGGCTATCATCCTATCCTGTTGCGTGGCCTTTTTTACCGGTGCGGTGTGGGGAGGTCCGCTCAGGGTCACGCTTGAGAACGGAGACCCTCAGAGGATAGCCTCGACCGTTGGAAAGTCGGTCGTTGTCAGCATCTCTCAGCCCGTGAAGCGTGTCTCCCTGGGGGCTCCTGAAATTGCCGACGCCCTCGTTTTAACCCCCCAGCAGATTTCCATCATCGGCAAAACCCCCGGAGTCACCAATCTCATCCTGTGGGGAACGGACGATCAGGTGTCCGCCATCCTCGACATCCGGGTATCTCCCGATGTCTCCCGCCTGCGGGACATGATCGAGAAAATATGCCCGGAGGAAAAGAACCTGCAGATCGATGCAACCCATGACAGCCTGACCCTTTCGGGAACGGTTTCGAATACCCCAAACCTTTCCCAGGTATTGGCCGTGGCGGAACCCTTCTTTCCCAAGAAGGTCGTGAACCTGCTGAAGGTCCGGGTATCTCCGGATGTGGAGATTTCATCCGATGTGTCCAAGTTGAAAGAGGAGCAGTTGAAGGACACGATCCGTAAGATGTTCCCTGAGGAGAAGGAGGTCAGGGTGACGGCCGCAGAAAACACGATCATTCTGTCGGGCACGGTTTCGAGTACATCCAGTCTCTCTCAGGTCCTCGCCCTAACGGAGGCCTATCTCCCCAAGGAGACCAAGGCCGTCAATCTCCTCGAGGTTGCGGGCGTCCATCAGGTCATGCTGGAGGTCAGGGTCGCGGAGATGTCCCGCAGCCTCGTCAAGAGACTCGGTTTCAATTTCAACTATGTGAGCAGTAGCGGCAGAAACCTTGGCTTGAGCCTTTTGAACAACCTGACAGCGCTGCCGGCAGGCGGATTCCCCCCAATGGAGTCGAGGTAACCGATCCAATTAATGGCATCCTTCGATTCCTGAGTCACGGCACAACCTGGACGGTTTTTATCGACGCTTTGAAAGAGCAGGGCTTGTTGAAGATCCTGGCAGAGCCGAACCTCATCACTTTAAGCGGAAAGTCGGCAAGTTTTCTTGCAGGAGGTGAGTTTCCGATTCCTGTTCCCCAGCAGATAGGTGCGGCCGGCGGCCGATCTTTACGATTGAGTACAAACCTTTTGGAGTACGATCTGGACTTTACGCCTGCCGTTCTGAGTAATAAGAAGATCAGTATGCAGATCGGTCCCGAAGTTTCCGAACTCGATTTTTCGAATGCCATTACGATCAGCGGATTCAGGATTCCTTCGGTGACAACCAGGAGAGTGTCGACAGTCGTTGAGTTGGGAGACGGACAGAGTTTTGCCATCGCAGGTCTCCTGAGCGATGAGGTTCGTGAAAGTGTCTCAAAGTTCCCCATTTTGGGCGATATTCCCGTTCTGGGGGCTTTGTTCAGAAGCAGCTCCTTCCGAAAGAACGAAACGGAGTTGATCGTTATCGTCACGCCCCATCTGGTAAAACCTCTCGACCCGGAGAAGCAGATGTTGCCTACGGACGAGTTTATCGAGCCGGATGATTTCGAATTCTATCTGATGGGCTATACCGAAGGAAAACGAAACTCCATATCCAATTCCCGCCGCCCCAGGAATCAATCGAGGCTGGAGGGAAATATGGGCTACATCGTTCCGAAATGATGAAAAGGAGAGAACCATGAACAGCGTGTCCTGTCTTCTATCGATCCTGTGCGTCCTCATTCTCATCTCCGCTTGCGCCGGGCCCAGCCGCGTTGAAGAGAATTACGGCACCTCGGTTAAAGTCGCTCTATTTCATCAGATGTTAAACCCCGACGCAGAAAAGAATCTGGAGCCTGTGGTCGGCATGGACGGAAAAGCGGCTCAGATAGGTATGGACAGATACCGGAAAGGGTTTGAAGAGTCCTGTTGAACCACCCCAGTACATCTTAACATGGGCGTCAAGGGGAAATCGGGACCAGGGGCCGGGAGTGTATCACAGGCTCTGAGCAAAGGTGAAAGGATGAAGGCGAGGCTGTTAAAAGGCAACAAGGGTGCATCGGCAGTCGAGTTTGCCGTCATTTTGCCGCTGCTGGTGCTCCTGCTGTTTGGCATCATCGAATTCAGTCTGGCCCTCTATGACAAGGCCATGATCACGAATGCAAGCAGGGAAGGGGCCAGGGCCGGGATCGTTTACCGCGTTCCGGCGGTCCCGGATGCTGAAATCGCCACGGTGGTGAATACCTATCTGCGAAATCATCTCGTCACCTTCGGCGGTGCCCCCAACGCGATGGTCACCGTCGCGAGGAACGGGAATAGCCCGGGAGGCGAACTGAAAGTAAGGGTAGCCTATACGTACACCTTCCTGGTCCTTCCCCGCCTCAGTCCCAATCGCGGCAGAGGGATCAACATGGCGCCGAGACCGTGATGAGGTTGGAGTAGCGGCGAAATGATCGTTGCAAAATGTGCCATGAGCAATGATCAATCGGCAATCAAACATACCGATCGTTCGGCAATTTAAATACGATGAGCAAAACTATCGAGAAGTTCGGGTTGAGGGTAAATCAACGGGGAGCTGTAGCGACTCTCGTGGCCGTGTCGGCGATCCTCCTGCTGGGGTTGGCGGCCCTTGCGATCGATATCAGTCATCTCTTTGTGGTCCGCAACGAGCTTCAAAACGCGTCCGATGCCGGCGCGCTGGCCGGAGCCCGATTTCTCTACAACGAGAGCGGGACTTCCGTCAACAACGGGGCCAATCAGATGGCCTACAGTGCGGCTGTTGCCAATCTAAGCGAAAGGGTTGCGGTCGATGTCCATTGGAATGGAGGCAACGGCGGAGATGTCCAGAGGGGCCACTGGAGCTTTGCCACGCGCACCTTCACCCCCAATGATTCCCTCCAGCCCGTAGCGCTCTGGGATGTGACTGCGGACGAATTGGATCGAAACCCCAACTTCATCAATGCCGTTCGAGTGAAGACGAGAAGGCAGGATAGGCCTGCCGCTTCCTTTCTGGCAAGGATCTTCGGCTACGGAAATTTCATTCTTTCAAGCGATGCGATCGCCTATATCGGTTTCGCAGGAACCCTTGTCCCCTTCGACGTGGACGAACCCATCGCCCTGTGCAGGCAGAGTCTGAATCTTACCGGCGAGTACACCTGCAGCATCGGCCGGATGATCAACAGCGGACATCAGGTCGCGAGTCACGAGACCGCGGGGTGGACGAGTTTCAGTCAGGTCAGTCCTTGTCAGGGCGGAACCAATGCCAGCGAGGTCCGGTCCCTGGTGTGTGGCGATGGGAACCCCGATCCGATCATTCTGGGAGAACCCGTTGCGACCAACGGGGGCGACATCGCTTCCGCTTTCAAACAGATCAGGCAGTGCTGGGACGGGGCAACTGGAAAGACCCAGCCATGGAAGCTGACCCTTCTAGTCATAGACTGTCCCGGAAACAACGTCAGTCCCTGCGAAAAGGCGGTTGGGGCGGTGGTCGTCAACATCGTCTGGATCACCGGAGAAGGGGCGGATCCGCACTATGACGACGCCCCGCGGCAAATGGGAGACTGGTCCAACAACAACCCGGATGGCCAGGTGCGATGGAACAGCTTTGTCCAGCACTTTCGCCTGAAGAATGTTGACAACACTCCGGCCCCCTATGACAAGAAGTCCATCTATTTTCTGCCGGACTGTCAACCCCACATTCCCACCGGCGGGACCGGCGGAGAAAATTTCGGCATCCTTGCCAAGATCCCCGTGCTTGTGAAGTGAGGAAGGAAGGTCTATGTCTGAAAGCGTTGTCTCCGTGAGGTTGGAACTCAAGAACGAAACGACCCGAAAGGAACTGGAAGAAACCCTTTCCTCGGTCAACGGGTTTGTGTCTCAGGCGATTCATAAAGATTCCGGACCCTGCGATCTTCTCATCCTCGAAACAGGGACCGATATCGAGAAGGACTTCCAACTCATCCAGAGCCTTCAGGCTTCAGGCAGGGTCAAAGAGATCTTCCTGACATCCCCGCACCTCGAGTCCGATATGCTGCTCCAGGCCATGAGGGCAGGGATCAAGGAGTTTTTTTCCCAACCGATCAAGAGGGACGAGGTGCGGAACGGTCTCTTGAAATATCGGGAAAGACGGGTGGACCTGAAAGAGTGTGGGGAGGAGAAAAAAAGGGGGAAGATCGTCAATATCATCGGCAGCAAGGGGGGGGTGGGAACGACCACCATCGCCGTCAATGTCGCCACCAGCCTCTGTCGATCCGGCGGGTCTCCTTCCGTGGCGCTGATTGATATGAACTTATTTTTCGGGGGGATTCCCGTTTTCTTGAATCTCGAATCCAGCTTCAACTGGGGCGAAGTGGTGCGAAATATCTCCAGGGTCGATGCCACTTACCTGATGAGCATTCTATCAAAGCATCATTCCGGGGTGCATGTTCTGCCTTCTCCTACGACACTCGACGATGTCAATGGCGCTACGCCGGAGATTGTCGAGAGGGTGCTGGGTTTAATGCAGAATGTGTTCGATTTCATCCTGATTGACGGGGGCCAGCGCCTTGATGACGTTTCTCTAAAGATCCTGGAAATGTCGGACACCGTCTTTCTCGTCGCGGTATTGGATCTTCCCTGTCTCACCAATGCCAAGAGGCTTCTTTGGACCTTCCAGAAGCTGGGTTTTCCGCCGAGAGAAGCCATCCAGATCATCATCAACCGATATCAGAAAAAGTCGGCCATCACCCTGAAGGAAGCGGAGCAGGCTGTCAGTGAAAAGATCCATTGGCTGGTGCCCAACGATTCCCCTGTGACGATGTCGGCGATCAATCAGGGGAAACCCATTTCAGAGGTGGCATCCGCTTCGGAACTGAGCAGGTCATTACAGGACCTGGCAGATTCTTTCTTCCCGGAAGACCAGAAAAAGCGGCGCTGG